>NC_014148.1:4245000-4845000 GCF_000092105.1 Planctopirus limnophila DSM 3776 | reverse complement strand
TTGATCGCCTCTCTGGCCGCACTTTTCTCAGTGACAATCCCGAGAGACTCAGTTGCTTTGGGCTCTGTTCACCGAAGATAATTCAAAAACAATTAAAGGTTTGGCAGGTAACAGAAGTGACGAATCCTTCGGCTGATCGACGTGATTTTCTGACGGGTCGGCTGGCACAACAGATTGCTGCTGAAGCGGCACTTCGATCTGCCGACTTGCCAACTACAGAGGTACCAACTCGTGGGCCAGTCCTGCTGCTGCAAACCACAGCCATGGCCTGCCATTTCGACGTGATCCTGAATCCTGATGGCCCGGCTCTGCAGGTGGAGGCCGCTTCCGAAGCACTGGATCTGGTGCATCAGCTCGAAGCGATGATGACGATCTATCGTCCCGAAGCCGAGCTGGCGATCATTAATCAAACGGCAGCGCTTGAGCCTGTCGAAGTCAGCGGTGAACTGTTCGACTTATTGATCGAAGCCCGGGATCTGGTCGCGAAAACGGAAGGGGCGTTTGATCCCACCACTGGGCCACTGATTGCCGTCTGGAGAACAGCTCGGAAGGAAGGTCGCCTGCCAAGTACAGCCGAACTTGAAGCTGCACGGCAACTGACGGGCATGGACCAGATTCAGTTGGATGTGGCGTCAAAAACGGTCCGATATCGCCAGCCCGGTGTGGAGCTCAATCTGGGTGCGATTGGTAAAGGATATGCGGTCGATTGTGCCGGGAGGCATTTGAGTTCGCGTGGGATCGACCATTGGCTGGTGCATGGTGGAAAGAGCAGTGTCCTGGCTCTGGGAGACCATGCGGGGCATGGCGGCTGGCCTGTCGGATTACGCGATCCTCTGTTGCCGCAGCATTCGTGGGGCACGATTTTATTGAAGAATCAGGCCCTGGGAACCAGCGGAACAGCCGCACAGGGGTTTCGAGTCGGTGGACGGCGGTATGGTCATATTCTGGACCCTCGCACGGGCTGGCCTGTCGAAAACGTCCTTTCTGTCAGCGTATTAACGGCACGAGCGGCCCTGGCAGACGCACTTTCCACGGCTTTTTTCGTGCTGGGGGTCGAAAAGACTCGACTTCTCTGTGATAATTCAACAGATGTCGGTGTGTTGTTGTTTACCCAGTCCAGTCGTCAGACGGCTGCGGAAGCCACAATCATCAACGTCCCTCCAGAGATTCTTTACCCTGCCCGCTCACCTGCCGCCTCATTCTGAGCTGATGGATTGAGTTCTCTGGATGCTCCCAAGCTGGTTTGATGATGATGATCACTGATTCGCAGTGGTCAGAGTAATCGAGCAGGCCGTGGGTTCGGTCTGATTCTGTTGCAACCCTAAGATTTTCATCCGAGAGAAAGGCTTTGATTGCCCAGGCTGTGATTCTGCTTCAATTGAGATTGATCAGTGTGAGATTGATCAGTGGCAGATCCAGTTCCAGTGAGTCGAAGTCATGAGGTTCGAGAGTGAACGGCGAAGACCGCAAGATCTCCCAACTGGCCTGTGTGCTACTGGTCACTTTGCGATTGTTTATCGGTTGGCACCTGCTTTACGAAGGCTGGTGGAAGATTGATACGCAAAAGTCGCCTCAACCATGGTCTGCCGAAGGCTACCTGAAGAATGCAACCGGGCCCTTGCGTGGGTTCTTCCGGAGTCTGCTGGGCGACCCCAACGACTTGCGTTGGGTCAACTACGATTACATGTCGAACAAGTGGGACGACTATGCCAATCGGTTTCTGGCACATTACAACATCGCTGACGATGCTCCTGAAGCCGGTCGCCTGATGTATCTGCTCAATGGGCCTGCTCAGTTCAGCGCGAAACTCGAGGCACTTCCTCCGGGAGTTACGCAGGAGAAAATGGGTCGGCTGGCGCAGTTCGATCCTGCGAAGAAGATCCTGTCTGTCGATGGGAAGCAGCATCTGCTGGCCGCCGAACGTGATCGACTTTTGAGTCTGGTGGATGCTTCTGCGGCTGATACACCACCTGCCGTGGCTTACAAGAATGCGGTGAATTCGCTTTACAATCAGGGAACGAGGCTAAGTTACAAAGAGCGCCTGGCAGTGCTGTTGAAGGGCGATCCGGAGCGAGTCGGCGTCATTCAACGTGAGAAAGACGGCAAAGAAATCGAGAAGCGGATTGGCGACATTGAGCTTTATCAGGCACAGATTGAACGCTACGAAGCCAATCATGCTCAGGCGAAAACGAAGTACCAATGGGATCATCTCGAAACTCAGTGGCGTGAATTGCAGGATCTTCGCCGGCGTGTTGTGGGGCCGGTTCAGGCTCTTGAACAGGAACTGCGTGATTCTGCCGAGAAGCTGCTTTCCTCAGATCAACTGGCCATGGGGCCTGTTCCTCAACCTTGGACCGAAGGTCGAGTTCTCAGTTGGCGAACCATGTGGAGCCTGACGATTTTTGGTTTCCTGCTGATTATCGGTCTGGGAACCCGGTTTGCTGCTGTGGGGGGTGCCGGTCTGTTGATGCTGTTTTATCTGGCAGCACCACCCTGGCCGGGAACTCCCGAAGCTCCGGGGATCGAGCACAATTACATTGTCAACAAAGTCAATATGGAAGCTTTAACGCTTCTGGCGATTGCTGCCATGCCCACCGGTCGCTGGTTTGGACTGGATGGGCTGATTTACAGCTTTTGGAAAAGCCGTCAAAAATCCAGAGACTAAATTTCCCTGAGGTTCAAGTTCTTCAGGCATCCTTGTGGTGATGTTCGTATCCCTCACTGCGAGTTACCTGACGGGTTGATCTCGGGCTATCGAAATATTGCCAGCAAGTTTTCCCAGTATTTGTTTTTTGCATTTTGTCTCCTTCAATCCTCCGAGGACTGAATCATGCAGCTCACACCCGAACAGGAACGCCTTGGTAAAGATAACTTTCATGAGGCTGTCTCGTTTTCCCGGCGAGATATGCTGATCGGGGCCGCTGCCGCTGTTCCAGGACTGGGAGCGGCTTACTTCGGCTACCAGAAGCTTTCTGGAAACCCGGTCAAGGTGGGCTTCATCGGTACAGGTGACGAAGGAAGCGTCCTGCTGACCCAGCATCCTGCCGAGTACATGGATATCGTTGGAATTGCTGATATTCGTCCCACCAACCGTCTGCGGGCATTGCATGGTGACGGGAATGAAGAACGCATCGGGCTGATCAAGAAGCTCGGTCGCGACAAAGCCATGAGCATTACGCTCTACGATGATCACAAGAAACTTCTGGCAGACCCGAATATCGAAGCGGTCGTGATTGCAGTCCCGCTGTGTCAGCATTATCAGGTGGCGTTGGATGCCCTCAATGCAGGTAAGCATGTGCTGACCGAGAAGCTCATGTGCCACTCGGTGCAGCAGTGTAAAGATCTCATCATGGCAGCCCGCGAGAAGAAAAAACTCCTCGCTGTGGGTCATCAGCGGCACTACAACGTCCTGTACGATAACGCCAACGATCTGATCCAGAAGGGATTACTGGGTGATATCAAGTTCATCCGGGCTCAGTGGCACCGCAACAACAGCTTCCCCGGACGCGACAGTTGGAGAAAGAACGTCCCGGCAGATGACCTGCGGGAACTGACTGCCATCGCCAAAGAAAAGGGCTTCGCTTCGGCGGATGAAATGCTGGCGAAAGAATATGGCTACCCTTCCGCCCACAAACTCGTCAACTGGCGAATTTACAACGACACAGGCGCTGGACTGATGGCCGAATTGGGAAGCCACCAGCTCGATGCAGCCAGCATCTTCCTGGGTAAGGTTCAGCCGATTGCTGTCCAGGGTTATGGCGCCAAGAACTTCTACGGCGTTAAAGGAATTGGCTCTTCGGATCAGCAGGCAGATGACCGGGATATTGAAGATCACGTTTACGTGACCTTCGAATTCCCCGGGCCTCATTACGCGGAAGACAAGAACGATGTCTGCGTGGTGACTTACTCTTCCATCAGCACCAATCGCTGGGAGCCTTATGGCGAAACCGTTTTCGGCAGTCGCGGGACACTCGTGATGAAGCAGGAGCTTGAGGCCATGCTCTTCAAGGAATCCAGCCCTTCCACAGGTGGTGGCGGCGTTGATCAACGCCTGTATGTTCTCGCAGGGAACGACGGCAAGCCCGTGCTGCAGGCCAGCGACAGTGGCGGGCCTTCACGACAGGCGGCTGTGGCCGATATCGGCAAGGTGAGCCGGGGCTATACGGAAGAAATGGAACATTTCGCGTTCTGCATTCGCGAAGGCAACTTTGGCAAAGCGAGCGAAGGCGGCCTGCGCTGTCCGGGCGAGCAGGGGATGAAGGATGCCATTATGGCGCTGACATCGAACCTCGCGATGAAGCACAAAAAGCGGATTGTCTTCAAGCCCGAATGGTTCGACCCCGCCAGCCCGCTGGTTCCTGAAACGGATCCCGAAATCGTGGGCTGATCCGTCGCTCGATCAGTTAAGCACTCAGGCAGTTCAGTGTCGTTTTATGACATTGAGCTGCCTTTTCTGTTGAGTGAGCTTGATGTGCTGCGTAGAAGGCTTTTGAGGGAGATGTGCCAATCAAGGGGTATCGTTCAACCAGCCCATCTTCATGGCGAAACGCACCAGCTCCGTGCGACCTCTCAGAGAGAGTTTCTGCATACCGCGGGATTTGTACGTCTCGACAGTTTTCAGGCTGATATCGAGTTTGGCAGCGATTTCCTTGGCCATGTGTCCGGCAGCAATCAGCTTCAGGACTTCCGTTTCTCGCTCGCTCAGACTTTCCGCGCCGGTCAGACGACCTGAAGTTTCGTTGAAACCGAGAGTTTTCACCGCTTTCGATTCTTCCTTCGAAGGGAAAACTTTCTCGCCAGCTGCAATTTTGCGAATGGCCACGATGAGTTCATCGGCTGCAGATCTTTTGGCCAGATGTCCTGCAGCACCCAGGTTCCATGATCTTTGCAGAGAGTCGAGGTCTTCATTGGCAGTGACCACAAGAACCTTAGGGGGACGCTTCTGATGTTGAAGCTGTTCAAGTAGTTCAAACCCATTGAGATGCGGGATACTCAAATCGAGAACGACGACATCAGGCAATGTGCGCGCAATAATCTTGAGCCCTTCGGCTCCATCAGCGGCTTCTCCAACGACTTGAAGATCCTTCTGGCGTTCAATGAGCAGTTTTAAGCCCGTACGCACGAGTTCGTGATCTTCAATGAGCGCGACTTGAATCGTCATGCGATAGCTTTCCGAAGTGATCCAACCGGACTTTCGCGAACACAGTTGTACCGTTGCCGGGGGATGATTCAATTTCGAGCGATCCACCCACTGCTAGAAGTCGCTCCTGCATTCCCAGTAAACCCAGGCGTGAGGGACGCACCTCGACAATCTGCTGCCGATGAACCTCGAAACCCACGCCATCATCCTCAATGATCAGATCCAGGCGTTGATCGTGGGCCATCAGCAGAACACTGACGTGACTGGCCTGGGCATGCCGGGCCACATTGGTGAGTGATTCCTGAAATGTGCGGTAGAGGGCAATTTCGACCTCTTCAGGAATGACCACTTCAGGACTGATTCGAGATTCAAAGTCAGCCCGCAGACCCGAGATTTCGCACCATGTCAACAGGTGACTGCGAATCGCGGAAACGAGTCCGTGATCATCAAGTTCGGGAGGCCTGAGATTGAGGGCCAGCGTATGAATCTCGCTGGAGATGCGATCAATCAATTCGGAGGCTGTGCGAAAGTATGCCGTCTGGCCTGGTTCGTTCGGGAGCGAATCCTCGATCAGTTTAAGTGCCAGTCTTAAAGCCGTCAGATCCTGTCCACATTGATCGTGCAGTTCCCGGGAAATTCTCCGTCGTTCCTCCTCTTGAGCCTGAACGAGCTTTCTCAGGAGTCCCACCACAGCTTGCTGGGCCGATTCTTTTTCGCGCATTTCGTTCTGCAGCAGCGATTGCTTTCTCCACAGTCGATCTGCGTTCTCTCGGGCTTCCCATTCGGCTCGCTGGACAAGAAAGAACAAATAGATAATCCCTGCACCTGTGGCGATATATGAGACAGCACCAACCTGTGCATCGATCCCGCTGACATAGAAAGAACCTCTCGGGCTGGCAAAGAAGTAAAAAGCCGAAAGAAAACCCAGAGTGAGCGCGAAGGTCGCAGGACGAGGACCGCAGTACCAGGCGATGGTCGAGGTGGCAGCCAGATAAGTGATGTAAGGAAATTTTTCGCCAAAGAGTGGATCGACAATTGCCCGGAGAAATGTTGCGAGAACCACGAGCACAATCGCCAGCAGGTACTGCGGCCACTGAAAACTCGCATGTGATTTCTCAGTAGTCTCCCGTTCGGACATGGAGCTCGAATGGGCGGAGATGTTGGTATCAGAAGGATTCATAACCTGATGATCTCATAGTCACGCCGGAAGACGATGTCGGTGTTCTCCCTGACAAGAAGATTACCGTTTTTCCTGACAGGAAATCCTCTGGATGACTGAGCACCATTCTCTATCGAAGATTGGTGATTTGAAATATCGACGCGAAATTACATCCAGCCATCATAGCGACAGCCAAAGGCCTTTCATGAGCTTCGTTACCAGAAGAATCGCAGCCACATTTGTTTACCCATTAGCGATTCTGATTGCCTTAACGATCGTTCTCCCTCATCAAGTGGCATTTTCTCAAGAAGAAAACGCTGCTGCTGCAAAACCGGCTGCTGAAGCCGGTGAGCACCCACCCGCTCAAAAGATGTCAACGCTAGCCTGGCTGATCCATACCTCGGGCTGGATTGGTTTTGTGCTCTTTGTGATGTCGATTTATCTCGTGGCCAAGATTACGCAACTCTTCATGAGGCTCAGGCCACAGAACATCATGCCGGAGGATCTGCTTGAAGAGTGGGGTGAAATGCTGAATAAGCGAGACTATCAAGGGATCTACCGGACAGCCAAAGAAAGCGACAGCGAACTGGGAATGCTGGTTGCCAATGGGATTACCTCTCTCAATGGAGGTCTGGCCGAAGCGCGAGACAGTATTGATCGACACGGGGAGCTGGTGGCTGTGGAGATGGAAAAGCAAATCAGCATGCTGGCAGTGATTGGCTCACTGGGGCCGCTGATTGGATTGCTGGGTACGTTGAAAGGGATGATCGCGAGCTTCAGCGTGATTGCCATGTCGGAAACTCAGATGAAAGCCAGTGAAGTTGCTGGCGGTATTTCTGAGGCACTTCTGATTACGTTCGAAGGAGTGGCGCTCTCTGTTCCGGCGATCTTCTTCTTCGCGCTGTTTCGTAACCGTGTAGCGACACTGAGCCTGGGTGCTGTCAGTGCCGCCAATGAATTGATTCGTCGCATTCAGAATACGGCGTCTTCTCGACCTGCTGCCACGACGTAGCGATCGATTCAAAGGTGGGTGCCAGTCAGTCTCAAGTGGTTAAGGCCGTTAAGCGTCGTTCGGGAAGGGTCAGTGCATGTCGGGGCATTCTGGCGAAGGTTACGAGCCCAATCTGACGCCCATTCTGGATATGGTCTTTCAGTTGATCACCTTTTTCATGCTGGTGATTAATTTTAAGGGTGCGGCTCTGGATCTCTCTTTGAGGTTGCCTGTTTTAGGTTCAGCGCGGCCACTGGAATACATTGGTCATAACGAGCCGATCACTCTCAACATAGCCGAAGATGGAACTGTGAAGTCTTATGGCGAACTGATCGACCCTGAGAAATTCATCGCACAGGAAGCTCGCCTGCAGAAGTTGCAACAGGAGGGTGTTTCCGGCAAGAAAGCCTCCGATGAATTGACGACACCCATCATCATTCGGGCCGATCATTCGATACCGTTCTCGACAATCAACGAGATTATTCGGACTTGCCAGAAGAATGGCTTCCGCAGTTTTGCCCTCAGTGCCATGAGTAAGCAGGAGGGACGATAAGATGCGAAAGAGAAAACAGCGCGGGCCAGGAACTGTTGAACTCAATATGGCAGCGATGCTGGATATGGCATTTCAGCTGCTGGCATTTTTTATTCTCACGTTTCGTCCCAGTCCGGTGGAAGGACATCTGCAACTGCAGATGCCGCCCCCGACACCTGTGACGCAGATGGAAACAGAGAAGATCAAACCTTCCACAGACAGTGGGGGGATTCCACCCGATCTTCAGACGCTGAACATCTATCTGGAGAGTGATGCGGCTGGTCAGCTCGTCGGAGTAAAAACCGGGCTGAGAACGATTATTCAAGGCCCCTTTACACCGGCAGCAGCCGATGTCTTGGGAGAGCAACTGAAGTCGTTACTTTCATCCGGGACAACGTCCTTCGATAAAGTGCAGCTCCATGTCGATAGCCAGTTACGCTACGAAGAGCTGATGAAGATCGTCGATCTGTGCACAATCCAAACGCTTCCCGATGGAACTCAGCTCAGCAAGGTGAGCTTTGTCGAAAAAACGAAGTGATTGACAGCTCAGAACGTGCGGCGTTCTGACGGGGAGACACCTCGACAGAATTTGAGCGAGGTGAATTGTGGCAAGGCGAATCATCCATCCCTTTGGCATGTCGATCCCTGGTAACAGGGTCTTTTCGCTGCTGCTGGTGCTCGTCATCCTATGGGTGATGTACGATACGATCCGTCAGCCACTGCGTTGGCGGTGGCTGGAAAAAGATAACCTTCCGGCAACAGCCGAAGTCGTGGGCCCCGGGGATGTCGAGGAAAAGGAACAGGTTGTTCCTGCGCCTAATGATCAGGATGAGGCCGAAGTCGCCGAGTTCCATCGTCTCGAAGAATTGCTCAAAGACAAGCTGGAACTTCGTCCGCGGGAGATGCCGCTCTACTGGCGGCTGGTGGCATGGGCTAACTCTCAAACTTTCGATGAGCTATGGACTCGATCGAAGAAGGTAACATTCTCTCAACTGTGGGAGCAGCCGGATAAATTTCGCACGCAGCCTTTGCGGATGCGAGTTCATGTCCGACGTGTCCTGGAGTTCGATGCTCCTGAGAACCCACAGGGAATCAAAAAAGTCTATGAGGCATGGGGGATCACCGATGATTCGCAGTCTTACCCTTATGTGATTGTCTTTACTCAAAAGCCAGCCGGTTTGCCGATCGGCCCGGAAGTCTGGGCAGATATCGACTTCGCGGGTTACTTCTTGAAAATCATGGCCTACAAAACCTACGACGTGAAACGTGGAGCACCGCTGCTGATTGGCCGCATCAAGCTGGCACCTATTGAGAAGGTTCGCCGGAAAATGGCTGAGGAGGCACAGGATCCGACGATTTATTGGATCTATGGGTTTGGATTCGCGATCACCATCGGGTTGGGCTTCATGATGGTACGCCGTGCTCTGGCGCCGGCTTCGAGAAAGGTCGCCACCAAGCCTCAATACTTTAGTTCCCCGGATGAAACGACAGATGCACCCAGGCTGACTTTTGGTTCAAACCTGGAAAACTTCGCCTCACCGGCTGCGGAGCCAGCACCTCTTCCCGTTGTACCTGATTTTCAGATTGAGACTGAACCACAAGTCGAGAAAGACCCTCCACCCCCGCCGTCAGGTGCATAAACTTTGGCGAGTGGGTGTCGAAAGATGAGCACTACATGAAACAAAACGGGTCGAGAACGCAGGGAATGCATTCTCGACCCGTTGATACATGATCCTGCAGTGCTGAATGATGCAAGAGCTGAATTAATGCTCTTCGGGGAATTCGCCGATCATCTGGGCGAGATAGTGCTGGATGCCCATCTTGCTGATGAGATCAATCTGGGATTCCAGCCAGTCGACATGGCCTTCTGATTCCACGAGGATCGGGGCGATGATTTCGCGGCTGCCGTGATCTTTCTCGGCCATACAAACTTCGACCGCTTCGTTGTAGGTCTTCACGCCTTTGGATTCGAGTTCGAGGTCGAACTTGAACTGTTCTTCCACATTCGTCCCCGGGCGGATCACGTCGTAGCGGGCGATTTCAGGGATCCCTTCGAGATACAGAATGCGGTCAATCAGCTTCTCGGCATGACGCATTTCACCAATCGACTCTTCGTAGTGCTTTTTGGCCAGTTTGTGCAGGCCCCAGTTGGCACACATTTTGGCCTGAACGAAGTACTGGTTGATGGCTGTCAGTTCGATTGTCAAACCGGCGTTCAGTGCATCGATGACTGCCTGGCTACCTTGCATGTTCGATCCTCTTTCAATTCTGTGGAAGCGGCCCACCTGATCACTCCTCTCTCGAGGCATTCAGCAGGTTGATCCGGCTCGTAAAGCATGTTGGCAAAGGGCTTGTTAAACGGCTCTCAGGAAACAACTGCGCGTTGTTGGTCGCGAAGACATGCTTGCCCAGAGCTGCAAGCATGGCACACAGAGCGCTGTCGTTACATGGAAAGCGAATTAATTAGCAGATTTTAGGTCGCGCGCAGTTTCTTCGCCATGTTGGGCTCATGAACTCTCGAAAGATTTCTCAAGTTGAAATTCAGTCCGCAGAGATTTTTTCATGCAATTCCAGACGATTGGCATTGTGTCTCAATAATGCACAGGAACGCCCCGACAATGCGAACAACAGGATGTCTCACGGCATTTCGTTCTGCCTCAGAGATATCATCTATGAATCAAACAGGGCTGATCCATCGGTCAAGAATGGCGAGACCCAGAATTCCGAGGCTGATTACGGCATTCACCTGGAAAAACGCCTCATTAACTCGCGAAAGATTCTTTGGGCTGACAATCGCATGCTCATAGATCAGCAAGAGCGAAATACAGGCGATCCCCACGAGAAAGATCATTCCAAATCCAGCACTCCACCAGAGGCCAAACAGGCAGAGCACCACGATCAGATGGCTCGCGGCAGCCAGCTTCAAAGCTGCCGGAATGCCCCAGCGGCCCGGGATACTGAAAAGACCCTTCTGTCGATCAAAATCGGCATCCTGGCAGGCATAAAGCAAGTCGAAACCACCGACCCAAAAGAACAGGATCGCTGCCATCCACAGGGGTGGAGCATCCACCCGGCCTGTCAGGGCAATCCAGGCGGCAATGGGTGAAAGCATGAGCGCAGCCGATAGCCAGTAATGGCACAACACCGTAAATCGCTTCGCCAGTGAATACCCCAGCAGAAAGATCAGCACAGGGAGAGAAAGTGCCAGAGGTAGCCAATTGGGCCAGAAGCAAAGTGTGGAAAGGACAAAACCAATCGAACAAATCACGGTGAAAAGCAGCACGGCGGCATTGGAAAGTAACCCTGCCGGAAGATGACGACCTGCCGTCCGTGGATTCAGTGCATCGATGTCCTGATCAATCCAGCGATTGAAAGCCATCGCTGCGGAGCGTGCGAAGACCATGCAAAGTAAAATGCCAGCCAGATCCTGCCAGCGAAAAGTGATGCCGGGCGTTTGCCAGGCGAGAATTGCTGCCAGAAGAGCAAACGGCAAAGCAAAGACCGTGTGGCTGAAGCGGATCAACCCCAACAGCCTGGTCACGGTGCTCCACGATTCTGTCAGGACACTCGACATACTGGTTCCTCAGAGGACAACCTGAGCCAAAGATCGCCCCCATCCATCTACTGTACGGAAGATACCGTCGGATTATAGTCATCGAGACTGTTGTGTGCTCGTGACGACTTTTGTCTCCTGGAAACCCCTGATTGAATATATACAAGCGATCATGTATCAATGAGGTGTCGGAGTGCGGTGAAGGGCGGATTATTCCTCTCTTTCGTCGAACTCGCCCTGCAGCAGAGCTGTTACGGCTCGTCAACGGGGCCTGCTCTGGCGTCAGCCCGTTGTCTCACCTTATACTCTAATTAAGAAGTCAGGAAACATGGGCTATTCTGTGAATGGGTACTGTTCCACCAGCACTCCTATTTTTTCAGCGTAACCTCTGGTTGCATCTCCCACATGGCAAAGTGATTCTGGAAGGTCGGCATCAATATGGCTTTGAGTATGCCCAAGAAGATCATCTACGCTTCATTTGCCGCCTGCGGGCTGGTGGGTCTGGCTGCCATTCTCGATCTGATTATTGGCATGCCCTTTGGCGGGAATGTCGTGTTCGATGTGCTCTTCCTGCTCTCTGCCGCCGTGATTGTTTATCTGGGTTACGATTCGCTGAGTGAAATGGCCTGAGGCTGCTGGCGAGCTTTCGATAGCAGCATCAGATGATTGGAAGATGTGTCCTCGCGTTGCTGTTACTTGCAGAGGCAGTGTGAATACCCGCCTGGCTTATTGATGCCGATAAAACCAGCATTCGGCTCATGGTCGCCAGGTTGTCAGTGACCATCATCGATCTACCATTCCCTGAATCGGGGTTGCCTGCCCCGCTGGATCATCGCTCAGCCGCACTGTCATTGTTTGATGAGATGATCTGCCGGTTCGAGAGGTGAGCCATTTTCAGGGTCATGATATGCCGCGCCGGTCTGCCGTCAGTCACACGCCGCCTCCGGGGGCTCATCGCTTCCTGATCATTCTGGGCGATCAGCTCGATGTAAACTCCGCTATCTTTTCGCAGTATTGCCCTGAGACGGACATTCTCTGGATGGCCGAAACACCGGAAGAGGTCGAGCAGATCTGGTGTCATCGACTGCGAATCACGTTCTTCTTTTCAGCCATGCGGCATTTTCGTGATGAACTGCGAGCGAAAAAGTTTCGTGTGCACTATCGCGAGATGAACCAGGATCCGGCGAAGGATGAAGGGCAGACATTCACGGACTTACTGTTGCGTGATGCCCATGAGGTTGGGATCAGGGAACTGGTGGTTGTCGAACCCGGAGATTGGCGGGTCAAGCAGCGACTCGAAGCTGCGGCCCAGAAATTGGGTGTCCCACTGACGTATCTCGACGATACGCACTTCTTTGCCACGCATATGGACTTTCAAAAGTTCGCCTCAGGCAAGAAGAAGCTGATTCTCGAATACTTCTATCGCGAGATGCGAAAGAAACATCAGATTCTGGTTGATGAAGCAGGACAGCCGGAAGGTGGGCAATGGAACTTCGATCATGAGAATCGTGAGAGCTTTGGTTCGAGCGGGCCGGGCAAGTTGCCAGCTCCGCTTAAGTTCTCCGCTGATACAATCACTCAAGAAGTGACTGACCTGGTGCGTGCCAGGTTTCCATCGAACCCCGGGGAGGTGTTTGATGAAACGTTAGCGGTGACACGGGTCGATGCACTGAAACTCCTCAAGCATTTTGTCAGGCACCATCTCCCGCGATTTGGTCGATATGAAGATGCGATGTGGACGGGAGAGGCCACTCTGCATCACTCCCGGCTATCGGTTTATCTCAATGTCAAACTGCTCAATCCGCGGGAATGTGTGCAGGTGGCCGTGGAGGCTTATCAGGCGGGCCATGTCGATCTGGCGAGTACTGAGGGATTTGTGCGGCAAATTCTTGGCTGGCGTGAGTTCATTCGCGGCATTTACTGGAGCCATATGCCCCGATATGCGGAACTGAACTTCTTTGAACATCAGCAACCGTTGCCCTCGTTCTTCTGGGATGGCCAGACGGAGATGGTCTGTGTGCGTGAATCGATGAGCCATGTGCTCAAGCATGGGTATGCCCATCATATCCATCGGCTGATGGTGCTGGGCAATCTTTCTCAGACCTTTGGTGCTCATCCTTATCAGTTTCATCAGTGGCATATGGCGATGTACCTGGATGCCATTGACTGGGTGTCGTTGCCGAACACACTCGGGATGAGTCAGTTTGGTGATGGTGGAATTGTCGGTACCAAGCCTTATTGTGCCACGGGTGCTTACATCAGCCGGATGAGTAACTTCTGTCAGAGCTGCCAGTTCGATCCCAAGAAATCGACAGGGAAAGACGCTTGCCCGATCACCACCTTTTACTGGGATTTTCTTTCGCGTCATCGGGAACAATTGCGCGGGAATCAGCGGATGGCGATGCAGCTGAAGAACGTGGATCGGAAGACCGAACTGGAACTTCAAGAAATCGCACAGCGTGCCAAAGAGCTTCGAGAGCAGTGGACGTCTCTGGAGCCGAGTTGAATCGCTAGGCCAATGCTGTCAATTCGCGAGCAATTTCCAGCATGGCCTGGGTATCGAGCTTCAGGTCATTTGAAGTAAACAGCTTTTCGATCGCTGCTCTATGAACCTTGATCTTGAGGTTCCCGACACCCAGTGCGCCGTAACAGATCATCCCTTCCCGCTCTTTGGCTTTATCGGTGGATTCAACGCCTCGAACTCCCAAGGGCGGAACGGCATTCACATCGACCACCACCCGGATTCCGGTTGCTTTCAAATCTTCGAGTGCTGCCACTTCGATCCCAGCTGCACCGGCTGCGATTAACAGATCCGCTCCCGCACACAGAGCGATCGTCTCCTCAAAACTGGTCGAGACATGCGGCGAAACGGTTCCCGGAAGTTCCAGCAGCTTCAGTTGGACGCAGGCTTCACTGGCTTTGGCGGCATGACGTGAGACCAGTTTGACACGCGCACCTTGAGAAGCCAGGAGTTGTGCTGCTCGAAATCCCACGGGGCCGGTGCCACCCAGAATGACCGCTTGTGTCTCTTTCAGTGCAAGATGTTTGCCGGCAGAGGCGACAGCTGCAGCGGCTGTGGTGTTGGAACCATTCGAATCGAGCATGACACTGACACGCATGGGCCCGAAGAACGAATGCAGAACTTTGGCGTAGACCGCTTCTCCGGCTTGAACATCGCTGCCACCGACAAAGATCGCGGTGGATTTCAGGTCAGCCACTTTGCGGGTAAAGATCGCCCCATGCGTCAGGCCCACGGCAGCTTCGGGTGAAACGCTTCCGTAGCTGAAGAGCTCATCGACGCCGGCATCGACGGCGACAACCCGGTCAAACACGCTGGCCAGAGGATCGGTATCGAGCTGAATCAGTATGCGTTTCATGAGATCTCCTGACCGCCTTCTGCAGTGCGAATCAATGCCGGTGATGGATTGGAACTGTGAATATATCCATCTCACGAGAGAAAAGTTGATTGATTGAACCGGCAGAAACTGCTGCTGAGGAAACGATGCTGGGAAGAACTCGAACGAAGAATACCTGTGCTTATGTTCAATTTTCTGCTGCAGAATCCATTTCGCTGATGGCTGTTCGCGGTCGTGCCGATGATGACAAACAAGGCGGCTGTGCGCCCACTAACGATTGCAGCGGGAGTGAGCATTATGTGGTGGCCAAAAGTGGCGACCTTGGTACTGGGGTTGTTCTGGGTGGGAGAAATGGCTTTGGCCCAGTCTCGTCCATCGTCGCCTCGTATCATCAACTTCCAGACAACCGTTCGCGAAGAGATGTTCGTGGCTGTGGTTGGCGAAGTCTCACAACCTGGTGTTTACCGCCTCCCCGCCGGTGCGGATTCACAGAATCGAGTCGCGACCATCGAACAGTTGGTGGCACAGGCAGGTGGCCTGAACCCGACAGCATCGCCCAGTTTGCGCGTGATTCGAAAATCGAGGCCCGATCAACGGGTGTACTACCATCCCGCAGGGGCGACGTCATTAGAGGCTGGTGATGTGATCATCGCGGAAAACCTGCCAGACTACGCACCACCCGATGCAGCCAGAATCGAGCAAAATGGAGTGCAACTGGTTCTTCTGGGTGTACTTCCCAGACCGATTGTCGTGCGCGTCAAAACTCAGCAGGCCAGTGTCAGCAGTATTTGTGCAATGCTGGGGCAACCTCCTGAGTTATCACGAAATGTCAAAGTCCTTTCTCCAGCGAGGATTGAACACGTCGATCAGACGATCCCGCAGACCGCTTTGCTGATCTTTGCACCGGGCTCGATCAATCCTGCTCAATTGCCTGAGTTTCCACCAGTTCGCGAGTGGGTGGCGAACGCAGGAACCACCACAACCAATGTCGCTGGGCCTCAACGGGATCCTCAGATCACTCCGACTGCCATGTTGCGCACTCCCTCATCGAACCAGACCACTGAAGAAGCCAATCTGGCTCTGCTCCAGCAGGCTGAGATTGGTGTTGGTCGAACAGAGCCACTGGGTGAACCCTATGTTCCCGGAAGTCAACCGCGAGAGGTGGCATCGAATCCTTCTGCTCCATGGCCAAGACAGGCTGCGAACCCGGCTTATCCACAACCCCGCACAAATCGCAGTCAGGTCGAAGATGTCCCACCTCCCCCGGGAATGGATGGCCATGCATTGACGGCTGATCTTCAGCGATCGGCCAGTCAGAATCCTGCCTACCCCAGAGAGACCATTCCGGTACAGACGACACAGCTTCCCGGAGGATCAAATCCGGGTGAGAGGTATTCGGCATCGGGGATGAGTCTTCCGCTGCTCCCGGCGATTTCTGCAGGTACGGCTGGCCGAACCGAAGCAGCGATGGCCTCTCAATCGGGAGCTTCACCATCAGGGACCAGTGCGGTCTCCTCTGCACCGATTTCCCTGCCAGCGCCAGAAGCTTCGTACACGGGGTCTTCGTACGCAGGTTCTTCATACACTGGACCGACCCGTGTAGAGATCCCTGCTTACTCGCAAAACAACGCGTTGTCAGGCAATTCGTCGATCCCGGTCGCGCCACTTCCGCCGGAGGTTGCCGACATGGAAAACGAAAGTGCTGCCAGCCAGGGATTGGGAAGCTATCTGACCACGATGGCTTTGATTCTGGGGACCGTGATCGGATTGATGGGAGCAGCTTTTGCGGCCGGTCGATTTCTGGACCCGCTGCATGGTCAATCTGTGAAAGAGAATCATGCCCGCGAAGAGCACGAGATGGCACAGGATTTCAGTCTGGCCAGATTGCAGGCTGAGATGCCAGCTCCACTCGTTGGTCAGTCGATTCTCAAACCCGCAGATTCTTCTGTGCAGGAAGAGAAACGACTCATTGATGATGAAGATCAATCCTATCGAAGCATTCTGAAGCCGGCTGCCAATCGAACAGGGATGGCACGAGCTTCGATGGAGAGCGAAAGTTTGCCCGCTGAGCGGACTTTGCCTGAACAGCCAACTCTACCGACCAGTGAGACGGCATCGATTCAGCAGATGATTGAAGATCTGTTGCACAACCGGCTGGAGCTGCATGAAGAACCCGCCTGGATTAACCGCCAGTTGCGATTCCAGGAATTGCCTGCTGATCGTCGCTTTGCCAGGTTTGATCCGGCTGAAGCACCTCTTTCTCAAGAATCTGGCCAAACGCCACACTTCCTCTTGAGCCAGAGTTCGCGGACGCTCCGCGAGCCCAGCATGGGAGATCGACCGATTCATCGCGAGACTCATGAAGAACTGCCGCGTCGAAGCAGTCTGGGTGCGAACCAGAACCGCAGTTCCCATTCGAGTTCGGCAGTTTATCGGCGAGTCGATACGGCGCAGGATGCCCTCTCACGAGATCGAACAACACCTCCCGGGAGTGCTGCCAGCAAAGGAGCGACGGCTCCCTTTGAACAGGCTCTTGTGCAATTACGAGGGACAAAAAAGTCATGAGTATGGGTCTTGATCTTGGAACCTCGGTCTTTCGATCTGTCCGTGCGCATGGGCGTGAGCTTCGAGCCCGGAGATTTCCCGCCAGTTATGCCATGATTCCTGATCAACCGGCCAATCGCCAGAAACTGGAGCGATCCGAAGGACTGTTTGTCCCCTGTGGTGAGCATCTGGTGGTTCTGGGAGATGCCGCTCTGGAATTGGCACGCAGCCGATCGCTGCCACTTTATCCGCTGTTGCCTGGCGGTAAGCTCGATATGCGAGATGCACTTTCGCGGCAGATTATGGCTGCGATGGTGGATGCTGTACTTCCTGAAGCGAAAACGCCGGGAGAGATCTGCTGTCTGACGGTGCCATCGACGCGTATGGCAGAGACGCAGATCGCACTGAGCGGTGACTTGCTGGACGACCAGAGTTCCACATTCGACTGGCCCGAACTCGATTACAGTTGCCAACTGGTGAAGCTGCGCGGCTACCAGCCAGTCGCTGTTGGTCAGGCCTTGGCGGTCACTCTGGCAGAACTTGTGGGTGAGAGTTTCTGCGGAGTCACGGCTGTCTTTGGTGCGTCTGTAACCGAATTTGCGGTGGCCCATCAAGGGCGAGAAATCGCCCGAGTGGTGATTCCCCGTGGTGGGGACTGGATTGATGAGCAACTCACGACGATGTCGAGCTCGAAAATGAATCCACACGAGCGAAATCCGGAGACAGATCGAATTGATGCGGATGTCCGTCATCTGCTGAGTATTCAGAAGGCGCGACATGATCGGGAGCAGGCCTCACGGGCACCATCGAATGAAGCACATGCTTCCATGATGGTCGAGGGGCGTTATGCCGATCTGTATCGACAGTTTCTGATGGCGGTTCTTTCGGAAGCTGGTCGAAGGCTGCATCAGGTGGTGGCACTCGCGAACTTCCCGCAACCGACGGTACTGGCCTACGCGGGGGGTCTCAGCCGCGCCACGGGATTCCCGACCATGTTGAAAAATGCCATGCGGCAGATCGACTGGCCGATTGCGATTGAGTCATATCGATCAGCCGAGCTTTCGCCCTTTGGTGTGGCTCGTGGCTGCCTGATTCATGCCGCCTTGGAAGAATTGGCGATCCAAAAGCCAGCCGCCTGATTCATCGCGGGATGCAGCGATGAGAATCAGTGAAGATAGCTCAGCATGACGAAGTGAAGAGGGTGCAATCCGTCGGAACTTCTTGCACCATGCCACTATCACAAAGCCTGAAAGCAACCCGGGTTATTTTTTGTCGATGTTGCGAGACTGTTCGAGCAGCCAGCGATCGAGGCGGGCCTGAACATCCGGAATGCGTCCCTGCTGGCTATCCCAGATGACTTTCAGTGGATAGTCGTCGGTGGGAGTTTCGCCACTGAGTTTGAGAATGTACTGCCACATGAGCACTGCAGTCAGTGCGTCTTCGAGCAGCAGGTCATCGTATTGCAGCAGGTCGGGATACTTCTTGAGCATGGCCGCGAAATTCTTCATGCCCGATTCCACGAGGGCTTTCGCTTCCGTCAAACGCTGTTCGCTGTAAGCAACCTGTGCTTCGTAGATTTCCCGGTGAGCATCAGCCATCTGCGGTTCACGTTCACAACGGGCACGTTCTCGCCAGTAGCGATAGTTGCAGATTTTCTGATAGTCATCGACGGCTTTACGAAGCCGGCGTTCTTCGTCGCCCGTCTTGGCCTGTCGGCTGATATCGTCCTCAGTCATTTCCATCGACATGCCGACTTCGGGGACTTCGGGAACGTAGAAGACTTCCCGGCCGAACTTCGTTGTCCAGTCGCGATAGGCATCATCCCAGGCCACGCGTGTCTGCTCGCCGAAGACGCCGTCTTTTTGCAGAGCGGCGGCATAGTCGAAGTACGAGCGTGCGGGATAAGACCGGAAGAGAGTCCGGTCAAGAATGCGCTGGCGCTGATTGAGTTCGCGATCGTTGGCCTTCAGATACCAGTCACGGGCGACGAGATAGTTATCGAGCCCCTGTTCGTTGAGTTTCGGATCGGGCCCGCCTTTGTAAAGTTCGGTGTCCGGATCGTTCTTGAAGAACTTGCGGAAGTAGCGGGCTTCGTCGGACATACCAATTTTGAAGCCGATGATCCGGCCTTCTTCCCAGGCGAGATCGGGATTCTTGGCGTTGATATCAATCCCGTTCTGCAGAAATTTGGCCCCTTCCTTCACCCAGTGGAAGCGATCTTTGACGCTGTCCCATTCGGCACTCACATTGAAGGCGAGGTTCCAGCTGGTGAATCGCCAGACTGAGATGAAGTGCGGCTGCAAGCGGATGATGGCATCCGACGTGGACTTCATTTGA
This sequence comes from Planctopirus limnophila DSM 3776, assembly GCF_000092105.1. NCBI lineage: Bacteria > Pseudomonadati > Planctomycetota > Planctomycetia > Planctomycetales > Planctomycetaceae > Planctopirus > Planctopirus limnophila. The sequence goes on along the minus strand of NC_014148.1, from coordinate 4,825,388 downwards.
GCCCAGTTCTTCGTGTTCTTGTAATGATCCATATTGGACCACAGGGTGTTCACGGCAATCCCTCGAAACCCGAGCAGCACCATATTCATGGCGGCACTGGTGGGATCGATCTTGCCGATATCGGATTCACCCAGTTCGAACTTGGATCTCATCGAAGAGAGCAGACCCGGAGGGGTGGAACTTCCACCACCTGGCATCCCCAGGAGAACGATGGGAACGAGGAGCAGGACGATAAAGCCGAGATAGGCCAGTTTTCGATTACGTGATTCGGACTGGTTCATTTTGCCTCCAGTTCACGCGAACGCAGACAGTAGTAGCCGATAAGTACACAGGGAATGAAGTAGCCAATCGTGACCAGCACTGCGGGAAGCAGTGTGTTCCAGTTATCTACGTCGAAACCGTTGGCAACGTAGCCAGTCATATTGAAATAACTGACATTCGGGAGAATCTGCTGGATGAGCCATAAGAACCCATTCATGATCCAGTCGACCCACTTGATGAGTTGAGTGCCCGGATTGCTGGGCAGATCGGTCGTATCGTTCATGTAGGTCGGGATGCGGTAAGCCGATTCGAAGGCCCCACCACCTTTCCATTCGTCAGAAAGCAGCTTCCTGATGAATTCACGGCCAGTGATGCTGACCGTCAGGAACGTGAAGATCGTCATAATGGCAAACGGGCCCTTCACGAACGTACTGGCTGTGACACCTAAGGTGACAGTCAGCACCATGAATAACCAGATCCCCAGAATGGCTTTGAAGAATGTGACTGCAAAGGGTGCATCAGGAAGGCGAATGAAGAGATCTGACCTGGCCATCCCCAGGTATTGGCCGGGATCGGTACAGGCGACGGCAATGGTGAGGCTGCCATCTTTGGCGACGAGATCGTTGATTAAGTCGACCGTCTTGGACTCATTGTCTTTCGTTTCGGCAATCAGCGTGCGGCGAATGCCATCGGTTCGGCCGCTGAATTCATCACCAATTTCGAGAGTGGCGGCAGTCACCTCCAGATTTCGCTCGGGATTCAGGATGATGTACTGAAAGCGGGTGGTGCGATCCATATTCCCTTTATGAGAACGGAACGCTTCGATACGGGATTCGAGCCGGAGAGCTTCGTAGGTTTTGCCATCTTCGTCCGTCATGGTTGTCAGCATGGCGGGAGTGACGTTTTCGAAGCGCCAGATGGCCCGACTTTTGGTGGCCCCTTCGATATAGCTGCGGTAGTCCCAGATATCGCCCACATTAATTCCAGCTGTGGTCTCGTTACCCATGCGATCAAGAAAACTCAACTGACCCCAGATGGGCTGTCTGGCAGTGAGTTCTGAACGGGCCGATACCGGTACCTGGCGATAAATCCAGACCAGTGACGTGGCGGACATGATTCCCAGCAGCACTGTCCCGACGCCGACGTAACCCAGGATACGCGAGAGAACAATTTCGAATCGCCGGGCGGGTTTGGTCACGACGGTGTGAATGGATCGCAGCCGGATATCTTCGGGAATGCCGATGCAGGCCAGCAGCAGCATGACAATCATCGTCAGCCACGTGAGGACGTTGAGAATAAAGGTCACGTGGATTTTGACTGCATCTTTGGCGTATTTGGCGGATTGATCGGGATCCGAAAGGAACCATCCGGCAAACATGAACAGGACAGCAAAGACCACAAAAACGAAGAGTGCTTTGCGGCGAATGGCCTCGGTAAATGTCAGTTTGGCCAGAGCGTAGCAGCGAGAAACAGAGGTCGAAAAAATCTCGACAAGGCTTTGGCCCAACGATTGGCCATACAGGGCAGCACCTGCGGCACCGTTTGAAACCAGATTCGAGGTGAAGGTGATGAGCAGGACGCTCGAAAAAATGACCGCGATCACAGCCAGCCATTGCAAGAAGGCCGAGAGCAGCGGAAAGGGATCCGGAAGGAAGTCCATATTCGATTACGCCGTAGAAAACTGATGATGATAAAGAGAAAATCCCAAACGCATTCACGGGCCATCCCTGAATGCCTGCCCTCGATGATTTTCAAAGAAGACAGGCCAGTGGCCACAGGCTTTGTAGCCGGGGTTGCCTAGACCGAAATGCGGCGACCAGGACGTTCGCGGCTTTCCTGAACGGTCCGCAGGAAGAGGTCTTCCAGCGACGATGTGGGTTGATCGATCTGCACGTCGGAGACGCCATGTTTCTTGAGGACATCAAGCACTTCTTTGGCAGCGGCTTCGGACAGCTTGCTTGAACGGATCTGCGTGGCATCCTGTTCTTTGACCAGTTCATCGACCCGGCCCATCACCTTCAGTTCGCCGCCGTAGAGAATCGCGATCCGGTCGCAGACGTCCTGCACGTCGGCAAGGAGGTGGCTGCACATGACGATGGTTTTGCCCTGCTCTTTGAGCTTGAGGATGAGGTCTTTCATATCCCGGTTCCCCAGAGGATCGAGACCGCTGGTGGGTTCATCGAGAAGAATCAGTTCGGGATCGTTGATCAGAGCTTGAGCCAGACCGATACGTCGAGTCATCCCTTTGGAGTACTCTTTGAGTTGCCGCTTGCGGGCATGAGAGACTTTGACGAGTTCGAGAAGTTCGTTGGTGCGCTGCTTGCGAACATCGGCGGGGAGACGGAAAAGGCGGCCGTAAAAATCGAGGGTTTCTTCAGCATTGAGGAAACGGTAAAGATACGACTCTTCGGGCAGGTAACCAATGCGTTCATTTTTGGAGACATCGGTCGCGGGTTTGCCGAGGATGGAGATTTCGCCTTCTGTCGGGAAGAGCAGACCGAGCAGCAGCTTCATGGTGGTGGTTTTGCCGGAACCATTGGGGCCGAGGAGGCCGAAAACTTCGCCTTTGCGAACTTCCATGGTGAGCGATTTGAGCGCCTTCACCTTGGGGCGACCCCAGAAATCCCGATAGTCTTTCGACAGGTTTCGAATCGAAATGACGGGTTCATTCCCGGAAGACAGGGAGGATGAATCTTTAGCCGCTGTCGGAGAGGCGACATCTGTGCTCATCAGTGACTCAACTCTCAGAATGTGCTGGCTTGGCCAGCGGGTAAAATGAACAAATCACCAGTATAAAGACGGATCAATCTCGATCATCGGTGGCAAACTCTGGAATTAATATTGAAGGGCTGATTCCAGATTTCGCAAGTGTCAATCGATCATGTCTTCACCAGCCACTCTCCGCAACCGGTGGAGGCACTGGATATACGAGGCTCATCGAGAATTCGCGGGAGAATACGAATTCGCGGGGGATTTCGCGGGTTGAGGAGGCTTAAGATTCGTGGAAACTTCATGAAATGGGAGTTTTCGCTGACCAGAAGCCATTGCGGAGGCACATCAGAAGTGGCTTTATGTACACAATTTTCTGCCTTGGAGATCCGGAGAAACAGGCAGAACAGCGATTTGCCCTTGGGAATTTTTCAGCAGGTCGACTCCGGGTTAAACCGAGTCGGAAGGAACGACTGACGGTGCGGTTTCCTGCGGAAGGGATGCTTTGGAGGTGGAAGCGGGTTTTTTTCGGCCGGCCAGCGGATGCAGGGAAAACGGTGTATGGTCATCGAGGCCGACCACCTCGAAGGTGCGATTGCTGCTCCGGCAGTGGGTTTCGAGTTCGTGGAGTTTTTCCATGACGGTATGATCGACAAAAGTCGTTTCTGTGAGATCGAGGATGACTCGCTCTCGCAGGGTAAGCTGCTCTTCGATGGTCTTCTGGAGCCGGGGCCAGTTGCTGAAGACGACAGCCCCACTCATTTCGAGTGTGACCGCAGATTCCGTCTCAGCTTCGATCGAAAGCTGTGGTGTCAGCATGCTGCGGGGTGACCGGCTGTGCCAGAGATTGATCATCAGCTTGCAGCCCACACCGGTCACAATGCCAATCAAGAGGTCAGTGGCCAGCGTCGTGACAATCGTGACCATGAAGATGGCCAGTTGCTCACTCCCCACGCGATAAGTACGCACAAATGTGGCTGGCGAAGCGAGGCGAAAACCGGTGTAAACCAGCATGGCTGCCAGTGCTGCCAGTGGAATACTGTGAATCAGACCCGGAAAAAGGAGCACGAATGCGAATAAGAACAATCCGTGCCAGAGATTTGCGAACCGGCTTTTGGCACCACTCGCGATATTGGCCGATGACCGCACGATTTCGGAAATCATGGGGAGTCCGCCGATCGCAGCAGCGATGGAGTTCGCCACTCCCACGGCCAGCAGATCGCGGTCGTAATTCGTTTTGCGTTTTTCGGGATCGAGCAGGTCGACGGCTTTGGCACTCAGGATCGATTCAAGGCTGCCAATCAGCGTGAAGAGCAACAGATACTTCAGACCAACCCAGCTTGAAAGACTGCGAAAATCGGGGAAGGTAATCGCTGCGAGTGGATCGCTCAGCACATCCGGAATCGTTACGAGAAACTTGGGGCCGACGACGTACTCGATGGCTGTTTCTGAGGAGAAGGCACCAATGGGAAACAGATATTTGTGCTCGTGTTCGAGATCGAACCACAGACCCATACCAATTGAGACCACAATCACAACCAGTTGTGCAGGGACCAGGCGGAAGAGCTTCCAATAATGTCCGATGATGGGCAGGGTGAACATGATCAGCAGGCTGACAGCGCCAATCAGAAAGATTTCCGGATTGGATTGCAGAATGGCTGCGGGGAGGCTGGCGAGCAATACCAAGGGAGAAGCTGGCTCGTGCCCATGGCCCAGGGGTGCATCAGTTCCCAGGAGACCATAAGCCTGTTTGGCAATGACAATCAAACCAATTGACACCAGCATGCCATGCACTGGGGTGGAGGGGAATAAATCGGAGATTTTCCCGAGTTTCAGGAGACCAATCAGCACCTGGAGGAGGCCGGCAGCGAATCCGATTCCCAAAGTCAGGCGATAACCCAGCAGCATCCCTTCGGCTGTCGTTGTGTCTCCACCAAAAGCAGCGCTCAGTTCCATAACAGCACCAGCGACAATCACAATCAGACCGGCAGCAGGCCCTTTGATAGTCAACTGAGAATTGCTTATGAAGGTACAGACAATTCCACCAATAACGGCTGTCCAGATACCGGCAATCGGCGGGAAATTGCTGGCCTTGGAGATGGCCAGACACAATGGCAAGGCAATGAGAAAGACGAGAAATCCCGAGACGAGATCAGCAGTCATCCCCGCTATGATTGACGTGGAATGAGGCGACTTTCGCCCTGAAGGATTCAAGACCTGGGAATTTTCCAAAGTACTCGGCGTTTCCATCTGCATGTTCGCGACACACTCAAGCGGTTGTCAGGTCAATTTCTCTGATGACTTTCAAGGTCAAACCCATCGTTCTGGTCACCTTCCACTGGCAAAGCCCGCAACCGGACGCATTCCTGTCTCGATTATCCCCAAAATTCTGCAATTGCAACTGCCACGCCAATCCGTCGGCTTGATCGCTGAATTCGTGGAGAAGAGTTGGCATTCCCAATGAGACGGCTCGCCAGAAAACGATTTCCAAGAGTTTGACATGCATTTGGCTGGGGGCGATTGTCGGATACGAAGCCTGACAGAACTTTCAGGAAAAGCTTGTCGTTTTGCCAGATGTTCGTGATCAACGACCTAAGAAAATGTCGTGTTTGCCGATCGAATGAGCTGTAATGACAGCTTTTCCAGCAGGAGTGCCTGCTGAGTTGAGCGGCAGAATGACGACACCTCGGGTTCAGAACAAGCTGAATTGTGAGTCAAAATGCCGAGAGATTGTACGGTTCCCAGGATAGGACAACGCTCTGTGGGTTGGGAAGACAGGCTTGCCCGGTATTAGTTCAAGACGGGCTGCAAGCATGGCACATTGCTGAAGAATGGGTGGCTGGAGATGATGTGGTTGGGGTCAAACGAAAGTCTAATGGGCTCTCTGGCAGCGGAAAGCCCCATCGCGAACAAACGTTGGGCCCACATCCGCTGCCGCAAACCCCGCAACACATCCCCATCGAATGTCTTGTCGGCTCACTGGCAGCGGAAGACCCAAACGTGAATGAACGTTGGGCCTTCATCCGCTGCCCCAAACCCCGCGAATCATCCTCATCGAAAGTCTTGTCGGCTCACTGGCGGCGGAAGACCCAAACGTCGATGAACGCTGGGCCCACATCCGCTGCCCCAAACCCCGCGAATCATCCCCATCGAAATCTTGTGGACTCTCTGGCAGCGGAAGACCCAAACGTCGATGAACGCTGGGCCCACATCCGCTGCCCCAAACCCCGTCAGGGGGGCTACTTGACTTTGAGAGTTTCGACGAGGAAGTGGAGTTTGGCGTTGGGGGGGATGACGCCACCGGCACCGCGAGCGCCGTAGCCGAGTTCGGAGGGGATTTCGAGTTCGATCATGCCACCTTCGCCGACGAGTTGCATCCCTTCGGTCCAGCCGGGGATGACCTGGTTGAGTCCGAAGGAGATCGATTCCTTGCGGTCGTAGCTGCTGTCGAAGACTTTGCCATTATCGAGCCAGCCGTGATAGTGAACTTCGACGGCGTTGGTGGCTTTGGGCTTGGCCCCTTTGCCTTCGCGGAGAACGCGGTACTTCAGACCTGATTTGGTGGTGGTAAAGGTCTTGGGGGCATTGGCATCGACGGCCCCGGCACCGGCTGGCAGCTTGGGAAGTGGAACTTCGGTTTCAGCACTCATAGCGACTCCTGTAATGCTCATTGTCAAAACGACAGCCATGGCCCGGAAGGCAATTTCCTGAAAGGCAAATCTCAGCAGAGAACTTTTCATCTGGGTCTAACTCCCTGAAATGTGATCGCCACGATCACTGGACTGACGGCAGACGCACCTGGTCTGACGATGAATAGCAGCGGACAGTGGCTGCAACATCTTCATACCGTAGCGAAACCCGTCTTTCGAGGAAAACCAGCCACTCAAGAAACCATGTTCGCGTCAGTAAAAGGACCCGGAACCTTGATGGTCCCGGGCCGATTGGAAATTCGAGTTTCTGGTATCTTCGAGAGGTCAAAGGGATTAATTGATGGTGGCTGTCAGAGAATTGTGTTCGGGTTGATAGTTGAGTTTGCGACGTCGGAGCGATGGCTTGGCTCCGGTTTCGGGACGCACTCCGCGGATGACTTCCTGAACATCGACCTGGCTGGGTTGGAAGTACTCACAGAGAACTTCGGCGGCAGCGACAGGCCGCGTGGTCTGGCCGCAGGTAAAGACGTCGGCAGCCAGGTAGCCATGCTCAGGCCAGCTATGAACCGAAAGGTGGGATTCCGTCAGAACAGCAACTCCCGTCACTCCCTGGGGGTCGAACTTGTGAACGTCAATATACAAGATCGTGGCTCGAGCAGCTTTGACGGCGTCCAACATGGCTTGCTTCATCAGATCGGCGTCGTCGATCCCGCTGTTGCAGCCCCACAATTCGATAATCACGTGCTGACCCAAGTGTTCCATCAAAACCCTCCTTTTGGCATCTGTTGGCCGATGCCCACCATGTGGCGTCGCTAGGACATAAAACCTCAAACTGACTCGGACACGGACAACCCACCCGTCAGAAACTTGCGGCTCCAGCCGTCATGATGGCTCCCATCTCGATGACCAGTGCCAGAGCGAGGCTTCCGCGGGAACATGCAGATTCTCAGAGAATTGGGGGGCGTAAAGCCCTGCCCAGGTGCGGGGGGTTAAAATTATGGGGGTCACCATGCGAAAGGTCAAGTCGCACAGAATTTTCCGACAGTAAAACCCTCTGGATTACCCCTGCAATCGACATAATCTTTTCACCCGGCCCTGGGTGGCACGACCCTGTAGGCCCAAAAATCAAAACCGTGCGTAAGGGTGTGGTCTTGGCGTCTTGACGCCACCTTTGATAACAGGCCGGGTGGCAGGGGTCGAATGTCTTCATTCGCCCCCTGGCCATTCGAGTTCACCAGCACCAATGCATCTGTGAAGTTCCTTCCCGTCAAAATCGAGAGAACAACCAGCGCCGAACAACCTGGGGGCAAACGAGGACGTTTGACCCCAGGCACCCTCACGCGTCTTTTCGAACTGTCTGAAACTCGACGCGTAAATCATGCACTGGTAGTGATTTGGGCGGATTTGAGGCCCTTCAGAAAAATATTCAAGTTTTTCTCAAGTTTCGTTCCAAAACCGTCGATTCCATCTTGCAGTGGAAGAATTGCTCGCGTTGGTGGGAAAGTCTTCCTGAGAAAATCCATTTTGGAACAGATCATGTCCCGCTCGGGTTATCGCGCATTCAGCCTGCTGGCTCTTGCAGCTTGCAGTGTGGTGTGTGGCCTGCCCGAGTCGGCCCAGGCTCAGCTTACGCGGAACTGGTGGACACGTTCTCAAATGGCCTGCCCTTCCTGTTCGCTCGCCTCATCTCATAAGCATTCACAGACTCCTGCCTACTTTCATTCGTCTTCCATGATTCCCACAACCGAGGCTCAAGCACCCGGCTGCGATTGCCAGTCCGTGGGTGAGTGGCCATCGGCGGAACAATTCACGCCTCAATATCAATCCTCGCCAGGAGTTCTCCCCCCGGAGTACTACCAGTCGAGGCTGCCCGATGTTCGTTCGCAATCGACCGATCTGATTCCTCAGTCACCACTTCCTCAGGCACAGCCTGTTGATCCGGCTGCGATTGCTCCGTTACCTGTTGATCTCACACTGATTCCTCCCTCACCGGCTGCGAAAATCACGACGCGGCCCGTGGGCACATCCGTACCATCGACATCATCATTCGATCCACCACCCCCATGGCAGCCTGTGCTGCCGCCCGAACCACGGATTGTCCGCAATCCCAAGTCGGGCCCCATTCCTACTACACCTGTTCGCTCGTCGGCTGTTCTCGATCTCCCGGTCATGAACATCCTTCCTGAAAAAACCGGCCCGATTACAGTTCAGCCGTCGAAGGCTGATTCTCAGATCACGGAACTACCAACAATCACTGTCCCCGCACCACGAACTGCCGTACGAGACGATTGGGAGTCGATTCCCGCTCGAATCTCGAATGAAAAACCAGCGTCAACACCCCGTTGATTTTCTTGTCGAATCAAGTGCCTGTTCCTGTGAGAGAAGCGTCGTCCCCCGAGTTCGCAGGCGGGGGACGACGCTTCGGCGTTTTGATGTGTTCAAAATTGAGCTTTTCGTCGTTCGCTCACAAATGTGCTGTGAAGCTCAGCCCGCCGCTATCTTCTGACCAGATCTCCCTGATACGATTCATCTGCGGTCATGTTTCCCGGGAGAATCTGTGTGGCTGCTGAAGTCAGTTTGAATGTTCGTATCGAGACGCCGGAAAATGTCCGGCTCGCCTACCAACTGGCAGGCCCAGCCCTGCGCAGTGCGGCCTACGCCATCGACTGCCTCTTCCGCGTGTTGCTCATCACAGCACTTCTGATCGGTGCCTGTCTAATGGCTGCCATCCTGCCCGGGTTCACAATTGGTGGCATCCTGCTGGCACTCTTCTTTATCGAGTGGCTGTACTACATCGTTCAGGAAGGCTTCTGGAATGGCTATTCGATGGGCAAATGGCTGGTAGGGATCCGGGTGATTCATACCTCGGGAGCACCACTCACCTTCTGGGGGGCTGTTCTGCGGAATCTTTTACGTGTGGCCGACATGCTGCCTATTGCCATGGTGTTTGAGGATGTGGCCTGGCTCGGAATTCTCCCTTTCTATGGCCCGGGGCTTCTGGCCATGTCGATGACCCAAAAGTTCCAAAGGCTGGGCGATCTCGCTGCGGGAACAATGGTCGTGCAGGTTCACCCGATTGTCCTGCCGAAACAACCGATGATCCTCGACCATATTGCCCCGATCACCCGGTACGAATCGAATGGCTTTACCCCCACTCAGGCGCAATTGTCGACGATTGCCGAGTTTCTCGGGCGACGTTCCAAACTGACTTATCAGCGGGGGCATCAGCTGGCTTCCGAACTGGCGGATACTCTGGCAGAGCGGATGGAATTCACCGGTGACCGCGAACAGGTGCGCAAGTTCCCGATGGCCTTTCTCGCCCGGGTCTGTGCTACATTTCAAACCGCACGAGATGAGAAAGCGGCCGTCATCACGCCTGCGAAAGCGAGGCTCATGTGAAGCGAGCCACTTTTCTGGCCCAGCGAAAACCGGCCTGGCAAAACTTCGAAAAATCGCTCAGACGTGTCGAAACCGTCAACCAGCGGCGGCTCTCGTCTGAGGAAGTGCTGGCCTTTTCGCGTCAACTGCGCGAAGTCGCCCACGATCTCGAACTGGTACGGACACGCGACTGGGGCCTTGATCTCGAAGAATATCTGAACCGGCTGTTGGCTAGGGGGCATGATTATTTCCACGCCCCTCGCGCGGGAACGTGGCATACCATCGGTCAGTTTCTGTTCATGGAGTTTCCCCGCATCTTCCGCACCTGGTGGGGCTATCAACTGCTGGCCGCTCTTCTGTTCTTTGGGCCGCTGATCATCAGTTGGATTCTGATTCAGAATGAGCCCCCACTGGCAGCACGTTTCATGTCGCAGGAAGCGCTCGATCAGTACGACATGATGTACTCGAGCGAAGATTCAGCCTCTCTCGACGAGACGGCCTTCTCGTTTGATTCGTGGAACGATTACGGCAACGAGCGGGCTTCGATGGCTGGCTTCTATGTCCAGCATAACGTTGGGATTGCCCTGCAATGTTTTGCCCGCGGGATTCTCCTGGGCATTGGGACGATCTACACGCTGCTTTTTAATGGCATTTCGATTGGAGCCACGGCTGGTTATGTCCTTTCGCTCGGTCATGCCGATCGCTTTCTGGGCTTTGTCGTTTCTCACGGCTCATTTGAATTAACAGCGATTGCGATTGCTGGTGGGGCCGGGCTGCTTGTGGGAGATGCAGCACTTCATCCGGGCCAGTTGTCACGCTGGTCGGCACTGCGTTTGCGAGGGAGAGATGCCGGGCAAATGGCCGTAGGAGCAGCCTTCATGCTGGTGGTGGCGGCACTCATTGAAGCGTTCTGGTCACCTGCTCCGATTCCATCGGAATACAAATTTCTGGTGGGTGGATTTCTGTGGTTCAGCGTCGCCATGTACCTGGGCTGGTCAGGCAGGGAGCGCACATGAACCAGAAGCCAACCCTTGATGCCGCTTCTTCGGATCGACGAGAGCCAGCCGCAGTCCCTCAGGTCGATCTGCGTGGCCTCTCGCTGCTGAACTCGATCGATCTGGCCTTCCATGCTCTCCGCTGGCAGTGGAAAGGTTTGATTCTGACCTACCTGGCCATGGCCTTGCCCACGGCATGTGCGATTGCCGGGTTGTCGATGATTGATTATCGCCTGGCGTGGTGCGCCCCGGTTCTCTGGGTGCTGGTTTCGGGCCCATTGGGTGCCGTCATTGCCACCACCATGACGGCTTTACTAATGGGAAATGCCACCACCTATCGAGAGGCGTTACGACAAGTCCGTTCCAAGCTCATTGTGATGTCAATTCTCCGCCGGATGGCTGCACTGGCGGGTCTTTTGATGTGTGGTATTGGCAGCCTGGTGGCTGCTGTCCATTTCACTTTTCAACCCGAAAATCATGCGTTGCGGTCGCGGCGGAAAAGTGGACACGAACACCATCTGAAGAAGCTGATCAGCTCGCATCATTCCGATCTCGTGGTCAATGCCTTTGGTCTGGGGATCTGGATCTTCTGCCTGTCGATCGTGCTCCTGATCTCTGCAGATGTTCTGGCGGAAGTCTGGTTTGGTGCTTCGTTCTGCCTGGGGCCACTGCTGAAAATGAATCAGGGATTAGCAGCCATCGATGCTGTCCCCGAAGAGTATTGGGAGATCTCGACGTTGTTTCTCACGACCGATCCTCGACTGCTCTTTGCAGCTACGTTGTGCGTACTGGCGGCTTTTTCGCTGGGTCGTCTCGCCTGGGTGGGTGAATATATCAATCTACGTGTCCGCGAAGACTGCTGGGATCTCGAACTGGCGATGAACCAGGCGGCTCACGACATTCGCCGGAAATCGACGCCCAGGCCTTTACGCGTGGGCCTGTTGGCTCTGGCGACATTGGGATTACTTTCGCTGATACTGGGAAATGCACCGCTATCGGCCCGCGCTGCCGATGCAGTTCAAGTTCCCAGTCACCCCGTTGTTCCTCAGGCGCGGAAAACACTCGAACAACCGGAGTACCGTTACTTCGAGCACTTCAATGCCGACGATGTTGAAGGCGTTGAACAGTCTCGGGAATCGTTATTACCTCCCAGATCCCGCTCGTCTAACAGCGATACCAGCAGTTCCCGCACCTTGCCAGGTTCCATGCGTTCTTCAAAGAAGGGTTCTGGCGATGGCACAGAAAAAAAGGTCCAGCGATCGAAATCACGTGCCAGTTCCAAGGGGAGTGAATCCTCCAGTTCGCAGAGTCAACCTTCGTCATCCAAAAGCTCTTCTCCTTCGGAACCCGCCACACCTTCCTCCGGGATGAACGCACCCTCTCTGGATCTGAGTTCTCTACTCGGGCTGGGGGCCGTCGGAACTTTTCTGGCCTATCTCATCGTGGCGGTCGTCGTCGCGGCCATTATTATCGCAATTGTCATGTCGATTATGGCCTCTCTACGTTCCCGAGAACTGGAGTTCACCGACGCAAATACGACAGCCCTTGAAGAAGGTGAAATTCTTTCTGAGCCTGGCCTCATCCCGGCTGATATCTACCTGGCCCGGGCTGACGAACTGGCAGGGCTGGGTCGTTATCGCGATGCGATTGCCCAATTACTTCTCAGCGGGATGAGTTTCGCCGAACGATCGGGCCTGGTGCGTTATCGACGGGGTTTGACTCTCCGCGACTATCAGCGGGCCATGGGATTTGAAACCGATCTTTCGCACGGATTCTCAGCCATTGTGCGAGTTTTTGAACCACTCGAGTTCGGCAGGCAACCTCACACAGCCGAGGCCTGGCTGGCCGCCCGCACTGCTTATGCCAGCACTTTTGAACCGCTGATTCGCAACGAATCCCTCCCAGCAGCTCTCCGCACAGGAGAAGGCTTATGAGTCGATTTCCTGCGGATCGATCGGCAGGCGCTCCCCCTGGGACAATGAACCCTCAGAACCGGTCGGCAACTGCTCCCCTTCTGACAAAGGGGACTCGAAAACCCGCGTGGAAGCAGCAGCAGTGGTTGATACCCAGTCTGATCTGGGGTTCGTTGGCAGCCGTTGTGCTGGGTATGCACTTTTACTTCCCCCCGATTCCTGCTCCTCGAACTGCGACGAGTTACAGTGCTTCTGCCGATGGTTTTAAGGCGTTGTACGAGATTCTCGAACAGGATGCTTTTGTCTATCGCAACGATGCACCACTGGATCGACTGATGGAACTGGTTGACCCCGATGGCACACTCTTGTTGATTTTGAACCCGCCGCGAATTCCGAATGAAGCCGAGTGGAACAGCCTCTATTCGTGGGTCAACATGGGTGGTCGCCTGGTCTATGCGCCTCCTCCGGGTGAAGTCGACTCTTTGGGCCCATTCGATGGCGAAATCACGCCCGAACAAGGCCCGGCTGACGACCGCATTCCACCGCAGTTGAACCTCCCCTTAGGAGGCCGGTTTCTGTGGTGGCCGGAAGGGGAAGTGACATCGACTCCCGGCGGAAAGGTGCTTGTTTCTCAGGATGGCTCGCCTCAGGCTGTCATGGTGAATGCGGGGCGAGGGTCGGCTCTTTTTGTTGCCAGCCCGTGGATCTTTTCCAACCAGCTTCTGACCTATGGCGATAACAGTGCTCTGGCTTTTGAACTGATTCGCGAAGCTGCCGGGCCGGGGCAAAGCCTGGACGATGTCGTCATCGCTTTTGATGAATCTCTCAATACCCGGGCGACACCCCAGATGATGGGTGTCTTGTTTCAGCCGCCACTGCGTTCGATTTCCGTGCAGATTCTGCTGCTGTTCATGCTCTATGGCTGGTGGAACAGTTGCCGGTTCGGGCCCACGGTTGTTCTCGAAGAAACGTCTCAGCGGGAAATCGTCGAACACACCAGTGCTCTGGGGCGAATTCTCTGGCGATCAGCGGATTGCCAGTTCGTGCTATTTCAGTATTTAAGGTACTGGCTGACGGAATATCGACTGCAGGAAGCTTCCGGTCGCAAACGCCGCCTGTCGAGTCGCTTACAGAATGATGCTCAACAGGTCGATCAGGCACTGGAAGCGATCCATCAGGCCGAGATCGCTGCGATGACACCCCGGCTGGGCCATCGCGAAGCGGCACGCCATATTCGAGCACTTTCATTGATTGGCCAGAGCCTGCAGCGCTAATTTCTCGCGCACCAGAAGCTGAAAAGATGAAGGGCGAGTGAACTGCGAATTTGCTCACGTCGTTCAGCAACCCTGTGAAACTGATGCGATCTGGACAATTTGCTTAAATCAACACAACATCTTTTGTCTGTTCAACTTATGTGCATTTATGAGCCGCTGCAGTTCTGCCCGATGCGGATTGACCGAAAATCGATTGCAGTCTATCTTTCCTATCCCGCTGCTCAGGGATTGAACGCATGTCGGGAAGAGAGTTCTGGTCTGTTCATGGAGGATCAGTCATGAGTGCGCGACCTGCTGCCGCCGCGTCGGCTTTCGAGCCCGCGCGCCATGCTGACGAAGCAGCCATGATCACTCCACTCGACGAGCTGCGTGAAGGCCGTGAGATTCTCCGCACCGAAGGACAGGCGCTGCTCGATCTTTCCCGTCGGCTCGATGCTTCGTTCTGTGCGGCTGTCGAATACCTTTCGAATACTCGCGGGGCCGTGATTGTCACCGGGATTGGTAAAGCGGGCCTCATTGGCCAGAAGATCACCGCCACGTTGTGCTCGACGGGCTCGCGCGCTTATTTTCTCCATCCCACAGAAGCCTTGCACGGCGACCTGGGCTGTGTGGGGCCAGACGATGTGATCCTGGCCTTTTCCAACAGTGGCGAGACCGCAGAACTGCTCGCCTTGCTGCCGATTTTTGAAGCACGGGGCATTCCCGTGGTCAGTGTCACCGCCTCGCCCGTCAGTACTCTGGGCCGGGCCTCGCAAGTGGTTGTCACCATGGGTCGCCTGCATGAGTGTGGTGTCCAGGGACTCGCCCCTTCGACCTCGACAACCGCCATGCTGGCGATTGGCGATGCACTGGCGTTTGTCACTTGTAAACGTCGATCTTTCTCTGCTCGCGATTTTGCCCGATTGCACCCTGCCGGGACCTTGGGCCGCCGCTTGACGGTCGTCAGTGAAGTGATGCGAAAAGCACAGGATGTCCGTATTGCTCTCGAAACAACCTCTGTGAGGAATGTCTTTATCGGGCAATCCAGACCCGGGCGACGGACTGGGGCCGTCATGCTCGTCGATGAAGAGGGCCTGCTGACAGGTATTTTTACTGATAGCGATCTTGCCCGATTGCTCGAACAGAAACGTGACGAGCAACTCGATGCCCCCATTCGTAACGTGATGACCAGCCGCCCGACCACAATTTCACCCACCATGCTGCTGGAAGAAGTGCTGCAGCTGTTTGCCGAACGCCGCCTGAGTGAGTTCCCTGTTGTCGATGAATCAGGACATCCTGTCGGACTGGTTGATATCACCGACATGATTGGCCTGACGCCTCTCGAAACGGCAGCTCCTGTCGATCCTTCAGGGGCGGGGCGAGAGCATTCACCCAGAGATTCCGCATCGCCTCATACCATCACCTTTCCCGCCAGGACTGCGGGACATTCCCCGGATACAAAGCCCTCCGCATGAAGCGACTGATGCTGACAGGGACTGTCGTATCGGGCCTGTTGGGCCTCTTTATGGCCTATCGCGTGGCGAGTGGCTGGCTCCTGGCCCGTCCCGAGAGACAGGTCACCATAGCGGTCGCGGAACCCCACGAACGTCTCTCCAGCAGTGCCGAGAACGTACGCATTGCCCGCGAACATCTGCCGCATGTCCCCTGGGCGATCGATTCTCAGTATCAGATTCGCTCGGATCATACCTACCTGTATGCCAACGAGTGGATGCCGGAAGGAAATCGAGGCGAAATTCGCTTTCGTCCACTCGCCATGGTGATGGTCAATGAGCGTAAAGGGAAAACGCAGATCACTACACTGGTCGCAGAATCGGCACTGCTTAAGTTTGCCTCGCAATTCGATGTCCGCTCACCAAACCCGGGGCGTATTATCGCCGGTGCGCTGGAAGGCGAGGTCTCTGTAGCTGGCCCGGAAGGGCTGATGATCAAGGGGCGCAACTTTTATCTGTCGGAATCGGCAGCTCGCATGTACAGCGATCACCCGGTTTCGTTTGCCCTGGGGCCTCATCGTGGGACTGCCGGTCAGTTGCAGGCCGAGCTGATCCCCGCTGAATACACCATGCACTCTGATCGACCCGCCATTATCGGTCTCAAAAGTGTCAGGCTCCGGCGGAATGTCAAAATGGAAGTGGTGCTCAAGAACAAGCAGGAACCACTTCCTCTGCACATCAAAACCGCAGGCAGCTTCGAGTATCTGGTCGAAGATGAAGTGGCCATCTTCGAAGCCGAGCGTGCGCAGAAAGACGACGTGCTTGTTTATCGCGAACCCGTGGCCGGACAGACAGACTGGCTGCGCTGCGAACGGCTCACTCTCGGCTTTGTTCCCCGAAAGCCAGAGGACGTGTCGCAAGTCCCTGCTCCCCCCACAGCGAAGCCCGAAGAGGCCGAGTTCCGCAGGATCCGCACCGATCTGAGATTTGCATCACTCAAGGCCGAAGGACGACTGGTCCGCACCGTTTCGACTCAGCAGAACTTCAAAGGCGAGATGACTTCTCTCGTTTACAACGCCGTCGATCGCATTCTTGTGATGAGTGATCCCAAAGGGGTGCAGCTCTGGCATGGCGAAAATCGATTGCAGTCGCCCGGCGTGCAGATCGCCATTGGCGAGGCAGACACTATTGGCGACATTCTCTGCGCAGGGCCAGGCGTACTCGAAACTCGCGACCCAGCGACACAACTCATTCAATACGCCGCCGGCTGGAAAACTCACCTCAGAAAATTTGCCGATCCCGAAACCCGGCTCGATGTCATCGAACTGAATAATCAGGCGTCCTTCCGACAGCCAGGCCAGAAAACCGCTCTGGGTGCCGACCAGATCCGTGTCTGGGTCACACCTCTCAGCCTGGCTCCCGGCAGGCCCGCGCCTTCAGTGGCGAGCCAACAGAGTGGCAATTTACAGCCGGACGCTTTGAATATTCAGCCCCGTCGTCTCCTCGCGGAAAAGAACGTCGCCATGCTTTCGCCTCAACTCGAAGCCGAAGCCGAGACGTTACTGGTCGATTTCGAGGGCGACTTCAATCGTCAGCCAGGTGAAAAGAAACCAGAAAGCCAAAAGTCTGCTGGTAACAGTTCGGAAGGGATGCTTCCCGCGTCAGGCACTCCATCATCTGGTGCCAACTCGAAGCCATTTCGCATGAAAGCCGGACATTTGAAGGTGCTCATGAAGCCCGATCTGAAAACGGGCGAGCCCATGGTGAGCGATGTCTGGACGGAGAAAGATTTTCAGCTCAGCCAGGCACGCATTGATAACAAGCCACCTCTCGATCTGCGCGGACAGAAGCTTCATCTCAAAAACGAAGGCGAAGCCCGGCAAGTCGTGCACGTTTACGGCTCTCCCGCAGAGATTCGTGATAGTGGTATGCTCATTCGCGGGCCAGCCGTGCACCTCGATCGCACTGAGAATCTGGCCTGGGTCGATGGGGCAGGAAATATTCAGTTACCCATCGAAAAAGATACTTCGGGTCAATTGATGGCGCAGCCCGAAATTCTGGATATCTCGTGGCAGGAAAAAATGATCTTCGATGGCCGTAAAGCCTCCTTCGATGGAAACATCTTCGCCAGTTTTGCGAGCCACACTCCCGAGGCGATCAATAACCACCGGATGAATTGTCAGCAGATGGAAGTCGAACTGACGCAGCGCATCCTGTTCGCGCAGCAGCAAGGCCAGCAACCAAAAACCGATCTGGCGGTGATTCTGTGTAAGGATGGTGTGCGTCTGGAAAGTTACGAACGTAAGCAGGGCCTGCTCACGCAGATTCGCCGGGCCAATGTCTGGCAGTTGAGGCTGGAACCGGCGACTGGTGCCGCCAGTGCGATTGGCAAAGGGAAATTACAGATCTGGCGCCGCGAGCCGGAATCGACGATCCAGCAAGCTTCTGCCTCATCCGCCCGCGCCAACCGGCCACTCACAGCGGACCAGAGCCCGTGGGATTACACCAGTGTCGATTTTAATGGCAAAATGATCGGAAACATCGAATCACGCGGCACGACCTTCCATGATCGAGTTCAAGTGGTTCACGGGCCCGTCGATACCTCTGTCGCGACGATTCATCCCGATCAATTGACCAAAAATGCCGGCTCGATGCGTTGCGACAGTCTGGAACTTATCCAGCGTCAGCCGCTGGAGAGTGCGGCGAATTCCGGCCAGAAACCATGGATGGAACTGTTCGCCAATGGCAACACGATCCTTGAAGGCAACGGCTTTCATGCCCGGGCCGATCAGGTGAGCTACGATCAGTCGAAGGGACTGTTCATTCTTAAAGCCATTGGCAATCGTGAAGCCACGATCTGGCGCGAAGGCCCGGGAGGCGGCGTACCTCAAACAGCCAAACGCATCGAGTTTAACCCCACCACAGGCAAGCTGGATGTCAACCAGGCTACGTCCGCCGGTGGAAGTGGTTAGAAGCATCGCATGATGAGGCATACCGCTTCCGGGCGATATGCACAGTTGACAATGTGGGGGCAAAAAGCGGCTGCATTATGGGGTCTTCGAGGTTTCGAGAAGCCTTTGATGCCGGGAGAAGCCGAGGTGGGTTGGTCTGTTGCGGAGATCTTTCTGAATCACGCGGGCACGTTCGTGCAGGTTCTGCACTTCTCGTTCGAACTGCTCGAACTGATCGACCCGTTCTCGCAGCTGGATAAATAGGCCGCCCGGAATCTGCTGCCTGGCCAGATCGCTGGCTAAAGCTCGAATTTCGTGCTGTAGGCCCCGCTTCAGCCGACGGGTGATCAGCCAGACCCACAGCGCGCACCAACCAGCAAGAAGAAGTGCTGCGGGGAAATAAAAGCTCGTCTCGAGATGAGGCTTGCCCAGCCAGAAGGCCTCGTAAAAAAAGTTGTAGCAGATGCGCCACAACAGCCAGGCGGGGAAGAGGCACAACAGAATCTCGTAGCCCCAGCGGACAACCGGGCTGGCATTGGATTTGACCAGTTTCTGCACGAGTTGATCGACCAGTTCCCGCGCCTTCAGGCACATGGTGAGCTGCAACTGACCAGCTTCCTGCCGCCGCTGGTCGGTCGACCAGTCAATCGGATCAAACCCGGCCTGTGAGGCATCTCCCTGCACGATCGAGGCCAGGTTTCTCAAGTCGGCTTCCGTCAATGCCGATGTTCCCAGTTGATCCAGAGCCGCCCGGGCCTGACTATCCCGCTGCGATCTTTGCAGCCAGTCGACCGCCTGCAGGCTCCCCGCAATCGTCGCCTGCACAACAGTGCGCGATCTCAACAGGGCATACGAACCTAAAAAAGTGCTCCAGCGGGCTCGAAATCGTAAAAGAGCACTGAGTGGACTGATGGTCCACGCTTCGGCCACAGCAGAGATCAGGCGTTCTTCCCACGGCTGCTGTTCACTCTCGAGTTCGGTTTTGAGCCGCTCGGAAAGATTCGCTGTCAGTTTTCGATCTTCAGCCTCCAGACGGTCAGAAACGCGCTGCACGAGTGGACGATGGGCTTCCAATGCGCTTCTGGCCTGTGAGAGCGTGTTTTCGATGAGGTCAATGAGGTTGTTATGCCTTAAGAGTGGACGCAGGCCATCGATCGATTCCTGCTCGAGTGTGGCCATCAATTGACCAAACTCGCCGGCTGGTCGCATGCCGCGTCGGCTCTCTTCGAGTCCCTTTTTCGAATCAACAAAGAAGATCTCGACCCGTTCAAAATCGCGAACAAGATCCTTGCGCCAGTCTTCGCGGATATCTTCATCGCGATCGGCAAATGTCTGCACGAAGAGAACTCGCGCATGTGAGGCGGCAGCGCGCAATTCGGTCTGCAATCTGGCCTGGCGATACTTCTCCTGCGTACTGACGACGAGGAGAACATCGCATAACGGGAGGAGTTCGCGGACTCTGGCGAGATTGCTCCCTTCAATGGCAATTTCATCCACATCGACATCGGGAAAATCAAGGAGAGCAAACTGTTTGAGAATCGGCAGATCGAGTTGTTGAACGTGGAACTCGGGTGAGGATGTCTCTCGAAGAGCGGCGGAAGACCTGGGTGTTGAAAACCCTAAGGATGACAGCGAAGTTTCCTGATGGATCACCAGTGTCGGGACACATGTCGTGGGCCGGGTAACACCTGCCCGCGTGATTTCTGCACCGACCAGCGCATTGACAAGAGTACTCTTGCCCACACCAGTACCGCCAAAGGTGGCAATCAAAAGAGGTGACTGAATTCGTGCGACCAGTTCGGGAGCAGCGACCAGCAGGCTGCCCAAAAGCCTTTGCTGTTCGCGAACCACGCTCGAAGTTGCGCTGGCCTGGGCCCAGCGGCTCAAATCGGCCAGCAGGCTCTCGATCTGCGACTGCCTGACAACAGGCCGGAGTGTCTGATCAGTCGGCATCAATGACTTCGTCCTAGCGAGGGTAATTCGATTTCAAAGGCCCATTTCTGGCCAATCGTTTGGCCCAATGCCCTGATGGACAATTTTGCAGAACTTGACAATCGTCACTTGGTTATTGTCGCCACTTGGTTATTCTCGCCACAAGCAGACCATTTTCCCAGTCCATTCGGGACTCGAATTCTGAAGGAGAGATTGCCGAAAATCGATCTGGCCACTTCGCTCCGGCCGATAGGCTGCTCCCGACCCGTCTTGTTGGTCCGGTCGAAATCTCTTATAGAAGGAAGGTTCGTATTCGGTTGGGAGACTTCATGATGACCAGAGTGATATTTGCCAGTTTCATTTCGGCCCTGGCCGCCAGTGTGCTCACAGCCTGGTGGCTGCAACCATCCACTTTCGAGGCCCACGGTCTGGCTGTGGCCCAGGACCGCGGTGCCCGATTCAAATCGACCCCTTACAGCGAAGAAGATGAAGCCAATCAACCGAAGGTCAAGCCCATCTATATGGCGGATGGTCTGACGCCCGAAGAAGCAGTGAATATTGCGGTCTATCAGGCCGCGAACCGCAGTGTGGTGAACATTACGACAAAAGCGGTGCAATCGGGCCGGTTCTCGCTGCTCGAACTGCAATCCGAAGGAAGTGGTTCGGGTTCGATCATTGATAAAGCTGGTCATGTGCTGACCAATAATCACGTTGTCGAAGGGGCCACACAGATCAGTGTAACGCTCTATTCGGGCGAATCATTCGATGCCACCATCGTGGGAGCTGATCCTGTCAACGATATTGCCATCCTGAAGCTCGAAGCTCCAGAAGATCAGCTCTATCCCGTGGAATTCGGCGATTCGCGAAAACTTCGAGCCGGGATGCGGGTCTTTGCACTGGGAAACCCGTTTGGTCTCGAACGCACCTTAACCACAGGGATTATATCGAATCTCAATCGATCGTTGCAGATTCATGGCAATCGCACGATCCGCTCGATCATTCAGATCGATGCCGCCATCAATCCCGGAAACAGCGGCGGGCCTCTGCTCGATGCCCACGGCAAGCTGATCGGTATTAACACCGCCATTGCCACGACATCGGGTCAAAGTGCCGGTGTTGGGTTTGCGATTCCTGTGAATCTGGTCACGCGGGTGGTGCCGCAATTGCTCGCTTATGGGAAAGTGGTGCGCCCTGAAGTGGGGATTACCAAAGTCTTTGAGACGGAGAAAGGCCTGCTGATTGCTCAAATGAAGCCCGGCGGGCCAGCAGAACGTGCCGGGTTACGAGGCCCGAAAGTCGTTCGCGCCCGGCGTGGGCCATTCATCAGTGAATCTGTCGATCGTGCGGCTGCCGACCGAATTATGGCGGTTGATGGTCGCAAGATTTCGACGGCTGATGATTTTCTTGGTTATGTCGAAGATAAAAAGCCGGGCGATGTCGTTCGTTTGACGATCGTTCGCGATGGTCAGGAAATCGAGGTGCCACTGACACTCACGACGACTGATCCCCTGGGTGAGCGAACTCCTTAGTCCTGATGGTGCATTCCGTCGGAACTGCATGCACCCTACGTGACGCCTACATCATGACCATCCAACCAGGCGAGGCGGGTTATTGGGCGGCTTTTAAGCCGATGCCCGAGTATTCGAAGCCTCGTTCGGCCATCAGTTTGGGATCGTACAGATTGCGGCCATCGAAAATGATGGGCTGTCTGAGTTTATGCTTGATGTAGTCAAAATCGGGATTTCGGAACTGCTGCCATTCCGTCACAATCGCCAGAGCATCGGCGTTTTCAAGAGTATCGTAGTGATGTTTGCAGTAGGTGAGCCGGTCTTTGTAGATGGCTTCGACGTTTTCATGGGCGACGGGGTCGTGCACCTTGATCGTGGCTCCATGGGCGAGCAGTTGATCGATCAAGACCAGTGCCGGTGCTTCGCGGATATCATCAGTGCGGGGTTTGAACGACAGCCCCCAGATCGCGATGGTTTTACCGGCCAGATCACCACCAAATCGCTGATGGATTTTGGAGAAGAGAACTTCCTTCTGGAGGTTGTTCACTTCATCCACAGCATGCAGCATTTTTGAGGGAAGCCCAAATCGACTGGCCACAGCAATGAGGGCGCGCACATCTTTCGGGAAGCAGGAACCGCCGTAGCCGACGCCCGGGAAGAGGAACTGAAAACCGATCCGCTGATCGTGGCCAATTCCCCGGCGAACATCGTTGACGTTCGCATTGACGGCTTCACAGAGATTGGCCATCTCATTGATAAAGCTGATCTTGGTGGCGAGCATGCAGTTGGCGACGTACTTCGTCATTTCTGCACTTTCCAGCCCCATGACCAGAAACGGATTTTCCGTTCGCAGGAACGGCTGATACAGCTCGTGCAGCACATCGGCGACGGGTGGTCTGGTGACGCCCACAACGACACGATCTGGCCGGGTAAAGTCGTCGATCGCACAGCCTTCTTTCAGAAACTCCGGGTTCGAGCAGACATCGATCTCGCGACCGGCTTTTTCTTTCAACCGTTCCCAGGTCTGGCGATTGGTGCCGACGGGGACAGTACTTTTAATCACCACGACGGCATCGCGGGCGACATGCGGCGCAATTTGATCGACCACTTTCCAGAGAGCCGTCAGATTGGCCGAACCATCGTCTCCCTGGGGAGTTCCGACGGCAATAAAGAGGCATTTGGCTTCAGGAGCGACAGAGACAAGATCGGTGGTGAACTTCAAGCGACCGGCTTGTGAGTTTCTCAAGACGAGTTCGGTCAAGCCAGGCTCGTAGATGGGAATGATCCCCTGCTTGAGCCGCTCGATTTTGCCGGAGTCGATGTCGACACAGGTGACTTCGTTACCACTTTCGGCGAAGCAGGTGCCCGTCACCAGACCGACGTACCCTGTGCCTACAACCACCAGTTTCATGGGACTGACTTTCTCAATTCGCTCTGCAGAAATCGTCGAAGAACCCTATTGCCCGTTCGAAGTATCCTGTCTTTCGAAGGCAACGCCAGAGTGGAAATGGTTCTACGCAGGAATTTTATGGTAGGAGCGGTACCAGTCGACGAATCGCTGGATCCCTGTGGCGAGTGGAGTTGCGGGTTTAAAACCGACATCTTTGACGAGATCATCGACATCGGCATAGGTGGCGGGAACATCGCCCGGCTGCATGGGTAGGAGTCGTTTTTCGGCTTTTTTCCCGAGGCAGGATTCGAGAATCCCAATCATTTCCATCAGATCTTCAGGGCGATTGTTGCCAATATTGTAAACGCGATAGGGGGCGGAACTGGTGGCGGGATCGGGATGATCGCTCTGCCAACTAGTGTTTGGAACCGGAATGTTGTCGGCGACACGGACGACCCCTTCGACGATATCGTCAATGAAGGTGAAGTCTCGCCGCATTTTCCCTTCGTTGAAGACATCGATGGGGCGGCCTTCGAGAATGGCTTTGGTGAAGATCCACATAGCCATATCAGGTCTTCCCCAGGGGCCGTAGACGGTGAAGAATCGGAGGCCGGTGGTGGGGAGCCGGAAGAGGTGGCTGTAAGTGTGGGCCATCAGCTCGTTGGCTTTTTTGGTGGCGGCGTAGAGGCTGACGGGATGATCGACGTTGTCGTGAATCGAGAAGGGCATTTTGGTGTTGCCGCCATAAACCGAGGATGACGACGCATAGGCGAGATGTTTCACACCGGAATGCCGACAGCCTTCGAGAATCTCGCAGAAGCCGACGAGATTGCTGTCGATGTAGGCCTGTGGATTGGTGAGCGAATAGCGAACACCGGCTTGAGCCGCCAGGTGAATGACCACATCGAACTGATGGCGTTCGAAGAGTGATTTCATGGCTGGTCGATCGGCCAGTTCAATCTGCTCGAATGCGAAGTCCGGCAGATTTTTGAGCTGGGCCAGCCGGTCGTGCTTGAGGCTGACCTGATAGTAATCGTTGAGGTTGTCGAGCCCGACGACGGTATCGCCCCGGGCGATGAGTTTCTTGGTGGTATGAAAGCCAATAAAGCCAGCGGCCCCGGTCACGAGATACTTCATGCTGTTCTCCGAACTTCGTCAACTCGATCCATGAGTGTGAAGTCCAAGGAAAAGCGGCCAAACTGTCAAGAGAGGTTGTTTTGGAAGGGAAGAAGGCGGGAAGGGAGAAAGGGGGAAAGCTGGTGGAAGAGCAGGCTGGGTGCGGTTGATGAAAAGCTGGCTGTGAGCAGCGACTGAAGAGAGTTCCCCCGAAAGCCTTCACTGAACAGCCAGACGTGTCGCCCCGACGGCCTGATGGCTCTCTGCGTCATAAGCGACTGCGACCAATTCCAGATCCTGAACCGAAACGCCCACAGGAAGCCGAAACTGCCATGAATTCTGTATCGACTGGTTCGAGACGGAGGATTGCTTCGCCTCCTGAACGTCAAAGTCCCGGACGACGTTGACGTGCCGGAGTTGAAGACCGCTGTTTTCGCCGTGCTTGACGTTGGTTGTCGCTGATTTCTGGACCAAAGCCAGCAGAACCTGATACTTCTCAGCCATGGCCTCGCCAGGCGCCTTGGACAATTTCGTCGTGACGTTCAATGATTTTACTGAGGATGAAGTCGAGGGTGCCCGCTCGATGGCCAGGTGAACTTGTGGTGATAACGTGAGAGCTCTTTCGACAGCTTTTTCAGCCAGAGTTTTCTTCGAGCCCACGAAGCCAATCGCACCGTTGACCACCAATTGCGGGGTGTAGACCTGGTCATTGCCAAACTGAGAAGCGTAAGCATGCTGGCGGCGGGTGGCTGCCGCACTCGAAAATGGATCTTTCCAGCCGAGGCGATCCCAGTAATCGACATGAAAGCCGAGTGCGATGACCTCGCCGGACGAACGTGAGGGATTCTGCGAAACAAGCCCTGCGAGAACTTCATCGGCAGGCGGACAACTGCTGCAACCTTCCGAAGTAAAGAGTTCGACCACGGCAAAATTTCGCGATGGCAACGCTTGGGCAGCGGCTGGTGGCATGGTTGAAAATCGCAGTGATATCCAGGCCCCGATGCTGAACAGCAGGAGCAGTAACAGTTTTTTCTGATGATGAAACAGGCCCATGGATCGGGCTCCTTTTTCGAGAATTGGATGGCAACTGTTCGATCCGGTGCTTTCCCGGGTGATGACCAGTTGACGCTCTCCCTGATCAGATCTGATAGGCACGATGGAAGTGACAATCACACAGGAATCTGGGCCGGAAGGGAGGCTTATGGCACGAAAAGCGCAACATGCATGAAGCTTTGAGCCCGCGTGTTTTCTGGCTTCTTCTGGAACAGGATGACATATAAGTATGGCATGCTCACTCCGAGCCGTGAGCATGGCACGACGCGACCCGACACTCGACAAAGGTGTGACGTAATCAGGGCACGCAGCGGGAAAATGGTGAAGTTAAGACGAGGGAGGGTGGGTTCGTGGCGGGAATGGTTGGCGGGGTCTAAACTGGTGGCTCTGGTTCAGGACTTTGTGATCATTGATTCACCCTCTTTCAGCTGGTTTGATTCATTATGCCTCGTTATGACGCCGCCCGCATTGAACCCAAATGGCAGGCCTATTGGGACCAGCATGCCACTTTCCGTACGGAAATGGATGTTTCCAAGCCCAAAATGTATGTCCTCGACATGTTCCCTTATCCTTCGGGAGATGGGCTGCATGTGGGACATCCCGAAGGATACACAGCGACCGATATCACCTGCCGGTTTGCCCGCATGCGGGGGAAAAATGTGCTCCACCCCATGGGCTGGGATGCGTTTGGTCTGCCGGCTGAGCAGTATGCCGTCGAAACGGGGACGCATCCCCGGATCACCACCGAAAAGAACATTGCCACCTTCAAGCGGCAACTCAAGAGCCTGGGCTTCAGCTACGACTGGGAACGCGAACTCGCCACGACCGATCCGGATTACGTCCGCTGGACGCAGTGGATCTTTCTCCAGCTCTTTGACACCTGGTATGATGAAACCTGCGAGTGGACAGGTCCGGATGGCCAGGTGCGAACCGGTCGCGGCCGCCCGATCAGCGAATTGCCCATCCCTTTAGAAGTGAAGGCCCAGGGAGAGCCGGCTGTCCGCAAATATCAGGATGCGCATCGACTGGCCTACATTCATGAAGCACCGGTCAACTGGTGCCCCGCTTTAGGAACAGTGCTCGCCAACGAAGAAGTGACCGCCGACGGCAAGAGCGACCGGGGGAATCATCCCGTCGAGCGGCGAAACCTCAAGCAGTGGATGCTGCGGATTACGGCTTATGCCGAGCGCTTGATTGGGGAACTTGATCAGGTCAACTGGCCTGAGTCGATCAAGCTGCTGCAAAGGAACTGGATTGGTCGCAGCGAAGGAGCGGAAGTTGATTTTGTGATTGACCCGGCCAGCTGGCGCGGGAAATCGGCCGCTGGTGAGGAAAAGCTCCGGGTCTATACCACCCGGCCCGATACGCTCTTCGGGGCGACGTACATGGTGCTGGCCCCCGAACATCCGCTGGTCGATGCGATCACCAGGGAAGATCGAGTGGCCGATGTGGCGGCTTACCGCCAGAAGACCTCTCTCAAGAGCGACCTCGACCGAACCGATCTCGCCAAGGAGAAATCGGGCGTCTTCACCGGCGGCTACGCCATCAACCCCGTCAACGGCGAGAAGATCCCCATTTGGATCGCCGACTATGTCCTCATGAGTTACGGCACCGGCGCGATCATGGCCGTCCCCGCGCATGACGAACGCGACCTCGAATTTGCCACCTTGTTTGGTATTCCGGTGATTCCTGTGGTTTCTCCGCCTGAGGCACCTGGTGAAGGCTTGATTGGCTTCACGGGTGCCGGGATTGCGGTCAATTCCGGGCCTTACTCAGGCCTTACAACAGATGAGGTGAAGGCGCAGATCGTCGCTGATCTGGCGGCCAAGGGCGTCGCCAAGAAGGCGGTCAACTATCGTCTTCGCGACTGGCTGTTCAGTCGTCAGCGTTATTGGGGGGAGCCATTCCCCATCTGGCACGAACTGGATGCTCAAGGCGAGCCTACGGGGATGGTGCGGGCGGTCAGCGCGAGCGAGCTGCCGGTGAAGCTCCCCGAGATGGAAGACTTCAAGCCGACCGGCACGCCTGAACCGCTGCTTTCGAAAGCCCCTGCCGAGTGGCTCTACGCGACAGCAGCCGATGGTACGAAACTGAAGCGGGAAACGAACAGCATGCCTCAGTGGGCGGGGAGCTGCTGGTACTACCTGCGCTTCTGCGACAACAAGAACAGCGAGCGGTTTATCGATCCCGAGAAGGAGAAGTACTGGCTGCCGGTTGACCTCTACATTGGTGGTGCGGAGCATGCGGTGCTGCATCTGCTCTATTCGCGATTCTGGCACAAGGTGCTCTTTGATCGCGGGCATGTGACCCATGCCGAGCCATTCCAGCGACTGGTGAATCAGGGGATGATTCTCGGCGATTTAGAATTCGTCGCCTTTCAGAACCCGACAGGTGAGTTCGTCACGGCGAAGGGGACCGATGTCAATCGCTATATTGACGCCCAGGGGCAAACCGTTATCCCTGTGAAGCTCAAGGCGGACGATGTCGAGAAGCAGGGGGACAGTTTTGTCCTCAAGAGCGATCCGCAGATTGTGGTCGATGCCCGTTCGTTCAAAATGTCGAAAGCCCGGCGAAACGTGATCAATCCCGATCAGGTTGTCGAGCAATATGGAGCCGATTCGCTGCGGTTGTATGAGATGTTCATGGGGCCGCTGGAAGCGACCAAGCCGTGGAGCATGTCGGGTGTCGAAGGGATTTATCGCTTCCTGGGCCGTGTGTGGCGACTGATTGTCGATGATCAGCTTGACCAGGTCGTGCTGAACTCGAAGGTGCAGCCTGTCGAGCCGAGCCCTGCACAGAATCGGATCTTGCACAAGACGATCAAGGCGGTGACAGACGACATCGAGCGGCTGTCGTTCAATACCGCCATCAGCCGCATGATGGAGTTTGTGAACGAGTTCACTGCTGCTGACGTGCGGCCCAAAATCGCGATGGAAAAGTTCGTGCTGCTCATCTCGCCCATGGCGCCACATCTGGCGGAAGAGTTGTGGGAAGTGCTGGGGCATGAGAAATCGCTGGCCTATGAGCCCTGGCCAGAGTTCGATGAGACGTTACTGGAAGAAGCCACGATCGAAATCCCCGTGCAGGTGAATGGCAAGGTTCGCGGCAAGATCACGATTGCCAAGGACGCCACGGCAGAAGTCGTAGAAGCGGCAGCCGCAAGCGACCCGCACGTGAGCAGTCAGTTGGAAGGGAAGACGATTGTGAAGAAGGTCTATGTCCCAGGCCGGATGATGAATTTCGTGGTGAAATAACGCCGCTTGAACAAGCAGGCGTTCTTACCCCTTCTCCCGTTCCGACGGGAGAAGGCCGGGATGAGGGGAACTCGAACGTATCTGGTGTGCGATTAACGAATGACTTCATCGGAGTGTGGTCCTGGTCTCTAACCAATGGCCAACAATCATCGCTCCTGCGAAACAAATCCATGGGGACATGGGGACAAAGCCGTGTTTCGCAGAGTGTTTCTTGTGACGATCGTCACCCAGACGTGCAAAGCCACGTCTGGGCCACCCTTGCCATTATGGCGTAAACGACAAAACACATTTGGTATATCAATTGTGTACAATGATGAGAAAATTGGCGTCGTATCCGCTTGTATGAACGGAGGAAGGTTTTCATGTCACATAGAGATTCTAGTTCTAAAGAAGAAGAGGTCATGATTTCATGTGAAACATGGAAACAAATCGTCGAATCCGTGAACTTGGCTGGGACACAATTATCCATAACTTCACGAAGGAAACTTGGCTCTATTTTCAGACATTACTTTGCACTTTATGACCTGGAAGGAGCTTACGAGAACCTAAATAACAAGTCAGTGTCCCAGATATTTCAGGAATACGAGAACACAATACCTGGCAAGCCTTTGGCCTCTGGTCAAGTCGATGGCGTTTCATACGATTTATACGAGCAAGGCGACGACGTTGAGAACCATTAAATACAGATAGGCATAGACACTATAGATGGTCTTCGGAACAATTAAAAAGGTAAGGACTAAAAACCTACCCGAGTAGCTCTTCTTTTCTTGAGTCACTCTTAAAAGAAGTGAGCCAACCTTGACAATGAGACTTACTAGACTTTCACTTTCCAACGAAGGCGCACTCTGCCTCCTGCGCCAAGGACGCCCGCAACGGCCAACCTGTGCTACATCTTAGATGTAATTGCTCAATTTCATGAGATGTTTCCAAATGTCCTCCTGATCCCAAGAGATGGAACGCCATGAGCAGTTTCGGCGACAAACTGAAGACATATGTTTCGCATCGCAAGGCGCATGGTTGCTCTGCCGATCAGATTGCAGCACTGGCTGAACAGACGGAAGGGCACCTGCCATCAACGTATCTCCAATTTATGGAGGCCGCTGGCAATGGCGTTGACGACTTCTTGCGAGGGAGCGACTTCACCTTTAAGGACTTAGAAGGCGTGAGGGAAGCAGCCGAGGAACTTTTGGCCGAAGCTGGACTCGAACCGCTTTCATCGAGTGCGTTCGTTTTCACAATGCACCAGGGATACCAGTTCTATTACTTTCAGGATGGTGCCGTGTTCTACTTCATGGAAGGCGATCGTCGCCCAGAGAAACGGTTTGACTCGTTTGAGTCTTTTTTTGATTCCGTGCTGCACAACATGCAGTGACCGCAGATAAGCCAATCAAGACTTCATTCTTCGTATCACAGCTTTCATCTCTGGCGAAGAGCGATTATCGCTGCTGCGGAACAAACCCACGGAGTCATGGGCACTAAGCCGTGTTTCGCAGAGTGTTTCTTATGACGATCGTCACCCAAACGTGCAAAGCCACGTCTGGGCCACCCTGCTTTCCACCAAGAAGACTTCCCGAGGGCGTGGGCGAGGGTGGCGGGTGGAACATGGTCCGCACAGCGGACCCTACGGCTGGGTGCTCTTTGCGGATGATGACGGCATACGAAATCGCAGGGTGTTGGATGATCAGGGGGTTTTCCAGTCGGCGAGCCAGAGTTGGCTGGTGGCGTCGGAGCCGCGGGTGGAGGTCCAGAGAAGTTGTTTTCCATCGGGGCTGAAGACGGGGAGGACATCGGTCGCATCACCAAACGTGATTTGCCGGGGAGTGCCCGCCGTGAAGGTGGTGCTGGTGGTTTCAATCGGCATCCACCAGAGTTTGAACTTGGCACTGGCGGGGCCTTTCGAGTAATCGGCCCGCGACCAGATGAGCGACTTGCCATCGGGATGGAAATAGGGGCACCAGTTGACCTCGTCGAGGTTTTTGGTGAGCTGCACTTCATGCTTGCCATCGACCGAAATCGCATAGAGTTGGAGCATGTGCTCCTTTTCGCGATCACTGCGGAAGATGACCCACTGGCCATCGGGTGAAAAGAACGGGCCGCCATCGTAGCCGGGCGTATTGGTCAACTGGCGGATATTCGAGCCATCAGCATTCATCAGGTAAAGATCAGCATCGCCATCGCGGTTGGAAGTGAAGACAATCTGCTTGCCATCTGCCGAATAGCTTCCTTCGGCATCGTAACCGGGAGTATCGGTCAATCGCTGCATCCCTGTGCCATCGAAGTTGATGGTGTAGAGATCCATGTGAGGGTCGAAATCCCATTGATAGCGGCGGCGGCCCCCTTGAGCCGCTTCGTCGCGGGCTTTCTTCTCTGTGAGGTCGATTGCGGGATCGGTATGGGCCGAAGCAAAAAGAATCCGCTTTTGATCGGGGGTGAAGTACGCACAGGTGGTGCGGCCGCGCCCGGTACTTAAAAGCCTGGGGGTCTTTTCGTCGAGCTTCTGCACATAGATCTGATAGAACGGATAGCCGACGGGATAGGCCTGATAGACAATCCACTGGCCATCGGGAGAGAAATATCCTTCGCCAGCGCGTGGTAGGCCGAAGCTCACCTGTCGCTGATTGGAAAGAAATGTCGCTTCGCTGGCGGGCTGAGCCATCGCCTCATGCACAAGACCCAGACTGGCGAGGCAGATCATGGCCGGGAGGAATGCCCAGTGTCTTTTGTTACCAAGCGATGTATTCATCATGTTAAGGCTGCTCCATGTTATTGTCGATTTGATTCCAAACTATCGCATGCTGGTGATTAAAGACAGAGCCGGTTGACCTGGCGACGTTTTCATTGGGTTACTCGGCGGCAACCTGTGCCGTGTCTTCTCCTTTGCGGGGAGCAAATTCCCCCGCGGGATCGAGCACTTTGCGAACGAGCCTGAGCAGCTTGAGGCCGGTCTCGTAGCCACGGGGAAGAACGAGATGCGCCTGGCGGTCATCGACGACCCGAAGTGTGAAAGGGGTTTCCTGAGCCAGCTTTTCGATTTTGCGAGGGAGGCGATAACTGAAGACACAGTAGCCCCCTTCGAGGTGAATTCGATCAATCGACCATCGGCTGGCCAGGAGCTGAATTTCCCGCAGGTCGATCATCCGCTGGGCAGGCTTGGGAACCGGGCCAAAGCGATCCTTGATCTCGGTTTCGTACTGACGCAGTTCTTCCATCGAAACGACCTGCGACAGCTTCCGATACATCTCGATCTTTAATCGGCCCGGCGGAACGTATTCACTGGGGATGAATGCCGAGATGGGGAGATCGACATCGACATGCCGATGTTCTTTGAGAGGTTCCCGTTTGAGAGCACGGACGGCATTTTCAAGAAGCTGGCAGTAGAGTTCATAACCCACGATGGCGATATGCCCGCTCTGTTCCGTCCCGAGGATATTCCCGGCCCCGCGGATTTCGAGATCACGCATCGAGATTTTAAAACCAGCACCCAGCTCGCTGAATTCTTCAATCGCCTTGAGCCGTTTGGTGGCTTGAGGTGAGAGGATTTTCCCTTCTTCGACCATCAGGTAGCAATAGGCGCGGTGTTTGTATCGGCCCACGCGGCCGCGAAGCTGGTGCATTTCCGCAAGGCCATAATGCTCGGCCTGATTGATGAAAATCGTGTTCGCATTGGGGATATCGAGGCCACTTTCGATGATTGTGGTTGCCACGAGGACATCGAGATCGCCACGGACGAATCCGAGCATCGCCTCTTCCATTTCGTGTTCGTTCATCTGGCCATGCACCACACCGACCTGCGCTTCGGGCACAATCGAACGAATACGCTCGGCCATCGTCTGAATGTTGTAAACGCGGTTATGGACGAAGTAGATCTGCCCGCCTCGATTGAGTTCGCGAACGATCGCCTGCCGGATAAGGGTCGGATCAAACCGGCAGATGCGAGTTTCAATCGCCATGCGATCTTGTGGTGGAGTTTCGAGATTCGAGATATCGCGTACACCAATGAGCGAGAGATGCAATGTTCGCGGGATGGGTGTCGCACTCAACGTGAGAATATCGGTCTGAGTGCGCAGCTTTTTGAGCCGCTCTTTCGCTTCTACACCAAATCGCTGCTCTTCATCAATGATCAGCAGGCCGAGATCTTTGAAGTGGACATCGGATTGAACCAGTCGATGCGTACCAATGACGAGATCCACCGAGCCATCCATCAACCCGCTAAGTGTCAGCTTCTGCTCGGTCTTCGTGCGGAAGCGGGAAAGCTGACCAATGTTGATCGGGAACTCAGCAAAGCGGCTGCTGAAGCTGCGATAATGCTGTTCTGCCAGGACTGTCGTGGGGACCAGGACGGCGACCTGCTTGCCGCCATCAACTGCTTTGAAGGCAGCGCGCATGGCGACTTCGGTTTTACCAAAGCCGACATCGCCGCAAATGAGCCTTTCCATAGGCCGGGGGCGTTCCATATCGCGTTTGATATCGAGAATGGCTTTTGACTGATCGATCGTTTCGATGTAAGGAAACGAGGCCTCGAACTCTTCCATCCAGTGGCTGTCCGGGGGGAAGGCAATGCCCGGCTGCAATTCTCGTTCGGCTTGCAGGCGGAGCATGTCAGCCGCCATATCGGTGACGGCTTCCGCGACGCGTTTTTTCTTTTGAGCCCAGGCGGTTCCGCCCAGCTTGGAAAGTTCGGGAGCCGTTTTCTGCCCGCCGACATACTTCTGCACCAGATGGATCAGCGCGACAGGGACAAAGAGTTTGGCACCATCCTTGAATTCGAGGTGCATGTGCTCTTCGGACTGATCCCCTTTGGCGAGAATCTGCATCCCGAGAAATCGCCCGATGCCATGCGACAGATGCACGACCAGATCTCCCTCGTTGAGGTCGAGGAAGCTGTCGATGGCGCGTGTTTCGAGTCTGCTGCGAGTGGCAGTCCGCCGGACCTCGACCCGGCCAAACAGTTCGTGATCGGAAAGGACAACCAGCCGCTCCCAGGTGAGGCGGAAGCCACGCGTAATGGTCCCTTCGCACAGGCGAATGCGGGGTTTTTGTGCTTCCTCGAGGCCATCCAGGAGTTCCTGCATGCGCTCGATGGCGGCGGCATTATGACAAGCCAGGAGGACATGCTCATCGGGCTGCAGAATGGTGCAGAGTTCTCGTAGGGCTTCGGTTTTGGGGCCGGTGAGCCTCTCGACCGATTCAACCTGCAGATGACAGGTCGTATCAAAACCATCGGCGAGTAATGGTGCGATATTCAGCGAAGGGAACTGCAGCATCTTCTGCAGCGATGATTCGCTGGAAAACATGCCGCGACGGTCGCCCAATCGTTCGAGATACGCCTGGGCTTCGTGACGGATATCGGCATGATCGACGAGGACGACAACCGTGTTTTTCGGCCAGCTGCCGGAGAAATGTTCGGTCGGAAAGGGATCGTCGAGCGATGTGGGCATCTCCTCCTGCGGCAAGCGGCGAAGATCGAGCACACTCACTTCGATCTCATTCAGATCTGCCAGTTTTCGCTGAGATTCGACATCGAACGTGCGGATCGATTCGATCTCATCGCCAAAGAGTTCAATACGGATGGGATGTTCGAGGTCGGCTGTCCAGAGATCGACAATCCCGCCGTGAATGCTGAATTCGCCGCGGGTTTCGATCGAAAGCACGCGCTCGAAGCCTAAAGAAATCAGCCATTCGGATGTCGATTCGAGCGGGAGTTCATCCCCCACTCGAAAGCGACGCATCGACTTCTGGCGGGATTGCCGGGCGGGAACGGGCTGTAGGGTGGCGGCTATCGATGTCAGAACGAGCTGGGGGGGAGCTTCGCTCTCGAGTTGTTTGAGCAGACGCAGGCGTTCGCCATGAATCGGGTCGCTGGTCGATTGTTCGCTGGGAAGTGATTCCCAGGCAGGGAATACCAGTGGTGGCTGGCCCAGAAAGCTGGTGAGATCGCCAGCGAAATCTTCGATGTCGCGCGCTCGGGGCAGGATGGCAATGACGGGGCCGGATGTGGACGTCGCCACACAGGCGGTGGTGAGTGCGCAGCTTGACCCCCAGGCACCATCGACGGTGCCACTGTTGCCTTGCCTCAGACTTTCGAGAATGGCCTGTATCCCAGGGTGCTGACGAAGCCTGGGGACTAAGGACTGAAGAGAGGGACTATCGCTCACTCGGTATTCCGCCCTGATCTCGATTTCGTCCTGAACTCTGAAAGATTTGCTCGCTGGTTTTCGTCAGGAAAGTTTATCGTGACAGCAGCTTCCGACCAACTGCGGGGCCGATTTCATTGCTCAAATGAACAGGGTGGAGAGTTCGAACCCGGCTGGATCATGGGGTCATCGCGAGTTGCCATTGTCGTTTCAGGCAAGGCTGCACTACAACATTTCATGATCGTGGACGACCCATTGTTCCACCGCACGAGAACTTCTCGCACTTCGCGGGTGGAATATCTGGTTGCTGGGTCGTGGGACTTCGGGAAGCAGTCATTCCAGAGAATCGGCTATGAGAACTTCAGTCTCTTGCAACAAGATTATGGCTCTGCTGTGCCTGGGGTTGTGGTGTGGGATGATCCTGCCGGGCCGGGCTGAAGATCTCCCCATGCTGGTCGATCAGTTCGGCGAGAAGCATGCCGTCGGCGCTGCGGGAGACGGCGTGACGGTCCTCATTTATGGCGACCGTAAGGCGATGAAGAACTCCAAAGAGCTAGGCACAGAGTTGCACTTGGCATTTCATCCGACGGCGGAAGGTTTGCCGCCGGCAGAGAGTGCCAAGGCTCCTGTCCGGCCAGTCGCCGGTGCTCGCGGCCCATCACCCGAAGTGTTTGTCATTCCGGTGGCTTTGCTGGGAGACAAGATCCCAGAACCATTGCGGCCCGTGATCATCAAGCAATTCAAAAAGGGCTCACCCGATTTTCCCGTGTGGCTCGACTTTGAGAACATTCTCAAGACCCAATACGGTGCTGCTGAAGGAGCGACACAGGTGCTGCTGTTTGATCGCGAGAGCCGCCTGCGCTGGCAGGGAACCTGCACTCTGGAAGAAGCCGACGTCAATGCCCTGCTTCGCAAGATCGAGGCACTGCGGGTCGAGCAGCTCAAGAGTGGGACATAGACCCCGTTGGCTCTGCAAGACATCGCCAGTCGGCCTTGATGTTGGAGAATGAGTGGCTGGGGTCAAACGTCCGCGTTTGCCCCCAGGTTTTTGGCCGTTGGTTGTGCAGGGCAATCTCGATGGGAAGTCCTGACGAACGCTCCCGTTGCCATTGTGCTGGTCATCTCCGTTGAACTGGGGGCGAATGAAGACATTCGACCCCAGCCACCCGAGTCCGGTCGGGCTTAGTGATACTTCTGCACAAATCCATGCGGAAAAGACCCTCACCCGGCACTCCGTGCCACCCTCTCCCACGCAGACGCGGGCGAGGGTTTTCGAGGAGTACTATGATCCGGCTCTGGTTCGATGTGGCAGCCAACGATCAGTGTTGAGAATCCGTCGATCCTGGATTCCGGATCACTATGAATCTGATTACCACGGGGCTCGTTTATCGTACAAAGCGTTGATCTTTGCACCCCGCCATGGCACGAAGATTTTTATCGCTAGTGACGGCATTTGCCGACCTTCAGCAATCTCAAATGCCAACTGAGCTGAATACGACTGCCAATTTTCCGTGCAGCGGATTGCCTCGCATGGAGAACTGCTGCAAACAACTTCAGCAGTGAATCGCTACTGACGGTGCATGCTATCAATCGCTGTGCAGCACTTTCCGACGATTCGTGCGTGGAATCAATTCAATATTCTCTACATCCCTGGGGTATAAAACTTGCTGTATCAAGCATTGTCCATATTTTACTTTTCGTTTTTCATGGAGATGTCTCATGCGTCGGCGTGGATTTACTTTGATTGAATTGCTGGTGGTGATTGCGATTATTGCGATCTTAATTGCACTCCTTCTGCCCGCAGTCCAGCAGGCCCGGGAGTCGGCTCGAAGAACACAGTGTCGCAACAATCTGAAGCAGTTGGGGCTGGCCTTCCACAATTACCACGACAGGGCCAGCACCTTTCCTTACGGGGTGCGTTCGACCGATCTGAACTCGACTGTGCTCAATCGCGATTGCTGGATGCAGCAGATTCTTCCCGAACTGGATCAGGGTCCATTGTTCAACACCTACAATGTGATTAACAACATTCGCAATGTGCAGGATGTTTCGAATGCGATCAAGCAGGTCAAGATCCCGGCTCTGATGTGCCCATCGGATCCGAACGGTGGAGCTTTTTCGGGAAACGGTGCTCAGATAGGCTTCCACGGAAACTATGTCGTCTGCGCGGGGAACAACAGCCTGCCCATGGGGAATCCTATTTCGGCTACAGTCGCACCCCTCAACGGGATGTTCTGGAACATTTCGAGTGTCAAGATGCGCGATGTGACTGATGGGACATCGAACACGATTATGGCAGCTGAATGCCTGATTCGTTCGGGCAATACTGGCGATGCCTGGGGTGATGCCGGCTGGTACTGGGGTGGTGCCAACTGGGGTTCATATGGATTTTCGACGGCGAACCCTCCGAATACAACAGTTGTGGATCGTGCTCACACCTGTAAGTCGACCACCAATACCCGCGCTCCTTGCGTTTCTCACGGAGGTGGGACTAACTCCGAGAATTACACGCGCAGCCAGCACACCGGTGGTGCTCACGTACTGATGGCGGATGGTGCCGTTCGATTTATCTCGGACAACATTGATCGTGCGACGTTTCAGAATCTGGGAACACGCGCCGGTGGCGAAACGCTAGGTGAGTTCTAAGGCCTGCTCCATGATCCTGAGACAAAGAAGGTGGCTGTCTTGTGCAGCCACCTCCCGCTTTGTTCAAGTTGACTTGCTGTTGTTCGTCTTCAATGAGGCGTGTCTTTAATGGCAGTTTTAATTCCCGCATGGAAGTGTTTGGCTGTCACTGGCGTGCTCCTTGGGATCGGGGGTTGCACAAATTCGGTGCCCGAATCTGAAGTGACGGGAACCGTCACTGTCAATGAGCAGCCGGTACTGGAAGGCCAGATCACCTTTCATCCGGTGTCCGGCGGTGGAAAATCGGCTTCCGGGAGAATCGAATACGGCAATTATCAATTAAAAGTCCCTCCCGGTGAAAAACTGGTGGAGATTTATGGCCAGCGAGAAATTCCCGGTCGATATTCTTCGGAGCTGGTTAACGGCCAAAAGGTGCTGATGAGGGAAGAGTTCGTTCCCGCCAGATACAACACGAAGAGTGAACTCAAAGCTACGATCCCGGCAGCATCCTCCACACAGGATTTTCATCTCAAGCCGGAATGATGCAGCGGTCGCTGAGAAGATCTCTCTAAAGCCACTTCCGATCCATTTGGGATCGCGTGTAACCCGCTCCTTTTTGGAAGACATTGCCTAGTTTGAATGCATGCGCGAGATCAAAAACCGCACTAATGCACATTCAATCGGCTTCAAACGCCGTAAGTTTTGGGCATTAGGTCAATGCACCTGCTTGAACAGACCAATTGCGTGCATAGTGTCAATTCAAAGAGCTTGAACCCCGGCAAGGTACAGGTTTTGCTTCATTGATTAGTGTCTTCATCTAATCTACTCATGGAGAACTCTTATGTCTCGCCGTGGATTCACTCTGATTGAATTGCTGGTGGTGATTGCGATCATCGCCATTTTGATTGCCCTGTTGTTGCCTGCCGTGCAACAGGCACGCGAAGCCGCACGACGAACCCAGTGCCGCAACAATCTGAAGCAGATGGGTTTGGCGCTGCATAACTATCATGATGTTGCAGGCGTCTTTCCGATGGGGACGCGCGGCGGTGACATCTACGTTCAGGCGGGTGTGAAGAATGGCACGAACTGGCGGGTCGCCCTTTTGCCCTACATGGATCAGGCTCCTTTGTTCAACAGCCTGAACTTCTCGACGGGAAACTTTTCCGCAGGAACCGACCCTGCTCTGGCGTACTCGGGTGGCAATGAGCGTTTGAGGAATTTTGTGTTCTCAGGCTACTTGTGCCCTTCGAGTTCGCTGGAGACGTTCCCTCAGACTTACACCAGTAACAGCGGTGCCTCCCAGACGTTCAACAATCAGGGGAACGGCATGGGGATTCAGTATGTCGGGATCATGGGTGCCGCCCCGAACTTTGCCTGGACACCTGCGACGACTGGTCATCGCGATTGTGGACAAGGTTGGAGCTGCAATCAGGGGATGCTGCGAATGAATCAGGCCACGGGGATTCGTAATGCGACCGACGGAACCAGCAACACCATCGTCATTGCGGAACAATCGGGCTTTACTGGTGGATCGAACCGGACATCCAATTATTTTGGCGGGTGGTTCGGTGCACGCAATCAGTTGACTATCACCGACACGACCTGCACGGATCACTGGCAGACTGGCACAACCTGTGTCCGTCATCCGCCGAATTCGAGAATCTTCGACGCGGGAAACGACTTGATCTACCGCAATAACACCATGCTGACTTCGTTCCACACAGGTGGTGTGCATGTGCTGCTGGGAGATGGTGCGGTTCGATTTGTTTCGGACAATATCGATTTTCAGATGCTCAAAATGCTCTGCATCCGCGATGACGGACAGGTGGTTGGTGAGTTTTAGTCTCTCGACTTCCAATCTCTCCTGAGGCGCACCACCAGCTCTGCTTACGAGCATGTCGACTCTTCGAAGCGATCGAAATCGACATTCGTGGATTGCACTGATCAAACGGCATAGACAGGATTCCCGTGTTCCATAGAGACCTTCGCAACGCACTTTTCTCGATGTTGGTCGGCCTGACAATCGTCACCACTTTCGGTTGCGGGCCGGCCAAGCCTCCTATGGGCACAGTTCAGGGAAAAGTCCTGATTGGTGGCGGCCCTCCGTCTGAGAGGCTGGCTGTCTATTTCATCAATTCGATGATTGGGCAGGGTTCTATGTCGCCAGTGGATGTTGATGGAAGTTATCAACTCCCAGACCCTTTGCGTCCTGCAGAATACACGATCTACTTCGAGCGGCTGGTCGTCGCCGAGGGAGAGGTTTCCACGAATCAGCAGGTTGCAGGATCAATACCTGCTGCCTATCGATCCGAAGTTTCTTCGCCGATGAAGAAAACAGTCGCCGAGGGACGAAACGTCATCGATCTCGACGTTCCCACTGGAAAAAAATAAGCACTTCACCATTTTCAAGGATGAAGTGCTCGCAGTGATCGTAAGGCTTGTTCAATGGCTTAAAACCGTGGCCAGCCACTGCCACACATTAAACTGCCGGCCATTACGAAGTTTTTCGTCGGGTGGTTTTCTTTGGAGCGGCATCTTCACCAGTCCCTGCTTCGGCCGGGGGCGAGAAGATGCGGTTCACTGATTCGACCAGTGCTTCCATGGGGAAAGGTTTTCGCAGATAATCATCGACGCCAAGCATCTCGGCATAAGCCTTGTGCCGGCCCCCTTCGTTGGCAGTGATCATGATGACGCGGGGCTTTTTCGCGAGCGTGCGGATGAACTCCAGCACCGGAAAGCCACCCATGCGAGGCATCATCATGTCCGTAATCACCAGGTCCGGTGAGAGGGATTCGATGAGCCTCTGGCCTTCCATACCATTGGGAGCCAACGTCACCCGGTGACCGGCATGCTGCAGGACGGCCTGCAAAGTCGATGCGATTTCGCGGTCGTCGTCGATAATGAGAATCAGCTTCTGCTCGGCCATGTTTGTCTTCCTGCGGGAGATTCATCACATGGCGATATTGTAGCCAAACCAAGTGACTGCCGCATACAAAGGAAGGTAACGAGCGAGATGTTTCCGTGGGATTACGCGGATCTCATGGAGCCTAACTCCTGATGTGCCGCCTGCAAAGAAGAAACCGATAAGGATCAAGGCCATGCAAATCTTTGTGCCATGCTCACGGCTCGGAGTGAGCATGCCGGTCTTGCATTTGAGTTTTGGACCGACAAATCAAAGGAGCATGCTTGCTCAGAGCTGCAAGCATGGCACGATTCTTGAGACCATGCATGTGTCAGCCAGAAAGTCCGAAACTATGCCGTTACGCCGCGCTTTGATCGGGTGGCGAGCAGCACCTGCCTCTCAAACGTTTCAAGGCCATATCTTTCGCAATAGCAATAGGCGAACCGCCATCAGGCGAAGAGTCCTTGAATCACTTCGCCCGATTCAATGACCTTGAGAGGTCGGCCCTGGGGGCTCATGGTTTCATCCTTGGGATTGACCTTCATAGCCGCACAGATCGATGTGAAGAGATCACCCACAGTCACTGGTCGGTCTTCGATCTCTGTCCCCTCGGCGTTGGTGCGTCCAATCACCTGACCACCGCGAATACCGGCTCCCGCGAGGAAGCCGTTAAATGCTTTCGGGAAGTGATCGCGACCTGTGCGGGCATTGATTTTGGGAGTGCGGCCAAACTCACCCATCCAGACCACGAGTGTCGAATCGAGCAGGCCACGGTCTTTGAGGTCTCGAATCAAAGTGGCTGCCGCCGGATCAACTTCCCCAGCCAGCCGGGTCGTCGCATCAAAGTTATCGGCATGGGTATCCCAGTTCCCCACGCGCACTTCGATATAAGTGACACCTGCTTCAACAAGACGGCGCGCCAGAAGGCAACCACGCCCAAAGTTGGTATCGCCATAAGCCTCCTTGAGAGCGGCTGGTTCTTCATCGAGGTCGAAGACCTTCAGATCCTTCGACTGAGCCATCCCTGATGCCTTTGAGTAGAGATCGCGATGTGTCTGCACGACAGAGGCTCCACCACGTTCGGCAAACTGCTGATCCATCTGGCCGAGTAGACCCAGCCGTCGGTCAAAGCGTTCGGTACTCGTTCCAATCGTGACGTTATCGGGAATCTTACCGGCCTGATTGAGGTGCAGCGGCTCGTAGTTGATTCCCAGATACCCAGCACCAATCCCGGCTATCGCATTCCCGATGGTGACCAGCGACGGCAGATCCTGCCCGGCAGGAGCAATCTGTCGGGAGATATTCGCCCCCAGTGAAGGATGCTTGACCGAACCGGTGGGAATGTAGCCTGTATGCAACTGGTAAGTCGCCCGCTGATGATTCCCTTCTTTATTCGTGAGTGAACGGATCAGGGCAATCTCGTTCATCATTTTCGCAACTTGCGGGAAGGTCGAGGCAATCTGAATTCCCGGGGCGGCTGTCGAGATGGACTTCGTAGGGCCGCCTGTTTCCGTACCAGGCTTGGGATCGAAGGTCTCGAACTGGCTGGGTGCTCCCTGCATCCAGAGGACAATGATCGAACGCTTCTTCTGCTGCAGATCAGCCGCCTGAGCCGACAGACAAGCTGGCAGCAAACCACCGGCAGCCATCGCACCCATCCCAGCCGCAGTAGATTGCAGCAGACGTCGGCGGGTAAAGTGGTTTCTCGAAAGCTGAACAAGATCGTGAATGACTGGCGACATGATTCAGACCCTAGACAATGAGAATTGATTCGCAAGTTTTATGTAATGTTTTTGAATCGAATTAAATAGCGACTTAACAAGACCATCCTTGAATCAGCCAATGCATCCTGCAATAGGACTCACATTGATAGCGACAAGCACATGATCCACTTACCGTCGCGATAGAAACTCAGTCGAGTTAATGAGCGCCCAGAGGAGATCGACAGCAGCCTCGGGATTGTTGCCATGCTCATCGACATAAGCCCGCATCATTTTGAATTCGGCTTCTGTGGGCTTACGAGCCAGGGTCTTCAGATAGAGTTCTTCCACCGCAGCACGATTGAGAGTGATCGTCGAATTGCGGCCTGCCGGTGGATTATTACCAAAACGATTCCGGGCCACGGCGGCAAAGCCACGTTCGAGGGGAGTATCATCACCAGTGATGGCACTGCGAATCTGCTGTTCGACAGCCCGGTTGACGGTGGGACTGTTCATGAGCATCAAAGATTGAGGGATCGTGCCAGTCAGATCTTCCCGAGGAATCGAAGGATCGAATCCAAACAGCTGTGTGAACTGTGTGCGTGGCGAATTCCGCATGGCGAGGCGCCCCATCATCCCAGGGGCTTGTGACATACGTGTTTCTTCAGGCATGCCCAGAGCCGACGACATTGCCGAGAAGAGTTGATCAGCCCGCCAGCGACTGGGCTGACCCGCCGCAAAGGGAACTTCCGGCTGGCTGCTAGAACTGTTCCGCAAAGATCGCTGATAGGCGCTGGTACTGGCAATTGTGCCGACCAGCCATTTGAGATCGTAGCCCGATTCGGTGAAGGCCTTAGCCAGAGCTTCAATCGCCTGGGGATGGACTGCACTTCGCGATGGGCCCATGTCGTCGACGGGCATGTAGAAGGCGGAGCCCAGCATTTCATGCCAGACACGGTTCACCACGGCTTTCGAGAACCATTCGTTCTGAGGTGCGGTCACGAAACCCGCCAGAGCCTGGCGTCGTTCCTGGTCGTCCAGCTCTTTGCCGGGGGCTCGGCCATTGACGAAAAACTTGGGATGGATCAGCGTTCCCTTTTCGGCGGGCCGATCCAGGTTAGGCATATAGTATTCAATACTCCCCTGCCCAGGTCGCTCAGGTACCTGAACAGACTTGATTTCGGCCAGTGAGATCATGCCGTCTTTGTTGGTGTCGCCGTATTCGATCAATCGGGGAAAGACACGGGCGAACTGGCCACGGCCCCCTTTGGACTCTTCCTCGCTGATCTTACGGTCGCGATTGCGATCGAGTGCCTGAAAGATCATCTCAGGATTCTCTTTGAGA
Organism: Planctopirus limnophila DSM 3776; assembly: GCF_000092105.1. Lineage (NCBI taxonomy): Bacteria > Pseudomonadati > Planctomycetota > Planctomycetia > Planctomycetales > Planctomycetaceae > Planctopirus > Planctopirus limnophila. The sequence goes on along the minus strand of NC_014148.1, from coordinate 4,781,868 downwards.
AAATCCGTCCCACGACGTTCGTTCGCCTGAATCGAAGCCAGCTCGAACTTGGGTGGCATGGCCTGAAGGTCTTGCTTCAAATTCACGCGAGGGAGGAAGGCGGCCAGTTCGTGAAATTGCCGACGCTTCCAGATATCCGAAGGATGATCGTGGCAATTCGCACACGACATCTGCACTCCCATGAAGATCCGCGAGATCTCCGAAGCCACTTCTTCAGGCTCGGCATCATGGGCAAAGAAGAGAGACGTGGCGCCATTCTCGTAGACATCGCCAGTTGCGGTGATGAGTTGTGTCACAATCTCATCCCAGCTCGCATTGCGATTGAGTTCGGCTGTCATCCAGTCTTCGAAAGGCTTGACGGCAAACCGGGCCCGGGCATTGGTCGCATTCATGAAGATGACATCCCGCCAATAGCGAGCCCAGTTAGAGGCATAGGCTGGCTCAGCCAGGAGCGACTGCACGATCTCGGCCCGCTTTTCGGCATCGCTGTTGGCAAGGAACTCGCGAATCTCTTCCGGAGTGGGCAGCCGGCCAGCGATATCCATCGTCGCCCGGCGGAGGAAATCTTCATCACTGCAGATGGCCGATGGCGCAATCCCCTTTTTGTCAAACTCCTGCTGCAGGAACGCATCAATCTGGCGGCTGATTTCGGAAATCGAAGGCTTTTCGGCAGGGGAAATCACCCGTGGTTTGTCGGCAGCAAAGATATCGTCACTCAGAACTGAGAGACAAACTGCCAGCGACAATAAACTCACGATCTTGCGAATCGATTGGATCCCTGAGCAGCATCGTGGAACCTGAGTGGAAGTTCGATCAACTGCCACATATGAAAGGCTCGTCTTCATGTTTCCGCCCCGATGAACACCACGTTGAATGATTATCTTCGTGCCACAGGTTTTCAGATCGACTGATACCCGCAGGCTATGAGAGAAACACACGGCACGACAATCAGGTATCGTTAAAATCTCTGGAAGTTCCGATCTGTCGCAATAATCGCGATGATGAGCGCGGGCAATCGTAGGCATCCTCTACGTGAATCAACTCCATCGCACATGAATCGGCATTGGGATTTGCTGAATCAGTTCGTCGAGGCGGGAGCGGACTTCTTCCCAGCGACTGGGCTCTACTTCCAATGTCACGATGACAATCGACTCCCCTTTGCTATGAGCTGCCGATGCATTGGAAGAGCTTTTCTTTGAAGGCTTGGAGGCAACCAGCGCGTCTTTTTCAAGTAAAGACTGTTTGGCTTGGATAGTCTTTTGACCATCATTTGCCACCTCTTCCATGGTCGAAAAGGGTGCCACCAGGGTGATTTCCCGTAGCTCCCGGGGATCAAAACCACTGAGCGTGGCATCGAAATCCGGGAGATCATTCAACTCAGCCAGCAGCCCCGACAGCCTGGGAATATCCCAATCGCTCCCCACTTCACGATTGTTGAGTGCCACATTCAGAGCCTGCTCACGAGCCAGCGATAGATCGACGATCACACAGGGAACTGTGGTGGCCCCCTGCGCCCGCAGGATTTCGACTCGCTGGTGACCACCGACAATATGGCCCGTCTGACGATTCCAGATCACTGGTTGCACCAGCGAAAACTCGGCCAGAGACCGCACCAGCTTTTCGTAGCCGCGATCACCCGCCTTCAACACTTTCCGCGGGTTGTAGGGCGCGGGGAGTAACTGACCGATGGGAAGCTCTTCAATCTGCATCCGAGACTCCTGACGACAAATACGCTTGAAAGACGAATTGATCTCACAGATGAGCCGTATTACTCAGCAGCTCGGAACCTGTTGAGTGCCATCGTCACACCAGGCTAACTACAGATTGCGATGCTTTCTGTTCATGACCGCCCTGTTCATGACCACCTGGGGACGCACAGCAGTCCTTTTCCTTCGGGGAATGGCCCTGCTGATCGCCTGACTCTCCATTTGCAGACGTTCATTCTCAATGGCGGCTTGCTCCTGTTCACTCAACTTGATGTCACCTTCATCAACTGCAAATCGTTTCGACATCTGGGCATCCGCCTGGAACCGCTGCTGCAACTCCTTTTTCACCTTGCTGAGGCAGCGGGAAATATGACCTCGCGGGTGGCCCGTCGCCCGCCCCAGTTGCTCAATTGTCCATCCGCAACTTTCCCGTAACGCCAATAACGCCAAGAGTTTCCACCGCAGGTGATCATCGGCGGCATAGTGCCTTTCCACCTCCTGCCAGAACGATGTGGCCGAATCCCTTGGCAACTCCACCTTCTCCCCGGAAACTTTCATTGCAGACATCTTCATCGACCCTTCCCAAACACAACTGAACAACATAATGAACAAACAGGCCCTTCACCCTATCCCTTTCTGGTGCGCCTAAACGATAATGTACTTGTGTTCAGTATAGTCTTTTGAGCGACGCTTCTCCATCGAAAACTGTCTCTTTTTCAGCACTCAGAATCCCGGGCCAACTTCCCCAGAAAATCTTCTCCAACCCCGTACAACGGCCTCCCAGAAACTGGCACAATGACTGCATGCCGAACCTCAGCCGCTATCACCGTCAGATGCTGTTGCCACAATTTGGAACAACTGGACAAGAGCGCCTCTCAAGGGCCGTGGTCGCCATACTGGGCATGGGGGCCCTGGGAAGCTGCGCCGCCGAACTCCTGGCTCGCGCTGGCGTGGGAACGTTACGCCTGATCGACCGCGACTTTGTCGATCTGACGAACCTCCAGCGGCAATCGCTCTACGACGAAACCGACGCCCGCGAACGCATCCCCAAAGCCATCGCAGCGGCCCGCCGTCTGGGCGAAATCAATCACGAGATCACTCTCGAACCCATCGTGGCCGACATCCGCCCCGAGAACATTCTCGAACTACTGGCAGGCGTCGATCTGGTCGTCGATGGAGCCGACAACTTCGAACTCCGCCTCCTCCTCAATGATGCCGCTCTCGAACGAAACCTCCCCTGGGTGCATGGAGGCTGTGTCGGCACCAGTGGCCAGGCCATGGCCTTTCATCCGACTCACACACCCTGCTTTCGCTGCCTCGTCAACCCGGTCGATGACGACGCTTCCGGGCAAACGTCCTCGTCAGCCACCACCCCCGCCACATGCGATGCCGTCGGTGTCGCAGGGCCAGCTGTCCATCTCGTCGCTTCCCTCCAGGCCATGATGGCAATACAGATCCTTCTGGGCGAGAGAGAAGTGCTCGGCTCACAATTGAAGCTGATCGATGCCTGGAGTGGTCAGATCCGCTCGATGGACCTTTCAGGTTTACGCGAAACGAACGATTGCCGGGCCTGCCAGCAAGGCGAGCGATTGTGGCTCAGTGGCCAGCAGACGTCACAAACAACAGTGCTTTGCGGCCGCAATGCCGTACAAATCAGCCCTGCCCATCCCCGCCCGCTCGATCTCAATCTGCTGGCCAATCAACTGGCTCCCCTGGGCGATGTGCGACCAAACCCCTATTTACTCCGCTTCAAACCCACCGGCCACAACTGCGAACTTACCATCTTCAGAGATCGCCGCGCCTATATCGAAGGCACCGAAGACCCCACCCTCGCCCGAACACTCTACACGCAGTTTCTGGGGGATTGAGCGGCTTATATAGGCATAGTAGCGACTCATTTAACCAAACGACTTGCTTCTACCCTACCCGATACGTCGTCTGCACAAAACCATTAGGGTAGGCCCGGGTCGATTCATGGATCAGAGGCAGATCCTCGGGCAGCGGGCCGAAGAGGCGAATGCCGCTTCCCAGGAGGATGGGAATCGAGGTGATCGTCAGGTCGCTGACGAGACCTGCTGCCAGGAAACTCTGGATTGTCGAACCGCCATCCACATAAGCCCGCCGGAATGATTCACGTTCCAGCGACTTCACAATCTCCGCGGGTGCTTGTGAAGCTATTCGGACGGAGGGTGGACAATCCGCAGGAAGCTGGTGCAGCGTCTGGCTGAGAACCACGACTCGCTTTTCACCATAAGGCCACTCCGGGAATCCCCAGACCGTCTCGAATGTCTTCCTTCCCAGAATGAGCACATCAACCGTATCGAAGAACTCCTGATAGCCAAAGTCATCTCCCGGCGGTGCCGACCTGTGCGCCTCTTCCAGCCAATCGATCCGGCCATCCTCCCGGGCAATGTAGCCATCCAGACTGGTGGCAATGAAGACCGAACATTTCATGGTCGTCAATCATTCCTAATGGTCATCAAGACAGAGCCCGGCGAGCCGAAAAATGTCTTCGCCAGTCGATGAGAATATTGCAAATGAATGGTCGATTAGAAGATAGCGAACACATCGATGTTCTCATATGTCCGGCGGTTTCTGCAAACTCGAATGAGAAGCTGGTGGCAGGCCCGTTATGTCGATCGACCGATATAACGAGCTTGTGAGAGGCTCCTTATTCCAAAAAATGCCAGTATTTGGGAATAAGGAATTCGCCTCACCGGCTGTTCATCAGCAGGTCGGCGGCGCGCTGGACGCCGTTCTCTTGCTCGATGAACTGCGCGCAGGCCTGCGATCGAAGCTGGTATTCGGGGTTGTCCAGCAGCAATTGAATGGCCTGCGCCAGTTGATGGCTGGTTACAGTTGTTCGCGAACCAAGAGAGATGCCAAGCTGCTTCTCCTGGAGACGCGCGGCCCAAAAGTACTGATCCGCGCCGTACGGGATCACGATCGATGGAAGACCGGCACGCAGGGCTGCCCCTGTCGTACCAGCGCCACCATGATGGACAGCGAGCGAGCACTGGGGGAACAGCCAGTCGTGAGGGCAGGAATCGAGTGCATAGGCCCATTCCGATAGTGAAGTCTCAGGCAGGCCGCCCCAGCCTGAAAGCAGGACAACACGCTGCCCAGCCAATTGCACGGCTTCCAGCACCAGTTTGGTCATCACTCCAGCATCACGACTCGACATACTTCCAAAGCCAATCGCCACAGGTGGTGGCCCGGCTTCAAGAAAACGCACCAGTTCCTCCAGTGGCTGCCAATCCGCCGGCCGATCGAGAAACCAATAGCCAGTGACATGGGCGCCTCGTGGCCAATCGACCGGTTGTGGCAGAAGTGCTGCCGAATATCCGTATAGCAAGAGTTCTCCCGGGGATCTCTGTCTTCCCACATTTCCCCAGAAGCGAATCGGCGCCAGATCGAGAATGGTTTTTCGGGCGGTATTCAGAGCAGGTCGCATCGCCTGCCAGAAGATCTGTCGCGATGCGGAATGAGTCCATCGATTGAGTGGTTTGATTGATCGCGGCAACCAGGTCGGAGCCAGTAATCCCGGATACTCTCCGGTCGTTGTCAGTGGTTGCAAGTGAGCCTGAATGAAGGGAATCTTCAGCTTTTCGGCAATCGATTCACCCACTAGCATGCCACCAAAACCGCCAATCAATCGGTCCGAGTGCTCAGCAGCTGCCAGGCCTGTTCGCATCGAATCACACATCGCACTTGTCGCATATTGAATCATTAATCGATGAGTGGCCCAGAACCCCTTCTCCATCTGCTGCGCGACTTCTGGCTTTCGCAGCACCGCCTCGACATCCCCCGGGAGCCCGCAAAAGGAAATGCCGTGCGGTTGCAGCACTTCTTCCGCCAGACGCGTATATCCCTCGGGTGCGATGAATCTCACGTCATCGCCGCGACTCTTCAGCTCGATGGCTAGGGCCAGATAAGGCTGAATTCCGCCGCGGGTATCATTGCAGATCAATGCTGTTCGCATAGGTGATGACTTGCCCGCAGACATGGAAATTGCCGGGTCGCTTACGTTTCCCGAGAGTCAACGATCCTCATTTCGCTTCGAGACAATTTGAGGTTCAAAACCTTCACCAGGAGTGACTGTGATGAACCGATCAAACCATTTGTGCAATTTGATCTGCGAGGGGTTACAACCATCCACGGTGGTTGCCAAAAGAGCCAAATGATGACGACGATACTACGTACACGGGAAGACTCATCGACCGCAAGACATTTCACTAAGTCACGATGCCTTCCCCTGCTCAAACGCCTGCGTCTTGAACGTCTAACCCGTTAGCCTTCCTGAGGGTCGCCATTGTTCCACAGGGTTCAAGGAACGAGTGGTGTGGTCTTTTCAAAAGTTAATCCATCGACATCAGCGTTGATCTTAAAGAACGAAGCATCGAGGATTGGTTGGCCTGAGACTGTCAGGTTTTCAAATCGCAAGTCCCGAATCCGGGCGTTGGGTGCGCCCCATAACAGCTGAGGTTCACCCAGAACGCTGGGGGCGGCAATCGAGATGTTCTGAAACAATATTCCCGCAAGATCACCCGCCGAGCGGCTTTCTCCGTGCCGCGAATAAGGCTCGGGCATCGTCATGCAAACGAAGAATTGCTGCAACGTTGGCCGGGGATCTTCGATATGGATATTCCGAAAGATCACACCGCGACCGGCAGCTCCGCCACCTTCACCGCGCATGTTAAAGACCCGCCCGCCACTCCAATGATGCCATTTCGCCCGACTATAGATGACATCACAATCCTCGACGATCAATTGCCGATCTGTTAACTCCGGAAGACTGCTGAGCACAAAGGACGAGCCATTGGCATCGTTCCAGAGCACAGTGCGGCGTATGCCCAAGCCGCTCACATACAGCGAGTCGTCCTGTGTTCTGATAAAACAATCTTCGATCAATGTGTTTCCAAACGGATTAATACCGTCTCCATTCGCCCGCCACGTAAATATCTTCGTCCAGCGAACTGTATTCGGGTGATCTTTCTTATAGGGATGAATGAGCATCAGTGAGTGCGTGGCCGAATCAGCAATTGTAATCCCTTCGACCTGAGTATCCGTCGTCCCTACGATTTCAATGGGTCGATACTGTTTCTGCTGTGCCTGAGATAGCTCTGGTGAGACGTATTCAGGATGCTTGAGTCTCGCGCCGGATAAAGTCCCCATCCCAAAAATTCGTATATGGTGCCCAGCCCCCCAGGTTTGATTAGAAAACGTACCATACACGATCGCATTACCCGGTATATAGTACTGGCAATGCGCACGGAGTTGATAGCCTGGGCCGATATCATGAACACCAGGCAGAAAGTAGAGCGTCTTCCAGTCTCCGCCCGTCGGAGGCTGCTGCCCCGGCTGGACACAATAAACGCCCGCCTCATCCGCGTGCGGTTTATTGAGCAATGGCGGATTCGCAAAGATCGAAATTGTATGAATCGGTGGGCCTTTGTAGCCTTTACCTGTGTCCTGTTCATCCATCTGGCCATTGATATCCACCGCCACCAGACAAGGTTTTTCCAAAGTGACGATGGCCTTCCCATCGACAATCACGCACGCAGACGCCTTTCGCTGGGGATGAACAGCGGCCGTCCGAATGGGCTGGCCATCCACCCGCGAGATTTCAACTTCGACAGCGATACTCGTTTCAAAATTGACATAGCTATGCGACCAGCCCGCCAGCGTATCAAAGTAGGCATCGGCCTTACGCTCCACCTGTTTGCAGACCGTTTCCCAGACAAAGGCCTCCTGCCAGGGACGATCTGTCCCGGCAGGTCGCACACGCACTACATAATGCGACGAAGGTGCCAGCCCCGGCACAGCCGATTCCACAATCAGCGAGTCTTCGCCCAAGACCATCACGCACTGCAAGAGCATGATCGAAAACGTCGCAAGTCGCAGGGCCTGAGAGATCATTGTTGCGGTGTCCGGACGGAGAATCTTTGAAGAGTCAATCATTGAGAAAGTGCCGCAAGGTCGAGCCACACGCAAGCTTGTTTCGAGGAATTCGAAGTTCTGAAGATCGCTCGCCTTCTTGTGCCATGCTTGCGGCTCACAAAGAAGTGCCATGCTTGCGGCTCGGAGCAAGCATGCGTCACAGACGCCTCCACGCGGCTATGAATTCTGGGAGGTCCATCACAAAGTCCAAAAGTGCTCAGTGAGCAAGATTTCATCATTTCCTTGCGACAGCCTGCGCTCTAAAACTGATCGAGTACGATAAATCGAAGTTGTCCAGGGTGCATGCAGTCCTCGGAATGCACCAGAATTTCCTTCCCCTTCATGCTCGAAGACAGAGCTGGTGCATTCGCATGCACCCTACCAGACACCCGTGAGGCCGCCATGCTTACCCGTCGCACGTTTCTCCAGAGTTCGATTGTCGCCGGCGGTTCACTGGTGGCGGGTGCTCCGCTGGTGCTGCCCGCACGGCTATTTGGTGCTCAGGCACCGAGTGTGCGGGTGCGGGTGGGGTTCATCGGGACGGGCAATCAGGGGATGGGGCTGCTGAAGCGGTTTCTAGCCGCCGAGCTGGGGGAAGTGGTGGCCGTTTGCGATGTCAACGAAGGGAGCTTCGGCTACAAGGAGCCGGACCACTTCTACGGCCGCCTCCCCGCGAAGCAACTGGTCGAAGCCGATGCGAAGAAGCGGATCAAGAGTGGCGTCGTGCCAACCTGCGAGGCTTACGCCGACTTCCGCAAGCTGCTCGACCGGCAGGATATCGACGCGGTGGTGATTGTGGTGCCAGATCATTGGCATCGGATCATCAGCGTGATGGCCCTCGAAGCGGGGAAGGATGTTTATTGCGAGAAGCCGCTGACGTTCTCGGTGGCAGACGGTCGGCCATTGATCGACGCTGTCCGCAAGCACAAGAAGGTTTTTCAAACGGGGAGCCATGAGCGCTCGAACCCGGTGAGCCAGTTCGTCTGCGAAGCGGCCAAAAGCGGGAAGATCGGCACACTGCAGAAGATCGTCACCAAGGTGGGCTACAACAACAAGGTGGGGCCGGGGCCGGGCTGGCAACCCATGCCCGTCCCGGCAACATTCGACTATCGCGCGTGGCTGGGGCCGGCACCGGAGGCGGCGTATCACGTTGACCGCTGCCTCTATCGCTTCCGGTTCCACTACGACTACTCGGGCGGGCAGATCACAAATTTCGGGGCCCACTGCAACGATATGGCTCACTGGGGGATGGACCTGGATGTGGGCGGGCCGACGGAGATCGAATGCCTCGATGCCAAGTTCCTCCCCGCAGGAAGCCTCTTCAATACGGCTACCGAGACCCGCTTCCGTTGCAAGTACGCCAACGGTGTGGAACTCATCTGTGAAAGCGGCCCCGAAATGGTACAGACTCGCTTCGAAGGAACCACCGGCTGGCTGCAGACCGGCTATAAGGGGACCACCGCCTCCGACCCCTCGCTCCTTAAGGATTGCCCACCCGCCGCCAAGGGGACGAACGACCCGCACTCGGCCCATCTGGCGAACTTCGTGGAGTGCGTGAAGACGAGGAAGGAACCGCGGGCACCAGTCGAGGTGGGGAACTCGTCAGCCGTCCTCTGCCACATCGCCAACGCGATGATCCGCCTCTTCCCGGAAACCGGCCCCGTGGTGGCCAAATGGGACGCCCAGAATGAGAAATTCATCGACAACGACGAGGCGAACAGGATGCTGATCCGCGAGGAGCGGAATCCGTGGGGCTAGGGACAGGCGTTTGATTTTATGTAGGGTGCATGGAGTCTTCGGAATGCACAATTGCTCAACGTATCATAAAACTTGTTTGGCCATTATTCACCACCTACGCAAAAACTCAGTAAGAGCTCACAATTAAATGAAGATATCACAAGTTCGAATACAGAATTTCCGCTCATTTCGTGATGAAACTGTCCATTTTGACAATTACACGTGTTTTGTCGGGTCAAACGGATCTGGAAAATCGACAATACTAATGGCCTTAAATGTATTCTTTCGGAACAGCTCCTCAAGTGTCACCGACGTTGTAAATTTGGGTGCCGAAGACTTTCATCATCGAGATACTAGCAAACCCATAGTAATAACCTTGACATTTACTTGTCTCACAGCTGAGGCAATAGACGATCTCGGATTATACTACCGACAAGGGCAGTTAACGATCTCAGCAAAAGCCATATGGAATGAAAAGACATCGTATGCGGAAGTTCGCCAATTCGGCCAGCGAATGGTTATGGAAGACTTTTCTCCATATTTTAAAGCCGACGAAGAAGGTAAAAAAGCCGCAGAGCTAAAACAGATTTATGATGACATTCAAAAGACCTATTCAGAATTACCAAATGCTACGACAGGACCAAGTCGTGTTGCCGCACTTCGAGCATATGAAGAATCCCATCCAGAATTATGCAGCTTGATTGAATCGGCGCATCAATTTTTTGGGTTCACCAAAGGATCAAATCTTCTCTCCAAATACATTCAATGGGTTTATATTCCCGCTGTAAAAGAGGCATCAACAGAACAAGAGGAAGGAAGTAAAACAGCGCTCGGTCAGTTGTTTCAGCGTTCCATCCGAACAAAGGTTAGTTTTAAGGAGTCGATTGCACGGTTAAGAAATGGATTGGAAAAGCAGTACAGGGAACTGCTTGATAGTGAAAAATCCGCTCTTGACGAACTCAGCGGGAACATACAAGAACGACTACGTGAATGGGCAAATCCCAATGCGAATCTACAGTTATCCTGGTACTTTGACCCAAATAAAACTGTTGTGGTGCAGGAGCCAGTAGCGAGAGCATCATTGGGAGAGGATAATTTTATTGGCGAAGTTGCAAGACTTGGGCATGGCATGCAACGAGCTTTCCTCGTTGCGCTCCTTCATGAACTTGCGATGGGCGGTGGAGAAAGTGGACCAACGCTGATACTAGGCATGGAGGAACCGGAACTCTATCAACATCCGTCTCAGGCTATGCATATTGCGGATGTGCTTCAGGAACTGTCCGAGAGTGTCAGCACAAACTCACAAGTCATGATTAGTACGCATAGTCCATATTTTGTGAGCGCGAGGGGGTTTGAGAATGTGCGAGTGGTTCGAAAGCATTCACACGACAAATGCTCTTTGGTTGCGAGCACAAGCTTTGTTGAATACGAGAATGCAATTGCTAGCGCACTCGGGGCGAAGCCTGATCTCCCATCGGTAGTGATGACATCATTGGAACAGATCATGCAACCATCACTTAGAGAGATGTATTTTTCAAAATTTGCTGTTCTTGTTGAAGGAGTTGAGGATGTCGCCTTCATTGCGACTCACCTCAAAGTTACCAATCGATGGAGAGACTTTCGCAAATATGGGTGCCACTTCGTAGTTGCGATAGGTAAATCAAACTTGAGTAGGCCAATTGTCATTTCACAACAGCTTTGTATTCCATATTTTGCTGTTTTCGATACTGATGGAGATGACAAGAGTAATCGTAAAGGCCATGAGCGAGATAACAAGTGTCTTTTTGCTCTGCTTGGATTTCCAGATCATCCGTCGTTTCCGAAAGATATTGTTTTTAAGGATGAGTTTGTATGCTGGCCGAAATGTATCTTTGAGTCAGTCAAGAGTGATTTTGGTGAAAGCGTATGGGAGGCTGCGGAAAAGCAGGCACGTAAGAGGCGAGGGTATATCGATGGGGTTAGGCAGAAAAATACCATGTTGATTACAGCAGTTCTTGAGGAACTTAGTGAATCAGGAAAAGTCTCTAGCGTTTTGACAACACTCTGTGATCGAATGCTCGTCCGTGCGTCGAGTACACAATTCGTTGATCGAGTTCTGACACAATTGTGAATAGACGAAATAGGGTGAGTACGCAGAAGAGAAGCAGGATCCGTAGGTAACCAACGGTTGAGGTGCGGTGTGTCGATTGGCGCTGATGCTCCCTGTGATCGGGCTGGCGGTGGTGCTTGGTTCGCCTCTTTACATCAGTACAAAATGGGTGGGGCATGCTGATCTGAGAGTGCGGTTCGCCGTGGTCGATGCGGCGACCGGTGAGCCGATCCCCGGTGCGATGGTTCATATCCGGGCGGAGCGGGGTGGGCTTTGCGCCGATTGTGAAGCCCGTGAATTCACACTGACGACAGACAGAAACGGCCACGCCGAGGAACTCGTCACACAGTGTCTCACCTTCGGCTCTCGCAGTCATTGGGAGAACACCTGGTTCATCCATCTGCCCTCGTGGCGGTTCCAAATCACTGCCGACGGGTTTGAGTCGCTGCCGGCAACCACTCTTAGCGAATCCGAATACATGCAACTGGCGGAACGCGGCTATCCCACCGCGCAGCTCACGGTGCCGGTCAAATTGCGGCGCATCGAAGAGTGAAGTCCCTGTGATTGGTGTCGCGGGTAAGTATTATGTAGGGTGCATGGAGTCCACGGAATGCACCAGCTATAATGGATGGTCCAATTGGTGCATTGGCATGTATCCTACTTTTGAAGATATCGCAGGTAGTGGTGGGCGGAACATGGTCCACATAGCTGACCCTACGACTACTACTACGGTGCTCACGAATTCTTGTGGATCATGCCCGGCTCACTTTTGGGGATCACCTTGCAGGTCAGCTTGACTGGTTTTCGGGCGTGGCCTTTGGCATCGAAATAGAACGTCATTTCATTCTCGGCCCGGTCACCAATCGCTTTCCGCTCTCGCAACGAGTTCAGTGAAGGGGCACCAAACCATAACGTCACCTTGAGCTCTCCATAAGGAGGGATCACAGCCGGTAGATCCTCGGCATGGAAGCAACCCAGGCCGCACGCCTCGTCGGCACCCACGCAGCGGATGGGCTGTGAAGTGGTGTTTCTGATCGTCAAGACCGGCTGCACCTCCGTCCCTTCGACAACCTCTCCCAGATCCAGCACAGACTGGATCACCACAGGTGGCGTTGTCGGCCAGAACAGACAGATCGCCACAGCAGTGTCGATCCCCGCCAGACATACCAGCAGAGTCCCGAACTTCATCTTGGATAGCAAAAACATCGTCTTCCCTCTGTATCACAAACTGCCGTGTGGCACGTCCCTGAAGGCTTTGCGAAAGGGCGTGGCCTTCCATCAAGTGACGACCAATGCCCACGCCCTTCCGCTGTGTTTTGATTTTTTGGGCCTTCCGGGTCATGCTACCCCCGATACGGAACGACTCTATTAACTTACACCACTCACTCGATCCCCACTTCACCACCTGCCCGCGTGCTCCATGCCGTCAACACACCACGATCTGTCGAAACAGAAACTCCACGCACCGATCCATCGGCAAATGCCATATGGACCACTCCACCATGCCAGCTCCACCAGAACAATCGATCCGAAATCGTCTCCTGCCGCTCACGCAACCCACCGGGATATAACTGATCGTCGATTGTTCCCGGCAGGACCGTATCGCCAATACCAAAGGGGCACCTTTGCTCCACACCGGCGCCACCCCATTTTCCCCATTGCTGCACAACACCTCGCTCTCCCAAAAGCAGAGTCTGGCTGGTGCCATCGGTCACGTCCCGCAATCGGCAATTGCTGTTTTCGTAGAGTAATCCGCTTTGGATCGGTGCCTTCCCCGCCTCTCGATCATACTCGGCACATTGCCAGGCATAATTTTTCGAAGTCGCCATATTGGTGCCGGAAACTCCCAGGTAGTTATTGCTACCCCACGGCCCTTCATAATAAGGTCGATCCCAATAGACAGGCTGCCCTGCAGCAGGATCGGAAACACACTGCAGAATCTTCAGTTGCTGGCTCGTGAGCGGGCGATGGTCGTGCTGGCAATCGAGATCGAAATTGAATTGCGCGTACATCACCCCCTGATCGATATCCGGCAGGATCATCACGGTCCACGGAAAGTGCTTCGTGAAGCGGATCGCCCCCCGGCCGGGAACATCCCGCGGCGGCCTGACATCATCAATCTGCGTTCCCGGCGGCAGCACCTGGTGCCGCTCGTGATAGGTATGCAGAGCCAGTGCCAACTGCTTCAGATTCGACCGGCAGGCCGTTCGCCGGGCCGCTTCCCGGGCCATCTGCACAGCAGGAATCAACAACGCTATCAGTAACGCAATGATGAAGATGACGACCAGCAGTTCGATGAGTGTGAAACCGGCTCGCACCGAGTCTCCTCGCTTTCGGCTCCACGTTTTTAGAGTCTTCATACCAGTCTCTCCCGCCGACGTTTGAACCACCATGCCAGCCCGATCAACACACAGGTGATGACACCGCCATAGATTCCATAGACCGACCAGGATGTCGGCGGTGGCAAAGGGTCGATCTCCAGGGTTTCGGGGCGGATCCCGTAAGGTTCTGGCCTGAAGTCGGATTCCCGCACCTCGCCGAACTCTACCCTGTCGATAAAGTATTCGTCGCTATAGTTTGGTTCCCCATAAAGCTTATCACGCTCCTTGCTGCTCCAATTCTGGGTGACAACATGGGTGGGGAACACATCACGACCAAAACCCGCCCGGTATTCGTTAACGATCCTGACTCGATGCCAGGCAGGGGCCGCCTCTTTTCCGGGAACCTTTTGGCTACCTGTCGCTATGTAATCTGATTCGACGACGCGATAGTTGTGGGCGGGGTCAAGATCAGCCGTGGCCTCGACCACATCCGACACGATCTGTTTCTTTCGCACATCTGTCATTTCGCTGTGTGTTGCAATTGACATACGCACTAATCCCGAAGAAAGCTTCTCGAACGCAACCGGGCCGACGGTGAACTTATCAACTGTCCAGCCGAAGGCATTGGTGTTCCTGGGAGGTTGGGCGAACAGGCCGCTCGATTCGAGGTGGCACATCGTCGTCGAAGACCAGGCATGTTCGGACATTGTCCAGCTCATGCGCCGTTGCCACATCTCCAGCTTCTCGCCATCGATCGACAGCGTGGTGCGACGCAAGCGATCCAGCACCCGCACTCCGTCGACTTCTTTGTAGAGCCGACGGAGTCCGAATTCAAATTGTGGTGTCACGATCCGCACTGAGAACGGATCTTTCATCAGTTTCACGTCGTCGACCACATCGGCCGTTGTCGTCAGGTCGGGCACCTCAAACGTGTGAAACTTGAAGTTCCCATCGAGGTGCCAGATCTTCGTGATCTCGGTGAACGGCGGCTTCCACCCCGGCCGCGCCTGCCTTAACCAGACAATGCTGTTGGACCGCTGCCGGCGAATGCGTTCATGCCCTGCGACAACCCGAGCCTGCCAATCGACTCCTTCTTCTGCAAAGAGCGATTGCGACTCTTCCCCTGCGGCCATGACGATCATAGCCACCAGAACAAGTACGAGTCGTCGAGACAGGCATTGATGGTCACATCGACTCAATAACATGAAGGTATTTTCCATGGCAGAGACCTCGTCGTTCCCTAACGCGATACATAGCGAGTACTCATGCCATCGACTCTCGCCGACGTTTAAACCACCACATGAGGCCCAGGAGTGCATTGACACCCAACAGCCCACAGAGCCAGGGCCACCACCATGCGGCCGGTGGAGTTAGGGGGTCCTGCTCAATGAGCGAAGCGGGCACTCCGTACGGTTCCCCGCGAAAATCGGCCGGTGTGACAGTGCCAAACTCCACCTTGTCGATAAGGTATTCATAGATGGCGAATGGCGTCGTGTTCAATCCATCCTGACTTGTTGCCTGCCACTCCTGGGCTAAAACTCTTTTCGGAATAATTCCCTGACCAAATGAATCACTATATTCGTTTTCCACTCGGAATCGACACCACCTGTCTCCCAAATTTCCCTTCTGTGGTACCCACCTCCATGTTGATGTCATATCTGATGATATGACGCGATAAGAATTCATCGGATCGAAATCTACGCTGGCTAGTACGTCATCCAGGATCTGCTTTTCCTTGCGGCCATTCAACATCTCGGCATGAACTGAAAAATTCATTCTCAACACCCCAGTTGGCAGCTTATCAATCTGGAGTGTTTTGCATTCAAAAGACAACATTTTCCAATCGTAAGAGATATAGCTCGTTGACGGTTCATTAAAGAAATTCTGCGAATTCTTTCCACAGAACGTAGTTGCCCCCCATACATGCTGCGCCAACATTTCCTGCATTCTTTCCTGCCAATAATTCAATTGTTGGGCCTCGATAGTTGTTGCCGATAGAATCAGCGGTCCAGGTTGGCGTTGGCCGTTAACAATTGTGGGCTTTTTGTGAAACGAAAATTCGTATTCTTCTGTGGCAACCCTTACTGCATCAGGATCTTTCTCCAATCTTGTGTCGTCTATCATAATGTCTGGAGAAGGGGCACCAGGTATTTCGAGTTGATGAGTTTTAAACTTCTCGTCGATATTCCATATCTTTGTTGCTAGAACTGCAGGCGACCTTTTTGATCGCTTCATATATCGCAGACTGATTAGACTATTGTTACGAATCTCACAAATATTCTTATGGCCTTCCACGATCTTTTGAACATAGGCGTCTGTTATTCCATCTTCTCCATGACATTTAGAGGAATGCGTAAATGACATTAGGCAGCATGAAGATAAAACAAGTACGAAGATTTGCCTGGTCATTAGCTGACTGAGTATCATTTGCATAGTTGTTTTCATACACCAAAGAATCGAGAAGTGATCATCGGTTTTACGACACAAGTCTGAGAATAGATTGAAAGCATCTAGTTACCTTGCAGATTCTCTTTTGCTGCCTATGTGTTAATTGGGCAGCACAGGCGATGTTCGGTAACACCTCGCATCGCCTGTACCACCATTCTGGAATCTTTCGGTCATAGAAAAGCTATCTGAACCATTTACTGGTTGTGACATTGAAGACGCGTGGGAATGGAGCCCACACAGAAACATTGCGTCAGGCAATAGCCAGGACCAAATGAATTGCAGGGTTCGCCATTTTCGTTTGGAAGTGTGACGCAGTCACAATTTCGCGTACATTCTGGAACGAGACCAATTGTACCTCCCTCATCCCCACCCTCTTCATCGATGGGGTCTTCATCCGCATAGGCAGCCGGTAATGCCAGAATGGCGGCAAGCAGGATCGCTGCCAGATTAAGGCCCATCACTGTGCTTGTCACAAAACGCAAACAAAGATTCATCGCGCACTCCTTCAACCAGGGAAACTATCGCGGAGTGGTGACACACCACTCCGACCTCGCATCGAGGATTGGGAAAGGTCTGTCTCACTCGCCCCGAAACTCGACCCGGCACGTCAGGCGCGGCGTGGTAGGGGCATCGGTGAAGAATGTCAGTGTCTGTGTCCCCCGGGCTGTTTCACTCAGCCGCAAGGGGATGCGCAACGTGCCGAAGGGCTCAATCGTTGCCGGTAGTGACGTGGCGGTCGCACAGGCGCACGACTCTTTGGCACCCAGCACCTGCAAAGGCTTCCCTTGCAGATTTCGCAACGTCACGAAGGGAGCGGGATAATCGACCACGTTCATCGGGCCTGTCTGGTCGGGGGCAAGTATTTCCACCGGCACCACGAGAACTGTCGGCTCCAGTTGCACTGCCTGACCATGCAGCCACATGCGGGCCGCCGTCACGCCACCTGTCCGCCAGGCGGTGACGATGGCCAACGACGGGATGATGGCGGGTGGCACCACCCACACCCAGATGGATCCTGCCCACAGGGAGCGGTGCCTGGTGACGGTCTGGAGTCTGGAGTCTGGAGTCTGGAGTCTGGAACAGAGGACGCAAGCATGAGAGTTTCCCGCTGCCGAAGAATACGTGCAGTCGAGAGCGCACTTACTAACTTGGCCAGAACTCCATCCTATGTCAACAAAAATCTTAGTGAACTGATTTATGGACAGTTACAAACCGAGGGATTCTGGCGATCCATCACTTCACCTCGCTTGCGCTGCGGGTGGCTTTTTTCTTAAGGCGGAGTTCGCTTCCCGTAGGGCTGTATTCGACTTCATCGAAAAAGCTGCGGATCAGCAGTAAGCCCCGGCCTGATGGGCGTTCCAAATTGGCAGCCGCTGTCGGATTGGGCAGGGCCTGTGGATTGAAGCCCGGCCCTTCATCGCGAATCAGGAACTCCGCCCCTTCGCGGGATAACTGCATCTCAAAATCGACATGCCGCTCGTGATAAGGGGATAAATGCCGGCGGCTTTCGGCCAGTTCAAAATAGCTCTTCGTGGCACCGGCATCGCGCAGAGCCGAACTCACTTCGAGATTGCCATGAAAGATCGCATTATCAATCGCTTCATGCAGGCCGATGATCATGCGGGTAATGTCGGCCCGTTCGAACAGACTCGTCAGCTTGAGTTCGTCTTCCACCCCTGCCAGAACTGCAGGCGTCAGCGTGGGATCATTCTCCAGTTGATACTGAAAATGAGCCCGCACGAGGGCTTTGCGAATGCGCTTCTGCCCCGTCATGCGTTGCAGTAAGCCGTAAGTATTCTTAAGTGTCTGCGGCAGATCCTGTTCGAGTAATCGTTTACGGATGTAGCTGACTGCTCCGGTCTCTAAAGCCTGTAGGGCACAGATTTCTTCATTGCGCGAAAGCGAGAGGACAATCGGAACCTGCCGCTGATGCTGATGCAGCCATTTGATGAATGACATGTCGTCGGCATCAGTCCGCTTTTCGGGCATATCGGTCACCACGAGATCAGGTGGTGACTTCTGGCAGGCCTGAATCGCTTCGACAGGGGTTTTCGTGATCTCGACTTCAAAACCCTGTTCGGCCAGCAATCGGGCCATGCGGCTGGCTTCTGCCAGATTGTGTTCCAGAAGAACAACCCGTTGCATAGTGAAGATTCCCGAGTTGATGATCCAGGTGGTCGTGGTCGATCTGCCTGCAGGCCACAGCAGCAGGCGTGTCTGGCACTTGGTCTGGAAACGATATGCCATGCGGGCCATGCGGTCGATAGGAAGACGTCAAACCTTCAACGACAATTCATCTTTCCGACAGCACGACGGGCAACAGCCACACATCACGAGTCAGTCGCTTCGTATCGGAAGCAGCCGCCGGCTGAAGGGAAATTGTGGCTACAAACCGGCTTTGGCCACAACGGCCTTCATCTTTTCCAGACCGGTCTTCACCACCTGATCGGCTGGCAACTGCCAATAGCTGCGATTAAAAAGTTCGAGCGATATCGCACCCCGAAACCCGCTGTTTTTGAGAATCGTGAGAACTTCAGTCAGCGGGCAGATGCCATCGCCGGGATAAACACGATGTTCGTCTTTGATTTCCGAGCGTGGTGGTTCGGCCGGATAATCATTGATGTGGAAGCACTGCATGCGGTTCCCTGCAAAGGCTCCCAGGCCACCGAATTCGGAGCCACCTTTGTAAATGTGATAGGCATCCAAGAGAGCCAGGGCATTGACATCGCCGCACTGGGCCAGCAGATAAGCGACTTCGCCCAGCTTATGCAACGTTTTCGAGAAGCCCCAAAGTTCGAGTTGTGGCCACACGCCTTCTTCGCGCCCTACTTGCACAAGTGCGGCAAACCGCTCGGCCAGCACATCCAGATTCATATCGGTTCGATCGGTCACACCCACAGGAGGGGCGGCAATTCTCGATCCCCCCAACGCCTTCACCAGCCTCATGCACCGGCGGGCTTCATCCAGCCCCTTCTGCCGCTGAGCCGGGTCGTCGACTAAAAAGGCGGCAAACCCAATGGCACTCTCGACCGTCAGGCCTGCATCTGCAATGCGCTTCGAAAGATCAGGGAGTGAGCCACCCTGCTGCTGGTAAGCATCGATTTCGTTAATCCAGGGCTCGATCCCATCGTATCCCGCATCGCCAACGAGCTTGATCTCTTCGACGATGGGCAGCTTCTGGCCACGTATCGTGCTCGTATTGAGACAATAGCGAAACGGTCGCCCCTGCTCGATCGCCGCCTGGGCAGGCTGGCAGGAGAGTGCGGTTGCAGCGGATAGTCCGGCACCCAGCGTTGTGGTCGCAATGAATTCACGTCGTTTGAGCATGGTTAAATCGTCTGCAATCAGGAATTCCGTCGGGCATTATTTGTCGGCCCTGAGGGAGTTGGCCAGGAAGTGGTTGTCATGACCTGCTCGATGGAGTAACGTCATGACGCATCGAAAATCATTGATTTAAACGATAAAGCTTCACCGACCGATTTTCACCTCTGAAAACTGGTCGCATGTACTCCCTGCCGATTTTGTCACCAATAACACGGTTCCCAATAACACTGTCACCAGATGAGTCTGTTATTCGCTGGATCTGTGACTGGCAGAGTCTATTGCCTGACATCGATGATTGAGAATTGGCCCCAGCCTGGAACACTCACACACTCCACGAAACTTCACGCCGACGAATCTCTCCCGATAACTATCAAGCCTTTTCGTTAACACCAAGGAATCGCACCATGGAATTCAACCGACGATTGTTTCTGGGAACATTAGCAGCCGGTTATGGTGCGCTGCGATTGGCTTCTTCGAGCACGGCTTTGGCGAGCAATGCCAATCTGGCAAACGAAACTGCCGCTGCACAACCCTCAGTGGCGGGCCCGCGGATGGTGACTGCCGCCAGCAAGTTCTTGCAATCCCTCACGGACGAACAACGGGCTCTCGTACAGTTCGCTTACGATGACCCGGAGCGTCTTAACTGGCACTTTATCCCCAAGCCTCGCAAAGGGATCAAGTTGCGCGCGTTAACAGGGCCTGCCCGCAAGGCCGCCTTTGCGTTGCTGAAAAGCGGCCTCACCGAGACGGGCTACGATCAGGCCATCAAGATCATGAGTCTCGAAGAAGTTCTCTTTTTGTACGAGGCTGGTGATCGCGAAAAACGCCGCGAACGTCGCGATCCAGAACAATACCACTTCAGCATCTTCGGTACCCCCGGCATGGGAGCATGGGGTTATCGCATCGAAGGTCATCATCTCTCGCTCAACTACACACTCGATGGCGACCGGATTGTGGCCACCACACCCGAGTTCTATGGCTGTAACCCGGCTACCATGGAATCTGTTCCGGGGCGCGTTTTGAGGGTGCTGGGCAACGAAGAAGACTTTGCCCGTCAGGCGATCACTCTGGCCAGTGAATCCGGGCGTGCGAAAGCCACGATTTCGCAGGAAGCTCCCAAAGATGTTGCCGGGCCGGGAGCCCCTCAACCTGTGGTCGAAGCTCCGATCGGAGTGCTTCTCCCCGAACTGGGGACGGAATCCGTCGAAAAAGTGCGAGCTCTCGTGGGCGAGTATCTGGCGAACATGCCGGAAGAAGTGGCTCAGCGACGACTCGCCGAGATTGAGCGTTCGGGCTGGGATCAGGTTCACTTTGCCTGGTGGGGTGGGATCAAGCAGTATCAGCCGCACCATTATCGCGTTCAGGGGCCGACGTTCATCATCGAATACAACAACACCCAGGATGGTGCTAACCACATTCATTCGATGTGGCGGGATGTGCGGGGAGATTTTGGTAAGTCGTTGACGTAACAGTCGATGGCACTGGAACTAAAGTCTTTTGCTCGCAGGGATGATGAAGACCTGAGAAAGTGGCGATCGGCGAAAGTGATTCAGGCTGTTTCTGCTGGCAACTCCCGATTTCACTTGGAGTTGCGGCGAAATGGCCCGCTCGCTTGGCTTGACGCTTGCCCTATCAGAGTTTTATGCTTTTACCGATCTTGTGGGCATGTGCGCCACGAGTGCGCTGTCGTATTGAGACAGCATTCTCTTCAGCGATGAATTAAGCTCCATGAATTCTGAACCATCGATTGAATCTCAACTGCAGGAACGTGAACTCGGAAAGCTCCTTCTCAAGTCGAGTGGCTTTTTCGAACGCTTTGGCCTGACACTCGTGGCTGTTCTGGTTGCCATCGTGATCGGGTCGATTGGCTACATTGTCTATTCGACCAATCAAACCGCCCGGCTCGCAGCCGCCTGGTCTGACGTGGAAGGGACGACACTTCCTGCCGATATGGAAGCATTGGCCGAGCGTTATGCCGGCACACCGCCCGGTGAATGGGCCCGCTTGCGCGCCGCTGAACTTCGCTTTGACGAAGGGATGCTGCAGGTGAACCGCAATCGCGCTGCCGCGAACAGCGAGTTCAAGGAGTCTCAGGTGGGGTTCGAGAAGGTGCTGGCAGAAAACAAATCGGCCAATATCCTGCGTGAGCGCGCTCTTTTTGGTCTGGCCCGCGTGCTCGAAGCCACTTCCAATGCCGACACCAAGCCTGCCATTTCCAAGTACGAAGAACTGGTGAGCGAATTCCCTCAATCGATCTTTAAGCCGATTGCCGATGAACGGATCAAGGCCCTGGCGACTCCCGAAACCAAGAGCTTCTACGAATGGTACAGCCAGCAGAACCCCAAGCCCGAATCACCGGCCCGTCCTCGTGATGGCTTAGGTGGTGCACTCGGTCTTCCCGGGCTCGACCTGCCTGGCATGACTCCTCCTGCTTCGCCAGCGGGTGGCAATTCATCGCCTGTCAAGTCGACGGATTCACCCGTTAAATCGACCGAAGGCGATATTCCGCCCGCCGCTGCACCTGCCACAACCGATACTCCCAAAGAGCCCGCGACTCCCAAGGATGCCGGTACTCCAGATCCTGCACTTCCTCCCGCACCATCGAAGCCCGAAGCGGCACCAGCCAAGCCCGAAACTCCAGCGGCTGAAAAGCCCGCCACTCCCGAGGCTTCCACCAAGCCAGCAGACAGCCCCGCGATTCCGCCACAGCCATAATTTTCCAGTTGCTGCATATCGCCAGGCTGGTTGATTGATGGTCTCTGGTTCAAGACCTGGGCTGCTGATCTTCAGGTGCTACACCCTGGTCTCAGCATGTGGTATTCTGGTGTGTGATCTCAGGCCCGGCTGACGGGCCTGTTCTATTTGTTTGATCGTTCTTTTCTGATCGTTCTTTTTCGGCCCACTGGCCACCCACGAGATTGCCATGAACGAGCCTTCGATTTTCGGTCTCGATGACAATCCCGCTCTGGTGCTCACCGTCGAAGCTCGTGCTCACGGCTGGCGAATTGACCATTATCTCAGCCGCCTGTATCCCAACTTTAGCCGGGTGGCATTTCAGCGCACCATCGAGGAGGGCAAAGTCCTCGTCAATGGCTTGCCCGTTAAGATTTCACGCCGCCTGCGCGTCAACGACGTGATTGAGTTCTCGCTCCCTGCTGAACCCGATCAGCGCGTTCAGCCCGAAGATATTCCGCTCGATATTCTTTACGACGACGAATATCTGTGTGTGATCAACAAAACTGCCAACATGATTGTCCATCCCGGCCGCGGAAACTATCGCGGCACGTTAGCGGGTGCTTTGCAGTTTCACTTTGACAGCTTGAGCGATGTGGCCGGCCAGTACCGTGCGGGGATTGTCCATCGACTCGACCGCGATACGAGTGGTGTGCTTGTCGTCGCCAAAGACAACACGGTGCACCAGCATCTCAGCCGCCAGTTTGAAGAGCGTTCTGTCGAGAAAGAGTATCACGCCATTGTCTGGGGTGAGATGCAGTTCGACGCCGATTATGTCGAAACGTATGTGCGGGTCAGCTTCCGCAATCGAGAGCGGATGATGGTCTGCCCACCGGGCGATAACGCGAGGCAGGCCGCTACTTTTTACGAAGTCCAGCAGCGATTTCGCGGCTTTACGTATGTGAAACTTCAGCCGCAGACGGGGCGCACGCATCAGTTGCGCGTCCACATGCACCACCTGGGTCATCCGATTATTGCCGACCGTCTGTATGAAGGGAAAACCTGCGTCAAGCTGTCGGACATACTTCCGGAAACTCCTGAAGAAGCCGATGAAACCTTGATCGACCGACAAGCCCTGCATGCCCGCCGCCTGGCCTTCAATCATCCGGTGACCAAAAAGCGTATGGTCTTCGAAGCCCCCTTACCGGCCGACTTCCAGAAGACTCTCGACACACTCAAAACCCACGCGATCAAGCCCAAAAAATCACCCTCGTCGAAGCTTCGCTAAGGTGTGTTTACAGAGCTCTTGTGAGCCCTGTAGGGTGCAAGGAGTTCCGACGGATTGCACCATCTTCTGCTCTATCGACCCCAAGTACAGTTTCGCCGTGCCAGGAATAGTCACGTTTAGTGCTACCTTTAAGAAACTCTTGTAGCAATAAAAGAACTCCACCATTATTTTTTGCGTTTTGTAGATCGACCGGGAATCGCGAGGTGTTTTTCAACTTCTTTATCAATGGGTTCCCAGATCCGCCTAAAGGAATCGATTTCTGGCTTGATCGCATTGGGCCATTGGATTCCCTCATAGACTCTGGTTGTCAATACACGATCGTTGTCGGACACCGATAATTCATAGATCGGAAAGCCGTCAACACACCCATTGTAGACAGGCTTTAATAGAGCCAGTACTTCTTGGCATTCTCGAATTCTCGCATCAGGAAAATCAATTTCAAACGACTGTTCTCTGTCGACTCCTTGATCGCGCCAAGAAGCCTCTATAATCGCTGTGCCGTTTGCAGCCACTAGAACCCAGCCGAGAAGATGAGTCGTCCTCCCGTCAAAGTGTCTTGCCAATAAGTGCATTAAACACTCCTGTTTGCCACTACGGGATTTCTGTGACCATCAGTTCGATACAGAGGGCTGAGTTTGCGTGTATTCGATAATCCAGTCCTCCGCATCATCACCGAAATCTTTATTCGTCGCCTGTCGCAGCATGCCAATCATCTGCCGCTCAGCCAAGGATCGTGTTCGTTCAACAACCTGACTCGACGGTGACCCAACAGTTTGTTTGGTTCCTGGAGGGTAGTAACTGCGGGTGTAATCCAGGCAACTGATGATCGCTGGAACGTTCGGAGGCATCTGCTGGCTGGCTTCTGAGGCCTGATCAACCATCGAAGAAAAGATCATCGTCTGCTCATTGGCGAACGAAATCTGAATCGATATCCAGACGGACGCAGCTTTCGTCCATACGAAAGCGACAGTAATGACGACCATGTATGCCGCTATGATGACCCGTAAGGGCTTCATGAGTTGTCACCAGAAAGACTTGATTCTCATAGATATCTGCTCAAGTCATACAGTGATCTTGTTGCCATGCTGAGTCAATGATGTTAGAGGGGGGCTTTTGCTCCTTCACCATACGGAGCTCACACCTTCATCGTTGTGAGCGAGCTTCTCCCATGCCCCTTTTCTTCTCTAATCTCCCGAACTTCGTGGTGTACATCATCTTCGACATTCTCAACCAGCTAACAAAATCGCGAAGCTTCCCACTTCAGCGCGGCCACTCAACTTCCAAACCACACTCTCAAAAACTCATCTCCACAGGTGTGACGACGCCCGATTGCAGGTCGTAAACGCCGCCGGCGACAATCAGTTCTTTCTTCTGCACGAGTCGTGAAATGACCGGGGACGATTCCGCAATCAGCATCGCCTGATTCTTCACGTTCTCCCGAACGGCCACTTCCACATCTCCTTTGGCAGCTTTGACGGCTGGCCGAATGTACTGGAACAAGCCGCTGATCTGCCCGGGAACTTCCCGACCCTCCATCGTGGCTGTTACAGCACCACATGCTGAATGCCCCAGCACATAGATCACTTTCGAGCCCAGGATCTGTGCTCCGAATTCCAGGCTGCCGATGTTCTCACTCGAAGCAATATTCCCGGCAATTCGAGTCACGAACAAATCGCCGAATCCCTGATCAAACACAATCTCAATAGGAACTCGAGAGTCGGCACATCCCAGGAAAGCGGCAAACGGGCTCTGCTTGCGAGCGACAGCCTTGACTCGATCCAGATCTCGATGGGCTGCCATCGATTGCCCGCGACTGAAACGTTCGTTGCCGTGATAAAGAAGATCGAGTGCTTCTTGTGGCGTCGTGGGCATAGGGACTTGCATTGGCTCTTCTCCCAATAGGGTATTCGCATTCATGAGACCAGATCCTACCATACCACAGCCGCAGGCCGTGGCCGTCATTTGCTTAAGCCACATGCGCCGGGAAGATGTTCGGGGGCTTGTCATAGCCGCTTCATTGGCGGCGTGCCGAGAGAACTTTTCAGACATATTTATCTCCTCGGATCACAGAGACGGGACTGAGATACGCAATGACCGCAAAGTGCGGGAAGTATTCGTCAGAGAGGATGCCGAGCAGCTTGTCGGCCACTTCGGGCGAGACTACGCATTCGAGCTTCATGTTTTCACCCAGGAGCTCACCCACACGCCGGTGACGTGAACCCGAGCCCGAGCACTCCGTGATGGTGTATCCTTTCGCACCAGCCCGTTCGATCTCGGTAATCAAACGCTCGCGGAGCAATCCTTCACCAATAATTGTCAGCAAAGTCAGAGGGACAGTATGCACAATGAAACTCCTGGTTTGTCGTGTCTGAGGACTGAAGAACATCGGCTGGATCAAGAGGCTTTGATCGTGCCTTACTGATGCTCAACTTTCTGGATCGACTCGACAATGTTTCTTTTCCATAGACTTCAGACTCTGGCACACATCTTCCTGGCAGCCTGTGCAACAAAGATGTCTCTTCAACTTCCCCCGGCAAGCATCCGCGCCAGTTGGAAGTAAATCGGGATCCCCAGCACGATGTTAAAGGGGAACGTGATGGCCAGAGCAGCCGTGAGATACAACGTGGGGTTCGCCTCAGGAAGTGTCATACGGACAGCCGGTGGGGCGGCAATGTACGAGGCACTAGCCGCCATCGCACCAAGCACTGTGGCACCACCAATCGACAGGCCCGCCCAATGTCCGAGAAAGACACCCAGGCTTCCATGCAGTATGGGCATGATCATGCCGAAGGCCAGGAGGAACAATCCTGTCGATTTGAGATCGCCCAGCCGGGCACCAGCCGCCAATCCCATTTCGAGCAAAAATAACGTCAGGGCCCCTTTGAACATCCCTTCAAAGAACGGTTTGACAGGTTCGTAGCCTTTTTCGCCCATCACGAAGCCGCAAGCGAGCCCTCCCACCAGCAGAATCATCGAGCGGGCCGTCAACACTTCGTGCAAGACTTCTTTGAGTGGTCGGCGTTCAACGGGTGGAGAACCATCGGCCCGAGGCTGGCTGGCCAGGCGTGCTGTCTGGACCGCTCCAATCCCTAAAGCGACATGAATCCCGGGGCTTTCGAGCAATGTCAGCAACGTGGGCATGAAGCCTTCTGCGGGAAAACCAAGCGTTTGGACGAACTGCTGGGCAGCAATAAACGTGACGGCAGAGACCGAACCGTAGTGAGCAGCAATCCCTGCCGAATCCGCAATACTGAACCTGCCGATCCGACGAAGAACGAGGTACGCTGTGCAGGGAGTGATCACCCCGAGTAAAAGTGTGACGACTGCCGGCCAGGCGAGTTCGGCCATCGACGCATGAGAAAGTTCAACGCCCCCTTTTAATCCCAGTGCGAGCAGCAGATAAATCGAAAGCGAGGCGTATAATTCGCGGGGCAACGACAGTTCGCTGCGGATGATCCGGGCGAACAAACCCAGCACGAATGCCAGCGAGATCGGAGAACACAGGTTGATTCTCAACACTTCCAGCATGAAACTGCCATTCCTTTCGAGAAGAGTCAGGAAGAGAGATATAAACACGAAGTAAGTTTCGTGTATTTTTAGTCGCGTAATTAAGTTCTTGCAAGATCTCGTGCAAGTTTTCTCGATTTTTTTACCACCACCTTTTGATGGGCCGGCTTATGGCACCCAAACAATCTGCTTCCACCCCTTCGCCCTCTCCCTCGGCATCAGGGCGAAAAGTGCGGGCAGCAAGCTCTGCCAGAAATCCAGGTCAAGAAAAGACGAGCATGACCAAACTGGCTGGAGCGAAATCTTCAACAGCCAAAGTTGTGGGCGAAGAATCCAGAACGGTTGCTTCGGCGAACTGGACGTTCATGACCAATCACACCCACGTCCTGCTGTCGCTCTATCGGCAACCCGATCAAAGGCTGCGCGATGTCGCGGTGGCGGTCGGAATTACCGAGCGCATGGTGCAGCGCGTGGTGGCAGAACTCGTCGAGGCCAACTACCTCATGATCACCAAACAGGGCCGCTGCAACCGCTACACCGTCAATGCCAGTCTGCAGTTGAGGCATCCCCTCGAGAAGCATCACACGATTGGAGAGTTACTCGATCTGCTCAGTCTGGATCCCGGTGACGACAAAGCCTGATCCTCAATTTTGAGCTGCTGATTTGCCAGTCCCATCGAGAGAAAGAGTTCATGGCCCGCCGATCTTTCAAGCCTTTGTCGGCAGATACTCTCCTCAATGAAGCTCACGAGCCTGTCTTCATGGTCAGTTCCGATCGTCGGCTGATCTATCTCAATCAGGCTCTGCTCCATCTCGCTGGCTTTGCGAAAGAACAACTCCTTGGAGAATCGCTCGATTATGTCAGCACGGGCGATACCAGCTCACCCGCAGCGCTTCTCGCTACGCTGGCACCACCGCCCGATCTTCCCGCCCCGGGCGAAACAGTCGTTTCGGCAGTCTATCTCCCTCGCGTCGGCATGCCTCCTCTGGCCACACGCATCACGTTCTGGAATCTCGGCAACCAACCAGAAAACAATCCCGTGATACTGGGAGTGGTTGGACGAATTCCTCAACCACCGGTGATCAAGCCAGGGCTGGCGCAGACACTCCATGCCGAGTTGGCAGCTGCCCGGCTCAAATGGCGACACGAAACGACAGATGACTCACTGGTCGGTCACGCACCACTTTTCCGCAAGGCGATTCATCAGGCCGAGCTTGCCGCACGGAACCTGGCGCCCATTCTGATTGTCGGTGAAAACGGTACCGGTAAGGAACATTTCGCCAGAAGCATTCATCAGCGCAGCTCGGTGCAACGCAATGCCTTCGTGCCACTGGATTGTCAGATTCTGACAGAAGCCATGCTCCACGAAGTGATTCAGCATGCCCTCGAATCAGTACCGTCAACAACAGGGACCGCGACACTCGGGCCGGGAACCATCCTCCTCAAATCGATCGATGCGGCTCCAAGGTCTTTCTGGCAACAGCTCGAACAGTTCCGGAATACATCGATGCACCGTACCGAAATCCCCATCCGCTGGATGGCCACATCCCGGCTCAATTCCCGGCAGTTGCTCAAGCGAGAGATCTGTGATCAACAGGCTCTGGTGGGAATTTCGACCATCGAAATCGAATTGCCACCCCTGCGTGAACGAGGTCGAGATGCCTTATTGATCGCTCAACATCTGCTGGAAGAGCAAAACCGCCAGGCCCCTCGACAACTAGCAGGCTGGTCGCCGGAAGTGCAGCGATTGATCGGTGAATACAATTGGCCCGGCAACATCGCCGAGCTCAAACGGTTTGTCACCGAATCGCGTGAGCGCGCCCAGGGCTCGATCATTCAGGTCCACGATCTGCCTCACTTCTGGCAGGTCGGTCGTGATGCTCAAAGTGTGCCACCACCCCGACCTGTGCAGATCATGCCTCTCGATGCGGCCCTCGAAGCCTTTGAAAAGGAACAGATCAAACAGGCCCTCGAGGCGGCTCGCGGCAATCGCTCGAAAGCAGCCGATCTCCTTGAAATCCCCAGGCCCAGGCTCTACCGGCGCATGGAGCAACTGGGACTGGGAGAATCGGAAAGTTAAGCAGCCCGTGCGACCCAACTTTCACTGGAAACGGCAGACAAATTCGTTCACGGGGCCTGAAAGCCCATGACGAGAAATCGAGGCAGATCGAGTGGCGTCGTCAGCTTGACGGCGGAAATGCAGTCATAAGCAATCAGGACTTTGCGAGCCCCCTGGCTGTCGGGGGTTTCCCGCTCGACAAGCAGAATGCTACCCGAAATCATAAAGGCCTTGAAGGGGACGGTTTCGTTGTAGTTGGTGACCAGAATTCCTGTACGGGGAATGGTTTCCGGCCAGTTCTCAAACAGATTTCGCCAGCCTTCACCAATCGACATCGCGTTCTCCGATCACCGCCACACACGTTTGCTGTCAGTAAATTCGTCTACCGAAGAGCGATTCTGTGCGGTTTCCCTCAAGGGCGGACTATTCGTTGCACGCCTTAGACTTTCTGGTGATCGGCCTGTGGAAACAAAAATCTGTGCCTGTTGTAAGGTTCGCGCCAGCCTGAGGTAATCCACGGTGTGATCTGAATGCCTGATATAGCATTCTGATGACTCACTTTTGTGCAGGTTGCCTTGACGGCCCGGATTCCCGTCGAATATCGGCAGATCCACGTCAGGGATGTTTGACCAATTCCTCAGGAGATTGAACGGATGATTTCGCTTCTCAATGCCATTAAGTCGTCGGCTGCAACCATTGCTGCCACTCTCGTCATGACTGCCCTGGTCATGTCTCCCGGTTCCGAGATTGTGGCCGCCGACTACAAGCTCACAGGTGAGAACACCACCATTGGCTTCGTCGGCACCAAAAAGGAAGGCTCACATGCCGGTGGTTTCAAGCAGGTTTCAGGGACGTTCTCCGCTCCCGAAGACCTGACCAAAGGGAAGATCTCGGTCACCATCGTGATGGATTCGGTCTGGTCAGATGATGAAAAGCTGACTGGCCACCTGAAAGCTCCGGATTTCTTTGAAGTCAAGCGCTACCCCGAAGCCAAGTTTGTCTCGACGGCGATTGCTAAAACAGCCGAAGGTTACAGCGTTACAGGCGACCTGACGCTGCATGGCAAGACCAACAGCATCACCTTCCCTGCCCAGATCAAGTCGACCGGAAGTGGTGTGGAATTAACCAGCAAGTTCAACCTGCCTCGCAGCCAGTGGGGTATTACCTACGGTGCTGGCAAGATCGACGAGAACGTCCAGATGAGCCTGGCTGTCAAAGCCAAGTAACACGCTTCCCAGGAAACTACATCGCGTTGTTGGTCGCGAAGACATGCTTGCCCAGAGCTGCAAGCAGGGCACACAGTTGGGGCCAAACGCCCTCGTTTGGCCTCAACTTAATTACTCTTTCTCCCGCGCAGACGCGGGCGAGGGTTTTCGAACCATCACACTTTTGTCAGACCCATGTGTCTGAGAAGTGCTTCAGGGCTCGGTTCGCGACCACGGAAATCGCGGAAGACTTCCATCGGATGTCGGCTGCCGCCCATCGACAGCACTGTATTGCGGAAGCGGCGGCCCACCTGTTCAATGGCCTTGTCATCATCAAGACCCGCCTCTTCAAAAGCACTGAAGGCATCGGCTGAGAGAACTTCGGCCCACTTGTAGCTGTAGTATCCCGCTGCGTAGCCGCCCGAAAAAATATGCTGGAATGAGCACAGCGAGCGATCTTCCGGGATGAGCGGAATGACCGCGCACGTCTGGCTGATGCGGCGCTGTACATCAAAAGGGGACTCGCTTCCCGCAGGATCGTAATCGTGGTGCAACTCGAGATCCGTCAGACCAAAGAGAAGCTGCCTGAGCATCATCGACCCGGCGCGATAAGTGCGAGCTGCGACGATCTTGTTGAACAGATCTTCTGGCAATGGTGCCCCGGTCTCGTAGTGACGAGTCATCCCCATCAGCACCGGCTTGTGATAGCACCAGTTCTCCATAAACTGACTGGGGAGTTCGACAGCATCCCATTCGACGCCGTTGATTCCCGAGGCATCGGGATGATCGATGATGGTCAGCATGTGCTGGAGACCGTGACCAAACTCGTGGAATAGCGTTTCCACTTCGCGAAAGGTCATGAGGGCGGGCCGCTCACCCACAGGTGGGGTTTGATTACAAACGAGATACGCGACGGGAAGCTGAAGTTCATCGCCAACCTTCTGCCTCAAAAGGCAGGTATCCATCCAGGCACCAGCCCGTTTGTTTTCGGGTCGCGAGTAAGGGTCCAGAAAGAAGGCGGCCATCTTCTGGCCCGACTCATCGAGGACATGATAAAAGCGGACATCGCTGCACCAGACCGAGACGGGTTCTTGCGCCTGTTCAATCGTGACACCAAAGAGCCGATGAATCAGACCGAACAATCCTTCAAGCACACGTTCAAATGGGAAGTAGGGGCGAATCTGTTCGTCGGTGAACGAATACCGGCTTTCGCGCAGCCGTTCGGCCCAAAAGGGAACATCCCAGGGTTTGATGTCATCGGTATCGCCGCTGGAGACTTTGAACGCCTTCAGATCGGCGAGATCCTGTTGTGCTGCTCCCCAGCTTGTATCGCGAAGTTCATGCAGCATGTGGCGAATGGCATCCACACCGGGAGCCATCTTGCGCATCAGGCTGACTTCCGCAAACGAGTTCTTACCCAGCAGGTGCGCCTTCTCTTTGCGCAAGCTCAGCAGTTCCCGCATGATGGGTTCATTGTTGTGTTCACCCTGGGAAGCGAGAGTGATGAATGCCCGATAGAGCTTCTCGCGTAAGTCGCGCCTTTTCGCGTGCTCCATGAAAGGGCCATACACCGGGAAATCGAGCGTGATGCGCCAGGGACCATGCTCCGCGGTCGCTTTGGTTTCACTTTCCGGGTGAGCACGATTCCACGATTGGGCCGTCAGATGCCTGAGTGTGGGAGTGAACCCGGCGATTTCCTCTTCCGTGGTAAGATCGAGTGAGAAAGCTTTGATTTCATCGAGGCAGTTGTTCATGAACTGTGTGGAAAGGACAGCCAGCCTTTCTTCAATCTCGCCAAATCGCTTTCGCGCGTCGCCTTGCAGACCAATCCCGGCCAGTTCGGCATCCTTGATGCGATCTTTAATGATCCGCTTCTGGGCCGGCGAAAGCCTCTCCCACTCCGGCGACTCGGCCAGAGTCACCAGGGCTTTATAGATCGGTTCGCTTTGCCTGACGCGCAGGCTATAGCGTACGACTTCAGGATTGACCTCTTCATAGGCAGCTCGCAGTTCGGGACTGTTGCGAACACCCAGGAGATGACCCACGGGGCCCCAACTCCAGGTGAAGGGGCGTTCCATCTCTTCGATGGGGGACATAATGCCAGCCCATGTTGGCTGCAGATGGGATTCGATGGCATCGAGTTTTTTGAGAGCGGTCTCGACAGTCGCACGCACAGCCGGGACGACATGTGAGGCTTCGATCCGGGCAAAATCTGGTAACCCGCTGGTTACCAGGAGAGGGTTGTCGAGAAGTTCCGCCATGGGGCCAATCTCCATCAAAACCTATGGATGGTTTTTTATTTGTTATGTGCTTCGATTTTTCAGCTTAACACGCCGGGTGACAAGTGTCTCATGCGGGGAGTGACTTCAACAGCAGCAGGGTGCTTGACAAGTCCTGATCGGAATCGAGTGGCAGATTTTGCCGATGCCGATTCGGTAGTCAAAATGTTGGAAATTTCGTCATTCACCTCTCTCTGGGAATGCCTGGCGGCAGGAGTTGCCGAAGAGTGGCGAAATCGTTCGCTCAGACATCTTACCAACCTGAATTCCGGCGAAACTCAGCGACCTTTCCTTCATACCTGATGGTTTATTCTTCCGAATACTTCATTGGATGTACGCCATCTCTGATCGTGCATCTTCCCACCGGCAATACCTGCCACACCTCCTTTCCTATGGTAGTCACATGCTGACATCAATCCCTCCCGGATTGCGGGCTGTAAGAACATTATTTCCACAGACTCAGAATAGTGTCTGGTGGGGTTGTGCTCAGTTGCTGCTGGGAACGGCCTGCACACTGCTCAGTCCGAGCGAGATGGTCTATGGCCGCGAGCCGATTGTGCCACTGACGAATGGCCAGCAGAAGGTTTCGCCGCACCATACCAACTCTGGTTTTGGAGTGAACGCTCCTGCTGTCGGCGATCAGCAGGATGCGGGACCTCGCGTGAAGCTCAATCACTGGGGCTCGAACTGGCAGAAAGTCTTCGAGCAGCTTGCCGAAGAGTCGCAGTCTGAGTTGATTATGGAACGTGTCCCCACGGGCCGCTTTACACGCATTGATAAGCAGGAATACTCGCGGGCTGATGCCATTCGCATTCTCAACAAAGAGATCGAACCTCTCGGCTTTCGACTGATTGAAAAAGGGAAGTTCATCGTCCTGATGGATTTGCCCAGCATTCGCCCCAAGTATCAGCCTGTCGAATTGCATACATCGCCTTATACGCCGGCCCAGCAGCTCCAGGCGCAGCAAAGCCAGAGTGCTTACGGGCCACCATTACAGACACCGGGCATGCAACCAGCCCGGCCTGTCCAGCCATTACCAACTGGCCCTTATGCTCAAGTTCCTCCCGGGATGAGTGCGCAGCATCCATTGTCTGCACCCTATGAAACGGCTCCCACATTACATCCGGGACAGATTCAGCAGATCAGTGGTCAGCAAATTGCCGGTCTGCCAAGCCAGTCACCTGTGGCCCCTCTTCCCGTTGCTAAGACACCACAAAACTTCATGCCCCAGAACGTCGTAACCCAGAACGTCATGACACTGGGACATGAAGTACCCGCTGCGGCCAATACCCATCCGTTGTTACAACCTGTGGCACCAGCTGCGGGGCATCCCCTCGCAGCCAGTGAGATCAAGCCTGTCCCACAGCCAGTGGCCAAACCACCGGTAGCGATTGCCTTCAAACCCCGACAGCACAAAGCGGCTGAGCTGGCGAAAGTGCTGTATCGCTCGCACAAGGAAAATGCCCGGCTGGTTGATGCCGGTCGCGCGGGCAAGCCGGCGTTCTCTGTCTCGAGGCTTCCCGGTAAGAGTACAACGGCGATTGAATTCATGGTTTCGATCGATGATGAGCGCGATCAGCTCTACGTCGATGGTTCCGAAGCCGTCGCCCGCGGAGTGGTCGATCTGTTGACTTCGCTTGATACTAAGGGCGATTGGCCAAGCGATGCGAAGATCGTTCCAACGACTCCTCAGGCAGCGATCATGCTGGCCCAGTATCAGCCCGATCTGGAAAAGATGCGCCGGCAGAATCGACTGACTGTCGCCCAAGCAGGCAATACTCCCGCTGCCAATCCGCAGCGGGAAAATGATGATCCTTTTGCCCCGGCGCCTGCACAGGCCAAACCCGAGGCAGCACAGCCACCTCGTGGCAACTCGGCGATTTCTGATGTCGTGACCAATCTCAAAGGTGATGTGAACATCGAAGCGATTGGGGATCTGGGTGTGCTGATTCTGCGTGGTAATGAAGCCGACGTGGAGCAGGTCATGAAAGTCATTCGAGAGCTCGAAGCTCTCAGTGAGAATACCGCTCCTCAGTTGCATGTGCTCTACCTGAGTCACACCGATTCACCCGCGATGAGTGAACTGCTCACGCTGGTGTTCGACAGCTTGGCGAAGTTCCCTGGCCGGGCGACACAACCCCGCCAGAATGTGGCGATTATCCCTGTCGATACCCCAAATGCGTTGATCATTGTGGCACCAAAGACCGATCTCGATTCGATTCTGGAACTGGCAGAAGAACTCGATCAGCCGACAGATCCGGAATCGGAATTTGAAGTCTTCAGTCTGAAGACCGCAGTCGCTTCACAGGTGGTGACGAATATCACGGCTTTCTATGCCACCAGAGTTGGTTTAGGCGCCCGCGTGCTCGCGATTGCCGATCCTCGTTCAAACTCGGTGATTGTGCGGGCTCGTCCACGTGATCTGGATCAGGTGAAGGCGTTGATTGCCAAGGTCGATCGCGACGAAATGGCCGCTGTCAACCAGGTCAAGATCATTCCTTTGAAGAACGCCGTCGCTGTCGAACTCTCGGCTGTGATCAATGCGGCCATTCAAAGTGTGCTTTCGCCTCCATCGAATCAGGCGGCGAACCAGGGTGGTGCCAACAGTGGTTTGGGTGGCAACCAGGTGGCAGAAGATTTCCGACAGGTCAGACCCGCAATTCTGTCCTTCCTGGCGGGTGATAAAAAAGCCCTGCGTTCCGGGATGCTGGCCGACATTCGCATTACGCCCGATACGCGCATGAACAGTCTGATTCTTTCAGCTCCTGAGCAAAGTATTCCGCTGCTGGAAGAACTGATTCGTCAGCTCGATCAACCCACAGCAGCAGTGGCTGAGATCAAGGTGTTTACGCTGACAAATGCTGATGCCTCACAACTGGTGACACAGTTGCAGCAACTCTTCTCACCCGGTGGAAACCAGCAGGGGGGCGGGAACAACGCGTTACGACAGCAACTGGGGCTGGCGGTGGCGGGAGCTGACGACGCTTCGAGCAATCTGATCCCACTGCGGTTCAGTGTTGATACGCGTACCAACAGTATTACTGCGATTGGCGGGGCGGAAGCCTTACGTGTCGTGGAAGCCATCCTGCTCAGGCTCGATGAATCCGATCTGCGCGAACGCAAGAACGTCGTCTTCAAGCTCAAGAACAGCCCGGCACTCGCTGTTTCCACAGCAGTGACACAGTTCGTTAATTCGCAGTTGCAGCTCTCCCAGCAGAACCCGAACTTGATCAGCACGGTCGAACAGCTCGAACGCGAAGTTGTTGTGGTTCCCGAAACTGGCACCAACAGCCTCCTCATCAGTGCCACACCGAGGTACTACGATGAGATCACTCGACTGGTCATGGAACTTGATCAGGCACCACGTCAGGTGATCATTCAGGCTCTGATTGTGGAAGTGACACTCGATAACGTCGATGAGTTTGGTGTCGAACTGGGCCTGCAGGATTCGGTGCTCTTCGACCGCAGCGTCGTCGATGACCTGGTGACTTTGACCGAAACCACCACTTCGCCGAACGGTACACAAACCACCACACAGCGTGTCGTGTCGCAAACGGCAGCTCCCGGCTTTCTGTTCAATAACCCGAATACACCTCT
Source organism: Planctopirus limnophila DSM 3776 (assembly GCF_000092105.1). Classification (NCBI taxonomy): domain Bacteria; kingdom Pseudomonadati; phylum Planctomycetota; class Planctomycetia; order Planctomycetales; family Planctomycetaceae; genus Planctopirus; species Planctopirus limnophila. Next base: position 4,745,695 of record NC_014148.1, on the reverse strand, counting down.
CGGGAATAATACGACGATTAATCCCTCCAGTGTGGGTTCACAGGGTTTGTCTAGCTTCTCGCTGGGACGTGTGAATAACGACCTGGGTTATGGTGGTCTGGTTCTTTCCGCAGGTTCGGAATCGGTCAACGTGCTGATTCGTGCCCTGGCTTCACGCCGCCGATTACAGGTACTCTCGCGACCACAGATTCGCACACTGGACAACCAGCAGGCCCAGATTCAGGTGGGCCAGCAGGTGCCAATTGTCGACGGTGTGCAGATTGGTGCCACTGGATTGGCAAACCCTCAGATTCGTCAGGATCAGGCAGGGATTATTCTCACGGTCACACCACGAATTTCACCTGATGGGACCATCGTGATGGAACTCATCGCCGAAAAGAGCCAGTTCCGTGGGAACGGTGTCCCCATCTTTACCGACGCCACCAACGGCAACGTGATCGAATCGCCCATCAAGGATATCAGTGCTGCTCGAACTGCGATCAGCGTTCCCAATGGCCAGACCGTTGTCATGGGGGGCATGATTACCGCAACGGATGAAACCAGCGAACGCAAAGTCCCCTTTATTGGCGATATTCCCATCGTGGGGCATCTGTTCCGATATGACAGCAAGAGTCATGTTCGTACGGAACTGCTGATTTTCCTGACACCGCGTGTGATTTCTTCAGATGCGGATTCGGAGTTCATCAAGGATGTCGAAATGGGCCGACTGCACTTTATTGAGTGCGAAGCCGAAGAAATCCACGGACCCTTGCGAGCGATCAATGCTCCTGTGATGGGCGATCCCGACTGGACGAACCAGCTCTCGCCGAGTGTGCCATCAGTCGACCCGATGCCACCATCGCCAGGCATCCAAAATCCACAATCAGGTCCGGCCCCACAACTCTTGCCGCAACCACCGATCCCGGATGTTCCCGGGCAGACCAGAAAACAGTTGAAAGACCCGTCGATCCAACAGGCGAGTGCGACGGATGAGATGCAGCCCGATCCTTATGGCCATCTCCCAGACACAGGCGTCATCCAGATCACTCAACCTTCAGTGGCTGAATCATCCAAAGGTTCATCTCCTTCCAAAAAAGGTGAGCCCACCAAGGCCCAGGATAAGTCGGCCACACCTCCCAAAAAGTGGTATTCATTCCGTCGATGAGCCCTGTCTCGCTGGCTCGATCTTTTCCCCTTTGCCTAGCCCGGATGCCAACAAATGTTTGTTCACTCTGATATCTGCATGAGATTGCTGGCAGTGATCCTGCTGACGCATTCGCTCTCGGGGTGTGCCACTTTGCTGACAACTGGCTGGCCACAACAGGCTGAAAAGGTCGAATTCTCCAGTTCCAAGCGGCCCATTGGCCAGATTGTGTGCCTGTGGAACCCTGCGGAAGGCCGTGACCCGGAAGGAAAACCGTGCCGGGGCTTTGCCGGCCAGGTGATGTTCATGGAAGCGCGGTCGGCCGTCCCCCTGGCAGTTCGCGGAGAGATTCGCGTCTATGTCTTCGACAATATTGGCACGACCGAAGAGCAGATGAAGCCCGTTCATCAGTTTGATTTCGACGCCGATGTCTGGAACATGCATCGCCAGTCCAACACGTTGGGCCCGGCATACAATGTCTTTATCCCGTACATGCGTAAAGGCAATCATGCCGCCGTCTGCAGTGTGAGATTGCGATACATTCCCGAAGGTGGCAATGCGCCACTCTTTTCGGACATGATTTCCGTGCGGATGGAAGGGAGTCAGCCCGCGATGGCTTCGGCAGCCATGAATGTCGAACGCTTTGTGGGCCCAGCGGGAGTTGCCAACGACAAGTCGCGGCAAATGCTGACTCAAGGTTCGATGGTTGCCCAAGACAATGCGAGTGGTCCGGCTTCGGAATCGGGCAAGGGAGCCATGCGAGCGACGACCATCCCAATTGAAACGCTGCAGCAGCAGGCCTCTCGCGAGTCGATCACCCGGCAACTGGCCGCTCAGCAGAATGTGGCAACATCAACAGCGCCCTATGCCCCGTCTACAACAACGGAGCGTCCAATCCCGCAGCAGACCTCTACGAATGCTGTCACGACAGCCCCTTCTCGAAGAATACGACCGGCAGCAGCCAACGCGGCACAGTCAGCACTTACCAGCGACAGTGGCATCGCCCATGTCAGCTTCGAAGAATCGGCGGTTGAGCCAACTGGCGTGAACCATGCTGTCTACCACGAGACAATCCACCCACTGGCGGATGCACCCGCAGGAGAGCGCCCTCATCCTCTGGCCGATTGACATGCATCAGATAATGCTGAATTCCAGATATTCATAGATGCAGATTCATCTTGCTATTCGATCTGTCTCATGATGGACCTGATTCAGGTCTTTAAGATTGCGGTATGAATGATTCACTGGCAACTCTTCTTCAGAAATGTCAGCATCTGGCCAAGTCTCATTCCAGTTGCCATCACGATCCCGATAGCCGAAAGATCTGGCGACTGGTAACTGTTCTTGAAGGACAGCCAGATCGAAACAACGGTCTTAAGTCAGGGGTTTGCCAAGGATGTTCTCGACCGAACTGATCATCGCCTTCTTCACGTTGACTCTGCTCGAGATTGTGCTCGGGATCGACAACATTATCTTCATCGCGATTCTGGCGGGGAAGCTCCCTAAAGATAAGCAGAATTTTGCCCGTCAACTGGGGATCAGTCTGGCGGTTGTTTCGCGGATTGGCCTGCTCTTTTCACTCAGTTGGGTTTTGAAGCTCAAAGAGCCGCTTTTCACCATTCTCGAAACCAGTATTTCGGGAAAAGACCTCGTGCTGATTACTGGTGGCTTGTTCCTGATTGGTAAAGCGACTTACGAAATTCATCACAAAGTGACCGTGGTGCACGAAGCGCATAAAGATGGGAAAGCTCCCGCTTCGCTCTTCTGGATGCTGGCCCAGGTGATTGCGATCGACGTCGTCTTCAGTCTCGATTCGGTCATTACGGCTGTGGGTATTACCGACAACATCCCCGTCATTGTGGCGGCTGTGATTGTGAGTGTAATTGTGATGCTGATCTTTTCCGGAGCGATTGTGCGCTTTGTTGATGAGCACCCTGCGATTAAGTTGCTCGCTCTCTCCTTCCTGCTGCTGATCGGTGTGCTGCTCGTAGGCGAAGGCTTCCATCACAAGATCCCCAAAGGCTACGTCTACTTCGCCATGGCCTTCTCACTCGGGATCGAACTGCTGCAGATGTGGCAGGAATCAAACGTGCGCAAAGCCCATCACACCACCAAACCATCCTCAGAAGCAACGACAACCGGCCATTAATTGAATGTCACGAATCAGACAGACGTTGTGGTTCAATTCGATGTGAAATCCTAAGATGATCTACTTGCAAAACCTGACAATGAGTCATCCCGGTAGAGATTCTCGCGTACTCTTAAGCGTGAGATCTTTTTGCAAGAGGGCATGGGGTAACGTGACACCGGCTCGCGTGGCGATTCGTCGTTCAACAACGACGAAGTTTTTCCGCAAGAAGAATGGTTCAGCCGTCAGACTCACGAGAGCGTGAATTGTGGTCATCCCTTGAGAATGAGCGAGCTTTTCAATGTGCTGCAACATGCCACTGGCGACTCTTTGTCCTTTGGCCCAGGGGGCTACATAAAAGTGATCGATCAGGCCATCGGGCTGTAAGTCAGCATACCCCGCGATCCTGTCTTGCAGCATGGCCACAAACGGTTGCTGGGCTTCCATCCGGGCACAGAATTCCACTTTGTCGGCTGCACTCGATACCCAGGCCCTTCGCTGCTCCAGCGAGTATTCGCCACCTGTCAACTCCATGACAGCCGCCACGAACAACTCACGCAGCAGATTGATTTCATCGCCCTGACACGGACGAAACTCGATGTGATTGCAGTTCCTCCCCGCAAACACTTTCTCACTCCTACTGGCAGTCAAATGGTCTTCCCCAGAACAAGTTTATCGACTTCCTTGACGGTCAAGAATCATGAACTGATACGGCTGGAGTTCCAACGTCGTTCCTGAAGAGATTGTCATCCCTGAAACCTGATCGATGACTGTCCGCCGTAAGCCTAATCCGCGAAGAATACGGCCTTCCACCGCTTCAACCTGCTCTGTGAAGTTCGCAAGTATCAGTACGCTGGCCTGTGCATGCGTGCGGAAGTAACCGAGAACATGATCGTTGCCTGTCCCTACAAACTCCGTTTTCCCGGGGCGCAGGGCCAGATTCTGTCGCCTGATGATCCCCAGTTTCAGAATGCCGTCATGAATGCGGGCAGCCGGAGTATCATGATCGGCCACCTCCTGCATCTGCTCCCACGGGAATTGCGGCCTGTGAATCCAACGCGAATCCGCTTTTCTTAATGGATCGTCTAAATACCTTTCATCATTCAACGAACCGATCTCGTCTCCTAAATAGATCAGCGGAATACCACCAATGGTCATGACGACACCATATAGCAGCAACACTCTGCCAATTGCGAGATCGATTTCGACAGGATCCTGATTGCGAATGGCTTTTCCCAGACCGGCTAATGAGGCACATGTCCCGGAAACACGGGCATCACCTGTACTCGAATTCTCCTGAAAGGGGACACCTTCAGCAAAACTACCTTCGACCCGACCTGTATAAAACTGCGTGAGAAATCGTCGATGGGCAACCGGGTCATAGCCTGCCTCGCGGATTTCTTCGTCGGTGATCGACCAGCCAATATCATCATGGCTTCTTATATAGTTCACCCAGACACAACCGTCCGGGAGAGGAAATCTTTTTCTGACAGAAGCGAGTAACGTGCGGATATTTCGGGTCGCCAACGATTCCCAAAGAAGTGCCATCAGTTCCGGATTGTAACTGAGAACGCATTCCGCACGATGAATATAAGTACGGACTTCATCAGGATGCACAATCGCTTCGGACTTGAAGACCACAGCAGGTGCTGCAATTTGCGTGGCAGCATTGAGCACACTGACGATCGTATGCGCCTGAGGGAGATTCTGGCAGTTGGTTCCTAATTCCTTCCAGATAAATGCAATGGCATCCAGACGAACGATTTCGACGCCTCGATTGGCAAGGAACAGGAGTTCGTCCAGCATTCGCACCAGCACTTCGGGGTTGCGATAATTGAGATCCCATTGAGAAGTATAAAACGTTGTCCAGACCCATTGGCCGAGTGCTGTCTGATATGTGAATGCACCGGGATGCTCCTCGGGAAAGACTTCAACTAAAGTCCGTTCGTATTGATCGGGTAAAACCCGATCTTTGAAGAAGAGATAATAATCCTGATAGTCGCGTTCGCCATTCAATGCTCGTTGGGCCCATTGATGCTCATCGGAAGTATGGTTGAACACGAAATCAAGCACGAGAGAAATCCCATGGCGGCGCAGTTGCGTTGCCAGATGCTCCAGATCTTCCATTGTCCCGAACCTGGGATTGATCGTGCGATAATCGCTGACGGCATACCCTCCATCGCAATCGGTCGAATGAACTTTATAAATAGGCATTAAGTGAAGATAGGTAATTCCCAGTTCAATCAGATAGGGAATTTTGGCTTCAAGATTTCGCAGCGTTCCCGCGAAGAGATCGACATAGCACATGGCTCCCATGAGTCGTGGTGCCAGATACCAGTCTTTATCCGATTCTCGCAAAGCGTCGAACGCCTTGAGTTCTGCAGGTCGCTCAAGAACCGAACGAAAGACGACAGCCATCAGTTCTTCGAGATGGTAGAACGAATCAAAGCGGTCGCCGTAGAGCTGGTAGAAACTTTGAAATAGGAGCTGGTGCTGTTCTTGCAGACGACGTTCGAGAAGATCCCAGTCGCCATCGGGAAAGTCGCCTCCGAATCGGCGCTGCATGCGGTCAATGAGTCGCAGTTTCAGCTTACGCAATTCTCCATCGGAGAGTGGTGCTGATGTTGAACGATGAGGGAGAGAAGCTTCTGGTAGCGATGACATGATCATGTCCCTTCACTGGCTGGGCCATTGTCATGGAGATGAAACGATGTGATGGATCAAGAGATCTTATCTCAATCCCAGGTAAGACAATCCTTCAAGGATGCCAGCTGCAAAATGCCTTTGAGCAAGATAGACATCGGCCTGCTCCTGTCGAATTCGCTCTTTGAGCAGGGGCTCAGAATTGCCGACGGCAATGGCTGAGTAAGGTCTTTTCAGCAGATCCCAGTCGTTGCAGGAATCCCCTGCAACGACAATCTGGAGATCGCTTCTAGAGATCTGGCTCATGAGGAAATCGAGAGCTGCCCCCTTGCCAGAGCGCTCGGGCAGGATATCTACATATTGACCATGTGAGGCAATCACCTGGCATGGGCAGCCTGCTGCGAATAAATGTTCTTTGAGAAACAGTTCCTGCTCGGCGGAAAGGGTCCTGGTGGTCAAATAACTCAATTTGAAAGGCCGCTGGGAGTGCGGCTCTGTCTGTGGAACCAGCCAGCCTGTGCGTGAGATGAGTTCGGCAATTTTTGAAGGATGCCAGGATTCTCCCAGCCAATCCGACCATTCGGGCCAATGCTCGTGCTGATCTCCCAATACGATCTCACTCCCGACGGAGGCAATCATGATCTCAGGATAAGGGACATTCCATTCCCGGCAAACTTCGTACACCAGTGCAGGTGCTCGCCCGGTGGCGACACCGAGCATCCATTGGCCCTGCTGAGCTTCCATCCAATCGAGTAATTCTTGTAACGATTCGCGATCACCCAGCAAAGTGCCGTCGATATCTGTGATCAGCAACCCGCTGACGTTTTCCAGCCGCTGATCGAGCTTCTCCATGAGACTCGAGCGATTGATCGCAGTTCGTCCGGAAGGATGATCGCTTTGTGAAGGCAGATTGAGGGTCGCAGAACTCGATAAAGAATCTGATATCGAGTTCCAGCCAGGATGAATCCGGGAAATGACTCTTAAATAGTGTTCGATATGTGCCTTCCAGGCGTAGTGACTGCGAACATTCTGGATGCCATTGTTACTATATTCATTCCATAAGTCGCCATCTGTCAGCAATCTTAAAATACCAGCCGTCAGGGCTTGTTGATCGGTGACATCGAGGACAATGCCACTATTGCAGAGAGCCACGATATCCTGGGGACCGCCATTTTCTGTGGCGATAAACGGCAGGCCCGTCGCGCTGGCTTCGATCGTGGTCAACCCGAAGAGTTCGATAAAGGCGGAGTTGACGAAGACTCCACGACCACTGGCTGCCAGGCGATACAGTTCGGGAACATCAAGTTCGGAATCATGCCGCTTGGGAATTGCCATTTTTCCATAGAGGTCATAGCGATCCATTAAGAGGAGAATATCAGTTAAGACTTCACGTTCGTTGCCGGACATGGTGTTGATGTCTTCACGAATCCCTGCGAAGACAGCGAGGTTGGCAATGGCCCGAAGTTCGGGGCTTTCGCCATAAGCCTGAATGAGGGATTGAATATTCTTGCGACGATCTGGGCGACAGAGAGCGAGGATCAGTTTTTTTTGAGGGTCAGCCAGAAAGCGGGCCAGTTGCCGCTGCATGCGACTGCGAGCCTGTTTGAAGCCTTCGCCAATCTCTTCACCCGGCAATTCGTAGTTGTAGTAGGGGAAGAAGCGTTTGAGATCCAGTCCTGGCGCAATGACTTCGACAATGGTTTCTTCGGGGATCTGATACCCCTGATATTGGGAGAGTTTCTCGTGGAGTGTGCTGGTAATGACAGCATCAGCGGCATTAAGACAGGACTGTTCTTCTGAAATGCGATGATCAATGTGCAGCAGGCGGTTGGCTTTTTCGTGTGACCACCCTTCGGAGGCCAGATAGTCCAGTTTGGGCTTACCTAAAGAATGGCCGGTAAACAGGAACGGGACTTGAAGTTGGCGAGCCAGATTCCTGGCGACGACACCGGCATCGGCATAGTGTCCATGAATCCAGGCCAATGGCCAGGGTTGCTGGCGAGTGAAGGCTTCTAATGACTTCGTGAATTCGTCCAAATACGGCCAGAGATCTTCTTTGCGGACGTATTGATCATCGGTGCAGGAGATCCGCACAATCCGGCAACGAGGAGAGAGGGGTTCGATTTCGCGAGAATAGGACTCATCCAGAGGTTGTCCATCTGTCGCGAGACCTCGTAATCGGCGGGTAATCAGATCGACCTGTGTGATCCGCGGATCTTCTGCCAAAGCCACTGCGAGATCGAGAACATAACGGACTTGACCGCCAGTGTCGGCGTCGCGCCCCATTTCAATGGAGTCGCCTCGCACGAGCCCATGCAGACTCAGAATTTGCACATACATCAACACCCCCCAGACCAACGATCGTTGATTCGCCATACTAACAAATTAAGTCAGTTGAGGTGAGAGAACGAGGGCTATAACTTGGAAAAGTCCATGAAATCAGCCGATTTTTATCATTCACTGCTGTTCCATGTTCATTTTATCTTTAGGAATGAAGTGCGATTGCCGGCATTTTCTGCCGGTTTGAGTGACATCATTCGGGTGCCTGGCCTGTGAACTTTGAGGGTTATCCCGAATAGTCCAGAAGGCAGGGTCGTACCGCCCGCCGGTGGGTTCGAGGAGGCGATTCTGTATTGCCTCGCCGACTTTCAAGAACCGATATGCTGACAGACGCACGACGTCGTCAAGTGTTGTGCATCTGCGGTGGCTCAGGAAGAGCCTGCCAGAATTCGCGGTGGAAGCCACCCGTCAGGGAGACTTTCAGGAAAGGGCCAGGGATGGGTCTGACTTCTGCTCTGAATACGTCGCTGAACGGCCTTTCTCTCAATGAAGTGACCATTGACGTACTTGGCAACAATATTGCCAATGCCGGTACGAATGGTTTCAAAGCTTCGACCGTTCGCTTTCAGACTCAGTTGGCTCGTACGCTGTCGATTGGTTCCCGACCGACTGCTACTGATGGAGGAAGTAACCCTCGGCAGGTGGGCCTCGGAGCGACGACTTCCGCCATCAGCAAAGACTTTACCCAGGGCAGCCTTTCGAACAGCACCAGTGCTTCGGATCTGGCGATTCAAGGGGAAGGCTTCTTTGTGATGGATGGTTCCAGCGGCAGGACCTACACCCGTAACGGGAACTTTCTTCGCAGTAGTGACAGTTATCTGGTCAACGATCAGGGCCAGTTTGTTCAAGGCTATGGGATTGACGATGAATTCAACATCGTCACGACGCAATTGTCACCATTGCGGATTCCCCTGGGTGAGTTGAACGTCGCCCAGCGCACTTCGCAAATCACGATGGGTGGAGCACTGTTTCCCGCAGGAGACTTATCGACTCAAGGTGCTCTGGTGAACAGTGAAGTCCTGACAGACAGTGTCACAGGACTCCCCGCAACGGGCACCGCTTTACTGAGCAACGTGGAGAACGCGGGAGGAACCAACTACTTCAATGTCGGAAATACTTTAACTTTTGCACCTCGCAAGGGGGGACGAGTTGTCGAAGAGCAAACGTTCACAGTGACTGCCACTTCGACCCTGGCCGACTATGTCACCTTCATGAATAACACGCTCGGCATTCAGAGTGGTGCGGGGATACCTAACGATGCCACAACGGGCGGACAACCGGGAGTGACGCTTACGGGTGGTCAAATTCAAGTCGTGGGCAATACGGGTACCCAGAACGACATCAGTATTACTGCGGGAGACATCAAGAGTAACGGTGCTGTCGTTCCCCTGAGTTTTACCAAGTCGGAATCGAGCAATGGGGAGAGTGCTGCGACTGAATTCATCGTCTACGACTCTCTGGGTCAAACCGTCAATGTGCGTATGACCTCAGTACTGGAAAGCCGCGGGCCGGGAGCGACGACATTCCGTTACTTCCTGGAAAGTGCTCAGGACAGCCGACCTGGTGTGGCGATTGGTACGGGTCTGATCACCTTCGACAGTGATGGAAAAATCACGGGTGACACGACGCAGATGTTCACACTCGAGCGTTCGGATACCGCCGCCGTCAGCCCGATGCAGATTGAAATGGATCTTTCGCAGATCAGTGGAATCTCGTCTGCACAATCGGGCAGTGCTTTGAACCTTTCCAATCAGAATGGTTCCAAGCCTGGAACGTTGCAAAGCTATGTGATTGATGAGCAGGGTTTGATTAACGGGATCTTTGACAATGGCTTGATCCGTTCACTCGGTCAGGTGGTACTGGCCCGGTTCGCCAACTCGGATGGTTTGCTCGAAGCGGGTGGCACGGCGTTTCGTGAGGGTGTCAGCTCCGGAGTGCCTCAGATTGTGTCACCGGGTTCATTCGGAGCGGGCACGATTGCCTCAGGAAAGATTGAGCTTTCGAACACGGATATTGGTCGCAACCTCGTCGATCTCATTGTGGCCTCTACCAATTACCGTGGGAATGCCCGAGTGATTTCTTCAGTCCAGGATCTGACCAACGAGTTGCTGCTGTTGGGTCGATAACCTGCAAATTCCTGAACACTTCAGAGACTGATCGTCACTTGAACGAAGACGATGTTCACTTCATCGGGAAGATTTTCTGGCTTCCTCTTCTCTTCTCTATAAGAACTTTATGTTCTCGCAGGAGAATTCGTAGAAGCGACCGTCTGATTGTGGATTGTGAATAACTTTTTTGTGGCAACCAGAAGTGAGAAGAACACTTAGGTTGATTTACACACAATCTGTCCCTGTTGAGAAGCCATCGAATAGGTGTCAATAACCTGGCAGAAACAGTCCCACATCGAGGGACTTATCAAGGTCGCTTTCTGCGAGGCGCTTGAGCCTGTGGGAAACGCCAAGGGTTACGGCTGAGTTTCCGATATGAATCGTCGAATCATCATCGAGTTATCGACGGTACTTCAGGAAATCTAAGTGTTTTGTGCCGATTTCCTGTGAGTTGATCGATTCTTTCTGGTGTAACGAATAGTCTCATCAAGCGAGTCGGTCAAGAGGATTTGACGAGCGCAGGCTCATGATGGCTCAGCGGACATCCAGAAGATTCCCAGTGACGAACGGCAGGTAGTGACGCAATATGTCGGCTGGATATCTCATTACTTTGGGAGATGATCTCAAGCGGGGATTGGCGACTTTTCCTCTCGAGCTGGCACAAAGACATGCCCGCTTCATCGAGAGCCGCCAGCAGGACGATGGAGGCTTTGGTGGACGAGTGGAAGCCCTCGATGGGACACCACTGGCTGCCGATGAAGCGACTTCCGACCTGTACTACGCGGCTTTTGCCGTGAGATCACTTGTGGCACTGGGGCAGCTTTCTCCTCAGGTGGCGCGGCGTGCAGGAAACTGGCTGGGCCAGGCCTGGTCACCCCGCCTCAATGTCATTGATCTCGTCAGTTGGCTGTACTTGAGTGTCGTGCTCCAGATCGAACAGGGGATCGAAACTGTCACTGTTCAAGCGGCCAACTCAACTGTGTCATCAGAGGACGTGCTGCAAGCGGTCCACAGGCTCGAAGAACTTCGCCGGCCTGATGGCGGCTATGCCAAATCGATGGAAGGTGTATCGAGCAGCACGTATCACAGCTTTCTGGCAGCGCTGGCTTATGAACTGGTGGGCCAGTCGCCGCCGGAGATTGCTCGACTGATGAGCTTTGTGAAATCGCGCCAGCGGGATGATGGCGGGTTTGTCGAAATTGGTCCTATGAAGCGCAGTGGCACCAACCCCACGGCTGCAGCCGTCGCCTTACTGAAGATGTATGGCGAGATTACACCGGCACTCAAAAGCGATGTGGCAGGCTTTTTGAGTGATGTGAAAGCGAGTGATGGGGGTTATCTGGCGAACAGCCGCATCCCTTTCCCGGATGGATTATCAACCTTCACAGCTCTGGTGACATGTCGCACGTTGGACATTGAATCTCCCAGTCCGTGGAGGAGAGTGGGTGCCTTTATGAAAAGTATTGAAGTCCCGACGGGTGGATTTCTCGCCGCTGGCTGGGATCGAGAAGCTGACGTTGAATACACTTTTTATGGATTAGGGATTCGAGCACTCATTGGGCTGGAAGCGAAAGCCGCTTCCTGAAGGTTTTTGGCATGCGTATTGGGAATATCAGTCTGGCTCATGGGCTGACATTAGCTCCGATGGAGGAGCATACGAGTTTGCCTTTCCGGCTGATTTGCAAGCAGCAGGGAGCCAGCCTGGTTTGCAGTGAGCGGATCGATGCCAAAGATGTGGCCGAGCGGGATAAGCGCGCGATCAAGCTGCTCTCGACGACTTCGGCGGAGCGGCCGGCTGTCGGGCAGATCAGCGGGAATGATGCTGCTCAGATTGGTGAAGCCGCCCGGGTCATTGAAGAACTCGGTTTTTCAATGGTCGATCTCAATTTTGAGTGCCCGATCCGTCGTCTGGTGGGTCGTGGCGAAGGTGGTGCGCTGATGGGGCAGCCACAGCGGATTGCCGAGCTGGTGGCGGCAGCTAAGCAGGCGGTCTCGATCCCGGTGACAGTCAAATTGCGGACAGGCCCTAAAGCGGGCGAAGACACCGCTGTCGAAACAGCCCAGCGAGTCGAGCAGGCTGGCGGTGCGGCCATAATTCTGCATGCCCGCAGTGTCGAGCAGGCTTATCTGGGTGGGCCGGACTGGCAGCATGTGACGCGTGTGAAGGAAGCGGTTTCGATTCCGGTGTTAGGAAGTGGTGGAGTGCGTACGCCTCAGGATGCCATCAGTTTTCTGGAATCGAGTGGAGCCGATGGCGTGGCGATTGGCCGGGGTTGCCTGGGGAACCCGTGGATCTTTCAGCAGGCCCGTACGCTGCTGTTTGGCAGTCGTGAGATTATTGAGCCGAGTCCTGCCGAGCGAGGGAAAGTACTGCTGGCTCTGGTCGAGCATGAGTTCGAGTTTTATTCAGCTCATCTGGCCCAGAAGCGACTGGCCCGGACGGCTTGCTACTTTGCGAAGTTCCTCCCGGATTTTGCGGAGTTCAAGAAGGAGATCCACGCCATCAAGAATCTTGCTCAGTTTCGCACACTGGTGCGGGAATGGTTCCGGCCAGTGGCTCGGTAGCCTCCTCTGCTTGACAGCCTGATTCGTGGCAACACACACTGCAGCTAATCGAAAACAGGTTTTCCAGTTCCTCAGGAGTCTCCCATGTCAGCGGCACGGAAGCTGAAAGATTTTTTCCAACAGTTGACGAACGGCGGGTTGCCTCTGGCTGTGTGGCTGCTGACATTCGCGCAGTTGATGTTTTCGATGGCGAAGCCAGCCCAGGCACAAGAAACCAAAACGCCCGCATTGTTCCATGTTTATTTTGGAACTTATACCTCAGGGACCAGTGAAGGGATTTATCGATCGACTTTCGATGCATCGACGGGCGCTCTTTCGAAGCCGGAACTGGTGGCTAAGGTGACCAATCCTTCGTTTCTGGCGATGCATCCGACGAAGCCGGTGATTTACTGTGTGAGTGAAGTGGCCGAATCGCTGCCAGGGAGCGAAGCGGGACGACCGACGGGGGCTGTGATTGCTTTTTCGCGGGAAGCGGCCAATGGTTCGCTCAAGGAACTGGGTTGGAAACCTTCTGGCGGAGCGGGGCCATGTCATCTTTCGGTCGATCTGGCGGGAAGTGCTTTGTTTGTCGCGAACTATGGCGGTGGCTCGGTGGCATCACTTCCTCTCAATGCGGAGGGTGTTCCGGAAAAGCCCTCGTCGATCATGGTGCATGAAGGGTCGAGCATTAATAAACAGCGGCAACAGAAGCCGCATGCGCATTCGATCAATCTCGATCAGTCGAATCGCTATGCCTTTGCGGCAGATCTGGGTTGCGACAAGATTTTTATCTATCAATTCGACCCGGCGACCCGCACGCTCAAGCCTCATGACATTCCTTCAGCACCTGTGGCGGCAGGTTCCGGGCCCAGGCATTTAGCGTTTCATCCCAATGGACGCTTTGCCTATGTGATTAATGAGCTCACTTCGACAATTACCGCTTTTAAGTACGACTCGACCAAGGGAGATCTGGAGCCGATTCAGACGGTCTCGACTCTACCTAAAGATGCGAACACACCTGGCAATTCGACGGCAGAGATTGTGGCCCATCCTTCGGGGAACTGGCTGGTGGGATCGAATCGCGGTCATGACAGTCTGGCACTCTTCAGTATTCGGCCAGAGACGGGCGAATTGAAGCTGGTGGCCAATGTTCCCGCTGGTGGAAAGACACCCAGAAACTTTGCGTTCGATCCGACGGGCCAATGGCTCATCGCGGCTCACCAGGGGAGCAACAGCGTGCAGGTCTTTGCGTTCAACGCCTCGACAGGCACATTGACCCCGCAGGGAGAACCTGTGGCGATTGGTGCTCCGGTCTGTGTGCGGTTTGTCCCAATCAAGCCTTGATACAGCGGCTTTGAAGTTTTTCATGCTTGAAATGATGGTCTACGCATCCGTGGCACGAACTTGTGTTAAGAGCTTGATTTCATCCATCAAGCCACACGAATAGCCGCGAAAACGGTTTGATGAAGAATTCAAACTCGCGCAGAATTTCGGCATATTCTTGATGACTGAACGCCAGGGCACTCTTTAGGATGCAAGCCGTCGGTGCTTCACGGCCAGAGTCAAACATCGGACTCTGGATGGTGAACCGTCATCGCGCTCCCTCTCCTTAAAGGTTCTCTCATGACCCAGGCATGGCCCACTTATCCTGCTCCCCGCAAACTGGCATTGGTGGTCAGTTGTGTGGACTATCGTCTGCTGGATGACATCGTCAGTTACCTGCATCTGGACAATATGACGAACCGGTATTACCACTTCGCGATTGCCGGGACGGCGCTGAGTTTAGTCGAGAAGTTACGAAAAGGTGACTTTCACACACCTAAAACAGGCGATGTCGAAAGTTATGAGAGGGCCAATATCAAGACAGAGTCTGATCTGATGAAGTTGTTCTGCGCATGGAAGCGGACCTTCTTTGATCAGGTGAAAGCGGGATTGATTCTGACAAAGCAGGGGATCTCTGATATCTATATCATTCAACATGAGAACTGTGGAGCTTTCCGGATCTATCTCAACAAAGACATTGAAGGGAAAGACAAAACTGAGACGGGTGAACACCTAAGCTGTGAAGCCTGCGAGATCGAAATGCATCAATGGTATGCAGTAAGGTTAAAGGAGCAGATAAAGGCAGGTTGGGATAGTATTAGTCAAACCATTTTCGATGAGCAGTGGCCGATTAGCGAACGATTTGGAGTAGATTGTGAAAAGAAGGCCGAAGAATGTTCACTGGAAAAAACTGGAAAACCGTTTGAAGTCATACGAGGGCAAAGCAAACCACCTGAAATTCATCTCTTGTATATGACTCTTCGAGGCGAGATGTTGAATCTGGAAGAGTGGGAGCCCGATCCCAAGACCTATAAAGTCAAAGAGAAGAAGAAATCCAAAAAGTCGAAAGACACAAAGAAGTCCGAGTAATTATTTATCGAGTTGCTGGTTCATATCATGTCATTTATTCCTGTCTGTTTGCCCTTATATATTGCTGGTGAGCCGCTGGTGACGAGTCAGCCGCTCGAGGTGCGGTATCCTTATGATGGATCGCTGACGGGAACTGTCTCAACGGCCCGGCATGAGCATCTCGAAGCAGCGATCCAGGCGGCTCTCAAAGGTCATGCGCCTTTGAGTCGGTATAGCCGGGAGCAGGTTTTGCGGCGTGCCAGCCTGATCTTTTCTCAGCGAACGGAAGAATTCGCCCGGTTGATGACGCGGGAGACGGGCCTCGCGCTCAAAGATACTAGAGCCGAAGCGAGCCGCGTATGTGATGTGCTCCATGGTGCTTCGATGGCCGCCATGGAATGCGATGATGCGACGTTCTGGGGCGATGTGACACCGCCGGGGAAAATACTGGGCAGCAGGAATCGCTCAGTCCATGTGATGCGTGAGCCTTTAAGGCTGGCGGCTGCGATCACTCCCTTCAATCACCCGTTGACACAACTGGCTCATAAGGTGGCCCCGGCGATCGCTGCGGGAACGCCGATCATTTTGAAGCCTTCCGATAAGACCCCGCTGACGGCTGTCCGATTTGCAGAAACACTGTATGAAGCGGGTCTTCCCGGCTGGATGCTGAGTGTACTTATTGGGCCAGTTGATACGGTGATCGAGCCGCTGATCACCGATCCTCGTGTGGAGGCGATTTCTTTCACGGGGAGTGTCGCTGTCGGGAAGCGGATTGCAGGAATGGCTGGTTACAAGCGAGTCTGCCTGGAGCTGGGGGGCAACTCGGAACTCATCGTGTTGAAAGATGCCGACCTGGCATTGGCAGCCAAGCTGGCTTGCGAAGGGAGCTATCGCAATTCGGGCCAGCGCTGCACGGCAGTGAAGCGTGTGCTGGCTGAAGAGAGTATCTATGAAGAACTCGCGCAAAGGATTACGGAGGCCACCAAAGCCTTTATGAGTGGAGATCCCGAGGACTCTAAGACCGATGTCGGCACTTTAATTTCGGAATCAGCCGCTATTGGTATTGAAAAGAGTCTGCATGAGGCCATGGCCCGGGGAGCTGTCCTGCTGACAGGTGGTCAGAGGAACGTCGCACTGCTGGCTCCGACAGTGCTGAAAGATGTGCCTCGCGACGCGCCTCTTGTTGTGGAAGAGACCTTCGGGCCCGTGACGCCGATCATTCCTGTAAGAGATCTGGCAGATGCGATTCAATATGCCAACAGTAGCCGCTATGGGCTTTCGACGAGTGTCGTGACCGATTCGATGTCACAGGCGATGACGGCGATTCGCGAACTGCATACCGGAATGGTCCATGTGAATGAAGTCCCCGGTTATCGGCTGGAGCAGGCTCCGTTCGGAGGAATTAAAGATTCCGGTCTGGGGATTAAAGAAGGGATTATTGAAGCGAAGAAGTTCTACTCGAATTCGAAGACTTACTCCTTGCCATGGTAGCATGATTCATTCAGAAGTTCGTACGTACGATATGTCTATCAAAGATTGATTTGAGAGATCTCTATGAAAATTCATTTGCATGTGAATGGCAAGAAGCAGGGGCCTTTTGAGTTGGAGGAGGTCAATTCGCAGATTGCGGAGGGGGTGCTTCTGCCGGGAGAGGTGAGTGCCTGGTACAAAGGTTGTGAAGACTGGATGCCTTTGGAGATGGTGCCTGGGATTGAGATTCCCGCCGGGATGAATGTTCCACCTGTCAAAAAGGGAGGAGCTTCTTCCGCAGAAAAAGGTGGGGACAGTACGGGTGGATTGATCCCTTACAAAAATCCATCGGCACTCATCGCATACTATCTCGGTATCTTTGGCCTGTTCCCACTCTTCGGTCTCGTCTTCTCGATCCCAGCATTTATTCTGGGGATTGTGGGGTTGTATAAACGCAGTCAGAACCCGGTGATTAAAGGAAGCGTCCACGCCTGGATTGGAATTGTTCTGGGGTTCATCGCCACCACATATAATGGCTTGCTCGCGATTGGAGTCATTATCGCGATCAGTCAGAATCGATTCTAGCGTGATGAGATCGATGAATTCGTGCGAGATGCGAGGCTTTGGATCGTTGGTATCCACCGACAGTACCAGCGCAGGAAGCCGGGTCTCTGTTGATCGAGGGAGATTTGTGTGCCTGAGTCGCTAGCGAGATTTCATGCCGAATTGATCTTGGTGAATGGATCAACAGGAGATCCTGTCCTGCTGATCGATTATCCGGATCGGGATGATGCAGTTCTGCTGGATGCGGGAGAGAATGGTGCTCTCTCGTTGGAACAGTTGGCGGATCTTTCCGTGGTGCTGATTACGCATCATCATATCGATCATTTTGTGGGTCTGGATCGCATTATCCGTGCGAATATGGATCGAGACAAAACGTTAAGGATCTATGGCCCGCCGAAGACTATTGAGAAGGTGGCGGATCGCATTCGCAGCTATGAATTTCAATTCTTTCCGTTTCAGAAGATCGTCATTGATGTTTATGAGATTCATGAAGATGGCTTTCGTGTGGGACGTCTCGACTGTGGTCGAAAGTTTCCACCGCCGGAGATTCGTGATGAGGCGCGAACGGGATGTGTGATTTTCGAGAATGAGACGATTCAGGTGGAGGCCGTCTTTGCCGAGCATACGGTGCCGTGTTTGAGTTACGCTGTGATTGAGAAGCCGGGTTGGTTTTTGAATGTCGATGCACTGCGGAAAAGTTTGTTAAAGCCGGGGAGTTGGATAGGGGATGTCCTGGGCCTTTTGCGTGAGGATGCTCCGAATGGAACTCAAGTTCTGATTGAAGGTGGGAGTTATCCGCTGGCGACTTTGCGGGATAAGTTCTTTCTGAAAAGCCTGGGGGCCCGACTCGCTTTTGTGACAGATACGCTCTGGAATGAAGCTTCTCGATCGAGGTTACTTTCGATTGCACAGCGGGCCAGTGTCCTTTATTGCGATTCGTTCTACGCCCAGGGGCAGTTATCGCAGGCACTGAAGTATCACCATATGACGGCTTCTCAGGCAGGTGAATTGGCACGCCTGGCAAAAGCCGAGAAACTGGTGCTGATCCATTTTGCCAAACGCTATGCCGGCAAGTACGACATTCTGGTTGATGAAGCGCGCGAACATTTTGCCAAGGTGACGGCTCAGATCCCTTGATCCAATCCGCAGCTTCTTGCGTATGGTATGCATGCGAAATTTTCTGAAGGCAGGCTATGACCGAGTTGAATCCAGCATCTGAAGATCTTGAAGCAACGAATCATGCTCCTGAAGAGTTACCAGATGATTCTCCGTCGGGTCGCTTACCTCTTATGGATGCAGCGACGGCATTAGCGATGCTCAAAGAGGGACAACCACTCGCCGATGTGCGGATTGAAAAGCTGACGTTACAGGGTGAGTTTACGGCCCCGGTCATCTTTAAAAATGTGGTTCTCGATCGACTGACGATCAAGAAGGCGATATTTCATGAGGTTGTGGAGTTTGCCAAGTGCACGATCTATCGCGCCCGCTGCGAGAGAAAATCGACGTTTGAGAAATCGTTTTGCATGCACGCCTGCAAGTTGAAAGGCTGCATTTTCAGCGGGTTGACGATTCAGGGGTTGGCACGCTTTGATCTCAGCGAGTTTTTTGGCAAAGGGGATTTTAAGTATTGCGTGTTCCAGAAGGATGCGAAGTTCTGGGAAGTGACTTGTGATGGCTGGTTTGGATTTCAACATTGCGAATTTCATGGACTGGCCGATCTGCGAAGTATGTCAATTGGGCAGGGGCTCACCTTTAATCATTGCCTCTTTCAGAAGGATGTGCTGTTTCGCGGGATCAGCATTGAGAAGAAGCTCGATTTTGACGTTTCGCACTTTGATGGCATGATTGACCTCTCGAAAGCCAAGCTGCGTGACTTTGTCTATTTAGAGACTATCTCACAGGGTGTGCGGCAACAATTTGCTTTTGCCAATGCGGTAGTTGATCGGATGCTGATCAAGCCAAAGCAGATTGAGGGTCGCCTGGCATCGGAGAATACTGGGGATCATGAACTGGCGATGCGTGAATATGGTTTGTTGAAGGCGATCTTTCAGACGCTCCATCGATTTGATGAGGAGGACTGGGCCTACTATCGCTTCAAGGTTAATCAAAGGAAGAGTAAACCGCGCTCATGGCTCAAGCCCTGGACGAAGCTGGCACAGATTTGTGATCTGGTATTTCTCGACTGGGGCTGCGGTTATGGGACCAATCCTGGCAGAGCCGTTGTTTCGGCACTGCTGGCGATGCTGTTCTTCGCAGTTCTTTATGCAATTGGCTATCAGCATTTCGAGATCGACAGCCCGCCCATTGCCGATCTGCCTGCCGATGGAATCATTAATCGCGTGGTCTACTCGTTAATGACAACCGTGAGTGTATTTACTTCTGGCTTTGGCGGAGATCAGTTTAATACCGCACATGGCTGGGTGTTGATACCGCTCAATATTGAAGCTTTGCTAGGGACTTTACTCTGGGGTTTATTTGTGGTGGCCTTCAGTCGTAAAGTGATTCGATAACTTCGCCATTGGGCCCTTTGATACGGATTCCAATAAACAATTGCGCGGCGGGTGGCTGGGGTTGAGTCTTCGAACCCCCAGCAATTTTCGGCATGAACTGGGGGTTCGCGAAGACGCTCAACCCCAGCCACCCCATACCAAGGAGTGCAGTTGAATTTTGGAAACTGAATTAGTCCTCTTGATCGGCGGATTCGAAGGTTCTGCCGGTGACTTTGAGGAAGACTTCTTCGAGTGTGGGGCGGATGAGGCCGATGGCGCGGAGTTCGGGGCCTAAGCTGGTGGCGAGTTCTTCGACAAGACCTGGCGAGATTTGTCCTTCGAGTCGGAATGAAGAGCCCATGCGGAGCGCGTTGCGGCCTGTTTTCTGAAGTAGAATTTCGGCAAACGTCTCGGGGTTACGAGGAGTCATCGAGAGTGCATCCTGCCCGACGGATTGTGTGAGTTCATCGGGAGAGCCTTCGGCCACTTTCTGCCCTTCGTCGAAGATCACGACCTGGTCGGCGAGTTCGGCTTCTTCCATCAGGTGCGTGCTGACGAGGATGGAGATCCCCATTTGGCGGAGCCTGGCAAGTTCCTGCCACAGTTCACGCCGACTGCCCGGATCGAGCCCGACACTGGGTTCATCGAGGAGGAGCAGGCGGGGATGGTGGAGCAGAGCTTTGGCCAGTTCGACACGACGCTTCCAGCCGCCAGAAAGTGTTTCGACGGTCTTAGGGAGCCAGTCCTTTAATCCCAGCGGTGTGCTGCATTCGATGATTCGCTGTTGCAGATCGACCGAGTTGAGGCCGTAGAGCTTGCCTTGATGCCAGAGGTTTTCTTCGACAGTCAATCGGGTATCGAGGCTGGGGGATTGGAAGGTGACGCCAAAGAGTCGCCTGGCTCTCTGCGGTGAGTGCGCGAGATCGACGCCAAAGATCTGACCGGTTCCCTGTTGCCAGGGAAGGAGTGTGGCCAACAGCCTGAAGAGCGTGGATTTGCCACTGCCATTGGGGCCGAGCAGCGCACAGATCTGGCCTTCGTCCACGCGAAAAGAAACGTCGTTCAGTGCCGGAGGAGTTTCTTTCCGCGAGGGATAACTGAAGGAGACATGCTCGACGCTAATGGCGGCTGACAGGCTCGTTGGCGATGCACCCATAGATTTCGACTTTATCGGGGCGATGGCGTTGAGTTCATTTCTGTGTGAACTCATTCGGCGGGGAGTTCGAGAAGTTCGACAGTTTTGAACTCCACGGGATGGCTTTCGGATTGTAGTGAGATGGTGCCGGAAGAGAGGAGTTTTTCGCCGCCACGGGCTTTGATGAGTTCTTTGGCGTGGGCATCGCGCTCATCGAGTTGAGGTTCGGTGTATTCGAGGACCGTCTTGCCATTGACGACGTGGCGCATGAGTTTGCTGCCACGAACTTCGATTTCGGCAGTGACCCATTGATCGCCGTCGTAGGTATCGGAAGTGGAAGTCGTGCAGTGGGGTGTGAAGAGTTTGCCGTTCATCACCACGTTCGTGCCGGGAGTGCAGAGATTGGCGGTGGTGCGTTTGCCTTTGCCCAATCCGCCGAGGAACTGGACTTCGATGGAAGCTGGGAAATCCTGATCTTTGCCGATCGTTTTGGGGTCTTCGCCATGGAGCATGGCACCGCTGTTGCGGGTCGCCCAGCCGGGACCACCTTTGCACTGATCTCCCACAAAGCGATAGACGATGCGCAGGCGGTAATTCGAGTAGGGTTTTTCGTAGAAGAGGTGGCCGAACTTTTCGCCGAACTCGGGGTATTTTGCGGGGTCGTAAACGACTTTGAGGAGTCCGTCTTCGACGCGGAAGGTGTTGCCGTAGTTCTCGCCGAGTTCGTGGTAGCGGATTTTGGGTGTCCAGCCGGTGAGATCTTTGCCGTTGAAGAGCTGAATCCACTTTTCTTCGCCTGGTGTGCTGCTGGCTGGAGGTGTGGCTTCCTGTGCGAAGAGGCTCACGGAGCACGAGAGGCACAGTGTAATCGAAGTTGCCAATTTGATGATGGTGGAGAGCATGGTGTGGCTTCTGCAGGAGGAGAAGGATGGTTTGTATGGGTTTGGGGAGTGGATGGGTTCAGGCATGCTTGCCCAAGGCTGCAAGCATGGCACTAGATTAACATGGCACTTAGCGCATTACTGGGCGGTTTCTTTCAGCGTTTTGACACACGTGGTGATGAGGTCGCGCGGGGAGATGCCTTCGGCCTGGCCATCGTAGTTGAGGAGTACACGATGTTGCAGGACTTCCTGAGCGAATGAGCGGATATCGTCCAGGGCGACATAAGGTCTGCCATCGGCCAGAGCTTTCACTCGGGCGGCTCGAATGAGCCCTTGAGCAGCACGCGGGCTGGCACCCCACTGCACAAACTGCTTGACCTCGGGAGGGGCATCTTCGGTTTGTGGGTGAGTACTGAGAACCAGCCGGCACGCGTAATCGCGGATGATGTCAGTGACGACGACCTTATCGAGGAGTTGCCGCAATTCGAGAATGCGATCGCCCGTAAGGAGTTGAGGAACTTCGACGGGGCGCTTGAGGATCGTACGACTGACGACTTCGTTCAGCTCAGCTCGATTCAGAAACGGGACGACGACTTTGAAGAGAAAGCGGTCAAGCTGCGCTTCGGGGAGCGGGTAAGTCCCTTCCTGCTCGACGGGGTTTTGCGTGGCCAGCACGAAGAAGGGTTGCTGAAGTTTATGAATGACTCCGCCCGTGGTGACAGAGCCTTCCTGCATGGTTTCGAGGAGAGCGGACTGTGTTTTGGGTGAGGCGCGGTTGATTTCGTCTGCGAGGAGCAGCTGGGTGAAGATGGGCCCTTTGCGGAACTCGAAGCGATAGCGGCCCGCTTCATCGGTGGACATGATGTTGGTGCCGATGATGTCGGCGGGCATGAGATCCGGGGTGAACTGAATGCGGCGGAACTCGAGGTGGAGCACGCGGGAAAGGGCTTTCACGAGTTCTGTCTTGCCGAGACCTGGCACCCCTTCGAGCAGTACGTTGCCACCGGCGAAGATGGCGACCAGCACGGACTCGATGGCGATCTTCTGGCCGACGATCACTTCACTGATGGCAGTGCGGGCTTTTTGAAACTCTTCGGCAAATCGCGCGGCTTCATCGCGTAAGCCCTCGACCTGAGATTCCATACTTTTTCCCCGAATTGGCTTTTCTCACATCATATGAATCGCAACGTGAAATCGCGCGTCGAAGATGGCGTAAACATGCTTGCCCAAAGCTGCGAGCATGGCACACAGAGCTCTATTTCAAATTGGAATGCTTATCAGACCGCGATCAACGGCTTCTATGAGGTTGCCAGAGTTGGGCAAGGAAGTCGAGTCGGCACCTGATGAAAAGATCTTTTCCGGGGCAAAACGCTGGAGGGGATAGAACCTCGAATTCGGTAGGGCTCAATGAAAACGTCTCGACCAACAGTGAACTGGTCGAGACGTGATGGATCGTCAATGGTCGGAGTCGCCTGATGAATTACAGCCCGCTGGTTGTGGCGGGAACGCCTGCTGGTGCAGGAATCGAGGCGGCTGGATTTGTGGGAGGTGCGGCCGGGGCGGAGATGATTGTTCCCGTGGCCTTGAACTGAATCACATTGGGGCGACCTGGGAGCGAGATGGTAAAGGTTTCGTTGAGTGGGCCAGCGAGATCGGGCACTTTGAGTGTCATAGGAAGAACGTGGACTGGAGCTGTGGTGGTGGGGAGCTTGACCTGGAAGGCCCCATCGACAGTTTCGCACTCAATTTTTTCGATGGCAAAAGGCTTCTTGGAGCGAATGACCACCTGCAGGGCTTTGGTGGTTCCTGGAACCAGGTTGCCCAGTGTGAGGAGAGATGGAGTGATGACAAACTCAGCTTCCACTCGACCATTGAATGGAACCGGGACGGCGGGTGTGCCGACATCGTTGGTGGTGAGCGAGATGATGCCTCCAAAGTCACCGACGGGAGCATCGGGTGAAACCTTGGCAATCAACTGATAGTTGACAGCACCACCGCTGCGGCTGGTTTCAACGACAGTGGCGGTAACGAGTGGATTGGAGGAGTTGATGCCGGTAACTGTCCAATCAGGACGACCTGCATAAGCCACGTTGACGGTCGATTCCTTGCCAGCCCCGACATCGAAGCCGCCGAAGTTGATCGCACCGGGAGTGAGCACCACATCGGTGCGGATGTAAACGCGAAGTGGGATTTGAACTTCGACTGTGCCAATGTTGGCAATCGAGAAGGTCACGAAGACGTTCGAGGTTTTTTCGCGCATGAACTTGTAGGTATCCATGGCGATTTCGACGTAACCTTCTTCGCCACTTTTCAGCAGGTTGGTGCTGAGCTTGGCCTTGGAGCAGCCACAACTGGTGCGGGTTCCGAGGAGTTGTACATCTTCTTTGTAAATATTGCGGATTTTGAGACGGTAGACGGTGTCTGCTCCGCGGGCCACAGTGCCGAAATCGATGTTCTGCCGCTCCAGCATTTTGTTGGCCCAGTTCAATTCCTGAGCCAGCAGATTTGTGGAGCAAACTGTCAGGAGGCCGATGGCCAGACAGGTGGCCTGGAACAGACGAGACACTTGACGAAACATGTTAGCGATCATCCCTTTGATCCTGGCAAAGCCCCTGGAACTGACCAATCGACTGGTTATCTGCCAGTCTGAACCTGGTCCTCGTCGGAAGAATTGCTCTCATGAGCAATCGGCTCCGGCATTGAACAAAACAATTCAATGTGCCCGTTCCCTGGGCATTACCACCATCTATTCAACCAGATCGGACGAAGCGAACAAGACTAATGCGCCTCCGGTGAGGCGGTTTTGTCCGATTCGATGTCGCCCCTTGCGTTGCTGGAAGAGTCTGCCGGGAGAGAATTTAGCGCCCTTGACAGGCTTTCAACTCTCGAAACGACACTTTCAGTGAATCGATGGATGCTCCGCAGTCATTATCTGTGAGGCATTCAAATCACTGGCTCACAGGCAACAACTTGCCCACTTGAATCGACTTAACGCGAGCGCGAAGTTAGTTGACAAGGTACAAAATGTCAACATGGCCGAAAGAGTGCCGTCACGCCAGAAACAGGCCGGAAAGACGCCTCAAGTTACCAGTTATCCCCAAGTTTCCTATCAGGGCGGTTTTCAGGAGGGGAATGTGGTGATTCGTGACCGGGAAGCATCGGAACAGTTCGATCCGTGCAATCTGCAGAAGCCGTTATTCTGAATCTAAAGTGCTTCATGATAAGGAGTTAATGATTTTTATCGGGGTTTTGCCGCTATGGACACTCAGGTTTTTCCTTCGTCGTTCGGCCTGACGGGCAATCTCGACCTAAACTGAAGCTGGAAGTCTGCATTTTGTGTCTTGTGCTCCATTTTGAGTCTCGTGTTCTGGCGCGAGAGGCTGGATCGATTTCGATCCTCCTTTTTAGGAGCAAGGATCAGCTGAGAGCAGGGATCAGAGTTCCTGGCGGACATCTGCAGTTCAGGTCAAGGATTTTTGCGAGATGGCGGTTCAGAGTCTGAAATCCAATGTGCTCTTCACATGGCTGGCCCATCTGGCAGCATTGGTAACCGGCTTTTTCCTGATGCCGTACGTGATGCATGTGCTGGGCGATGCCTCGTATGGGCAGTGGGTGTTCATCAATTCTTTTGTGGCGTATGGCGGCCTGTTGTACATGGGGATGGGTGAGACCATTTGCCGGTATGTGGCCAAGTATCACAGTGAAGGAAACACCAAGGGCCTCAATGAAGTCGTCACGATTGTGGCCTCTGTCTATTCGCTGGGGGCGGCGTTTGCGTTTCTGCTGTCAGTGGGGATTGCTCTCTTGTTGCCCTGGATGAGCCCCTGGAAGGGACAGGAGTTGCTGGAGATTCAGCTGGTTGTCGTGATACTCGGGCTGAACCTGGCGATGTCTCTCCTGGGGAGTATTTTTGGCGGTGTGCTGATGGGAGTCCGCCGGTTTGATCTCGAACGGACGGTCGGGATTGTGTTCGATCTGGTGCGCGTCGCGCTGATATTCGTGTTTCTGCATCGCGAATGGGGGCTGCTGACGATGGCCCTGATCTACATGATCATTACGATTCTCGAAAACAGTGCCTTCATGTACCTCTCGTGGAAAGCTCTCCCGGAGCTGCAGATTCGATGGTCGCACTGGAAATATTCGGTACTCAAAGAATGTACTTCGTTCAGTTCAATGGCTTTGCTGAACAATTTTGCCCAGAGCCTGATCTATGCGACGGATAGTATTGTCATTGGCTTCCTGATGGGGGCCGAGGCGATTGTGCCCTACTATATCGCTTTGCGACTGGTGCAGTTCATCCGTCAGCCGATTGAAAAGGTGGCTTTTATCTGTATGCCCACAGCGGGGGCCATGCAAAGTTCGGCAGATCGCGGGAAGCTCCACAAACTCTTTTTGCAGGCGATCGGGATTACGTTTCTGCTGGCAGCCGGGATCAATCTGGGGGCGTACTTCTTTGGTGGCGACCTGATTACGTTATGGGTGGGTGCCGGCTATGAAGAATCTCATCGACTGCTGGTGATTCTGCTCGCAGCGACTGTGGTGACATTGCCCTGCAATCTATTGCGATCGTTCCTGCTGGCTCAGGGGACGATTCGATTCCCGGCGATGATCTATTTTGCCGAAGCGATTGCCAATCTGGTGATCAGTCTGGGGCTGGGCTTAATGCTGGGGCGTGTGGGTGTGGCCATCGGGACGCTGGTACCGGCTGTGATTCTCGAAGCGGGAGTTCTGTTGCCTTTCGGCTTGTCGATTCTCGGGATCAGCGGTTGGCGGCTGATGAGCGATGCGATACGTCCTCAACTGGTGCCACTGGCAGCTCTGGCGGGATATTGCCTGCTGATCAGCCCGCAACCATGGGCTCATGGCAGTTGGCTGGCGCTGGTGGGTGTGAGTGCCGGTGGTGGTGCGGTGCTGGGTGTGACCTGGTTGCTGGTCCACAATCCACCGGGGAACTGGTGGCCTGGAATAATACGACGCCAGGAAGCTTAGAGTTTCTTCTTCAAGAAAAAGAAGCTTTAAGGCGAGCTATTCAGCAGGGATTTGGCCTGTTCGACCCAATGAGTGGCGGTGGGGTCGTCCTGGTAGAGAGCGATGATCCCCTGCCAGATCTGGCGGGCATTTTCGAGTTTCCCTTCGGACTGAAATTTCTCGGCTCGCTCAAAGGATGTCTGTATGAAGGCATCCCGTTCGGCTCGTGAGACCTGCTCTCTTTCGAGAGCTTCGATCTGATTATTGACAATCGTTTTGAGCACCTCGTACTGGCCATTCCCTTCGAGCAGCACGCGCAAAGATTCAAAGGTCTTTTTGGCGGCGGGGACATCTCCGGCATCGAGTTGAGCGCGGGCCAGGCGCAAAAGTCGCTCGGGTTCCGAAGCGGGCGGATCAATGCGATCCCTGCGTCGTGAGGGCAGAATGGTCGACTCGATCTGGTAGACCTCGATCTTTTGCAGGTAAGGCTCCACCTGATCGCGCCAGCGGACCGGATCGGATTGCAGCAGAGGAATGAGATACTGGTCGCGGGCACGGAACCAAGCGGGGCCCGGCGGGCCTTCGAGCAGATCTTTGGCAATCTCGAACTGTTCTTCGGGCTCAATACCGGTGTTGAGGAACAGATAAACGCCACCTCCTGTCACTAAAGCAAACAGAATCAGGAGGACGTAAGTGTTGTTGAGAATTCGTGAGAAGAGACTCTGGCGATTCTGCAGATCGATTTCGGCGCGAACGAGATCACGAACGAACGTGGGGCCGAGTTCGATCGGTGGAAAATCGCTGGAGGGACTTCCTGCGGGTTGACGTGAGGTGGTTTCTCCCCCTTCGAGCCGGGAGTGGTATGTCCCTTGAGCGGCTTCGATCTGGAAGTCGACGCGCCTTTGGATTTCCTGCAGCTTTTTCCCGAGGACATAGGCATCTGGCGGACGTTTGGAAGGATCTTTTTCGAGTAACTGACAGACGATTTCATCCACGAGGCTGGGCAGCTCAGGGAGGAAGGATTTCGGCTTATCGAACTGGCCGAAGCGATGTTTGTTGAGAATCTCGGCGGCACTGCTCCCTTGAAACGGGGGTTTACCGACGAGCATGACATAGAAGACAGAGCCCAGTGAATAGAGGTCACTGCGGCGGGATGATCTGGCCCCCTGGGCTTGTTCGGGGGACATATATTCGGCTGTGCCGATGACGCCGCCGGTGGCTGTGAGTTTGCCACTGGCAAAGACTTGAGCGACGCCGAAATCGGTGAGTTTGACTTTCCCATCGGGGGTAAGGAGGAGGTTTGACGGTTTGAGATCGCGATGGATGACGCCGATATCGTGGGCAGCTTTGAGAGCACCGCAAATGAGAATGCCAAGTGAAACCACTTCGCGCCACGGGATGCGCTTTTCGCGTTTGAGGCGTTGGGTGAGAGTCTCGCCTTCGACATACTCCATGGCGTAGTAGTGGGTCTCGCGATCAGTTCCGCAGCCGTAAAGGCGAACGATCTGGGGATGATTGAGTGAGCGGAGGACTTCGATTTCGCGATGGAACCTGGCGACGAAACCTTCTTCGCGAGCCAATGAAGCGGGCAATTCTTTAATGGCGGCGAAGGCTCCGGTGGCATCGTCACGTCCGAGATAGACGTTCCCCATGCCTCCAGAGCCGAGTTGCCGCTCGATAATGTAATTGCCAATGCGATCCGGGAGCATGCGAAGGATTTGCTTATGAGGTGATGGAAGAAATTTTATGAGAAGTGACTGAAAACGATCGCTAAAGAGTTAATTCTAAGGAATGGATGAGATTTGTGTGGTTTGGAGTCGTTTACCACTGAAATCGATAGCTTGAGGATAATCATCCACCAGCGGCTCTGTCATGGGTGAAATGGGTGACTGTCTCAAGGATGGAAATTCTTGAAACTGTGAGCAGACCCATCGTGCACTGCCGTTCTCTGTGCGGTAGACTTATGGTGTGTGCTCGCAGTTGATTTGCGGCTCCCTTTCCGAATCGTTTTTAGAAACAGCTAACAGGAGCTGCGTGAATGACTCACGCCTGGCATGACGTAACACCTGGTGAAGATCTTCCTTCAGAGTTCACCGCCATTATTGAGATCCCCCGGGGTTCCAGCGTCAAGTACGAGCTGGATAAGGAGACCGGCATGCTGCGACTGGATCGCATGCTGCACTCGGCTGTGTACTACCCTGCCAACTATGGTTTTATTCCGCAGACCATGGCTGAGGATGACGACCCGCTGGATGTGCTGGTGCTGTGTCAGGAGCCGGTTGATCCGCTGACGCTGGTTGAAGCGCGGGCGATTGGTCTGATGACGATGATCGACTGCGGCAAGCGGGATCATAAGATTCTGGCTGTGGCGACGCATGACCCGGAATTCAACTCGTTCCATGAAGCGAGTGAGTTGCCACCTCATCGGCTGGCGATGATTCGCCGCTTCTTTCAGGATTATAAAATGCTGGAAGGAAAGCAGGTCGAAGTTGATGATCTGACCAGTGCCGAAACCTGCTTCCCGATTATTCGCGAAGCGCTGGAAAGGTACAGTCTGGAACGTCGCAGGGGTTTTCGTGAAGCCAAGTAGAACGCAGCTAGGTCAAAGGACGACTGATCGGCTCAGGTCGATTTCTGCGTCGACTCGCTGAGTTTGCACTCTCACTGAGGGGAAGGTCTGTGTCTGCAAGTCGAAATGTGGGGCTGGTGCTGTTCGCTCTGGCCTGGTTTTGTGGTGCATGTTTCTACGGGGCAAATCTGCAGAGTGAGGAAACTCGCACCATGCGAAGAGTGGAGATTGTGGCTCATCGCGGTGCTTCGCACGATGCTCCGGAAAACACGATGCCGGCTGTGCTGCTCGGGTGGGAACAAGGCGCTGATCTGGTCGAGATCGATGTTTACTTGAGCAAAGATCGAGAAGTTGTGCTGCTGCACGACAAGACGACCAAACGGACAACCGGAGTTGATCGACCGGTGGCGGAGCAGACGTGGGCAGAGCTTTCGACACAGGATGCCGGTGCCTGGAAATCTCCGAAGTATGCAGGGACGAAGATTCCTCGACTGGCTGAAGCATTGGCGAGCATTCCGCAAGGCAAACGCATGCTGGTGGAGGTGAAGTGCGGGCCAGAGATTGTGCCTTACTTGAAGCAGGAGTTTTCGAAGTCAGGGCAGCCACCCGAAGCGATCGTCGTGATCTGTTTTCAGGCTGCGGTCTGTCAGGCTGTCCGCGAGCAGATTCCTGAGCATCAGGTGTATTTTCTCGCTGACATCAAGAAGCCGAAAAGTGGTGATAAAACACCACCGACGGCTGAAGAGCTTGCTCAGACAGCCAGACGTCTGGGCGTCCACGGTGTCGATCTTTCGGCGACCACCGATATCGACCGGAAGTTTGTCGAGACCATTCGTCAGGCGGGTCTCGTAATGCATGTCTGGACAGTGGATGATCCTGAGTTGGCGCGGGCCATGTGTGAAGCGGGAGTGGACAGTATTACCACCAATCGACCGGCATTTCTGCGTGCAGAACTGGCAAAACCTGCTGTGAAGTGATCACTGGGGTGTTGTAAGATAAAGATGGTGCATTCCGTAAGAACTCCATGACACCCTACGCAACCTGATGCGGATAAGACCAACATGTCACGTTCCTGATTCCCGAGTGCATCATGAGCATTGCAGAAGATGATGACGACTGGTGGAAGAAGGGGAAGAAGCCCAAGGACTGGTCTTACGAAGACGACACTTATGATCAGGTGGATGACGAAGAACCTGAGTACATGGAGTGTCCGCATTGCCGGGCCGATGTTTACGAGGATGCGGTTCGTTGCCCGTTCTGTGGTGAATACATCAGTCGTTCGGGGAGCCCTTTTGCGAAAAGCTGGTGGGTCTATGCCATCGTGGGGCTCTTGCTGTTCACGATGTTGCTCTTGAGTTTGAGGTGGTAGCAGCGATGGCCTGAGTGCGTGCTGAGAACATTTGGAATTATCCAGCCTGAGCGGAGCATCCATGAAATCCTTGCTGTTCTATCTATTTAGCCTTTTGGTGTTTGCGAACTCTTTGTTATCGACGGCTATTCAGGCCGAGACGTTGCCGCCACTTGTCAATGGAAGAGTGCCCGCCAATCTGGATGAACTCTGGGCAGACTTCGATCCTCGCAACGAGCCCTTGGAAGTCGAGGTTCTCAGGGAATGGGAGCAGGATGGCGCGGTGTGTCGTCTGGTGCGATTTCAAGTGGGTGTTTTCAAAGGTGCACCGGCAAAAGTCGCGGCGTTTTATGCATTTCCTCAGGGAGGGCAGAAGTTACCGGCACTGCTCTCGATTCATGGCGGGGGACAATCGGCCGGCTTTGATAGCGTGCTGAAAGATACCGTGCGCGGTTACGCGAGCATGTCGATTAACTGGGGAGGCAACCCCTTGAACTTTGGCCGAGCGGTCGTGAAGTATGAGGGGCCTCAAACCGATTGGGGTCGACTTGACGCCACGCACCCGCCGCAGCGGAACAAAGCGAATCACTTTGTGAGTGAGTTGACGCCTGACGAATACACGCTCGATGCGGTGGTATCGCCGCGGAATAGCAACTGGTTCCTGGTGTTGATGGCTGCCAGGCGTGCGATCACGTTCCTCGAATCACAACCAGAGGTGGATGGTTCGCTGATTGGAGTTTACGGGCATTCCATGGGCGGCAAGCTCACGACGAATCTTGCGGCCATCGACAAGCGTGTGCGGGTGGCTGTGCCCTCTTGTGGTGGTGCGGGTGATCTCACCGAGTTGCAGATTGACGTGCCGGGAGGGCTGAAAACGAAACTATCAGCGATGAAACTCGCGTGCGTTTCGGACAACGCCTACATCCCGCGACTGACATGTCCGGTGCTGTGGCTTTCGCCGACCAACGACTTCCATGCACATATTGACAACATGGCCTGGAACTGGCGAGAGGTTCCTGATGAGCGGTTCCGCCTGAGCATTTCGCCACATTTCAATCACCGCCACACCAAAGAACATGAAGTCACACAGTTCCTGTGGTTTGAGGAGCACTTGAAGGGTGCCTTCCAAATGCCGGAAACGCCCCAAATCGAATTGCAGTTGAAGACCCAGGATGGCGTACCGCTGGTTACGGTTGTGCCTGATGGATCGCAAGCGGTGCTGAATGTGGCCATCTACTATGCGATCGATCCACACGAACTGACACGGTTCTGGCGAGATGGAAAGGCCGAGAAAAATGGCGTGCAATGGCAGGGCAGGTGTCCCGTGATGAGTCTGGACCAGCCCCTCTTCGTCTATGCGGATGTGACGTATGAGTTGCCCGGCCGCTATCGCACGGTCTCCAGGAAATACCAACTGTCCGATACCTACAAGCTGAGTTCGCGGGTCCTTTCCAGGGCCTCTGCTGAAATGAAAGCGGCTGGTGTGATGGTGACGGACTCTCCGGAACGCCTGATTGATGATGGAGCACGCGGGTGGCACGACTGGTATCAGATCAACTGGGACCATCTGCCGCTCTGGAGCGCCTCGACGCGTAAGCTGAAGGATGTCAAATGGCGTGGTCCGAATGGTGCCAGGCTGATGTTCGACATCCGTTGCCACACAGATAACTCGCTGGTCGTGAGTGTGCACTGCAACGAGTGGGGCGCTTATGAGCCGGGCAAGCCCGCTGTAAGTTACAGCGTGATCAAGCCACTGAAGGGATCGACCGACTGGCAGACGGTTGTGGTGAGTCTGGAGGAACTGGCGGTCACTGACCCGAAATTCTCGACGCTAATAACGGACTGGCAGACGGTCTGTGAGTTGAGCATCAGTCCTGCCGGACAGACGACCAGATCCGGGCAATTGGTCAAAGTGGACGCCAAGCCCTGGGAGGGGCCGCGCGAGATCCGCAATCTGCGCTGGGAAGGTGGCAAGTATTCCAAGAACCGGATGTCTAACTCTGCTCTCGCACCTGCTGAGCATGAGAAAGCTTTCAACGAGGCGATCAGGAAATCGTTGCAGCAGGAGGAGGCGGACCGCAAAGGGAAGTGACGGATGTTTGTTTTCCATCGACTCGTCCGGATGGCTGACCGTTGAAAACCCACCTTGCCGAAAAAGTCTGTTCAGAGCTACAGTTCCTCCCATGAAGTCTGTCTTCAGGGAAGGGATGGCAAGCATGGGTCTGGGCACTTTATGGAATCGTCTGACTGGGCCACAGGGTTCAATCCGATCATTGGGTTCTGCCAGGTCATGGGGATCTGCGGCGGGATCAACCCGGCTGTTTGGCCGGCGGGGAGTGGCCGAAGAGTACCTGTGTGGCGAAGGGATAGAGATTGGTGCTTTGCATAATCCCCTCAAGGTGCCAGCCGCTGCCCGCGTGACCTATGTGGATCGGATGTCGTATGACGATCTGATTCGCGCCTATCCAACCATGGCTAATAAAGGGATCGTACGCCCGGCGATTATCGACAATGGTGAGACGCTGGCGACGTTGGCGAATACATCGCAGGATTTTGTGATTGCCAACCACATGATTGAGCATGCCGAAGACCCGGTCTCGGTGATCGAAAACTTCTTGCGCGTCGTGAAACCAGGGGGCGTGATTTATCTGACGATCCCGGATATGCGGGGCACGTTTGATCGGCATCGGCCAGAGACAACTGTCGAGCATCTGCTACGCGACTATCGGGAAGGCCCGGCTTGGTCGCGACGCGACCACTTTGTCGAGTATGCCCAGCTCGTCGATCAGGTGACAGAACCAGCGGCTCTTGCAGCGCACGTCGAACATCTGATTCGAACTGAATTCAACATTCATTATCACTGCTGGTCACAGCGGGGGATGTGGGCGTGGCTGAGTGCCCTGCAGATGGAACTCAAGTTCCCTTTTGATGTCGAGTTCTATCTGCATCGAAAGTCGACCAAAGGTGAGGGCGAAGGAATCTTTATTCTGAAGAAGCATCTCTAAAACGCATACCAGAAATCAATGGCGTGTTGAGGGTTGATCAGCATACTTGCTTGGAGCTACTGTTTATGACACACAACGTTGATTGTGTGCTTTTTGGTATGTGGCTGGAGGCTGGGTGGCTGGGGTCAAACGTCTTCGTTTGCCCCCAGGTTTCTTGACGCTGGTTGTTTATGGCGATGTTGGGGAGTTCTGAAGAACGCTACAGATGCATTGGTGCTGGTGAACTCGATTTGAAGAGGGGGCGGATGAAGACATCCGACCCCTGCCACCCTGGCAATGCATAAACTCTCACTCAGAAAAGGGGTAAAGACCACGCCCTTTCGCACAGTTTTGATTTTTGTGGCTCCAGGGTCGTGCCACCCAAGGGCGAGACAAGAGTGATGGCGTGACACGCGCATGGCGCGGCTTCTTGTCATCGCACTAAGTACGATGACCCGGCCACGAGTTGGCCGGGCTACCCGTCATCCTTGGAGGCATGCTTGCCCAGAGCTGCAAGCATGGCACACAAGTACCCGATGGCAGAATGAAGTGTGGTGGCGTGGAATGCGATGATTACTCAGATTCGACTTCGCCGAATTGCCATTCTTTAACGAGGTTGCCATCGATCAGTTCGGCCCGGATCCAGCCGAGAGAGAGGTCGCTATTTCCTCGACCGAACTCGATGCGGATCCCGGTGAGCAGGTCTTGAACTGGCAAGGTGATCTCGTGAGTTTCCCATTCACCTGTCTGTGTGGCTGCAAATTTGGCCTGCCGGTTTTGCGTAAAGCTTGGCTCGCTGGCAGTTGACCACATGACACGCCCTTCCATGCGGGACGAGGTCTTGAGTGGCAGGCGAAGGCGCAGTTGCCGATTCACATGCGGTACATCGTAGGTTTCAAAGAGAATGGGTCGATCTCCGGAACGTTTGAGGACTAGCTCGCCATCTTCGACTTCGGCATCGGCACCAGTCGCCCAGCCTTGTTGCGGTCTTTCAAAGTTCGGATTTTTCTGTGGAACCAATGCGCGGGTTTCTATGAGAAAGTTCTGGATGAGGTTCGTCAGGCGTACGATTTCATCCCGGCGTGAACGTGCGAGGTTGATGCGCTCGCCGGGATCATTCTGCAGGTCGTAGACTTCAATGCGGTCTGTCTGGGTGACATGACCACCGAAGAAGCGAATGAGCTTCATGTTTTCACTGCGAACAGAGATCGCAGGTGTGGTTCCTGTCGTTGGGTTGTAGTGCGGGTAGTGATGAAAGATGGCACCTCGATCAAAACCTGTGGCCCCTGTGAGTGCGGGTTTCAGACTGACGCCGTCAATCTGATGACCTGCGGGGATGGTGCCGCGCGCCATATCGACCAGGGTCGGGAGGAGATCCACAGCACTGACGGCGTCGTCGCAGCTGCGAGCAGGAGTGGCGACGCCAGGCCAGACGACGATGAGAGGGACCCGACTGCCCCCTTCATACATCGAGCCTTTGCCACCACGGAGCGGTCGATTGCTGGTGAGGAGGTCGCCTTCGATCGTGTCGGTCATGTTGCCACCGTTATCGGAGGTGAAAACGATGATGGTGCGCTGCGTGAGCTGGAGTCGCTCCAGTGCGGCGACAATGAGGCCGACGCGCTGGTCGAGTGCCGCGATCATGGCGGCCATGACCGGGGCCTGCTGTGGATCTTGAGAGGGGTCTGCCAATGTGCGTGCCTGCTGTATATCCCCAGATGGAGCTTGAAAAGGTGCACCGACTGATTGATACCACAGATTCAGAAAGAACGGTTCCTTTGAATTGGTTTCCATCCAGTTGATGGCCTGTTGTGTCAGCAGATCATCAGCATGTTGACCGGCGAACTGCGGCTGACTGGTAAGCGGCGAACTGCAGACAACGTGAGAGAAGCCCTGATTTTCTGGCTGAGAAGCGTTTTCGCCCAGGTTCCATTCGCCCATGAAAGCGGTGGCATAGCCTGCGTTTTGGAGAATTTCTGCTGCAGTGAGTTCATCGCCAGGGAGTTGAGTGCGTGATGTCGGGGTGATCATCGAGATATGGGAAAGGGCGGTTTGTGGCAAAGAGGGTTCGAGAATTTCGCCCGGGTTGAGTTCCCGCGATTGAGTCAGCTTCAGACGTGCGGGCCATTTTCCAGTGAGGAGGCTGGCCCGGCTGGGTTCATCGAGCGAACTGCTCGAGTAGGCTTGAGTGAAGATGACGCCGCGAGCGGCGAGGGCATCGATGTGAGGAGTGCGGGACGACTTGCTGCCGTAGATGGAAGTGTCTCGCCAGCCGAGGTCATCGACCATGATGACGATGATGTTGGGGCGGTCGGCGAGGGCTGCCGAGGTGGTGTCAACACTCGTTTCCGGAGTGATTTGTGCGAGTACGACAGGTGTCGGGCTGGTTGTGAGGATCCAGATCAGGCAGGCAAAGAGCAGGCAAAGCCCCGAGACAATGCGAGTGAGGCGACGCTGATTCAAGTACGCTTGGCGATCCGGCAACATCGAGCGCCCGCTTCTATCCGATCATCGGTGGTTTTCTGTGGTGGTCATGCTCAGGTCAAAATACAGGTCTGCGGTCTGGCGAGCCGCTGGAATCCTGATTCAATCCAGTGATCCGTTCAATTCAGGATCAGTTTGTCTCAAACCTGAAATGATTCGTGGAGGCCTGCCATCGGGCGCAGTGACAGTCCATTTCACAAATCATCGTGCTCATTGTCATACTGGACTTTCAGTCAGTGCTCAAGTGAAAGATCGATTGATATCGCCAGGCACTCGGAGATCTACTGGTGAAGATCGGGAGATCTTCGTTGATTTTGATGAAGAACCTGAGAAGAAGAGGTTCACAAACGACCCGGGGACGAACGAACTGTCATGAGCAATCGAGATTCTTTGAACGCGCAAGGATGCCGCAGAACCCCCTGGATCAGCCAAAACCCCGGATCCATGTATCTATCGCAATTATCCATTTTCACGATCTGGGATCTCGCAGGTTGCTGACGCTTGCGGCGGAAAATTTTACCCATTATCCCTAAGTCCATGTATCATGGAGGTGTCGAAGCGACATTCGGCAATTTTTGCCATCAATCGAGGGTGTGTCGCCGATAGATTGAGAAATGTCAGCAACGGGCCTTGCTGGTGTTCGACTGAGCGAGCCTTTCGTGTGGAAAGGCCTGATGAGGGCTGGAACCTGTTCTCTTGCCTCACTCAAAGCGTATCAGGGACATCACTGGGAGAAGGAGTGAAATGATGGGTCGTTTTATCCGCAATGTGGCTGCACTGGCAGTCGTCACTGCACTGGGGATTTCTGCTTCGGGATTTGTCGAAGCGAAGCAACCTGGGGCTGTCTATGGTGGCCCTTCGTTCGGCCAGATTCCGCCAGTTCCTGGCCAGGAGCCCACCGCTCTGCAGCCTATGGCTGATCCGGCTTACGACAGCATGACCACAACCGTGGTTTCGCCGGGTGCGGCTTATGTTTCCACAACTTCCTGTGTGCTCTATGAGTGTGTGAATTACCGCAGAGAGCGGAACATTGCACCATGTGCAGTTTCCAAAATTGTGTCGATCAAGGATCCCTGCAATCCCTGTCAGTGCGTCTGTGTGAAGATCTGCGTACCACCTTGTGCCTGCGAAGAAGAAGTCAAGGTGAGTCGCTGTGGTGACAAGGTCGTTTATGACTACGGCAAGTACTCGGTTGAACTGACTTCGTCATCACGTCGTGGGATTACCGTGACCTATCACGACTAAGCCCGATGTAATGCTCGAGTGAGACGTTAAATGGTGGGTTCAATGGCCAAAACATGCTTGCCCAGAGCCGCAAGCATGGCACTCTGAGTGAGTATGGTCATTAGAGCACCCGTTTGAATTGAGCTTGAAACAGATCGCCCGCCTGATGATTCACATCAGGCGGGCGATTTTGTTGGTGATGATGATTTCTTTCAGGCTGAGGGAAATGATACGTTTCCCAGGAAGTAACAGCGTTGTGCTGGTTGCGAAGGCATGCTTGCCCAGAGCTGCTGTCTATTACACACAACTTTGCCGGCGTGCTGAGTACAGGGGTCGCTGGAGACTGTGTGGCTGGGGTCAAACGTCCTCGTTTGCCCCCAGGTCGTTTGATGTTGGTTGTTGATGGCGATGTTGCGGAGTTCTGAAGAACGCTACAGATGCATTTGTGCTGGTGAACTCGATTTGACCAGGGGGCGGATGAAGACATCCGACCCCTGCCACACCGGCAATGCATAAACTCTCACTCAGAAAAGGCGTAAAGACCACGCCCTTCCGCAAAGCCTCCAGGGTCGTGCCACCCAACGTCGGGCCACCCAACGGTTTTATGAGCGGCGGATCGCTTCCATGGGTGTGAGTCTGGTGGCCCACAGGGCGGGGTAAAGTCCGCCGAGCACACCCAGTGCCATACTGAAAGCGAGGCTGAAGAGGAGCAGGCCGGGACTTGCATAAAGGTTGAGTTTATCGGGAATGGACGCATTGACGACGAGTGTGCCAATCCAGCCCAGTGTGCAGCCGAGAATCCCGCCAATCAGCCCGAGAGCCGCTGATTCGTAAGCGATGAGCCGCAGAAGATCCCACGATGACCAGCCATTGGCTTTCAGAATGCCGAACTCGGTCATCCGTTCGGTGACACTCATGAGCATGGTGTTGAGAATGCTGAGCAGGGCAATCACGACCCCGATGCCACTCATGAGGTACATGAAGATATCCAGGTCGGAGCTGAACTCCTGAATTTTGGTGCCCCAGTCACGGGCGGAACGAACTTCGAGACCTTCTTCGGCATCGCTGGTGTCGGCTGCAGAGTTTTCGCCGGAGATGTCTTCGGGGCTGGGCTTTTCACCTCCTGCGAGAAGGACTTCGCCAGAAGTCGACGAGTTGGCCGGCGCTGGTTTGCGTGGTTTTCCGAGATCTGACAGCCCCGATAAGCCAGCGACGAACTTGTCGGCGAGTGTCGCTTCTGTTCGACCAGAAAGGCCGGCGATGGTATCAGCCGACGGTTGCCATTTGCCGAGGGAACGTCCACGGAATTTCTCGCGAATAGCCTTGGAGAGTTCGTCAGGATTCATCTTTTCCACCGGTTCGATATAGACCGAAGAGATGATCGAAGGATCCATGCGGTAGAGTTGTCGCAGAGTGGATTGATCAATGACGATGGCCACATCGAGCAGGATGGAACCTGTTTTGTAGACGCCAATAACTTCCAACAGGTTGCCATCGACTTTGATGATATCACCTGGTTTTTTGCTGGAATCGCGGGCAATGGCTTCGCTGATGACGCAGCGGTTGGTGCCGACGTCGGCAAGTTCCAGGAAGCGCCCGGCTTGAATGTCGTCGCGATAGACGGCCGACTTCATCTGGAGAGTGGTGGGGATATCGGTTCCGAATAGGAAGCGTGGCGGGTTGAAGGTCATTTTGCCATCGACCATCTGGGCTCTGGTCCAGAGTTCGGGCCTGACGACACTCACGCCGGGAACTTCGCGGATTTCTTCGGCCCAGGCGGCGGGCATGCGGGAAAACAAGGGGATGGGTGCGCCGGGTTGCATGGCTGCCAAGCCCGGGATGCGATCAAAGGTTCTGCCGACAGTTCGTTGCAGGCCGACAGCAATCGAGAAAAGGCCCACCATCCCCGTGATGGCGACGGTCAGGCCCAGGAGAGCGAGAATTGAACGAGCCGGACGACTGGCCAGATTTTGCCACGCGAAATGCAGCATTCCAAACTTCTCCCGATCCTTCGATGTGGTCGTCAGCCTGCCTGTCAACTGGCATACGTATTGGAAGCAGGTGGCCTCCAACATTCTAGCGTGGAGGGCGATCGTAACTCTCATCGCGAAAGAAACGAAAGGTCAATTGTCGTGAAACGAGGTTTCAAAGGTCGGTTTTGATGAACAACTGCTATACAAAATGTGTGGCGTTGAAGTCTGAGGAAGAGGACTCGCTTTTCGCGGGGATGGTGACTGCGATACCCTTACCGGGACGTTGTTGAGGAAAATATGCCGCCATGTTGGCGGGAAATTCCTCATGGCAAAGGCAGAGTGTCAGCGTGGGTGAGAGCAGTGTCGTCATTACCGGATTGGGGGCTGTTTCGGCAGCTGGCACCGGGACGGAAGCTCTCTGGCAGGGATTGATCCGGGGTCAGTCGCTCATCGAAACCCGCCATGAGGGCGAAACTTTTCGCGGCTTGCGGCACATACCAGCCTCTATAGCGATGACAGGTGGTTATCTTCCGCAGGAGCTTTTTCGCCAGAACGAACCGTGGCACGATCCGTTGGAAGCGGCCGCTGTGGCTGCTGCCCGCGAAGCGTGGGAGAGTGCGGATGGTGATGGGCAGTTTGAGCCTGTGAGGATTGGCTGTGCTTTCGGTACCAGCAAAGGGGGCGTTTACGCAGCGACCCAGGCGTGGCAGTTATCGCGCGAGCAGGCCCGTCATCTGAGCGCGATTGAGAGAGATGTTTTCTTATCGGTTTTTCCGCATGAGGCTTCGCGACTGGTGGCGACGGTCTGCAAAGCACGCGGGCCATGCTCCGCTCCCATTGCGGCCTGTGCGACAGGACTGGCAGCTGCGATGCAGGGGGCGCGCTGGATTGAAGAAGGGTTATGCGATGTCGTGATCACCGGGAGTGCGGATGCTTCGCTGCATCCCCTCATTCTGGCGGCATTTCAGCGGTTGGGAGTGCTCGCGTCGCAGCGCAATCTGCCGGAAGGATACTCCCGACAAAGTTCGATCGAATGCCGACCTTTCGACAAGTATCGGCATGGATTTCTGGTGGGTGAAGGAGCTGGTTGCCTGGTGCTGGAGCGCGAATCGTCGGCGGTCGCCCGCGGGCAAAAGATTCTGGCGCGCTGGCGGGCCGGGCGGCAATTGACGGATGCGGCCAGTTTGATGCAGCCCGATCCTGAAGCGCAGAGCCTGCAGCGGCTGATTGTCGATCTGCTCAAATCGGGTGATTGTGACGCTCAAGAACTGGGGTATGTCAATGCCCATGGAACGGGGACCAGGCTCAACGATCAGACGGAGTTGATGGCCTTGCAACAGGTGCTGGGATCGTCATTGCTCGAAGAACTTCCTGTGAGCAGTTTCAAGGGGACGATTGGTCATCTGCTGGGGGCTGCGGGGAGTGTGGAACTGGTGGGTACAGTGCTGGCACTCGATCGAGGAGTGGTTCCACCGACGGCAAACCGAACTCAGGTTGATGGCGAGTTCGAGAAGTATCTGTTACCGGCAGAAGCCCTGCCCATGAGAAAAAACGTGGCTTTGAAGCTGTCGAGTGGCTTTGGCGGGCATTTGATGGGTGTGCTGCTGGAGCGTCCTGATTTATGACGAATGCAGGCGGCTCATGAAGGTGTCGCGCCAACTGGTCGAGAGAAACGGAAGTGCCAAAGCTTCTTTGAGCAGGCTGATGTTTTGCTTTTCGCGGTACATCAGTTGGTTCAGGCGGCTGATGGGCCAGGCAGGTGCTGGTCGCGCGATGAGTGTGATTTCATCGCCTTGAGCCAATGTTCCCGGCTGAATGACGCGCAGGTACCAGCCCGTCTTGCCGGTCTGAATGACTTTGCCGGGAAGATCGGTCATTTCCCAGCGGCGGCCCAGCTTCCAGCAGGGTTGGCGCGGTTGAGAGACCTGGAGCCTGGCTGTGCCAATGGCCCAGAGATCGCCGACGCAGACTTCGGCTTCATGAAGAGTTTCGCCACTGACCGTGAGATTTTCGCCAAAGGCACCGTAAGAGAAATCATCTCGCTGCAGTGTGGTTTTCCATGCGGGGTAATGCAGGGCGGCATAGATGCAGAGGGCTTTGTCGGTGCCGCCATGATTGATGAGATCGGCCTGACCATCCCCTTCGAGTCCATGAGCATCGAGGAGTAATCGCCCTGTGACGGGAGATTTCCAGAAGCCTGTCCAATAGGCGGGTTGCCGGTCACTCAGCGCGGGCCGCTGTTGCGGTCTGCCGACTTGCAGGGAGGTGATATGACCGAGGGGCATGGTTGTTGGGTATTTGGTATTTGGTATTTGG
Source organism: Planctopirus limnophila DSM 3776 (assembly GCF_000092105.1). Lineage (NCBI taxonomy): Bacteria > Pseudomonadati > Planctomycetota > Planctomycetia > Planctomycetales > Planctomycetaceae > Planctopirus > Planctopirus limnophila. The sequence continues at coordinate 4,704,013 of NC_014148.1, read as the reverse complement.
TGTTGGGTGTTGGGTGTTGGGTGTTGGGTGTTGGGTGTTGGGTGTTGGGTGTGGCCCATGCGGTGGTGATGTTCATTGAAGCTACGTTGTTTGAATGGCGTGGGAAAGTCGAAACCTGTGGCTGGGCGGTTGGGATGGCGGAAAGTTAAAAGAAGACCACGCCTTGGGGAAGACCTCAGGGTGTGCCCCCGCTGTCGTGTGGAGTTTGATCGGGGCAAGACATTGCTGGCGAGCCAGTAGTGGTACGCAAGAGGTTTCGCGATGCTGATTGAGTCACCAGGAGGCTGATGTTCCAGCGAATGAGTTGGCCGAGCATGGTGCGATCTGGCAGAAGATGAGCGCGAGCAAGTGTGCGTGCATCCTGTTGTCGCTCATGGTCAATTCAATCGTTTTAACCTCCTGATGTGCTTGGTTTTGTGAGGTGTCTAACGATGTTTGATGCACGAACAAATTTTCGTGAATATTCGTCGAGATGAAGAACTGGACTAGGCAGTGATGAGGTGCATTGTAGCATTTCAGTTCGTTCTATAGAGGGTTAGTCGTCAGATGAGCCTATATACGCATTGGTATGTATTTATCCGTTTTTTCCCGGATGGTTCAAGATTTTAGGGGGCGGTCACTATGTCGAAGTTGATGTCTTCGAGGAAGTCTGGATTTACGCTGATTGAGTTGCTGGTGGTGATTGCGATCATTGCCATTCTGATTGCGCTATTGCTGCCAGCAGTGCAGCAGGCGCGAGAAGCCGCGCGAAGAACTCAATGCCGTAATAATCTGAAGCAGTTGGGTTTGGCGTTCCACAACTATATGGAAACGCACGGCACCACGCCGATTCACCAGCATCGAATCGCAGGTGACTATACCGGCGGGAATGGCCGAGCGGGTGGCAAGTCATGGTATTGCTTCATCCTGCCGTTTATCGATCAGGCTCCGGCATATAATGAGTTGAATTTTTCTTCGGGCGGTGGCTGGTCTGAATTTGCCGCGGGAACGACGAACCAGATGCGGGTATCCCGAATTCAGATGCCAGCCTTCAAATGCCCGTCAGAGTCGATGGTCAATACGGCGGATGGGATTCCTGCTGCTAATTTCAGCTATCTGGCGAATGCTGGTCGCCCAAGAAACCTGCTGATGCCTGGCCAGCCTTCAACAAGCGGTGGCCCACCCCCACCGTCAAAAGGGATCGTCACAATGTCCCGAATGAATCCCGGCTGCGGGTTTAGTGCGAATTGGTCGCAGACAACGAACAACGTGGTTCGTATTCGTGACGTGACTGACGGAACTTCCAACACCGCCATGCTGAGTGAATCACTTGTTGCTTCGAGTAGCTCACATACTGACCGGCGCCGCAATCTCTCGTACACCAACTCCGCAGCCATTGAGCAGTACGATGCCTACATCGACAACGTTGTGCGGGATGGACTAGCGAATCCAATCAACTTCGCCTCCTGGACAACTTATAAGGGCCATTCATGGATGTATACCGATTCTTGGCAGAAACATGTTTACGCCCATCTCTTCCCTCCCAATACAGTCAATATTGCCGCCTACAGCACGGAGACATTTCGTTGCCATGAAGGAGATGGCGGGATCACGGCCTCCAGCGAACATACGGGTGGCGTCCATGTGACGATGATGGATGGCTCGGTACGTTTTGTCTCCAACAGTGTAGATCTTGCGACATGGTGGGCGTTGGGTACCAAGGGAGAAAACGAGGTTCTCGGTGAATTCTAATTTTCTTAATACTATCCGCCACAGCCATGCGGCAGTTGGCATATTTCTCTGCCTTTGGGTATTCATCTTTTCGGGTTGCTCGACAGACACCGGAGAGCAGACGAACAATCGACTCAAGGAATTGCCCTATACACTCGATGTTGTCGGGCAGGAGTTTGTCAGCCGCTTTCAGGCAACGAAAAAGCCAAGCTCCGAGGGTGCTCAATTAGCCATCCGTGAAGGAGGTATTGTTGAGCATGGGGGCAGTGGGCCTTCCAGCGCGCCGCAGACGCTCGAAATGATCGCGGATGACATTCTGACAAAATTGCGTCGAGTGGATACATTGTCCAAGTCCGAGCAGGTTCCTGCCTTTGAAAATTGGTTGAGAACGTCTTCAAAGCTGGACGAGAAGTCGGTTCAAACGCTTATTAGCGCTTTGCAACAGGCGGTCGCTCATGAACCTGTCGAGTCATGAAGTTGCTGGTTGAGAGTCTTTTCGTTTCGGTAAAATCCTAGACTCAATGAAAGCACCCGGTGTTGCATAGAACACCGGGTGCCTTTTTATAACTGCTTTCGTCGTTGCTGGAAGAGACTTTGGGCTGTGTCGGTGGGTAGATGGGCATTGTGAAAGCGAATTCTGACAGGAGGTTGGGTGTCAGTCAGTCGGATGAAGACCACGCCCTTCGGCGGACCTCAGGGACGTGCCACCCTTTGGGGTGCCACCTACTGGATCAGTGACAAACACCCAATACCCAACAGCCAACAGCAAATCCCAACCATCCACCCACAACCACCCACCAAACTACTTCACTTCGCCGCAGTCGGTGATTTCGACCTTCTGGCTGGTCTTGCCGCTTTGGCTGCCGACCTTTTCGATGGCCTTGACGACATCCATGCCTTCCACAACTGAGCCGAAGACGACGTGCTTGCCGTCGAGCCATTCGGTCTTTTCGGTGCAGAGGAAGAACTGCGAGCCGTTGGTGTTGGGGCCGGCATTGGCCATGCTCAGAATGCCTGGGCCGGTGTGCTTGAGCTGGAAGTTTTCGTCGGCGAACTTGCTGCCGTAGATCGACTTGCCCCCGGTGCCGTTGTGATTGGTGAAGTCACCACCCTGGCACATGAAGCCGGGAATCACGCGGTGGAAGGAGGAGCCTTTGAAGCCGAAACCTTTTTCGCCTGTGCAGAGAGCGCGGAAGTTTTCGGCTGTCTTGGGAACTACGTCATCACGGAGTTCCATGACGATTTTACCGGCGGGTTTGCCGCCAATGCTGATATCAAAGTAGACCTTGCTCAATTTTTTGCCTTCCGCTGCAAACAGGTGAGATCCCACAGTGGCTGCTGCAACGGCAGTAGCCAGGGCTTCGCGACGATTCATCATGGTGAGCATCCTTTCAAAGAGTGGTTCATCCATAGGAACATGAGAGACTTTGTACCGGCGTTGATGAGGCATAATGGCCTGATCGTTGCCAGTGGTTCATGAATGGTAGCAAAAGATCAGGTTTCCCCATCATAAGTGATGAGGCTCTTGATGGGGTAGTTCCCCAGCTTTTTGCGGCCATCGAGGAAAGAGAGTTCGACGACGAAGCCACAGCCGACGGCTTCGGCACCGGCTTCTTGAGCGAGTTTTGCGCAGGCTTCGATGGTGCCGCCGGTGGCGAGCAGATCATCGATCAACAGCACCCGGCTCCCCTGGCCAACGGCATCGACGTGAATTTCGAGCGAGTCGGAACCGTATTCGAGGTCGTAGGAGAATTTGCGTGTTTTGTAAGGGAGCTTGCCGGGCTTTCGTACGGGGATGAAGGCTGCACCTAAAGCAAGAGCAAGTGGTGCCCCAAAGAGGAAGCCCCGCGATTCCGCCGCCAGAATAGCTGTGGGTCGAGTGGGTGCGAAGGTGCGTTTGAATTCGTCAATCGCGTAGCCAAAGGCATCGGGATTGGAGAGTAAGGGGGTGATATCGCGAAACAGGATTCCGGGTTTGGGGAAGTCTGGAATGCTGCGAATGTATTCCCGCAAATCCATAAGTGGCACCTGCTGCTGAAGGTCAATTGATCGCGACGTGAAAATCGGTTGGCAATATCTTCCGCAGTCTGGCTGTGCACTGCAAGCATACCTGCTTACGCGGCTGTCTCTGAGGTACAACGTTGCTCGTGTGCTTTGTCAATTACTGGCTGGAGAAGAGGTGTCTGGAACCCTGTGGTACAGGACGCGGGCGAGGGTTTTGCTCCTTCTCCCGTTCTGACGGGAGAAGGATGGGATGAGGAGAACTCGAACGTATTTGGCGAGCCCGCACGTATGGGGCGAGCCGTCAGATCCGATGGCCGGTCACTTCTGCCGCCGCATCGTGAGCGAGTCGCCAACTGTCGATCGTCGAAATTACCACCATCCCACCAATCAACCCGAGTGTGATCTGGAAGTCGATCAGTGAGGGAACGGCGGTTTCCAGATCGATCGACGATCCCGTCCAGAGTGACGAAAGCCTGAGTGACAGAGCTGCGGCAGCGATCCCCACGCCGATATGCAGTTGCCGCCCCAGGCTGAAAATGACATTGGCCTGTCCGGTTAAAGTCGGAGGGATATCTGAGAACGCCAGGGTATTCAGGCAGGTAAACTGCATCGAACGCGAAAGCCCGCCAGCAAACAGAATCGCCATGATCAGCATGATCGGGGTCTGGGCCTGGATTGCCGTGCAGGCCCAGAGTGTTGCTGCACAAATCAAGCCGTTTACGATCAAGACGCGCCGGATCCCATAACGCCTGAGCATGAATGTCGTCGCAGGTTTCATCCCCAGATTTCCCGCGAAAATGGCGAGCATCAAAAACCCTGACTTCGCTGCGCTGTAACCAAACCCCACTTGAAACAGTTGTGGAAACAGAAAACTCGTCGATCCCACCACCATGCGGAACAACCCTCCCCCCAGCATCGTCACCTGAAACGTGGGATACCAGAAGACCCGCAGATCAAACAGTGGATGAGGTGTTCTCAGCAGATGGACAATCATCAAACTCCCCGCGAACAGACTGCCAATCAGCAAAGAAACAGCCAGACTCCAGTTCTCGCCCGGCTGGCCAATCAACTCCATGCCATACAACAGACAGGACGACGCCAGACCGCACAGGCAGAAGCCCATCAGGTCAAACGGATTCTGATGCTCACTGGGAATGGGCGGGATCATCCGTAGCGTCAGCGCGAAGGCCACCACTCCCAAGGGGACATTCAAGTAAAAAATCCATGGCCACGAAGCATATGTCGTGATCAGCCCGCCCAGGGGAGGCCCGATTAATGGCCCAAACAGCGCAGGCCAGGTGAGATAGGCAATGGAACGCAACAGATCCTGCTTCGATGTCGCCTGCAGCACCACCGCGCGGCCGACGGGCACCATCATCGCTCCACCCAGCCCCTGCAGGACACGCGCACAGGTAAATTGCGACAAACTCTGACTGAACCCGCACAGCACCGATGCCAGAGTGAAAACGACGATTGCCGTCGCAAAGACCCGTCTCGCTCCCAGTCGATCTGCCAGCCAGCCACTGAGCGGAATAAAAATCGCCAGGGCAAACAGGTAAGCCGACAACCCCATGTTCAGATCGACAGGGTTTTCGCCAAACGAGATGGCCATTTGAGGCAACGCCGTGGCAATCACCGTACTGTCCAGATGCTCCATAAAAAAGCACGCCGCCACCAGCAGTGCAATGGCCCTCGACGAACGAGAACTCTTTCCCTCCACTGGCAGATCGTCAGGTTGCTGTGATGAATTCTCAGCCCGGCTCGCTTCCACTTTGCTCCTTATCGAAATGCACATATTCTGCCATCGGCAATCCTTGCCGGAAATGATGTTGACGAAATTGCCGATTTCCCCAACATTCTCACCGCGGCCACTGACCAGCTCTCAAGGGCCTTCGTGCGAACTGTTCCCGCTCGATGGTTCGTGAGTGACGGATTAATTGCCAGTCCACCCGCCATGAGGATCATGCGAGTGAAATTGACTGGCAGGAATTGTGGCTGCTGGAGCTTTGCCATGGATGGATCTCCTGACTACTACATGCTTTCGGGCACACGCCAACTCTCTTCATTCGCCTGGAGATTGGTGGGTGTGGTTCTGGCATGCACCTGTTGCCTCGCCCATGATGTTCCGGCTCACGCCCAGAGCTTCCTGCCACACGGGCCACGCTTCACTTATGCCAACAATCAGACATCTTCTCTGATTGGCTACAATCGCTCGGAAGAATTCGAGCAGGCCATTCGAGCGCAATCCCCTTCTCCCACGTTTGAGCAACCTTACAACCCTTCCTTAGGGGCTCCACCGGCTGGGGCGTCTCCTCAATATCAGGTTCCTACCGATCAGGCCCCTTATCTGGCCCCGCAAGGAGGTTATCAGGATCCTTTTCTGCAATATCCAGGAAATGCCGTTCCCGATTCGATGAATGCTTTCGGGGGTTCCCAGGTCTTTGGTGTCAATGGCCCGCAACCTTTCCGCACCGGATGGATTCCCAGCCTGGAACTGGGGTGGCTCGCTCCCGCCAATGCAACTGGGGGGAATGCCAGCGGCGATATGCAGATCTTCGAAATCGACAGTGAATTGCGCTACAACACGATCATCGGACGGGGCGGCTTATTCTCCATCGCCCCGCAATTCGGCATGCGATTCTGGGATGGCCCACTTTCCCCCAACCTGCCTGGTGAGGTCTATCGTTTTGGTCTCGATATGCAACTCGATACCGTCCCGGTCAATGGCTGGGGTGTGCGGGTGGGCTTCAATCCTTCGATCAACTCTGACTTGACTGCCAGCCTCGGTTCCGATGCGTTTAACTGGGATGGTACTGCCGCCCTGGTCTATCAGGCATCTCCCACATTCACCATAGTCGGTGGTGTCACCTACTGGGATCGTGTGGATAACTTTCTGTTGCCTTACGGCGGTGTGATCTGGTTGCCCAGTGACCGATGGGAGTTCCAGGTGCTCTTCCCCCGAGGCAAAATCAGTTATTTCATGGGGAATTTCCTCAATGGGAGCCACTGGCTCTATGTCTCCGGTGGCTTCTACGCAGAAAGCTATCAAATCCAGATGCAGGGGCCAGATATCGCCGAGCAGATCCAGTTTACTGATTGGCGAGTGATGCTGGGTATTCGCAGCGATCACTGCTATTACGAAAAATTCATCGAAGTCGGTGCGGTCCTCGGACGTGAGGTCGATTTCAAGTACGGCACACCCAACTTCGATCTCTCTGACACCTTCATGGCCCGTTTTGGCATTCGTTTCTAAACATCGCTGCCAGATGGAGTCTTTGCGTAGGGTGCATGCAGCGCCAGCGGAATGCACCACATTCGGCGTTGCTATCCACAACAGGTATATGAAGTCACAGAAGATTGGTGCATTGGCATGCACCCTACAAGTGGCATCTATCAACATAAGGTCTCACGCTTATATGGCGGCTCCACTGGCAATCGTTCTTGCAGCTGGCAAAAGCACTCGCATGAAGTCGGCACTCCCGAAAGTCGTGCATCCACTCTTCGGTCGCCCCATGGTCGAATACGTCTTTGATGCCGCCCGCGCCGCTGGTGTTGAACGACTCGTCGTCGTGGTGGGCCATCGAGCCGATGAAGTCCAGGCGATTCTGGCACATCACAAAGATGTCGAATTCGCTTTACAGACTGAGCAGAAGGGAACTGGCCACGCCGTCAAAATGTGTCTGCCAGCCCTGCAGACGCATCAGGGGCCAGTGCTGATTCTTTCTGGTGATACTCCACTGCTCAAAGTCGATTCACTCAAAAAACTCCTGGCTGCCCAGGGGGCTGGTGCTGCGGCTGTGATTGGGACAGCCAAGACTCAGGCCAATGAAGGGTTGGGCCGCATTGTCCGTTCTCCCGAAGGTGAGTTTCTGCGTATTGTTGAAGAACGCGATGCGACACCTGCCGAAAAGCGGATTCAGGAGATCAATACCGGATGCTACGCCTTTGATGGTCAGAAGCTCGCCAGTGCTCTCGAGCGACTCCAGCCCACCAATGCCCAGGGCGAGTATTATCTCACCGATGCACCGGCTCTGCTCAAAGCCGATCGAGAGTTAGTCATTGCAGCCGACTGCTTCGATATCGAAGAAGCGATGGGCGTGAATACGCGTATTCAACTGGCCGAGGTGGCACAGGTCATCAAAGATCGAACCGATCGGCAATTGATGGCTGAAGGTGTAACGATTGTAGATCCCCGGCTGGTGTCGATTGATCCTCAGGCGAAGATCGCTGCTGATGTCGTCATCGAGCCTTTTGTCGTCATCCGTGGTGCGGTCGAAATCGGGCCCGACAGCCACATTGGCCCGCATGCCGTTCTGGAAGGCCCGTTGACACTCCCTGGAGGTTCAATCGTCAAACCTTTCCAGCATCTTCCCTCACGATAAAGATGGCTGCTGAGGGGAAAGTTCTGGTGTCGGAAGTTCTGGCGAAAGGTTGAGGGCGTCGATCATTTGCCTAAGGCGGCCAGTTTCCCGCCGCTCGAAATGGAAGCGCAAGCGGGGGAGATCTTTCAAATGTGGCTCGTCCGCTTCAAACGGATGGGCCGCTGTTCGCTCGATCCTGCCTGAAATGAGCAGATCGGCAAACTCGACATTCAACTGATCCAGCAGTTCATCGCTGATGGGGTGGTTCAGCCTGAGTACCAGATTCTGTTTGACGAAGCGCATGCTGTTATAGACACGGTAAAAACTCAGCACTTCAGAGACGGCTGCTGCTGGCGAATGGACGATCCGGTAGAGCGAGAGATCAGCCGGTGAAATCAGGCCCCGCTCCAGAAGTTGATGACGAATGAAGTCCTGCAGAGCACACCAGTAATTGCAATCGGGCTGATCGACCAGCACGATGGGGAGCATGTCCCGCTTCCCGGTCTGGATCAGCGTGAGTGTTTCAAAGAGTTCATCGAGTGTTCCGAAGCCCCCGGGATAGACCACGATGGCATGGACTTCTTTGACGAACATCAGTTTACGGGTAAAGAAAAATCGAAACGTGACCAGCTTCGGATCACCATCAATGACCGAATTGGCCTGTTGCTCAAAGGGGAGCAGAATGTTCACACCCATCGACATCGGTAAACCGGCGCCGACATGGGCACCTTCCATGATGCCGCTACCTGCGCCTGTTAAAACCATCCAGTTGTTCCTGGCCATCAGGCGGCCAAACTCGACCGATGAAAGATAATCGGGATGATTGGCCGGAGTGCGGGCCGAACCAAAAACCGTCACCTTGCGATGGAGTCGATAGGGGGTAAAGACCTTGAAGGCGTAGCGCAGTTCTTTAGCGGCCCGGGCAATAATTTTGATATCACCGCGCGTGGCCTGATCGTGTGCCAGCTTGTCGGCCACTTCGCGAATCTGCGCGAGAAACGCCGACTTGCCACCAATCTCCGGTTCCTGTTCGGAAATCAGCGTGTGTTCTTCGGCTTCACCCGCAATCGGGAGTGGGAGTTCGTCTTCCATGGTCAATCCTGCGGCTCTGAAGGCCTGTCAATGATGCGAAGTGATTTCGTTCCTGTGAGAACGCATTTCGAGAATCATTGGATCATGCCGGAGACCGGCGGCCAACAGGCTGGGCAACTTTTCCACATCCTCCGGGGCAGCCAAAGTTGGTTGGCACCCGGCATCAATTGAAGTCCTTGAACTCACCACCGTTCCAGAGAATCCGGCATTTCGGATGCAAGGATTGGAATTTGTCGACGGAGTCGGCCGTGACCTTCGTTTCGAGGAGATTCAGTCGTTTCAGGTTGGGCAGGGCGTTCACCAGCAGCAATAAACCCTGATCACTGAACTGTGTGTTGCTGAGGGTCAGTTCTTCGAGCTGATTGAGCTTGAGAAAAACTTTGGCTGAGGCGTCGGTCAATCGTGTGTGATTGAGTCCGAGGTAAGTAAGGTTTTCAGCACTGGCCAGATGTTCGATACCCTCGTCGGTCAGCCCGGTAAAGTTCAAAGTCGCCATTTCCAGATTCTGTAAGCTTTCAAAGGCCGCGATCGAGGCATCGGTGATCCGAGTGCCTCCGAGATTGAGATAAGTGTAATCAGGTGACGCGATCGACTGGATGAATTTGTCATCTGCCTGTGTGGCCCAGACGGATAAAAAGGTCAGCCTTTTGCAGCCTGAAAAGTACGAGAGCCCCTTGCTCGTTACTGCCTGGCCATCGAGCTTTAACTTTGTGATGGAGGTTGTTCCTTCAAACGCCCTGAGATGTTCGTCGGTGATTCCCATGTTCAAAAGCTGCAGATCGGACAAGTTTTGGCACCCTTTGAAGATCTCGAAATCACGAGGTGTGAGAGTTTTCAACCCTTCAAGACTGATCCCCGTCAATTTGAACAGGTGCGGCGGCAGTATCGCCGGGTCCCCGTGCAGCGGATCTTTGGCATTATCGAGCCAGACGTATTTTCCCTGTTTGAGGACAAACGCTGCCGCTGCGCGATCGGCCTTGGCGTTCTTCACCAGTTCATCGCCATTCGGCTCCCATCTCGGCAGCACGCCCGCATCACACTTTACTTCGCAAAGCGGTTTCTGCTTGCGGAATGACTCGATCGCCTCTGGCGTGACCTGAGTGTACCGCAGATCGACCGAGAGCAGATGGGGTAGCTTCATCAAATAGAAAAAGACCTCGTTGGTGACTTTGGAACCCTGCAGCTCAAGAGATCGCAAAGCCTTCAGTTCGCAGATCTCGCGAACACCTTCATCACCGATCCCCGTGTTGTAAAGCGCGAGGAAGGTGAGTCGATGGCAATCCTTGAGTGCGGCAAGATCTTTGTTTTTGATCGATGTGAAGGCCAGCCGTGAACTGCGGAGATCCGAGAGGTTGGTGAATGCCGCCAGGGCTTTTCCTGTGATCCGCGTGCCACCCAGATCGAGGTTTCTGAAAGGGTTGTCTTTGAGGGGGGCGAGATCGTCGTCACCCACGGGCACCGCCCACGCTTCCAGATGTGTCAGGTGCTTGAACTTTCGGATCGCCGCCCCCGTGACCTTCTCGCACTGGCTCAGTTCAAGGTGCGTGAGCTTTGGCAGATTCTCCAGAGGTTTCAAGTGGGCATCGCTGATGGAAGAGAATCCCAGCCGCACCTTTTCAAGATCCCGACATCCGGAAAAGACTTCGAAGTCCTTCGCGTCGAGGTCGCGCTTGTTTCTAAATTCAATTCCGGTGAGTTGCACAGAATTGGCGAATTCCGCGACGGACAGCGATTGCCGTGCGGTCGATTCCCCGTTGATCCAAACGGAACCCTGTTGGTTCAGCACATAGCGGGTGGCAGCGTGATCCGAGCCAGCGCTCGGGTTGACATTCTCCGTCATCAGTCGATCGGATAGTGGATGATCGGAAAGGGGCCAGATGCGAACGGTACGATCGTCGCTCCCCGAGACGAGACGTTTGCCGTCAGCCGAGAAACCAACATCATTGACCCTTGCAGCGTGGCCAGTGAATCGTTCGAGAATCGATCCAGAACGGGTGTCGTAAAGCGAAACCTGGCCGGAGTCATCACCGACCACAAAGGATGAGCCGTCCGGCGAGAAGGCCACGCAACGAGGTTGGCTGTCGAGGATCTCATCGTCGCCGATGCAGAGCAATTGTCGTTCTGAAGCCCAATCCCACAGTCGGATCGTAAAGTCTGGTGCACAGGAGAGGAGCAACTGGCCATTGGCCGACATCACCACATGTGTGGGGGGCCTCGTATGACCCTGAAAAGTTTTGGCAATCTCGCCGGCGTCAGTCTTCCACGCTCGGATCTCACCCGCGCCATTCCACACTGCACTCAACAAATAGTTTGCATCAGGCGAGAACGACATTCGCGGTGCTTCGACTCCGGGTGGAGTCTCTTGAAAAACGACTCGGGGCAGTTCTTTTCCTTCGGGCAACGTCCATGAGTTAATGCCCCCTTTCCCACTGCGGGCCAGCTTCACCACACCTCCCTGAGGCGAGAATGTCACACAGCGGACGCAGTGATTGTCGGCCAGCGGGAAGTGATGCAACCGCTCGCCGGTTTCCATGTTCCAGACATAGACTCGCGGCTCCGAAGGGCCATTGGCCGTCGCCCAGCCCGAAGAGGCCGCGAGCGATGTTCCATCCGGTGAGATGGCAATCCCCATAGGGCCGTAATGACTCCCTTCCGTCATCCACAAGCGGCGAATCTCTTTACCGGATTGGGCATCCCACACGCGAACTGTGTTATCCTTCCCTGCGACGTGATAACGAATCCCGCCACGAATCTCGTGATCATCACCATTGCTGGCCGAAACGATTCGTGAACCATCTTTGCTGAAGGCGACCCAGCGCACCGGGTCGATATGCTGCATGGTGACCACAGGTGCGGCGGGATCAACCGTTTTGGATGTTGCCGGAATCGGTGCAGCTGGTGATACCTGCGGCAGATCGGGAACTCCTTCCCAGAGCAGATTTCCCTGCGGGTCGGTGACGCGGATGTTGCGAAAGCGAACCGCAGCGTTCCAACTGGCGAACCCGACCTTCCCTTGAAGACGATGAGGATCGGCCATCGTGAGAACCTGTGCTCCATCCAGAAAACAGGTCGTTTTATCGCCGCGAAGCTGCAGCTTGACTTGATACCAGCGCTGTCGCTCGAAGGCGAAATTGAGATATCCACCGTCGTTATCGCGGCTCCATTTCCCCTCGATGACTCGATTGAGTTCAATCGCTCGTCCACCATACGCACCCAAAGGGAAATTCAGCACATTATTGAAATCGAGCACGCGAAAGAGGCCAATTCCTCCCTGACTGTCGGCGGCATTCGAAGTGGTCATCGTTTCATAGCTGAAGTCGATATCCGTCCACGCCGGATTTCCGAAACTCATGTGAGATGGAAATATGGATGACAAGACGACTTCGTTGCCGTCTGCCGTCCAGTTCCCTTTGAGAATGGTTACCGAGCGATCTTTGTAAAGCCCCGATCCAGCACTTGATTGGCCCATTGTGGCTGTGGCCTGAGCGGGTTTTTTCGTGGCTTCCTGGCTAATCTTGAGCACTTCCCGACCATTGCTGGAGATGTTGACCAACTGCTTGAGAATGAGGGCATCCCCCTCTTTGGCTTCCACTTCGTACTGACCGGGCTGCAATCGAAGTTCCTTCACACCGGCACCAGTCACGACGATTTCCTGCCCATCGATTCTCAGAGAGATGTTCGGATCATCGACTTCGACCACGAGTGTCCCGGTGGGTGTGAACAGGCGGATGACTGTTTTCGTGACGGCGGTAACACCGGAGGCTTCTGTCATGCCAAAGCCGAGAAGTATGGCCAGCAAAACCGTCGCGGCTAATCCCCACGGTTGGCGCACTGCCTCCGAAAACCGTCTGGTGATCCTATGCGAACCCGCGAGAAAGACCGTCGTGGCAGGTTCTTGTTTCGGGGGCTGTTTTTCTCCCTGTGAACTGAGCGGTTTTGCATCACCTTGGGGGAGTTCAGACTCAGCGAGGCGAGGAGCTTTTTCCCGTAGATTCAGCCGGGCGGCCACTTCTGTCGCTGATTGAAAACGCGCTTCGCGGTCTTTGGCATGGAGCTTTTCGACAACGCCAATCAACCAGACGGGGATCTCGGGAACAATGTCGTGCATGTCGCGCGGCGTGTCTTCCACCACCCGCTTGAGGACAGCCATCGTATTGCCGGCACGAAAGGGAGGCCTGCCTGTGCAGAGGACATAGAGCACACTTCCCAGGCTGAACAGATCCGAACGATAATCGAGTGGCTCCCCGCGTGCCTGCTCAGGAGACATATACAGCGGCGTACCGGCTATCACGCCACTTTGCGTAATGCTCGCATCGTCGGCAGTGCGTGCCAGTCCGAAATCGGTAATCTTGACGCGATGCGTACCATCTTCAACCAGAATGTTCCCTGGCTTGATATCGCGATGAATGAGCCCGGTCGCATGGGCAGCTGCCAAGCCACTGGCGATCTGATGGCCAATGGCAACGACTTCGTCGATAGAGAACGGCCCCTTCTCTTCGTGCATCTGCTGCAACGTTTTGCCTGCAATGTACTCCATGACGATGAAAGGAAGTGGCTGTTCTTCGACGGCGTAAATCTGCACGACATTATCATGGCGAATGGCTGCTGAGGCCCGCGCTTCGCGCAGAAACCGCTTTCTGGCTGGCGATGTGACTGCCAATTCCGGTGCCATCAGCTTGAGAGCAACGCGGCGATGCAGCTTTTCATCGAAAGCGCGAAAGACCGTCCCGCAACCACCACTTCCCAGAACTTCTTCGATCTCGTAATGCAGTAATCGCCCCAGTGAACCGGGCTTGGTCGAGGGAGTGAGAATCGATAAATCGAGGCGTTCTTGACTGCTGGTCGAATCGACGCTGGTAATTTCTCCTGCAGGAGCGGATGAAGCATTGGGTTCGGCATCGGTATCGTCGCGTGTGTTCCCTGCGAAATTGGTAAGGCCGGCAATCTTCAGAAACGCGCCCGATTCCTCATGCGCTTTAAGGAGTGCTTCCACTCGTTTGAGTAATGCAGGATCGGATAGACAAGCCTCTTCGAGATAAGCACTTCGCCGCTGAGGGTCGTCGATGTCAATGGCTGCCAGAAAGATCGATTCTTCATCGGGCGTGCCCGTCTTTTTGTCGTCCGGATGCATACCATCAACCTCAAAACTTGCATTCTTCGCAGACCCTCAGAGATCAATGCGAGAATGGCAAAAGATGATGGCCAGGAAAAATGAATTTTATTCGTAGTTGGTGAATCGAGTCAAAAAACCAGTGCGTGAATGACCTGCCAGGAGTGACACAACCTCCTGAAAAATTTGCCATTACGACGAGAGCGACTGGAGCATGCCGACCAGTGCCAGGCGCAAATTGGCCTGAGTCCACAACAGGGGTGTGATGTCATTGGGTATGTACGATCCTGCTTCGCAGAAGTAGGACTCCGGGCATTTGTAGGGACCAAAGCGGCTCTCTGGTCGAGTGAGCTGTGTGAGTGCCCGCAATAGGTGGAACTTCTGCAGCGCCAGATCTTCCGGCTGGCCGTGCGAGCGGTACCATTCGCCAGCAATGATCGAAATGATCGGATCAAACAGGCACCACTGTGCTTCGAAACCTTTCTTCAAGAGCTGATCGCGAGCCGACTGATCTTCGCTGTAATCGGTCGATCGTTTTTCGGCACTGACCAGCGTGCGATAATCGGCACACCAATAGGAATCTCCCAGGTAGCGGCGAATGCCATAAGGCCCCGCGAGTTGTTCACTCACATTGGCCACAATGGTGCGGGCCATGGGTTCCGTTGTCACCTGCAATGGCCAGATCAGGAAGAGCAGAGCCGCATCGACAGCGCGGACTTTTCTGGAATTCTCCTGGCGACATTCATAGGGCAAAATACGGGCCAGCGCGTCTTCACCGCGATGCACCAACTGACTGCAGAACTCCGACGTCGCACCCCGTCCAGCCGTGCGGAACTCGGGGTGTTCATCGAGAATGACGGCCCACAGCTTCAAGGCCGCCACGACGACACCGATGCTCGAAGCCTCGACTTTGCGCTCTTCTTCCCAGTGGCCACTGTCTTCATCGGTCGTGTAATCGATGGCTTGAAAGTAATGCGGGAACTCATTGAGCAAGGCGGCTTGTTCGATGGAAAGCTCGAGTTGCCCAGTCGTTGCGAGCCTGGAAGTGAGCCAGAGAAAATAGCCCAGGGCATCGTTCTGGGCGTGAGACCATGACTCGCTGTTTTCCGTCAAAGTCCTCCCATTAAAGCGAATGTGCGGCCGCTGCTGGATCTGATCGGGAGTGGTTCGCCCTTCGATCATGTTCGCCAGTCGCTGCTTCTGGGTCGCAAAGAATGCCAGAAGTGCCTCAACATCCTCGACGGCGATGGCCTGCTCACCCCAGAGAAAATGGCCATGGGCGACATGCACGTTGTCTCGTACCCAGACGTTCTGATACCCCGTCAGGTGAAAGTCATCGGCGACCGATGTCGCTGCCGCAAACAGACCTGTCTCCAGCCTCGGGAAGTGGAAAGTTCCCTGCTCGATGAGCAAATCTTCCACAGCTTTGACTTGCCCGTGAGTCCAGGTGTCATTGATCGAGGCGGGCAGTAGCGCAGCAATTTCCGGGAGCAGACTTTGAGCGGGAGCAGGTGCAGGCATGTTATGCAGGAACTTTCCAGAACGAGGCTAATACGAGAGTGGCCACAGGTCACGTTATGACAGCCGATGGGTAAATTCCCATACCACCGGCCTCTTGTCATGCTGAGGAATTCAGTTTGATTAGAACGAGGGAGCGGCGGGTGGCTGGGGTTGAGTCTTCGAACCCCCAGCGATTTTCGGCACGATCTGGGGGTTCGCGAAGAGGCTCAACCCCAGCCACTCCATACCAGGGAATGCAGTTGATTATTGGAATCCGTATCAGTCGAGTTGTTGATTAGAACGAGGGGGCGGTATGCAGACCGAAGGCGTTCCCTTCGGTATCGATCCCTGTGGCGATAAAGCCGTACATGCCGATGGATGTTTTGGGCATCATCAGCTTGCCACCGGCGGCTTCAATGCGACCGGCTTCGACAGCGCAGTCTTCGCAACTGAAGTAGATCATTGTGCTGTTTCCCCCGGCTGACATCCCTTCCATTTTGCATAAAGCCCCAGAGGCTCCCGGGCCGTCCATCGACATGGGAAAGGTCATCATCTGCAGATTGTCGACCGGGCTGGCCAGCTTATCGAGCTTTGTTCCGAGGACGGTCTGATAAAAAGCCGTCGCGCGGTCGAGATCATCGACATAAATTTCAAACCAGCAACCAGGATTTGGACGCACAGGAAACCTCCTTCACAAACAGAAACGTGGGGTATCGGAAACATTGGGTGTTCAGTAAGAACGCTCGCGACAATAACTGCGCCACCTGATCATTGCCAAAGAGTTTTTGTAACATCATGACAGATTGCGACATCACCAGCATTCGATCGAGTGATCGGGACATTCTAAGGTGCATTCTGCAAGATCATTGAGAGAACGGGGGAACCGACCATGACGATCCATTCACAGTTTCGTCTCAGAGGGAAGAACAAAGATTCTTATCTGGAGCTGATTCTGGATTTTCCCCTGGCTTCGATCCGAAGTGATGCACATCTGGTTGAAGCACAAAAAGTGATCGATGGCCTCTTGGCCCGCGAACGTCTTAACGAGGGTGAAGCGACTTACCTCGACGCACTGAGTGATCTTGTGGAGACCTACGAAGACGAGCATCATGCCATCGCTCCTGCTACTGATGCCGATCTGCTCCAGCAGCTTCTTGAGGCGAAAGGATTATCTCAGGCACAGCTCAGTCGAGAAGCGGGTCTGCCCAGATCAACGATCTCCGAAGTGCTCAAAGGGAAAAGACGATTCAGCCGACAGATGATCCACAAGCTGGCCGCCTACTTTCAGATCGACGCTGCCGTGCTGGCGGTTAACATCTAGTGCGCTTCGAGTTCGATAGTTCGGGCATTTGACTCATGCTCCAGCGAACTTTTTCTGAGTTTTGATGTCGGATTCGATGTCAGAATCGTGTGAAGGTCGGGAGAATCAGAGGCCATCAGGCCGAAATTTGTTCAGAATCGCTATGTGACTGAAAGACTGGGCATCATCAGCCGCTATGATCCGCTAGAAGATTTTCCTTCCAGCCTGTGGATCGACCCACACGCTAGCCGCCCTGCTGAACAACTGTCTGTACGCTCGGCATGGACGGAGCATTTTTGACTTGAGGATGATGTGCCTTATCTGCTGTTTCTACTGATCTGCACTGTGTGGGGGGGCAGCTTCATCCTGATGAAGAAGGCCAATCCTGTCCTCGAAGCGATCACGATTGGTGGTTGGCGTGTGGCGGGTGGTGCCATCGCACTGGGGTTGATTTTCTGGTGGCTCGGCCCATCTCGAACGCTTCGGAGAAAACATCTGGGGGCACTGGTCATTGTGACCTTTCTCGGATTCACCTGGCCTTATGTGGTGCAGCCGTGGCTGGTCGAGCGGAATGGCAGTTTTATCGTGGGTGGGAGTGTGAGCCTCAATCCACTGATGACGATCTTCATTGCCATACCACTTCTGGGTGTCTGGCCCACCCAGCGGCAATTCTGGGGTGTGCTGGCTGCTCTTTCGTTTCTCATTGTGCTCTTCGCTGGCGAGATTCATAAGAACCTGCCACTGCTCGACCTGGCTGTACTGATTTCAGTCCCCTTAGGTTACGCCTTCTCGAATGTCATCATTCGCCGCACGATGAAGGATGCGAATCCTCTCGAATTGACACTGGTCGCACTGGCTGCCGCTGCAATCATCCTGTTGCCACTTGCCTGGTTCACCGAATCTGCGGCCCCGGATGCCACCCGGATCGACTGGATCACCGCGATTGGTGCTGTGGCGATCCTCGGTGTCGCAGGAACGGGATTGGCCATGTATGGCTTTAACATTCTCATTCGCGATCAAGGCCCGCTGTTTGCCGGGATGGTGACGAACCTCGTACCACTCTGGGCCTTTTACTGGGCCTGGCTCGATGGAGAACCACTCACTTTGTTGCAACTGGTCTGTGTGGTTGGTGTGCTGGGCTCGGTTCTCGTCGTGCAGTATCGCGCTGCTGGTGCGAAGACACCTGCTCACCCTCCGGTTGCGGCACCCGCCATCCCTCCACTCGAAGTCACAGACGAAGCAACAGAACTGGTCACAGTCCGCAGCGTACCGACCAACACGCTGGCCCCCGCGCGGGAGCAGATTGCGGCTGGTGGCGAAAATGGCTGAGTTGGCCATGATCCCATTTTCAGCCTGCTTCTTCGCTTCGGAGGAGTGCCTTGGACAACAAAAGCTGGCATGATGAGGAGTGCCGAAGAGAACCCAGATTCAGCTTGCGAACCCACAGCCGGAAGAGCTCATGACCTTTCCACTTTTGCCCCTCAGCTATTGCACCAATGTTCATCCGGCTCAGACTCTCGCTGAAGTGATTCAAGGTCTTGATACCTTCGCCCTTCCTATTCGCCAGGCCAGTGGTGGCGAACTCGCCGTCGGCTTATGGCTGCAAGCCACCATCATCGATGAGTTACTCGCTACGCCCCAGGCTCTCGAAGAACTTCGCGCGGCGCTTTCCTCACGAAATCTCATCTGCTACACACTCAATGCCTTCCCTTACGGAAACTTTCACTCCGAGCGCGTCAAAGATCAGGTCTATCTTCCCAACTGGTCGTCTCCGCAGCGGTACGATTACACCTTGAATTGTGCCCGCATTCTTGCGGCACTGCTCCCCGAAGATCTGCAAGGGAGCCTGTCAACATTGCCACTCGCGTTCAAGCCGCATGAACCCACGGGTGATTTTACGAGCATTTGTATTCGTCAATTACTCGATCTGGCCATGGCCCTCGATGACCTGCATGATTCCACTGGCCGCCTGATTCGGCTGGCGATTGAACCTGAACCACTCTGCCTGCTGGAAACGACCGATGAGGCGATTGCCTTTTTCGAGCAGTTGTTTCGTCAGGCGGAAGAGAAGGGCGTGCTCTCTCAGGCCAGAACGCATCTGGGGCTGTGCTACGACGTCTGCCATCAGGCGGTTGAATTCGAACCAGCCGATCAGGCCATTCATGCCATTGAACGAGCCGGTATTCGCATCAACAAGGTTCACTTAAGCTGCGCCATCGATGCGAGGCAACCCCTCACCCCCGAAGTTCAGGCGGCTCTTAAAAGCTATATCGAGCCGCGTTACCTGCACCAGACGATCGCCCGCTGCATCTCGGGCGACCGGCAGGAGAGTGGCTTCATTCGCCAGGTCGATCTGACGGAAGAATTTCTGGCAGCACCACCACTCGAATTCCAGCAGGCCGAGAGTTGGCGCGTGCATTACCATGTGCCCATCTCGGAAGTTTCGATTGGCCCGCTCTTCACGACGAGGCCGGATCTTGAAGCGGCTCTTAAAGCCGTCGAGGCTCTTCCCTACGCCCCGCACTTGGAAGTGGAAACCTACACCTGGAATGTCCTCCCGGGACAACCCCGCACGGAAGCGATCATCGCGGGCCTGGGAAAAGAACTCGAAACGGCCCGAGGGTTAGTTGGTATGTAACGCGCCACGAGCCGGAAGCGTGAGCGACGGGTATTTGTATTGTCTTGATGTTTAGTGTGAATCGTCACGAAGAAAAGTCGAGAAATGCCCGTCGCTGACGCTTCCGGCTCGTATTAGCACACGTATGTCGAGGGATATCGCACCTTGAATCCGCCGCTGGCTTACTTCATCACGTTCACGACGTATGGCACATGGCTGCATGGTCGGGATCCGGGATCGGTGGATCGTCAGCACAATCTTCCTGGCACTCCGTTAGTTGCTCCTGATGAAGAACTGGAAGCTCGTCGCCACCAGTCATTACGCCAGGCACCTTATCAGCTCAATCACGTACACCGTGAAGTCGTCCTGAAGACTATTCGCGAGGTATGCACTCATCGTTCGTGGAGTCTTCATGCCGTTCACGTCTGCAGCAACCATGTGCATATTCTGCTGAACGCGCCGATATCGCCGGAAAAGGTCATGAGTGATCTGAGAGCGTGGTCGAGTCGTCGATTACGGGAAGCTTTTCAAGAGGATGCGGACCGCGACCGCTGGACTCAACACGGCAGCACGAGATACCTCAATGACATGAAATCGCTGGAGTCAGCCATAGCCTACGTTATCAACGAACAAGGCGAGCAGATGTCGGTCTACAACACACGGCTCGACCAAAGCGAGCCACAATGATCACGAGCCGGAAGCGTGAGCGACGGGTGCTTCTCTACTTTTCTTCGTGGCAGAATATACTAGATATTATGACAATACAAATGCCCGTCGCTGACGCTTCCGGCTCGTTGATGACACGTCAATTGCTCGTGGTTAGATCTCACCTTTGATTCTCTCGAGGAGGGCTTGGAGTTCTTTGACTTTTTCGGGTTGGTCTTCGGCGAGGTCGCGGGTTTCGCCGGGGTCTTCTTCGAGATTAAACAGGCGAGGTCTGGGGAGCTGGCCGGTTTCGGTATTGGTCTGCTGGAAGACACGCGGGGCTTTGCCGGGCTCAATCAGTTTCCAGGGGCCCGCGCGCAGGCCCAGAACTCCCGAGTGCTCCACCAGTTGCTCTCGACCTGCCTGTGACTCACCCAATAAAGCGGGAAGGACATCAATACTGTCATACGCTTCCTGGGGTGGGACAGGTTGCCCCACCAGTTTGCCGAGCGAGGCCATGAGGTCGATCTGACACATCAACGCGTTCGATGTTCCCGGCTGGATGCGACCTGGCCAGCGGACAATGAAGGGGACGCGAGTCCCTCCTTCATAGGCACTATATTTACCACCTCGATAAGGGCCAGCCGGTTGATGATGACTCAGCTTCGTGACGGCTTCATCTTTGTATCCATCATCGACGACGGGGCCATTATCGCTGGTAAAGATGACCATCGTCTCGTCGTCAATTCCTAAGGCCGCGAGCTTGTCGAGCACCTGACCGACACACCAATCCATTTCGACAATCACGTCGCCGCGCGGGCCCATGCTGGTGCTGCCGACAAAGCGGGGGTGAGGCAAGCGGGGAACGTGAATATCGTGCAGCGAAAAGAACAAGAAAAACGGCTGATCGGCATGGCGAGCCCAATGATCGGTCATGAACTTGAGTGCTTTTGAGGTAAAGACATCGGCCATCTCCTGATCGTTCCAGAGAGCGGCCTTGCCACCTGTCATATAGCCAATCCGGCTGACACCATTGATAATCGTCATGTCGTGACCGTGGCTCGGCTTCATGACCGTGAGCAATTCTGGATGCGATTTCCCTGTGGGTAGGGCAGGATCAATTGGTTTGCCGAACTGGACTTTGATTGGGTCGTTCGGGTCAAGGTTGAGCACACGATCCTGCTCAACGTAGACACATGGCACTCGATCGCCGGTCGCGGCCATGATGAACGATTCATCAAAGCCCACTTCGAGAGGGCCGGGTTTGATGACGCCGTTCCAGTTAAGTTTTTCGTCTCCTAAACCCAGATGCCATTTCCCGACGACACCGGTGCGATAGCCCGCCTTTTGAAGTGTCGAAGCGAGAGTGCGGCGGCCCGGTTCAATAATCAGCCTGGCATCGCCCGGAAGAACTCCAGTCCCTTTTTTCCGCCAGGCATATTCGCCGGTGAGCATGGCGTAGCGCGAGGGAGTGCAAGTGGCCGACGGTGAGTGTCCATCAGAAAAGTTGAGTCCTTCGCGAGCCAATCGATCGACATGGGGCGTTTTGACCAGCGTGGCGCCATGACAACTGATGTCGCCATAACCGAGATCGTCCACATAGATGAGCACGATGTTGGGCCGGGAAACCTGGGGCTTTCCTGTGGTTTCAGCAGCCAGAGCTGAAGGAACTTCCGAGTGGTTTACCACGCATAAAGCCAGAGTGCATAGAGTCAACAGCCATCGTTTCAGTTTCATAAAAATCCAGTCCTGCAGTCAGAATTCTCTCGGATGATCTGGTTGATCATAACCATCACTCAATTCGATTGCATAAAGCAATCGAGCATGAGGCGAGGTTTGGATTCTGAGTGGCTGGGGTCAAACGTTTTCGTTGCCGGCCATGGCAGGAAAGCATGTGTCGATGCATTCGTGCTGGTGAACTCGATTGACCAGAGGGCGGATGAAGACATCCGATCCCTGCCACCCGATGCGGGATGCTTTTCATCTCTGGCCAGTGGCAGACAATTGGTGCTCCTGCGGAAACGTTTGTTTTGGACACAAATCGTTTGGGCAGACCTTCACCTTGACTTCTTCTACGAAGACATGGGCGAGGGTTCTTGAGGGGGACATGCATCGCACATAGGAGCGATTTGGACTCTTAGAAAGCATATGCGGCGAGCAGTCATAAGGGGGCTGCTTGAGGCGCGATCATGCTGCGGGGATAGCCTCTCCCTAGCGAAGTGAGATCTCGCCGATAGATGACCTGTGGTGGATTGACGGTGGCATCGACGATGACTTCCGAGCGATTGATCGGCCCGCCGCCGTCTGTGAAGCCCAGAATCTGCGCACGAAAGACACTTCCCTGGCAGGTGAGGTAAGGGTCGAGTGTGCGTAAAGTCGCGAGATCGGCAATCCCTTCGGCATAGAGCCAGGCAATGTTTTTCCGTTGAGCCAGGAGGCTGGTATTGGGCATCCCGTTGGAATCGACTGGCTGTGAAGCCATGATGCCGTCGAGGAGTTCTTCGGTCATGCCGGGGATGCCGGAGAGAACCTCGACGCGTGCTTCGTTGATGTTGATGCGCCCTTCGATGAAGTCATCTTCGATGGTGCTTAAATTGTCCAGAATGGCAGGCAGAGTCGCGGCCAGTTCGTTGGGTTCGTCTTTCCAGGGGCTTTCGAGTGTGGTTTGTGCACCATTGACCGTGGCGGTCACTGAGACACCCACAAGGTCAAAGATCGAGTTCACTTTGAACTGTCCACCACGGGTGATGTCGATACCTCCACGCGTGACTGTTCCCGTTTCGCTGCTGGCGGCTTCGCTTAGACCTCGAACCAGCGATTGAACGGCCTGAGAATCGCGCTGCTGGCGTCCACGCTGAGAACTGGAACCTGTCGGTGAGCCACCAATGTTGCGAATGCGGTCATTGCCACTGGTGCTGTTGGCAGGTTGTGCTTCTGTGGTACTGTTCGGCCCGTTGACTCGATAGGCAATGATGAATTTGGCGACATCTTCGCCAAATTCGGGTTCGAGGGCATCGTAGAGATCTGTCAGAAAATCGTTGTTGAGATAGATTTTCTTCGTGCCATCGGGACGCTTGTTCTTTTCGCGGCTGTGAACTGTAAAGTAAGCACTCCACCCCTGATCAAGGAAGGTGTCGTTGTTATCAAAGGGAGGGCTCGAGTCACCATCAACCTCATTCTGATCCAAGAGACCATTCCGATTGGCATCTTCGCCATAGAGCAACTGAGGAGTGACTCCCTTGACCATCAGGAGTTCATCCAGCGATTCCAGTGGCCCGTTTTTGGCCTGATAAGGTGGCGAAAGAGTTTCGTAATAGCTCGATTCAGCACCACCTGGTAGCTCTTCGTCGTTGGTGTCAATCCAGTCGCGAATGGCAGCGGCGATGTCTTCTGTCATGTTGGGAATTCCCATCAGGAGAGCCGTCATCTCCTCTTCGGTCAGCTTCAGAGCCGAGAGTCGATTGAGATTGAGCTTTCCGGATTCATCCATGACGCCATAACGAATGGAGTAAGTGGCGATGTCTTGAGGAAGGGGTGAAACGACAGAAAAGCGAATGTTCCCCCGGGCACGTTCGGATTCTTCGACCAGGACACCTTGAAAGAGAGTCGGCGCATGCCAGAGACTTTCGGCAGCCGTTTCGCCTTGTTGAGCCACAACTGTTGCCAGATATTCAATCCCGGATTCGACAGCGGCCTGCACACGAACTTCGGTCTGATAGAAACGCGTGGCTTCGAGTTCGGAAGTCATCTGCCGGGAAAACGAGGCGACTCCATAGGTGAGAAAGATGGTCACCACGAGGACGAGAATCAGAATCATGCCCTGCCGAGGGGATGATTGCGGCCGAGAGGGTAATCTTCGTGTCGATGGTCGGCTTTGAGTTTGAAACTGACGTGAGTAAGCCAGTGGGGGAATTCGTTTCATAATGTCTCCTCCGGTGGCTTCGGATCTGCCAGCGGGACGGCGATCACAAACGTCGCCTGATTCGACATCGGTGAAACCCCGGCATTGAAGATCGTTCCCAGTCGATTCTCTGCGGGAACAAATTGCAGAGTGACTTCAATCGCGCGAGGCAATGCCTGCATCGTGGGGCTGTCCCAACTTTCGAGCCAGGCCAAACCATCAAAATAGCGGAAGCTGATTGAGGCGATTTCTGGCGCCAGAATTTGTGGTACGGCCAGAGCTTTTCCACTCGTTTCCGCAAAGGTGGCTTCGAGTCGATCGGCCTCATAGCGAGCCAGGCCAGACTGTGAAGCTTCCCCCGTCTGATTGTCCAGGCTGCCGCCCGCCATCCAGTAGTAACAGATCTGTCGCAAGTCGCTGGAAGTGGTCGCGGTGTAGTATTCAACATCATTTAATACCGGCGTTTCCATTCGCGGCAGACTGACATGCAGCTTCAGGTTTGCGATATCGCCGACAACTCCGGCACTCCCGGCAGCCAACTGGTCGTCCGCACCCACAACGGAAATCGTGGTCGTTTCGTCAGTGGTTGTTTCTGTAGAACCGGTTCCAGAAGTTTCTGTGCCACTTGTGGATGAAGAACCAGTTGATGTCGAGGTGCTGGTCGAAGCCACTGTGCTTGAGGAGACTGTGCTCGAAGCCGATGCTTCTTTCTGGAAAGCAAAGGTCACATTGCGAATATCGCTGGCAATCTGCCGTTGGATCGCCCGCACCAGACGCGAGCGTTCCAGCTCGACCCGGCTGGTCACCGTACTGCGATAATACGTATTCAAAGCCTGCGAAATGATCATCACCAGCACCGCTGTCAGGGCGGCTGCCAGCAGCACTTCCAGCAGGTTAAAGCCTTGCCGGGAGGCTCGCTGGCCAATCGTACGGCGAGAGCATGAGCGGCGGCTGATCATCGTGAGCCTCCATTCTGCTGCGATCCACCACCGCCAGATCCTGACCCTGATCCTGAACGTGAACCTGACCCTGATGACGAACCAGATCCTGAAGAAGAACCAGAACTGCCGGATGAGGTGCTGGTCGATGAAGTGCTGGTTTCGGCCGCTGCTGCTGCGGCTTCTTCGGCAGCAGCATCAATGAACCATTGCGGATCCCGGATCCAGCGTTTGAGTCGAAAGCCGGCACTGGCCAGAGGTGTGGAGCCTTCGCGAGTCACCATGACTTCGACGGCTAATAGCTCAGCATAAGGCCCTTCGGAAACATTCAAACTCCATGACCACGCGGGATCGTCATCGAACGGAGTGGACGAGACGGGCGAAAGTGCCACCACGCCGGCTACTGCTTCCTGCATCTTGGATTCACATCTCCAGGTGGCTTCGGCCAGCAGCCGCGACTGAATCGACGCCCGGCTGCCATTCCAGACCAGTTGAGAAAGAGCGACAGTCGCGCCCAGAAAGATCGTGCCGGCGAGCACCACTTCCAGCAGACTGAAACCGGCAGTCCGACTCGATACGCAGGGACGCCGACTCCCTCGACCTTGCTGCTCATCATGGCGTCTGTATCGCATCGAGAGAATTCCTTGGCTTAAGGCTCAAACCTGGGGGATGAATTCTCCATGGTTGATGGATCTTCAATAGTCATGGCCGACATGGTGGCGCTGCCGGTTAATCCGCGAACTCGAATTCGAATGGTGCGGCCGGAAGCATCGGAGATCTTGAACTGCTGATCGATCGTGGTGCCATCGGGTTGGAAAACGAGGGGCTCAGACCACCTGACCTGAGAAAGTTCACTCGCATTTTCGAGGTCGGCAATCAAGTTTTCTGAGACTGTCTGGGCGAGGGATTGCTCTCGAAAAGTGGGGGTTGGATTGGCGAATCGCACAGGACTCGCCAGATGCCCTCCGATCGAGCGACTGCGTGTCCAGGCATTGAGCGGACCCGTAGCGACAGGCTGACCTGTGTTATCGACAGGAGTTGCTGCGGATGAGGAGTTTCCCGAGGTCAGTGCCGCATCGGCAATCCCGGTACGGGTGGTGACGAGAAAATGATTGCCCCCCGGCTGATAGCGAAACTCGGCAGGCTCACCCGCTTCCATCGCCATCATCCGTGCTTCCGAAAGAAGCTTACAGATTTCATCGGCAGAAGAAATCATCGTCGAATCTGCCAGACGACGCAGCGCCGACGGTGCAACGATTGCGGCCAGCACGCCCAGGACAGCCAGCACTAAAAGAATTTCGAGCAACGTGTAGGCAGAACGTGAGCGGTGTGCAGGAGTAACCCATGCCACTTGCAGCCATGGGCGGGCATGACTTTTCTCGGCGCTGCTGCTGATTTTTTGTGGGCACTTCATGCCGACTGGAATCTCCCCGGAGGTGATCAGACTTCACGGTCTGTCTTCAATTCTGTCCTTTTTGTCTGCCTTCATGGAGTGGTCTGGTGGTATCAACACTCAATCGCTGCCAGAGTTCTGCAAAGAATGCCTTTGAATGAACATTTGCTACAGACCTTCCAGAAATCTGCGGCTTTTCAGAGGTACGTCAGGCATGCTTGCCCAGGGCTGCAAGCATGGCACATAGCCGCAAGCATGGCACAAAGAATGTTGTAAATGCTGAAAGCGGTGTTATTTATTGAACATGATTCGGTGACCAACATCCAGCAGGAGTTGAGATTCCCTGGAAGATCTTTGAGGTTCCCACAAAAAGGCTGCGCGTTGTTGGTCGCGAAGACATGCTTGCCCAGAGCTGCAAGCAGGGCACACAGAGCACATCGCGCGGCTTCTTGTTGTCGTGGCTTTGCACGACAACCTGTGTCGGTGAGTTGGGCACGAGTTGGCCGGGCCCCCCGCGAGGATGCGAAACCTGAGTCAACGACGGAAGAGCCGGCGCCAGAGAGACGGACGAGTCGGCTGGGGATTGTTTTGCAGAAGCTGGGCCTGGGTGGAACGACGGAAAACACCGCCGCTGAAAACACCCTCACAAAGCAGCAGCAGCAATACCAGCAGGAGCAGCCAGCGGGGGAGATTGTCGCTCGGGTTGTCGCTGGTTTCGGTAGTTTTCGCACGCGGATTTGACGTGGGCGTATTTGACAGGGGCGGCGTGCTGGAAGTTGTGGTCTCCTGCCTCGGCTGCTGAGAGATGGGCGGGGTGTGGCTTCCTGGAGTCCTGTGGCTGGCGTTTTCAGTGGCAGGCAAAGGCCAGCGGGCCAGTGACGATTCACGGATATCGGGATTCACTGCGAACCAGAACCAGCCTGTCGCAGGACCCGATGGTGCGCGGGAAGTGCCGGTCTTGACGGATGGCGAATGGATCAATCCCGGGGTGCTGCGCGACAGTCGATAGAGCCCGGCCTGATAGGGCACTGCCAACGCCTGATCAGGCTGTGGGGTCACGAGGGTGTCGGCACCGGCAGGTGTGCGCCAGATCCAGTTTGATGCACTCGTTTCATTCGAGCTGTTCTGGCTCTGCATGGCTTTCAGGATGGCTGCATGGGGGAAGACAGGCTCACCGGCGATCGTGCTGCGCATCTGCTGCGAATCGGCAGCGGCATAACGCACCATTTCGTGGCTGAGAGGAACGAGGCTATGCCCCCACAAAGCCCATGTTCCCCAGGTACGATCAAACGGCGTGGCCACGATCACCAGTCGGCCAGCACCGACACTGCTGGTCACAATGGCGGGGTCGCCCGAACTGAACTGCAGTGCGACCTGGCTGGTGATTCCGGGCCGGGCCAGCATTCGCAGATAGGCAAAGGTCTTTGTTGCAGATAAACCTGTGCCCGATTGACCGGCAAAGGGAAACAGGATGGGGTGCTGGTAGTTTAAAGGATCGAAGGAAAAGATGTCCTCGGGATTTTCCGGGGAGCCGACGATGGAATCGAGTTCGAGTGGCCACCATGAGGCTGCCTGATTCAGCACGGAACGCCATGCGCCCAGTTGTATCTGGCTGCCAAAACCGATGATCAGGCCGCCGCCCTGCCTTAAATAGGCTTCGACAGCATTCAATTCATTGGCTGAAAGTTCCGGCAGATCGCACAGGCAGACGACATCGTACTCAGGGAGTCGATTTGAGAGCAGTTCGTCCGCAGGGATCACGTTGATCTGGTACTGGTCTTGCTCATCGCCGGGATCGAGGGCCAGGCGCAGAAAATCGGTCGCATTTTCAAAACGTGTTTTGGCAGGCTTGCCATCGACCAGCAGGATTTTGAGTCGGTCACGAATGGGAGCCACGAGATAACGGACGTCATCCTGAGGGCGCTCATCGACGGGTAATCCCAACGATTTGCCGGCATTCTCCTTAAGGCCCAGGCCCACTTCAATGGTGCGTTCTCCGGCAACTTCAAAACGGAGATCGAACGAAACTTTGGCTTCGATTTGACGACCCGATGGAAGCTCCTGGGGACTCAAGATCACGGGGGCGGTTTGTGAGAGTTGGCCATCGACCTTGAGAAACACCACGAGAGGTGCAGGATCAACCGGTGGTTTTCCCAGGCATGTGACAGTCAGTTCGAGTCGAAAGGATTCCTTTCGCAACAGGATCGGGGCCAGGATTTCGGCCCTGGTAATGGCATAATTTGCGGGGATTTCCAAGCCCACGTCTTCCCATTGAAGAGCCGCGTGTTGTTGAATTTCGAGCAGGATCTGGCTGGTGGGTGTGCCGGGGGAAAGATCCCAGGTCGATTCCTGCAGGTCGGTGATCAGCGAGACCACCTGTTGCTCGAAGTGTGGCTCGCGCTCGGATGCAGAAGCCAGCCATTGACGAACACGGCGTAAGCTGGCGAGTGGATTGCCCGCCGATTGTGTGAGTTGAAGCTGATCGAGTTCCCGGAGAATTTCGGCTTTAGCACGGGAAGGTTCCGAGATCAGGGCGCGTGCTTCATCGCCTTGAAGCAGCACCAGTTGGAACGCTGTCCCCTGAGGTGCGTTGTTGACGATTTCGCGGGCTCGATCGAGTGCCCTGCTCCAGGCGGAGGGTTGGTTTTGAGGAGATGATAACGCTGAAGGGAGAGCTTCGGCACGAGCAGCGGTCAATGTCCCCATACTGAGAGTGGTATCGAGCAGGAGGATCTGCAGGGTCGAAGGCGTTTTGGAAACTGTGATGGCTGCTGAAGACCAGATGGGCCGGGCGAGTGCCACAGCCGGGAGCATGATGATCCCCAGACGAAAGGCGAGTTGCCAGAGTTCTTCCAGTTGCAATCGTCGGCGATTTTTTTCGATGGCGGCTGTCAGAAACTGCATGGCAGCCCAGGGGAGCCTGGCAGGCTGGCGACGTTTCCACAGGTGCAGGACCAGTGGCACGACTCCCAGGAGCAACCCCCACAACAACCATGGATCAGCAAAACTCACATCCGCGTCCCGAAGACCGTCCGTTCAATTTCTGAATCATTATGATAGGGGGAATTCCGAGGAGATTGTAAGACTCATCCCGGAAATCTATGGCGCATTGAGAGTCTGTCCAGCCTGCCTCGAGCCGCTGTGTTTAACATGCCTTTGTCGGTGTGCGTCAAATATAGTCAGCTGGCCGTCTATCACCGGCGTGAAGGACGATCGTCTTCGTCATCGTCGTCGTCGTACATGTCATCATCATCGTCATCCAGATCATCATCCTCATCGTCGTCGTCATGACGGTCGGGATGAAGCGGGTCGTTGGGGGAGAAGAAGAAATCTCCGAGGCCCATGGGCATCACATCTCCACCCAGCGTCTGCCGGTTTTTGGCTGCCAGACGATCCAGATCGAGAGCTTCCGAACCTAGACAGGCTTCGAGAGACTGCCGCCAGGCTTCATCGCGCGCCAACGGGTGTTCCGGGTCTTGAGCAGCCCGTTTCATGGCATACCGCAGGACGTTGATGCCATCGCGCGTTGAAAAGTCGAGTTTCAATCCGTGCGATTGCTGCAGAAACTCAACTGTCAGGTTCAGAATATCCTCGGCAGCAAACGGCAGATGATAGCGCAGGATGGCCAGTTCATCTTCACGAGCCGGATGACCAAGCGTCAGGGTGGGCTGTAAGCGACTGAGAATGTAATCGGGAATTTCAAAGGTTGATTCGTCTTCATTCATGGTCACTGCACAGCGAAAATCGCGATGGGCCTGAATGGTAATCCCTGCCACAATCGATTCCGCATACCGGCGATGATCGAGGAGCGGAGCCAGACTTGCCCACGACTTCTCATTCATGCGGTTCCCTTCATCGAGAATGCAGACGCCGCCACGAATCATGGCTGTCACGAGCGCCGAAGCGTGGTAGCGAATCCTCCCGTCTTCCGCGAGGACAGGTGTCACCAGCAGGTCTTCGGGGCGGGTGTCGGCCGTACATTGATAGATGTAAACCTCCTGCCCGCGCTGTCGGCCTGCAGCAATGGCCAGAGTGGTTTTGCCAATCCCGGGGGCACCAATCAGGCGGGGAGAGAGCGGCAGATCGCGATCGTCGACCACCAGCCAGCAGGCCAGAAGCTGCATCAGCACTTCGCGTTGGCCAATCCACTGCTCCTGCGTGTGATCGGGCGAAGAGAGATGCAGCGAGACACCATCAATTTCCACTACGTCGGACATGTCGCGTTTTCCATCGATTGAGCAACAGCGTATGAGTTATCAGTCGGCCATCTGTCAGAATTTGAACGGTTAACCCCGCACTGCGGGGGAAATCAACCCGGTTTCCGGGCTCGAGGCTGTCGCGTACAGTTTACGGGGAATGCGCCCGGCCCGCGCTGCCAGATAACCCGCCTGGCAGGCCAGCTTCATCGCCACGGCCATGTCCCGTGTCTGGGCAGCGCTCGCAATCGCCGTATTGAGCAGGACGGCATCGCAACCCAACTCCATGGCAAAGGCGACATCGCTTGCTGTGCCCACTCCTGCATCGACAATGACCGGGTAATCCGGGTCGTTCTCTTTAAGATACTCGAGGCAGATACGGATATTATTGGGATTGAGCACACCTTGCCCGCTGCCAATGGGTGAACCCGCTGGCATGACCGAAACAGCCCCTTCGTCTTTCAACCGTTTGGCTGTGATCGGGTCATCGGTCGTATAGACCAGCACTTCAAAGCCATCTTTCACCAACTGGCGCGTGGCTTCCACAGTGGCGATGGGATCGGGGAGCAACGTCTTTTTGTCTCCCAGAACTTCGAGTTTGACCCAGCTTGCACCGGGGTTTTCGAGCCCTTCGAGAATCTCGCGCCCCAGCCGGGCCGTGCGAACGGCATCTTCGGCAGTAAAGCAACCGGCCGTATTCGGCAGAATGGTGGTCTTTTTAAGGTCAATGAAGTCGAGAATGTTACGGCCTTCTTTATCGACCAACCGCTCACGCCTCACCGCGACGGTCACCACATCGGCACCGCTGAGTGCCAGACAATCGTGCATTTCTTCAAAGGTGGTGTACTTGCCTGTGCCGACAATCAGTCGGGAAGAAAGCTCATGGCTTCCGACTTTGAAACGGGGAAGTGACATACCGGGTTGATCTGCAGACATCGCCAAGGACCATTATCTAAGGAAGAGCATTGACAGTGATATGACTCACAGACTGTCAGCCAGCGGGAAGGAACGCAAGCCGACCGGGATCTTCGACCGGTCAGGGACTCGTTCAGAAGCTCGCTCACCGAGTCTGAGCATATACAAAACAGAGAACTGGTCTGGAAAAGGTCT
This sequence comes from Planctopirus limnophila DSM 3776, assembly GCF_000092105.1. Classification (NCBI taxonomy): domain Bacteria; kingdom Pseudomonadati; phylum Planctomycetota; class Planctomycetia; order Planctomycetales; family Planctomycetaceae; genus Planctopirus; species Planctopirus limnophila. The sequence goes on along the minus strand of NC_014148.1, from coordinate 4,672,136 downwards.
GAGTGAATTCTGAGAGTCCATTCATCATATCGCAACAGAATCATTCCCCGCAGATGTCCCTTGTGCTGAGTAGAGATTTGGGCACCACAGGTCAGTTGCCCGTGAAACCGCCTGGCGTGCCATGCTTGCGGCTCGGAGCAAGCATGCTTGATCGACTCTCCTAGCAATGGTTTTCCGGGATGGGTCTAGCATGCCCCTGAAACAGCCGGCAGGAGGTTCTTTTGCAATCCGGATGTCAGTTGGAGATAGTGATCGCTTCAAGATGTTGTCTTTCAAAGTTCTGACAAGGCGTGCTGATCGTTTTAACGAGCGAGTGTGCGGGCAGTGCAGTGACCTTCAATCGGGTGTTCTGAAATTCCATGGATGAGTTGTTCGATACACATTGTCATCTCGATGAAGATGCCTTTTTGAATGAGCGGGACGATGTGATCGAGCGGGCGATTGCCTTGGGTGTCACGCGCATGCTGTCGATTGGCACGACTTTGGCCAGCAGTCAGCGAGCGATTGAACTGGCCGAGCGGGAGTCTCACGTGCGGGCTGCTGTGGGGATTCATCCGAATTATTGCTCAGGGACTCAACCCACTGACTGGAGCGAGATCTGCCAGTTGGCGCGCCATCCTCTGGTGCTGGCTGTGGGTGAAACGGGGTTGGATCAGTATTGGAAGCAGACACCCATCGAATTGCAGCAGGATTATTTCCGCCGACATATCGAGCTGTCGTGGGAATTGAAGAAGCCTTTTATTGTCCATTGCCGGGATGCAGAGCCTGAAACGCTGCTGTTACTCGAAGAGATGTCGCGGATGGCTCCGCTGTGCGGCTTGATGCACTCGTTTGCAGGAAGTGCCGAGACAGCCCGGCAATGTCTGGAGCTGGGTTTGTATCTGTCGTTTTCCGGGATGATTACTTACAAACGCAACGAGGCACTCCTGGCTGTGGCGACAGAAGCACCTCTCGACCGGATTCTGATTGAGACTGACGCGCCGTATCTGGCTCCGGTTCCTTTGCGTGGAAAACGGAACGAACCGGCCCATGTCCGTTACACGTTGGGTAAGCTTGCCGATGCGAGGCAAATCGATCGACACGAACTGGCGACGACAACGACTGCGAATGCACTCCGGCTTTTGGGTTGGCCAGCGCCGTTGGCTTAAGGAGGTCTGTCGATTGCCGGGTGAACCTCTCTTTCATCGAAGGGATGCTCTCGACTAGATTACGAGTTCGAGAGAAGATGTTTTTTATTGGCCCTTGAGTGATCGTTTTGAGGGCGTGTTATCATTCCGGAAGGCATTCATGCGATTTGCAATCTGCCAGGAACTGTACGAAGGCTGGAGCTGGGAGCGTCAGTGCGCATTCTCGGCTGAGCTGGGTTATCAAGGATTGGAAGTCGCACCGTTTACGCTGGCTCCACGGATCACGGATGTGAGCAGCGGGCAGCGGGCCGAATACCGCCGGGTGGCTCAGGCTCATGGTCTGTCGATTATTGGCCTGCACTGGCTGCTGGCGAAGACAGAGGGGTTTCATCTCACGACCAAAGACGCCGCAGTTCGTCAGAAGACGGCGGCCTATCTGGCGGAACTGGCCCGAGGGTGTGCCGATCTGGGTGGCCAGATTCTCGTGCTGGGTTCACCACAGCAGCGGCAACTGGAAGTGGGGATGACGAAAGAAACGGGCATGGAGCATGCTCGCGAAGTGCTGGAAGCGATTGAACCTGTCCTGGCCGAGACCCGGGTGACGTTGTGCCTGGAACCGCTGTCTCCCAAAGAGACCAATTTTCTCAACACCTGCGGCGAGGCGGTCGCGCTGATTGATCAGATCGGCTCGCCATGGATCCGACTGCATCAGGATGTGAAGGCGATGCTCAGTGAGCCGACGCCCATTGATCAGTTGATCATGAAGTACGCCAGTTATACGTCTCACTTCCATGTGAATGATGCCAATCTGCTGGGCCCGGGGATGGGGACGACCGACTTTGCACCGATTTTTGATGCGCTGTTTAAGTCGGGCTATGCGAAGTGGGTGAGTGTGGAAGTCTTCGATTACAGCCCGGGAGCGGAAGTGATTGCCCGGGATAGTATTGCTCACATGCTGCGCTTTTGTGAAGACGCCCGCTCCTGCTGAGGTGGCTGATTGTTGGGTGTTGGGAGTTGGGAGTTGGGAGTTGGTAGTTGGGTGGCCAATTATGGAACCCTCGCCTGCGTCTGCGATGGAAAGGGCCGGGTGAGGGTCTGCTATATTCTTCCAACCGTAGGGTGCCATGCAGCGCCAGCGAAATGCACCAACTCTTCCCCCTTCGCAGCCTTCGCGTCTTCGCGAGAGACCTCCGAATTTCAATTCATCCTCACGCGAACCCGCGAAGTTATCCAAGAAGATCTCCATTCTTCAAGTTATCCCCTCTTCGTGCGATGCTTTCTGCCACTTGCCAGAATTTGTCCATGTTTTCTCTTCGTGATCTTCGTGTCCTTCGTGGTGAACCAGTGACATGCGCTGCTCCCGTCAGAAGGGGTGAAGCAGCTTTGCCCATGTCTGCTTGCTGGGGCCTCCCGGTCGCCAGCCATACGTCGAGGACACATCACAGCAGGTTTCCTCTGGCTGTCGTTGTGGGCGGCCCATGAAGAGCAACAACCTTTCCATGTTCATCTCTCATGGTGGAGCGCGGTGAAGGAACTTTGGCGCCGATTCAAGATCTCTTCCATCCAGATCAGGTCGCCCAGGCACATCGACTGAGGGCATGACTCGAACTGAACGATTAAAAAGTCTGATGTTCTCATAAATTTTTTCGCTTCGAGATGAGGGATGCTGAAGGCTGCTCGTGAGTGATGGTCGATGATCGCGTCGAACCCGTCTCGCAGATGATGGAGCATGATCAGAAGAGGGGTGAGTGCATCATCATGGAACATCTCTTCGTTCGAGGAGGGAATGTTGTGATGGGCCGTGCAAGATGGCTGATGATCATGTGATTGGATCTGACAGACATTACAGAAACGCCTGTTTTTCAGGCCTTTTTAAGACATGACTCAGCGATGCTCATGATGTGATCAGGTTCATGAAACCAGAGTGAGGAGGACTTCAGCAGTCGCTGCGATCGGGTTTTGTCGAGTGGCCATATCCCATGTGATCGTTGTGTTCAAGACGTGATCTGCATGGTCTGGATGTGATGCATGAAGGTCGATGAAAGGCAGGCTTGTGGCTGGCCATGAAGAGCAGGTTGTAAAAACCTTTCAGAATTCAACAGATTTTGAGTGCTGTAAGCAGATAATTGGCTTGAAGAATTTCAAGGAATTCATACGATGTCGCCAGTTCAGTGATGTTGTTATCAACATGCTCGTTGTCAAGTGAGTGAGATGACCTCTGCCAAGGTCGCGAACAACACGACAACAATCGTGATCAGCGAAGCAGGTTGATGATGACGTTACTCGACTCGCCAAGGTTGGCAGTCGGTTACGAACAGTTTTTATGTGACCCGCCTTTCTCCGCATGATGCCCGGTAAGCCAGCGGGAAGGATGGTCACGACAGTTCTCTTTTTTGGAGGAAGAGCAAGTGGCCAAGAAGAAAGCCGCCGTTAAGAAGGCCGTCGTGAAGAAGGCTGTTGCCAAGAAGGCCGTCGCTAAGAAGGCTGTTGCCAAGAAGGCCGTCGCCAAGAAGGCTGTGGCGAAGAAGGCTGTTGCCAAGAAGGCTGTCAAGAAGGCTGTTGCCAAGAAGACAGTCAAGAAGGCAGCTCCCACTCCGACACCAGCTCCGTAAATCTTGAAGCTCACCTGCGGGTGAGGTTTCAGGCGTTCAGGCAGGTCGTATTGCAAAATCGACCATCAGTCCTGAACCGAGTGTTACGGGCAGCAGAATTCGGCAAGCCCAGATTCGATATGTGGCATGGGCGTTCCCAATGCTTCATCGAATCGACGCCCAGCCCCATCTCTCGGCATGACCTGTTTCACTTTCAAGGCAATTGACTTCACTTTTATGCACACAAGGCTGCCAAGTTTCTTGTAGTTCTCTACAGGAAGCACTCTTGCCTCAGTTCTTTTGAACTGGTGGCGGTTGATTGATGAAAGTCGATCAGCCGGGCAGCAACGTTACAGCGAGCAGAGGGCGGCCATCTTTGAATGGCTGCCCTTTGCTGTTTTCCGGAGACCAACACGGCGCATATCTCCCAGGAAATAACAGAGCGGTGTTGGTTGCGAAGACATGCTTGCCCAGAGCTGCAAGCATGGCACATGAAATGAGCATGGCACGCAGAGTAAGAATGATCTCACAGAAGGCGCATAAGCCTCCGAGAATCAAACTGTGTCGTTGCTGGATAGTCGGCGTAGAATGTCGGCCAGCGATGCTTCCAGTTCAATCAGTCGCTCACGCTGAGCCCACGGAATGATCAATTGCCTGAGACCTGTCATCGCAGATGACTGTTCACTCGCATTCTGCAGTGCACTCCCGAGTTCGTCGTGAATCCAGGCAATCAGATCGTTTAACTGAACGCGCTGCAGCCCTTTCAGATCGAGTGGTAACTCGGGGCGCCCATGAGGGAACATGGGTTTGCGGCCCATTTCAAAATCGGTCGCAATCGAGAATTCGAGATCGCCGGAATCTCCGGGATCGGTCAGGCCAATGCGCGTCTCAGGGGCTCCCTGATTGCTGGTCACCAAAGTGACTGCCGGTGGCGGGACATCGCCGTAAAGCAGGACACATCGGCCCACCATAATCAGATCGCCCGGCTGCAGCACATGCATCTGCACAGCCCGGCCATTCACTCGCGTCCCATTGGTACTGTCGAGATCGGTCAAAATGACGCGGCCAGAATCTTCCTGCAGTTTGCAGTGAAAGCGACTGATGCGGTCATCATTCAGTTGAACCGCATTCTCTTCTTCTCGACCAACAGTGCAGGGCAGGGTCAGGTCGTGAAAGACCTCACCTCGTTCCATTCCTTCGAGAATCCGTATCACAACCCGCATATCGTTTCCCGGCAGCGCAGCAAATACTTCTCAGGAAGCTATTAGCCACAATCCCATGCGTCAAGCGGGAGGCGAGTTCAGGGAGTTTTTTCCAGACGACCTGGGTGGCAACAATGCACAGCGTTCGTGTGAGTGGAAATCGCGGATTCCTGAATGTGGCGGGAGAGATTGCTCAGGTGATTGTTGCCGACACTTCGCGCGGGGAGTACAAACAATGTGAAGGAATTCACATTGGAGAATCTCCAGCGACTTCATCGTCGATTCATTGATTGACGAACCTCGTCTGGCGGAGAACCAAGTTTCTCAACATGAAAATTGAAGTCTTCGCATAAACCTGGTGCCTGAAGAGGCTCTCAGGTTGCGTGATGATACAGAGGGAAATGGAAGCAATGCTCCAGGCAATCATTCGTGGCAGCAGAACATTGATAACTCGATCTCCAAACATGGCAGGTTCCTGGAAGTGTGCGGGTTTTGTCCTCGCTGCTGTGCAGTTCTGTTCGATCGCCACTGCACAAATGACGGAAGAATCTTCCCGTTTGGCTGGTTACTACGGATTTGGTCCGCTGGAAGTCATGAAGCTCGAGGATCGCTCGAAGTTTCTTCACTCGGCCGATGTGAATCATGACGGCTTGATCGATCTTTTGGCGGTCGATAACAGCCACAACCGGATCGATCTGCTGCTTCAGCGTAAAGAAACCACACCCCATGCTGTGGCTTCGCGCGAAGTGAATAAAGTGCAGCAAAGCTCGTTGTTTGAGCATGTCAAGTTGCCTGTGGATCATGAGATTCTTTCATTAACAACAGGCGATTTTGACAAAGATGGCCGGACAGATATTGCCTACCTGGGCGCACCAGACCAGCTGGTCATTCTTTACCAGCCTGAGAAAGGAACCTGGAACCGGAAGTTTGAGCAGCGTGTGGCGGATATGAGTACAGCGTCGTGGTCGCTCGCGGCTGGTGATTTGAATCAGGATGACCGGACCGATCTGGTCGTTCTGGGAGAGCGGGAAACGAGTTTGTTTCTGCAACTGGCCTCGGGGCAGATGGCACCCGTGCAGAAGCTGCTCAATACTTCGGAGAAGATGGGTCTGGTGCAGATTTCTGATCTCAACGGCGACGGTCTCGCTGATCTGGTCTACTTAGCGGGTGAAGGAAACAACCGCAAACTGGGCGTTCGCTTTGGTCGCGGGAACAAAACTCTTGGAGCCGAGTTTCTCTTTGATCTGGATCGTCCCCGTTCTGTGACGCTGGCGAACATCGATGCCCAGCCAGGGAATGAAATTGTCACGATTGATTCTCGAAATGGCCGGATTCGCTTATCGAAGATCGAAATGGAAGCACGCAAAGCGGGTGAACTTCCGGATCGACTGGTGCAGTTTGGTTTTGGCCCGGGGGGAACGGCCAAAGATCGCTCAGTCGCTATTGGTGATGTCGATCAGGATGGTCTGACAGATATTCTCGTCTCTGATGGAGCCGCTTCGCGCGTATTGCTCTTTCGGCAGGATCCTCGCTTCGGGCTCGATTTGGGAACTGGCTGGCCATCGCTTAAAGGTGCCGACCAGCTTCGATTGGCCAATGTTGATGGTGTGCCCGGCCTCGAAATGATCGTGCAGAGTGTGGCTGAAAAATCGCTGGGAGTGACTTCCTTCCGCGGTGATCGGATACCTTTCCCGGAGTTGATCTCGATTGATACTGAGCCTGTCGCGTTGGAAATGGCGGATCTTGATGGCGATGGTCAGGTCGAGTTGCTGTATCTCGAAGCGAGTAAGAGTGGACGTGATTACTCGAGCAAGCTGCGAGCACTGACACATAACGGCACGAAGTTCGTGCCCTTCAAATTCGGAGATCAGGAGAGCTACACCGTACCACTCAAGGGGCGTGCCGAAGGAATGCTTGCGGGTGATCTTACGGGGAATAACCGGTCGGAACTGCTCGTCTTTCAGGGTGCAGGAAAGTCGCCTATCGTGCTGAGTTTCGGCGATCAGGGCGTGGTGACAGAGATTAACTCGACAGGCCCGTTAGGCCCGGGTATGGCAGGGGCGGTGGGAACCTCGATTGCCGAGTTCGGCAACGCTAAGGGCTTGCTGATATCGCAGGATAACCTGGTGCGGTTTGTGACTTATGACCAGGCTAAGGGCTGGCAGATCGTGATGCAGTACACTGCTCCGGAATCCAACGCTCGACTGATGGGAGGCACAACGATTGAACTCGATGGACAGCCGGGACCCGAAGTTGTGCTGTATGACGGTGGGTTAAGCAAACTGCGTGTTTATCGCCAGGCACCGGAGGGTCTGGTGGCGTGGAAGGAAATCGACATGGGAGACTTCCCTTTCCTGCAGTTCAAGACCGGCGATTTCAATGGTGATCATCAACAGGATCTCCTCGTCCTGGGGACTGATCGGATGGCAGTCCTTTATAGCGGCGGTGTCTCTCCCAAAATTGCTGAGCTGGGCCAGTTCGAAATGACACAGGAAAAGACCTATCCGGCTGATCTTATCGCTGGGGACTTTAATGATGATGGCTGGACAGATCTGGCAATCATCGACACACGCAGCCAATACCTGCAACTTGTGCAGTATCGCCCCAGTACCGGGCTGGAGGCGGCTCTCAGTTTTCGGGTATTCGAGCAGAAATCGTTCGATGACGACGAAGGTGGCAGTGGCGAGCCTCGCGAAGGGATTGCCGCCGATGTGACGGGCGATGGCCGGACGGATCTAATTCTGCTGGCGAAAGATCGCGTGCTGATCTACCCACAGGATACGGTGGAATCGCCTGAGCCAGCTCGGACCACACAGAAGACTCCTGCGGTTCCATCATCAACAGGAGCTCAGGCTCAACCTGCCAAAGCGAGGTAATACGTTTTCCTGGAAGTAACAGCGCGTGGCTGGTTGTGAAGACATGCTTCATGACAGGTGAGAAAGTTCGCCAGGGATGATCAATGTCCCCATGACCAGGGGGCAAACGAGGACGTTTGACCCCAGCCACGCAGTCACATGCCACACTTCAGATCAATAGGCATGCAATGTTGTGTGTCATAGACAGCCCAGGGCATGGCACACAGAGCGCTATGATTTCATGAAAAGCGTATCAGAGCTGATCGTCATGAATTAAGGCTTTTCGCCGCGAGCGATCCGTTCGTTGATCGATTTCACCAATGCGGGAAGTTCGTGGATCGAATCGATGACGGCATGGGCTTTGGCTGCGAGGAATTTGTCCTTCACCCGCGAGATTGATGCGGCCCGCTGCTGCTCGGAGAGCTGTTGCCACTCGTCGAGAGAGTAGCCGCACTCGCTGCTGGAATCGCAGACGCCGACACTCCAGACACCGGCGTTGAGCCCTTCTTCGATATCGAGCAGGGTATCTCCGACTTTGAGGACAGCCGAGGGAGGGTAGACGTTCAGTTGCTGCATCACGCGATAGACCATCCAGGGTGCTGGTCGTCCCTTGGGGACTTCGTCGCCGTTGACGGAGCAATCGGGAATAAAGCCCTGGGATTGGGCTTGTTCGAGAACGAGTTGAGCAGCCGCTACAAAGTAGCCGGTGGTGCCACCAATCTTCAGACCGGTTTGCCGCAGATTCTCGATGACTGGCACTAAACCGGGGACGAGTTCTGCCGATTGCCGGATCGTATCAAGCTGGATTGGTGCGACGGCATGATAGAGGCGATCGACATCAGCTTCTGTCCAGGGACTTCCTTTGGCCGCCTGCCAGCGGGCAGCGACATCACTGATCCGCAGCATCTCGCGGATGTGATCTTTTTTGTGCATGCCCATCGGGACACGAGCCTGGGCCGTCGTGACAGCGACATCTTCCCGGCGGAAGAGTTCCACAAAGGCCCGGACAGGTGCGAGCGAACCGAAATCAATGGTCGTCCCAGCCCAGTCAAAGATCACCAATTGAATGCCGCTCGCCATCATCGCCCCACTTGCATCGCAAAAGATCAATGAAATTGATGTGCAATTGATAGTGACGAATCAGCGACACTCAGTCAATCCAGTTGCCTGAGAGTCACAAAAAATTCACATTTTGGGGCCTGATACGGTTCCCAGGAAACAACTGCGCGTGGTTGGTCACGAAAACATGCTTGCCCAGTATTAACTTAGGCAGGCTGCAAGCATGGCACACGGTGGGCTCTTTCTTCATGCAAAGCGGATTAGAAGCCGCGGGCAGCGCGGATGTCGAGGAAATCTCGCAGGCGGTAGTTGATGCCGATGTAGTCGAGTTGCTTACAAAGAGCACGGACAGCGACACCCATGCCATCGGGGCCGCTGAAGCCACCGAACTGACCGCCACCTTTGAGGTGAGGTTCGAGTTCGAGAAATGTTCCCGGCAGGCCGAGTTTCTGCATCTTCTTTTCGATTTTGGGGAGAGACTCTTTGAGATCGCGAAGAATTCGTTCGTGGCCCGAATCGCCGACGTCGGCGGGGACGAAATTTTTGAGCCGCTCTTCATCGACAACGCCATTCCACTGCAGCTTCGGATCAATCTTGTAATCCTTGATGTGCATGTAGCCATAGACATCGCGCATGGCGAGGTATTCTGCAAAGCAGGCTTCGGGTGGCAGATTCTGGCTGGAGAGATTCCCGCCATCGAAGATGCAGATGAGATTGGGCTTTTTGACCGCTTTGGCCAGGGCCGCGAGAGTTCGTCCATTCTGACCCACGAGATTGGCTTCGACTTCGAGGCCGTAAACGAGGCCGGCTTTGGCACAGGCTTCGACAATCGGGCCGAGGGCATCGGCTGCGGGTTGAATGTACTTCAGAGCATCTTCACCACGCGGGTGATAGAACGAGAATCCGCGAATGATCTTGGCGCCCAGAGCTTCGGCAGCGCGGATTGTGGCGGCAACTTCTGTTTCCAGATACTTCTTGGGAGTGACATAGCGGTTATGAGAGCCATCTTCCTGATCGAAGAGTTTGACCTTGCCGAGCCTGGAGCCAATGCTGCAGACCTTCATGCCGTACTGCGTCTGCAAGGTGGCGAGTTGCTTAAGTTGTGACTTATCGAGTTCGGTCACATGCTGCACCTGCCCCGTGCCCGCGACATCGACAAACCGGGGGCTGTAGTAAGACAGCCCTAATGCGGAAAGGGATGAAAACTGCTCGACGGCCGACTTGGTATTCGCCGCTTCATCCGCAAAGGCAGAGAGAATCACAGTAGGTTCAGGCATGGTGGGGGTTTTCAAAGGTTCATCTGAAGGCGAAAGTCAGGTCGTAACAAAATTTTGTGGAGCATGAAAACATGGATATGCTCAGCCAGGTCAGTCGTCATTGCTGAGGGCAACAAGGGAATTGACAAGTGCGACAATTCGAGGTGACTTTAGAACTTGTGCGAGTGCATCGAGAACCTGTTGAGGGCTATATGCCTCGGCTTCGTCAGCAAATTCACTTTCCAGCTCTTCCGCATGAATAGTGCAAGGATAGACGACCATTTTATGGTGGCGAATTTCAAGGACTTCCTGTGAGAAGTTCCGGGCAGGTGCTCGCACAACGAGATGATGGGAAATGGTATCTGCAGAGCGTTCTGACTTGGTTACTTCCGCGACCACCAATCCATTGGTATGTGTGGCGAGTTTTTTTGCCTGCATTTCCAATAAAGATTTTGGTGTCGCGACGGCTGGCAGAATCTGATCAGACCACAGATCAGGAATTTGCGAAGTTGCCATGTGGGGCCTCTTGGGAAACAGGCGATGCTAATTTCAAGACAACAGGAAAGTGATCAGAAAAATTTTCGCGATCTGGCTGCCCAGAGTCATTCAGCAAGCTGAAGGAGTTGAGCTTTGTAATAATCTTCAGGTCAACCAATCGATCTGTCAGTTCATTTCTCAAGAGTACCTGATCGAACACATGCCAAAAATAGGCATTCGATGTCGATGATCTGTAAAAATGGGTGCCGGGTGGATGTTCGCCATCATCTCCGAGAAATCGCCACATGGGATTGTAGAACATTTTTCGCTCATTACCGTCAACTGTTCTTGAGCCTTTTTTCACCAGTTGGCGAGACATGGTGGCATGCAGCCCGTTAGCGCCGATGACTTGCCGGGAGAACGGATTCAAATTGAAGTCGCCAATCACCATCGTTCTGGAATGACCTGCGAACTTCTCTTGCTCGTCGATACGGCTGATGAGATCTGAGATGATGATATCCTGATCGGTTTCGTCACGGTGCAGCAGTGAGGGCAGATGGACCAGTGCGATCAGAAGCGTTTCATGGCCAGTGCGAAGTTCGAGTAACGGGGCACGCTCACTCCGGTCGACATACACTGGTTCAAAAGATAGCAGAGGCTCTCGATACGCCACACAAAATCGACGAATGGGATTTTTCGGATAACTCCAAACTTGCCCTGACGAAATGGACAGCATTTCCGCCAGAGATTGAGACGAAAGAGTCGATTCCGCCAAAAGCACAATATTCAGTTCGAATTCATGAACCCACTCGATGACTGGCTCAACGAGTGATTTGCGATAGGTATTCCAGAACCCAAAGTTCAACATTGGTGATTCGATCGCTTCAATTCCCGCAAAACTGCCTGAGAGCTGTTCGTTCAGTTGTTCTACACTGCACTGAGTTGATTCAGAAAACAACAGGTTGATTCAGAAAACAACAGTTCTTTCTTGTGTTGCGACAAGCATAGCGAAGCGATCGGGAACTCTCTCGGAACAGCTCTCTGTCGTTACGATTTGAAGAACTCTGAAGGATTGATCATGCGGAATTAGTTCTTAGATTTCTCGGCGATCTTCTGTCTCTCCGCATACAATTCCCGGAAAGACTTCTTTGGCATCGGGGGGAGTTCGCGTTGTTTGCCCCACTTGTTGAGGCCGTTGTAGACCATGAATCTGGGGAGCCAGGGCCAGAGCTTTCGGCCGACTTTCCCCATGAACTCATACAGCCTGGGGTGGCTGAAGAGCTTGCCGGCAAACCACATGCCCCAGCGTTTGTCAAAGGGGAGAAGCCCCAGGGCGGCAATCTGCTTTCGCCAGGTGAGGAGCTGCAGATGCAGATCGATCTTCACAGGGCAGACATCACTGCATGAGCCGCACAAGCTGCAGGCAAATGGTAACGTGCTGTGTTGAGCCGGGTCGCGCGATGGGGCGAGGATCGAGCCAATCGGGCCGGGGACAGTCGTTTCGTAGCTGTGCCCGCCACTGCGGCGATAGACCGGGCAGGTATTCATGCAGGCACCACAGCGAATGCAGTGCAGAGACCTGCGAAACTCGGGCGTCCCGAGAATTTTGCTGCGGCCATTATCGACGATCACAATATGCAGTTCGCCACCTTCCATCGGGCCATGGAAATGAGACGAGTAAGTCGTGATCGGCTGCCCGGTCGCTGAGCGTGCCAGCAAACGGAGGAAGACCGACAGATCGGCGGCCCTCGGAATGATCTTTTCCATCCCCATGCAGGCAATATGCAATTTCGGCAGCGAAACTCCTAAATCGCAGTTCCCTTCATTCGTGCAGACGACAAAGCCGCCTGTCTCGGCAATTGCGAAGTTCACCCCTGTGATGCCGGCTTCCGCACCGAGGAACTTCTGCCGCAATTCGACACGAGCAGCATTCACAAGGTAAGGAGGATCGGTGGCTCCCTTTTCCGTTCCCAGATGTTCATGGAACAGCTCGCCCACTTCTTCCCGCTTGATGTGAATGGCGGGCATGACGATATGGCTGGGTGGTTCATGCAGAAGCTGGACAATCCATTCCCCCAGATCGGTATCAACCACTTCGAGGCCATGCCGCTCGAGAAACGGATTGAGATGGCACTCTTCCGTGAGCATCGATTTGCTTTTCACGACTTTTTTGACGCCGTGCTTCTGCAAGAGGCTTAAGACGATCTCGTTATGCTCGGCGGCATCCTTGGCCCAATGGACGACGGCTCCACGTTTGGTGGCTTCGGCTTCGAACTGTTCGAGATATCCCGCAAGGTTCGAGAGCATGTGTGTTTTGATTTGTGAAGCCCGCTCACGCAGCAGCTCCCATTCCGGCAATGTCCAGGCGGCTTTATCCCGCTTGGAGCGCACAAACCAGATTGCCTGATCGTGCCAGTGGGCACGCGGCTCATTATCGGTGAACTTCTGGGCGTTGGTCGGGTGATCGTGCTTGGCAGCAATCATCTCGGGCTCCGAGGAATGTTCGATATCTCTGAGTAATCGTTGTTTAAAAGGGCTTGAGGCAGTCTCGATGAATCAAAAATCGTGCATTAGGTCACGGCTCGACCGGCAAAAATCTGAGCGAGATGCATGATCTTGATCGGTTTTTTCTGACGGACCAGCAGTCCCTGTAAATGCATCAGGCACGACATATCGCCAGCGGTCATCACTTCGGTTCCAGCCTCTTCGTGATCGTGAATCCGGTCATTCCCCATCATGCACGAGACGGCCTCTTCGTTAATGGCAAATGTCCCGCCAAAGCCGCAGCATTCATCCACCCGCTTCAGTCCCACCAGTTGCAGCCCGGGCATGGTTTTGAGGAGTTGTTCGGCTTTGCTGTAAGCGGGTGAGACCAGTTCACTGCACTGGCCCAGCCTTAATTCGCGGAGGCCATGACAGCTTTGATGCAGGCCGACCTTGTGCGGAAAGGGAACATCCAGCGACTCGACCTTGAGGACATCGACCAGAAACTCGACGAGTTCGAGTGTGTTCTTTTCGACGTGTTTGAACTTGGCTCGATCGACCCGGCCCGCTTCAATTTCATCGTGAAGCAGATGTTCGTAATGACTGCGAATCATGGCCACACAGCTTCCCGAAGGACAGACAATGTGGTCGTAACTGGCGAAGAGCTCGATGAATTTTTTGGCGACCGGGATGGCGTCGACGGTACAGCCGGTGTTGGCCATGGGCTGGCCGCAGCAGGTCTGGTCTTTGGGGAAATCGACTTCGCAGCCAAACCGCTCCAGCACATCGCAAGTGGCGAGGCCGACATCAGGGTAGATCTGATCGATATAACAGGGGATGAACAAACCAACACGGTGCATGCGCGAATTCCTGTGGTGCGTACCATTTGCAAATACATTGTAGACCACACCCGGCCCCGCTGCATCCATAGAGTTTGATTCGTTGATTTGCCGGTAAAACGCAAAGACCTCACATCGCGAGGATATGAGGTCTTTAACAAGCGCTGGATCAGCAATTATCGGCCATTGAGTTAGAACTCGCCGACGACGTTGCCATCACGAATCGAGATGATGTTGTCGAAGAGGCTGTTAGGAGTGTCCGTTCCGTCAGTTCGGCCCGGGGAATGGTCGATGTTCTCACTCACGAAGCGGACTGATCCATCGAACAGGACAAAGTGGGCTCCACCCGTGTGAGCACTGCTGAAACTGCGGACCCAATCCCAGTCGGCTCCGGAATTGCTGTCTTCATTAATACGGTTGCGGCCAGTTCCCGCAGTGTCGTAACCGAAATCGTTCTCATGATCTCCGTCGATCGTGCCAATCCAAACGGCTGCGGAAGCATTTTCGTTCTGTTTGTAGCGGCGTTCGCCTGCTGCGACAGTGTTGGAAGTTCCATCCGTGATGTCGCGTGTCGAAGTGCGGCTGTTGGGGAAAAAACCACCGGTGGGAGTTTTGCTGCCGCGATCGGGATCAGTAGCGACCAGCGGGTTGATGGTGGTTTCGTGATCGTGTGCCGCCACATAGTTGGAGGTGGCTGCTTCCCAGCCATTTTCGGTCTGGCGAGCCCACATCGAACCGGCATTAATCGGGCCGGCAATGTCCGATGGGCACATATAGCCTGCAATGGGAGTACGAATCAGGTTTTGGCTGTCGAGAGGGAAGCGGGTCGAACCCACTCCGAGGGAGGAATAAAGTGGTGCCTGATCGATGTAGGGCAAAAGAAACGCCATCCAACCCCAGCCAGGTGCCATATTGGCCGAGTTCGCTCCGGTGGCCGTCGCGTGATTGGTCGAATTCGTTGGAACTACGGGCATCACAAACAATGGCGGGAAAGCCCCGTAGTTGTCGTGGTAGTTGTGGAGTGCCAGGCCCAACTGCTTGAGGTTGTTACGACATTGTGTTCGGCGGGCGGCTTCGCGTGCCTGTTGAACTGCTGGGAGCAGCAAGGCAATGAGGATCGCAATAATTGCGATGACCACGAGCAATTCAATCAGTGTGAATCCTCGCCGATGAGATGATTTCGACTCGATCGTTTTTCCCGGCATGAAAACTCATTCCTTATAATTTGATATTAGTCCTGGATCGAATGCTTGATCCTCTTTTCATTACACCAACACATGATAATACACTGATTGTTGCCGTGCTATCTATTCTGGAAAGCACTCATTGCTGTCGGTAATCACACGTAACACACAATTTTTCATAACATCATGAAATACAATCGGTTACGAATCTTCATGTTGCCCAGGTGCGACAAGCGGCCGGGCATATGATGAAGCTCAGACGGCGAAAAGTCGCCACATGCCGGGTTCAGTCGCTGAGATGCTAAGTGGAGGAAAAGAAATTTTTCCTCTCCAACAGTCACCCGGCAGAAGCCGTAAATCTAAGAGCGTCGGTCATCACAACTCCAGTTCACCTCTGGCCAGAAATGGAGTTGCCACAATGAGTTTCGTTCCAAACGGACTCTTGATGACTGGTCGATGGCCAAAAGATAACAACCTCGAAAGTTTTTCTGGTTGAAGTCGGTTCTGGCTGAGTTTTTATGATGAACGGAAGTTTCAATTACCAACACCAGGCCGCTCGGGCGGTTTCTGAGTTGTGAAGGAGTGACGGATGAGTTTTCTCTCTCGATTTGGCGGCAGTCTGGCCACACTTTCCGCTGGAGCAATTGTCGCGGTGGCCTCGATGCAATACGCAGAACATACCCAGGCTGTAGCGGTTCCCCGCGTCCTCACGCCGGGCGAGTTTTCGATGGCGTTTCGTGAAGTCGCTTCGCAAAGCCTGCCAGCGATTGTCTCGATTCGGACACTCAGCAAAGGGAACGCGGCTAACGTTGGCAGCCTTCCGGGCGGCGACGACATGCCACTGCCAGAATTCTTCAAGAACGATCCCCGCTTCCGTGACATGCTCAAAGCACCGCGCCAGCAGCGTGCACCCATGCAACGTGGGATGGGGAGTGGCTTCGTGATCGATGCCAGCGGGATCATCATGACCAATAACCATGTGGTCGATGGGGCCGACGAAGTGATCGTGACGCTTCAGAACGGTAAGGAATACGTTGCCAAGGATATCAAAACTGATCCTCGGACAGACGTGGCCATTCTGCGGATCGAAGGAGCCAAAGACCTCGTCGCACTTCCTTTAGGTGACAGCGACTCGGCACAGCCGGGCGACTGGGTGATGGCGATTGGTTCTCCCTTTGGACTCGATACCAGCGTGACAGCCGGGATTGTCAGCGGTAAAGGCCGTGGGATGGGGATTACCGAACGCGAAGACTTCATTCAGACCGATGCGGCTGTGAACCCTGGCAATAGTGGCGGGCCGCTGATCAATCTGCGTGGTGAAGTGATCGGTATCAACACCGCGATCTCGTCCCGCAGTGGCGGTTACGATGGTGTGAGCTTCTCGATTCCAATCAACATGGCGCAGTGGGTCAGCAAGCAACTGGTGGCCAGCGGACAGGTCAAGCGGGCTTATCTGGGCACATCGATTGCCCCTGTGGCCGAATCGATTGCACTCAAGCTGGGTGCCAATGCGGGTGAAGGTGTTGTGATCCAGATGGTTCGCCCCGATTCACCTGCTGCCAAGGCAGGCCTCGAACCAGGCGACGTGGTGATCTCGGTCAATGGTGTGAAAGTGAACGATCCACGTTCCTTGCAGTCGGCTGTCGAACGGCTCGATATCGGCAAGTCCTACCCGATTGTCGCCAAGCGGCAAGGTAAGGAACTCAACCTGAGTGTGGTGGCCGAAGAAATGCCCAGCGATTTTTCACGCTCGCAACTGGCTCAGTCGGGTAAGCCCAAGAGCCAGTCGCTGGACAACATCGGGATGTCGATTGACCGGCTGACCCCATCCATTGGTCGCCAACTGGGTGTGACTGGTGAAGGTGTCGTCGTGACTGAAGTGGCGGGTGATTCTGCCGCTGAAGCTGCCGGTGTGAAGGTGGGTGACGTGATCGAAAAGATTGGCGACAAAACGGTGGCTCAGCCCGAAGATGTGAAAGCCGCTCTGGCCAATGTCGATCTGAAAGAAGGGGTCATCCTGCACCTGCGAAATGCGGAAGGCAAGCGATTTGTGATCCTCAAGAGTGTCGATGAATAGTCTTCATCACACCTGAAAATGGCTTGAGTGAGCCATTCTGATCACAGGATTGACACCACGGAAGGTGTCCGGCAAGGACGCACAATTTCGACAGACCCGGCGGTTTTTCGCCGGGTCTGTCACTTCCCACCCAGTCCGCCACCCCCTGGCGGCAAGGAAGAGGCAGGCTCACCTAACCAGTGACCTGCCTCTCTCTTTTTGGATTGAGGGTTGGCGTTTGGTGCTCGGTATTTGGTATTTGGTATTTGGCGTTTGGTATTGTTGATGAAGACTGAGAACTCATCGATTTCAAGTGCCCAACATCAAACATCAAATACCCAACATCAAATACCAAACCTCCCCATGACCCAACAGCTTTCCGACATGTTCGATCACGTTTTGCAGCCTCATGATCGATGGATGCGGCAGGCGCTCGATCTGGCTCAACAGGCCTTTGCCGAAGAAGAAGTGCCGATTGGTGCCGTGATTGTCAAAGACGATCAGATCATTGGAGCGGCGTGGAATCAGCGTGAGCAGCTCAAAGATCCGACGGCCCATGCCGAGATTGTCGCGATTACTCAGGCCGCCGAAGTGATTGGTGACTGGCGGCTGGAAGATTGCACGCTCTATGTCACACTCGAACCATGCCCGATGTGTGCCGGTGCGATTGTGCAGGCCCGCATTCCGCGCGTGGTGTATGGGATCACAGATCCGAAGGCGGGAGCTTGCCATACTCTCTATCAGATCACCGACGACGCCCGGCTCAATCATCGCTGCGCTGTTCTGGGCGGTGTACTGGCTCAGGAATGCAAAGAGATTCTGCAGGAGTTTTTTCGATTACAAAGATCCCGCGGAAAAAAGTGAGCCGCCGGATGATCAAGTAAGATTGACGAGTGGCCCAGGTCACAGCAAACACGCGGGAATGTGCGGCATGATTTTGGTGGGGTGCATGAAACATGCCTTCGCGAAGACATTGGTGGGTTGCGCAGAGCCTTAAGCCACCCTACTCGGCTATGATTCCCTTACATGACAATACCCCGTAATTCTCTCAACATTCACGAATCGGGCACAGCAGTTCATTTGCATCGATGTACCCACAAATTTCACACAGACGCCTTCATCACTTCTGCTCATCATTATGTCACCAATGTTATTCACACCCCAGCCAAGTACATTTAACTGACTGACATCTGTAAGGACCAATGTAATTTGTGCCTGATCGAATTTCTGGACAATCCATTTCCGGGGAGGATTGTCAGGGTACTCAGCAGGATCGAATCGTAACGATACTCTTGGCCCATCTTGGTGGAACTGCATTTCGTGCAGTCGTACGTCGACCAGCGACGGAATCTTTGTGTAAATGGATTCAATTGGGATCTTATTGAGAAGAACGTCCGTCCATTTCATTTCATACACCCTCATCAGGGCCAGATAGTGGTTACATACGATAAAAGCTGATGGGTAAAGGCGTGGAGAAGACCTGGTGGGTTGCGCAGAGCCTTAACCCACCCTACGCGGCTACGATGGAAAGGCAAGTATTTTGTTAAGGTTGAGGTTTGAGTAACTCGCATGCCTCAGTAAACTCATACCGTAGAGCCATATTATATGGTGTGCCATCTCTATTAGTCGCGTTGCGGTTTGCGCCATACTCTAGAAGCAATCGAATAATCTCTACGCTCGGGACTGTTCCCATTTGGTATGCACCGTCAGCTTCCGTGTCAACTGCCCAATGAAGAGGAGAGATCGTCTCAGCGGCTTGATAATTGACGTCCGCACCATGTTCACACAATAATTTTACAAGGTTTACATCGCCTCTTTCTATTGCGCAGTATAGCGGAGGCATGTTTTTGCTGGAGTACACATTCAGGGGGGCTCCACTATCAAGAATCTGTTTTATTATTTGTGCGTCTCCGAGCCTTGTGGCCACTGACAATGCATAGTTAAGCTCTGTTTTATTGTTTACGTGGGTATTTAGGTAGTCGTGCAGTAAGTCAGTGTTGTTGTTCATTACAATATCCTCGATGTTCATTATTGAGCTCCTGGAAGGGGTGTGAGCCGCTGTCAGGTGTGAAGACATGCTTGCCCAGAGCTGCAAGCATGGCACATAGAGCAAGATGATTTCTTGGAAAGCGTGTCAGCCAGGTGAATCAGACGCGGGGATTAGTATTTGAGCGAAAGGCCTATCGTACGCCGAGTAAGCGGAGGCGGAGCATGTTGAGGGCGGCTTTGGCTGTGCGGCTTTTGGCAATAGCCGGGTCGCCGAAGTGAGTGACTTCTTCGAAGATCAGATCTTTCTTCGTCGCGAGGGCGATGTACGAAGCGGGGACGGCCTGCGAAGCGTCTTCGGCCTTGAAGCTCGGCCATTCCGTTACTGCCAGTGCAAAATCCGAAGTGAACCGACGGCGGCAGGCACTGGCCAGTGCCATAGCGGTTTGCGGGCTGATGGCTCCGTAATGCTGCATGACCCGGGGGTCGATTTCGAGCATTGACAGTCGGGCCGCTGTGGTGGGGACGACATAGCCGCCGCCATAACTGGAATCGAACCCGGGGACACTCGTTAATCGATGCGCCAATAGACCGCCAGTCCCGGATTCTGCGGTCGAGAGTGTCTTGCGCTGCTGGCCCAGCAACCGAATGACGGCATGTTCCAGCTCTTCATCTTCTTCGCCAAAGACGAGTGTTCCCATCCGGTTGAGAATGATTTCACGGGTCGAACTGATTTTCTGTTCGCATTCGTGAGTGCTGGTCCCTTTGGCGACGATCCGCAGGGTGATGGTCGCTTCATGCACAGTGATGCCGACTTCGGGATCGCGGCCGCGCGCTGTCAGATCTCCCAGAAGCTGTTCGGCGGCAGATTCCCCCACGCCGAAGCAGTTGATTCGCGCCCGGCGAATCATGTTCGAGCCGGTCTCCAGCCGGGGGACTACCTGCTCTTTGAACATCGGTTTCATTTCACTGGGAACGCCTGGTAAGGCGGCGACCCGGCAAGGTGGGCGGCCATTGCGGGGGATTTCCATCCAGAAGCCGGGGGCTGTGCCGCGGGCGTTGGGAATGGGTTCGGCTCCCTGAGGAAACTGGGCCTGAATCACATTCCGTTCGGGCATGTCTCGCTTGCGCCGGGCGAACATGGCCTTGATTTGTGCCAGTGAATGCTCATCGACCACCAGCGGGACGTCGACACATCGTGCGGCGGCTTCACGAGTCAGATCATCGAGAGTGGGCCCCAGGCCACCTGTGATGATGATCACATCAACCCGCTCGGCGGCGATTTTGAGTGCAGCCACCATCCAGTCGAGTTCGTCGGCGACGGTCGTATGAAACAAAACCGAGATGCCCAGATCGGCCAGCGCCAGGCTCAGCCACTGGCTGTTGGTGTCGAGCTTGGCACCCGTTGTCAGCTCAGACCCGACAGCCAAAATTTCTGCGTACATGGAGTCTTCTTCAAAAAATGATGCAGAAGTCGATCGATTTGGATAGCACCACTCGAATCATTAAACGCTGATGAGTCATCCGGCGGATTCATTTTTCAAGTGGCAAATGATGCATCTTGGCAACAGTGGGGCGTTCCGGCAACTTCGAAATGAAAGCGAAATTCCACTCACGAGTCGATCACGCTATACTTCTGTAATCGCGATCAACGGGGAATTTTCTTCGACGGTCGATTTGCCGTTTTGAGTGGTCATGGGATTGGCCACATTTTGATTCTATTTGCGAGGAATTCGACTTATGGCGACAGCCACACTTCACGAACAGGCCAAAACAGACAAGCTGCCCTACTGGGTCAAGGATATTTCTTTGGCCGAACTGGGCCGCAGGGAAATCGAACTGGCCGAAGTCGAAATGCCAGGCCTGATGGCACTTCGCGAAAAGTACGGCAACACCAAGCCACTGGCCGGGGCCCGCATTGCCGGCTGCCTGCATATGACTGTTCAGACCGCTGTGCTGATCGAAACGTTGACCGCCCTGGGTGCCGAAGTCACCTGGTCGAGCTGCAACATTTTCAGCACGCAAGATACTGCTGCTGCGGCCATTGCTGCCGCTGGTATTCCTGTGTACGCCAAGAAGGGGATGACCAACGAAGAGTTCGACTGGTGTATCGAACAGACCCTCTTCTTCCCGGATGGTCAGCCGCTGAACCTCATTCTCGATGACGGTGGCGACCTCACCAACATGGTTCACGACAAGTACCCCGAGCTGCTGAGTGGCATTAAGGGTCTTTCCGAAGAAACGACCACGGGCGTGCATCGGCTCTATCAGCGGATGGAGCAGGGCAAGCTGGGTGTTCCCGCGATCAACGTGAACGACAGCTGCACCAAGAGCAAGTTCGATAACCTTTACGGCTGCCGGGAATCGCTGGCCGACGGGATCAAGCGTGCGACCGATGTGATGGTTGCTGGCAAAGTCGTCGTCATCTGTGGTTATGGCGATGTGGGTAAGGGTTCTGCGGCTTCGATGAAGGGCCTGGGAGCCCGCGTCATCGTCACAGAAATCGACCCCATCTGTGCGCTGCAGGCCACGATGGAAGGCTACCAGGTCACGACGCTCGAAGAAGTCGCTCCTTATGCCGACATCTTCGTGACGACGACAGGTTGCCGGGATATTATCCGCGCAGAGCATCTCGATGTGATGAAGAACAACGCGATTGTCTGCAACATTGGGCACTTCGATCTCGAAATCGAAATCGCCTACCTGAATAACCGCAAGGATATCAAGAAGACGCGGATCAAGAGCGATCAGGACGAAGGCGGCCCTGTGGATCGCTATGCGTATCCTGATGGCAGGGGCATTATCGTCCTGGCCGAAGGTCGTCTGGTGAATCTGGGCTGTGCCAATGGTCACCCCAGCTTTGTGATGTCGAACAGCTTCACCAATCAGGTGATGGCTCAGTTGGCACTCTGGCAGGATACCGACCGGTTCGAGCTGGGCGTGCACCGCCTGCCGAAGGAACTGGACGAAGAAGTCGCCCGCCTCCACCTGGAAAAGCTCGGCGTCAAGCTGACCAAGCTGACCAAAACGCAGGCCGAATACCTGGGCATCCCGGTTGAAGGCCCGTACAAGCCGGAGCATTATCGGTATTAAGGGTGGCCTCTTCTAGCCTGTTTTGGCATTTTCCTAAATTATTGCCGGACTTTCGTCAGTTAACACTGATGCAAGTCCGGTTTTTTGTTGGACATTTACAACTTGCTCTTACCCCTTCAAATCGCACACAATAGCAGCTCAGTCGAATTGGTAATCTTAGTAAGTGGCGATCATGGAAAAAGTAGACTCATCTGTATCTTTTCATCCTGAGTTGATGATTGGACTTTTGCACGCTGTAGGGACAGATAGTGATCGATTCATCCGGGATCTACAAAAGTCACTGGAAAGAGCCTCCTATACAGTTGAAGTTATTCGCGTTTCTAGCGATGTGATGAGCCGTATGTCAGGTGACAATACGCCGTACAAATCGGAATACGACCGAATCAACAAGATGATGGATGCCGGGAATAAGTCAAGGGCGGAGCACGGTGACTCAGTGTTGGCACAAGGTGTTGTCGCGAACATATATTCACGGCGATTGAGTAGCAACGAGACAATTCAGCCAAAACAGAAAGCCGCATTTATAATCAGTTCCCTAAAGCGGCCAGAGGAGGTCGAATTTTTAAGGGTGACCTATCCATCCGGTTTTCTGCTAATTGGTGTTCATCAGAGCGAGCAGGATCGGCGTCAAGAGCTCACTCGTAAGGGGTTGTCAACCGAACAGGTTGATCGACTGCTTGATCGTGATGCTGACGAAAGTGAAGATCCGCATGGACAGAGGTTGCGGAAAACATTTCATTTGGCCGATTTTTTTATAGATCTCTCTTCTAATCAATCGCAGCTTGCGTGTGACATCGACCGTATTGTCGATCTCTGGTTCGGCAATCCTTTCCAGACGCCAACATTCGACGAGCATGCAATGTTTATGGCGTTTTCGTCAGCGCTTCGCTCCGCAGATCTTTCGAGGCAGGTAGGAGCCGTTGTCGCTAAGGATAAGCAGATACTTTCGACTGGAGCTAATGACTGCCCCAAGGCAGGCGGAGGTCTGTACTGGCCAGATCGCCATGATGGCCCGTGTATTCGAGATTTGGAAGATGGTAGAGACTACATGAGGAAGGATGGCGATTCTAATCGAGCTGAACAGGTAAGAATGATTAACAGTATTGCTAATTCAATCGGCCAGAAGTGTAATGTTGATACTAAGATGGTGGCAGCTTGCCTTGAGGGTAGTCCGATTCGAGATCTGACTGAATTCGGTCGAGTTGTTCATGCGGAAATGGAAGCAATTCTTAGCTGCGCCAGGAATTGTGTTTCAACTGTTGGAGCAACACTTTACTGCACTACGTTTCCCTGTCACAATTGTGCGAAACATATTGTAGCGGCAGGCATTGAGAGAGTCGTTTACGTTGAACCATATCCAAAAAGCAAGGCTTTGGAGTTTCACGACGACTCAATTGCACCTCCCGGAACAAAAAGTGAGCAAGTGAACGGACGAGTGAGATTCGAGCCGTTTGTCGGAATCGGCCCTCGACGTTTTTTTGACTTATTCTCCATGCAACTGGGGTCGAGCTACCCACTAGTGCGCAAAAATGATGAAAGTGGACAGAAGATAAACTGGTCTATTCAAGATTCTCGTTCTAGAATACAGATGGCGCCGCGTTCTTATTTGGATTCCGAAACGGAGGCGGCTACACTTTTCCTTCAGTCAATTAACGCCGCAACTGGGAGTGGAAAAAGTGACTGATGCCGAATTCCTTGAGAAGCTAGAACGTGCTGCGGCAGTGGTCAGAGAATGGCCAATTTGGAAAAGACACATCCTTTTGCAAAGTTTGCAACCATCTTCTGTGGCACCATTGGCACCGGAAGATATCATTCTCGACAAACCAAGACATGAGGTTGTTTGTCACCCTTGTGCACGCAATCAAGCTACTCACGATGAGTAGTAATGATCAATTGATTCCGTCGGGTGGTCAGGGTTGAGATTCAGATTTCTGTTGGGATGGCCACGTCGCAAAATGTTATGGATCTCTCTGCTTCACTGAGTTGAACTTGAGGATCTTCGGCAGGGAAGGACAATAGACGTTCTCTAGTAGCCGACTGTCTTCTGCCTAAGGAATACAATTAGGTCGGTGACAACAAGGCTGGGTCACTCTGGCATGTTGTGTGCCACGTACCAGTGTGGGTGCAATGCCAAGTGCATTCCGTGCTGCGTTATGGCTCTTGGGAGAGTTGTCTGGTGAAGCGGCAGCGGGGGTAGGATTTGCAGCCGAGGAAGGTGTTGCCGGCATTCGGGCCGCGTTGGGATTGCCGCTCGATGAGATCGTTGCCGCATTTGGGGCAGCGGGTGGTTGAGGAGTGGCGGTCTGCGAGTGAGGCCATGTGGGTGGCGTGGTTGAGAGTGCGATCGCGTTTCAGTTCCTGGATGGCGGCGATGATCCGCTCCACTTCGTCTTCAGATAATAATGGCTCGCGATGCCAGCGGATATAGCTCGACAGGCCGTGAGTGAGGACGTTGCTGGGCATGGGGGTCTTCAGTTCCGCGTCGCCGATGAAGAAGATAATCGAGTGCATGCAGGTTCGGGGCAGGCCCAGGTGCTCTTCGAGGCAGCAGAGATGCCGATAGTTCTGCTTGAGCGGGTTCTGGAAGCGGAACGATTTTTTATAGAACTTCTGCGTCCACTGGCTGTCTTGCTCGTTGCCATAGATCCAGCCATTCATGGTCTTGGTTTCAATGACGAAGAGGCCGTAAGTTGAAACGATCAGGTGATCGATCTGTGTCGTGCCGTTGGAGGTGGGGACGACGACGTTGTGGAACTGGCGGTAGGTTCGCGAAGGGAGCCTGAGCCACAGGCCCAGCCGGGTGCAGATTTCGCCAAACCAACCTCGGAGATGGCTCATGGGGGGCCTGATGTTGCTGTGAGCTGAACTGGTGGGTTGCGCAAAGCCTTAGTCCACCGTAGCTTTCCGCAAAGCTGCCATCAACCGCTTCCAGTGGAAGATCAGTCTCGATGGGTGGCCATGTACATCCTCGACTCACTTTCTGACGAGCACTGCTGGGCGAGCCAACAGTGGCACCCGGACGAGAAGGTTTCATTTGATGCCAGTCAGCTATAAAGAGGATGGCCGAACTGGTGCATTGGCATGCACCCTACTTATGAAGATGCTACCAGTGGAACGCGGGATATGGTCCGCATAGCGGACCCTCCGCGTTTGGCAGGCACACAACAAGTCGGCGATTACCAGGCGAATGTGCCGTCGGTTGTGGGTGGGGTGAGGTCGAAGTAGGAGGGAGAGATGGGTGTTTTTGTCAGTTTTAAACAGGCAGCGGCGAGAGCGAAGGCGCGGTCGTCGTGGAAGCCGGCTTCGTTTCGATGGTCAAAACGCAATCGGCCCGAAGGCGACTGTCGCAGCAAAAGTGTCGCCAGTTCCTGAGCCAGATCGTTCTCATCTCCCGGCTGCGTCGTCGTCTCGGGATTGATCAGCGCTTCTGCAGGAGTGGGCCCGTGGGAAAAATCGAGTTGATCGAATTGCGGTGAGCCGCAACCGGGGTACCAGAGCACCCGGCGTTCGATAATCAGTTGCCGCAATAACATCGCCAGAGCGTGATTCCCGGCTCCACCAGCGAACGAAAAGCGTTCGAGTGCGAGTTCTGCCGAGCGATGCTGGATGATGGACAATAACTGATATTCATCGAGCACGAACTCAATATCATCAAAGGCACCCGCTGCCCAGGTGAGCCAGTTATCGACCCACGCGACAGGTGTGGGCCGCCCGGGCTGTGGAATAGCGACATCCATGCGATCGACAATCAGGCGATCTCCCTCGGCATGCAGAATGACAGCGACTGTCCAGTCGTGCTTCTCGGCATAATCGATGGCCGCCACATAATGGATGCCTGGTGAACCATGCTCTTTCCTCGCGAGTGAGGGATCGATACAGGCCCGGGCTTCGTCGAGAGTGACGAAGTCGCCTTCCGCCTGTTGCCACTGATTGAGCCACAAGCGGGCAAAGACGGTCGCGGGGAGCAAACGCTGCTGCTCGGCCAGTGTTTCTGGGGTAATCCAGCTCGCCTGAGGGCCATGGAGCGATGAGAAGTACCACTCGGGAGAAGTGCGGGCAGCCTCGCGAACCTGCCATTGCCAGGTACGGCCCACACCAGCATTACTCATCACAGCGAGCAGGGTGTGCGGCTTTTTCGCCGATGCAGAAACGAGCGAATGCCACAGATCAGGCTTTGTCCAGTGGCAGAGTTCGTCACAGATGACGAAATCGGGGAGCAGGCCCCAGGAGCTGGCGACATCGGAAGAAATGACATCGAGCCGGCTGCGTGTGTGCGTGTGGATCACCCGTTCCTGCTGCACCTGCAGATGGCCCAGCAGGTGAGGATTGAGACGCACGAGCCTCGCAATGGCCTGCAGGAGCAACTGGGCCTGTTCACGATCAGCAGCCGCTGCAATGCCAGTGACGGGTTCCTGCGCGAAGGCGAGTATCCAGGCGCAGGAGAGAGCGATATCGGTGGTTTTCGAGTGGCCGCGCGGTCGCTCGAGATAGGCCCTTCGAAGAACGTGGGGAGCGTTCGAAGTGGTCGCGTCGGCCTGTGATAACGAAGGACGAGAACCGAAAGCCAATTTGCGCCAGGCGGGGTCGAGGGCTGCGAAATCGGCCCGTTGCCACGATTCGAGTGTGGCCTGCCGCGTTCGATCGGCGGCAGAAAGACGGACCACATGCCGGAAGCTGTGAGGATTATGCCTCGAGATCAGGAGTTGCCAGGCGCGCAGTGAGTTCAGGCGGGAAATCAAGTCCTGCCTCTCGGCAGCGGTCAAAGAGATCGGCATCGCTGAGGTCTTGTCCTTCCAGTGGGCTGGCAGCCAGTCGCCAGTCGGCTGGTGGCTGATGGCGCAGCCAGAATTGCTGAGCTGTGACATTTCCCTTGAGGGCCGCCTGATAGAGCATGGCCACCACGTTCTGGCCTTGAATCTCCTTGATCGCCTTGAGCTTCTCGGAAAATTCGGCATCTTGCGCGAGCGTGAGAGCCAGTTGCAGTTGCGAACATTCCAGCTTCTCACAGGCACCGAAGGGACTGGCTCCTTTGGTGAGAAGTTCGAGAAACTCCGCCTGTTGATCGCTGGTGAGCAGAGCGGGTTTCAGAAGCTGTGGTGTGGTTTCGAGTGATTCATTCCAGAGCATGGGATGGGGGACTGTTGGCGATTCTTCTCTGGCAACTGGCAAGGTAGGCGGGTGAGTTTCGATTATCGAAGAGGAAGTAGACGGGGTGAGCATGTTGGCTTTTGCGGAACGTTTCATGAGTGATCAATCGCTTGCGGCCCGAAAGTGAACGTGTGCCGTAGATTTGGGAGTGCTGCTCACGATGGTCTGCGGCAGGTGCCTTTGGGGAATGGGTTGCGGACTGACATTCCCCGAGATTGAGGAACCCGGCTTTCTCGAAGAAGGGGTGGAACTGCCCCATCTCGGCGAGCGATTCGATCCACGGCCAGGGAACATGCTGGCAACTGGCGCGAACAAAAGGAGCCGCCAGCCCGGCTCCTCGATACGTGGGATGAATCACCACGCGGGCCAATCGGCAGAACTGTCGATCGATGGCCTGGAGGCCGGTTCTTGTCCAGCGGCCGGAAAGACCAAAGTACTGGTTGCGCAAACGCAACGAGAGTGGGGCACTGGTGAAGACACAGATGCCTATGGGTTCGTGGAGATGCCAGAGGATGGTGACGAAGCGGACAATGCCGACGGAGTGCGAGCGGTAATGCCACCGAGCAAAATACGCCCAGTCGCGTTTCGTTCCGGTGGTGAGGGCCAGTTCGTGGAAAAAGCTGATTTCTTTTTTTTTACAGCGGGCGTGGGGGCGTCGGCCTCCCGTAGGGTCCGCTGTGCGGACGATGTTGCGGACGAGAATGTCGGCGAGGCGGCCAGGCCGGAAAGCTGAGGCGGCGCGTCGTGACTGCAGGTGACGATGAGGTCGGGCTCGAGGTCGTCGAGAATATCGGTGTGTGTGGTGGCCACGAGGCCACCGAGGCGATGTTGGCGCAACAGGGAATGCCAGTTGCGGGCCATCACTTTGGCTAGCGTGCGATCGAGTGGCGAAGTGAACTCATCGGCCGCGATCCAGGTGCCCTGTGATGAATGCTGACTTTGGCGACGAAGCGCCTCGGCCACACTTTGTGCGAGGCGAAAGCGAAATCTCTGGCCGTCGCTCAGTTCATCAGGTGTTCGCAAAAGAAGTTGTGGCTCAGCCAGACCGCACTGGGCCAGAAGTCGAAAGGCATCCAGTGGTGGAAGTGCCAGGGCGTCGGCCACGAGTGACGCAACCTGCGGCAGATGATCAAGCCACAGAACATCTCCTTGGCCCGATGACTTCAGCTCTGCAGCGACGGCCCGCATGAGTGACGATTTGCCAGAGCCCGAGGGGCCGACGAAGGCAATGAGGTTTCCGGAAGTGACCGGGAGTTCGAGATCGCGGGCAATCACCTGCTGCTGGCCATCAAGTGTCAGGCCGAAGTGATCGCAAACCATCGAGGCCTGAACGGTGGGTGCCTTAGGGGCGATGTGGTAGCAGATATTGAGCAGCATGTCGGGAGATCCAGTAAGACCGGCGTGAACGATGAACACAGAGAACTGATGGGGCCATTCCACGATCGGCGATTCAACGAGGGTCGATTAATCGAGCTGCCACTTGAGGTCAATCATGCGGGGCAACTCGATAGTGAGAGATTGCGTGGTGGCTGTGAGCCCTTCAATCGATTGTTCGACAGGAAAGATGTTCGACATCCGGAACTGGGGATATGGCTTCTCGAAATCGAGATGGAGCGAGTTTTGTTGTCTCGATAAGCGAAACACGAGTGGCCAGTAGAGCCGGATGGCTGCTGATTCGGTGAGTGAAATGGTGGTACTGGCTGGCAAGCTGCCTGAAGCCTTCTGGCTGGCTGGCAGGAGACGGCCTTCGAACATCAGTCCCGCTTCGAGCAGAGGCCGGGTCGATTCCAGCAGCAGGGCCACTTCCCGAGACGTATTGGACAAAGTGCCCATCGAGATCGCACTGACTGGCTCATGGCTGGTGAAGCTTCGCTGGTCACGAACTCGAGCAGCGGCTGCCAGATAGCGGTCTGCCAGGAATTGCCGCCCCGGATACGATGTGTGCCGCTCGAGGACTTTCCCCTCATGCATAAGCACAAAGGTGGGCCAAGCTTCGATCTGAAACTGTCGTGCCAGCGACTGTTCGCGATTGGCGTCGATCAAGCGGATATGAGCCTGGGGAACTTCGCTCACCTCCCAGCCACTGGCCTTCAACCAGGGCTGAAAATCGTGAATAGCGCGCATGCAGGGGACACACCCCGGGCCATAAAACACCAGCCACTGCAACGCACGAGAATTCTGAGCTGTATTCACAGGACTCGCGGGGCTTGCTGCCTCTGCAAAGAGTGATGGCCATGCCGCTTTCGTTGACTGCGAAAGAGCTTCTTCAGCCATTACATGAGGTTGGGCCCCTGCCTGCGGGCCAGTGGCCAGCCACATGATTAGCCCGGCAGGATAGATCAGCGAGAAGGTGATGCTCCGGAACATGATTCTCCCCTGAAACAAAGGGTGTGTGGAAACTGGATGTCAATAAAATCCGCGAGCCGCTCAGCAGGTGCGGGGCTCACTCAAAGATCGATTTTTCTCGCCAGGGAATGGGTCTTGGTGTCGGCAGACTGAGATCCGAGAGACCGACCATGACAGTCCGGCGATCAGCCAGCATCGATTCCACCGCCTGCGGAGCAACCTCTGCCCAGCCGTCATCTCCCCACTCCTCTGACCAGCTGTTGGCCAGCCAGAGATAAGGTCGTTGCTGGGCATCGCGCCGCCGGCTGTATCCCAGAAATGCGACGGCATGCCCGCCACCGCCCGGGCGATAACTTTCAATACGCCCCTGACGTGGCGTGAGGCTGCTGTTCCAGCCCAGGCCAGCCACCACACCTCCTTGCCCGGCTGCGAGAAATGACCAGACATCGTCATACGAGGTGCACACAGTGTGCGACCGGATGCGAAATGGTGCCGCTGCGGGCCAGGCTTCTTGAGGAATCACACCGGTGTAGCGCAAGGGGACGGGGTTCGGGAACACCTCCAGCGGGCAGAAGCCATATTGCCGGGCACATTGGACACCCCCTTGAATGGTGCTCCCCTGATCACGTCCTAAAAGCCCATCGATCTGCTGAGTGGCGTAATAGGCAAACAGAGGTGAGAACTGCGTCACGCGCCCACTGGCGAGGTGATAGGCCATTTCTCCCACGCTCGACAGGGCATGCCCCTGGCAGCTTCCCAAAGATCCCTGCATTTCAATGCGATGCCATGGGCGGGGATCGATTTCTTGTGGAGCATCGCTGACAGAGAATGACCTCGTCAGCGGAGCTTGAGAAGATGCCGACAACAGCAGACGCTCTTCCAGATCATCGCGCCAACCAAATTGATTCATGAAATGTTCCCCACAAAAAAGGCCGGGTGGCTGGGGTCGGATGTCTTCATTCGCCCCCAGGTCACTCGAGGACCACAGGACACATTGCATCCGCAATGTTCTTCATGACTCTCCATGAACGTCGCCATGAAGTGCCAATGTCAGATGACCCGGGGGCAAACGAGGACGTTTGACCCCTGCCACCCTTGGGAGCCTCCCCCTAGAAAAGTTGTGTGAAATCGACCGCCCCAAGCTGTCAGCAGGGCACTTAGAGGACTGTCATTTCGTGGAATGCTTCGACGTCAAAACGCGAAGACCATGTCGCGTGTTGTGATGCAAAAACTCACTTTGCTTCTGGGATCGCTGCGGCAAAGCCTTGAGAGAGTCCTTTCAACAGGTTGCGGGCCTGAAGCTCATCGATTGGCTGGCGATTCATGACCTCTTCGAGCCGGGCATCAAGGGGTGCGAAGGCGGCACGTCGGATGCTTGAAATGCGTGCGCTGAGATCTTCGTGCAACTCAGCCGGGCGAAGTTCTGATCGCTGGCTCGCTTCGTCAAAGGCTTGCTGCAGACCGACGGCATAGGTTCGCAAAGCCTTTCGGGCCAGCTCTTGATCAGCAGCCAGCGGAACTTCGGGACGCGGGTGATCATCGTGCAGGGCGGGTGTCAGGCAGCCAGCGAGGGATGCGAGGAGAAAACATCCCATCAGGCCGACGAGCAAGCGTCGGGCTGTCGCTGGAAGCACGCGTGTCGGGGCACAGGCAGGCCCGGGGGAGAAGGGAAACCCCATGGTGGGAACACGCGGCAACAGGCACGAGAGCAGGGCGCGTGGACTCTCGCACTTCGAAGGAGCGGCTTCGAACCATCCAGCGGCGGCAGCACACTGCACCCGCCCTGCACGAAAACAACGTCGAAAGACCATGAGACAGGTTCTCTGAGTAAGGACTGGGAGATGAAACCAGAGATTCAGGAAGCCGTGGATGAAGTCTTGGGTCCGCGCACGCAGCCGCGAACTGATTTCCTGGCTGTCGCGGATCTCTGGCGGTTGTCGTAACGCTGAGCCATGGCGGCTTTCGCCAGCTCCTGCAGCTGTTCTTGAGCCGGTGAGGAAGCGGGGAAGTAGTGATGCAGCACATCCAGTGATTGCACGACTGGCTCGAAGGAGGGCGTTTTCACATTGCCTTCTTCAGCATCAGGCGTGGGCTTGTCAGAGTTCAGCCAGCGAATGAGGGGCCAGAGCACGATCACCACCACCCACGGAAAAACGGTCAGCAGATAGTTGCCGAGCGAGCGCTCCGCCATCCCTGTGACCATTTGCATCACATGCCAGCCACCAGCCAGACACAAAATGACTGCCAGAACCGACAGACCACGAACAAACACCAGACGAGTGAACATGCTGAGAGCACCCCACGAAAACAGTGGCTTGACCAAAGAGACAGGCACAAAATCAACAGGCGGTTGACGACAACTGGCCGAACATCACGCTGGGTCAATCGCGCCAGGGGTGTGTCACGCGGCGGGTATCGGTGCTCCATTGCTGCACCAGTCGAATGACGACGGTGAACACAGCCGTAAAGAAGGCGTTCCAGGTGCCAAAGTGGAACGAACTGAGAATCTCCAAGAGCGCCACCAGTGCTGCCGACCCACCGGCAATCGCAACAGTGCGGGCAATCTCCCCCGCATCACTTGCCGCCAGCGCGAACCGGGCACTCCCGCAAAACTGTTCCTTTTCTCCAGAATTCCCCGGCTGGGGAACATTCGCTTCCATCGATTCATCAACCACAGGGCGCATGAGACAGGCCTCCCGAACAACCACGATTTTTCGGGCAGACACTTTTCCGCCCCCTCACCCTATCACCCCCTGTTGCGCCCCTCGCGGGGTTGGTGGCAGCGGATGGGGGCCTGTCGTTCACCCACGTTTGGGTCTTCCGCTGCCAGAATGCGAATCAACGGAGAGGTTAGAAGCGGGGCTGGTGGCAGCGGATGGAGGCCTGTCGTTCACTCACGTTCGGGTCTTCCGCTGCCAGAACGCGAATCAACGGAGAGGTTAGAAGCGGGGCTGGGGACAGCGGATGGGGGCCTGTCGTTCACCCACGTTTGGGTCTTCCGCTGCCAGAACGCGAATCAACGGAGAGGTTAGAAGCGGGGCTGGGGACAGCGGATGGAGGCCTGTCGTTCACCCACGTTTGGGTCTTCCGCTGCCAGAACGCGAATCAACGGAGAGGTTAGAAGCGGGGTTGGTGGCAGCGGATGAAGGCCAGTCGTTCACCCACAACTCTTCTCGCGGCACATGCCCCTCTGGAACCCTCGCCCGCGTCTTTGTGGGAGAGGGGAGAAGATCCTCATTATGTCAGATCGCGTGGTAAGCCCGCCTTGTGAGCGGCCAGTTGTTGTGAACAGGGGCGATCCGAGCGACTGAGCGATCTCAGCAATGTGCCAAACACACGCAAAGCATCGCAGACGGCGAGCTCTTTGCGCAAAAGCCACCATTGGGGAGAGCCATTAGTGCCGAGTAAGCATTTTCGACTCGTGAGTGCTTTCGTCATCGTCTGGATCGATGGGCCACCATCGAGACTCACAAATCCCCACCGTTCGAAATCGGTGTGCCAATGAGCCCAGGCCGTCGTTGTCAGACAGATTTCTAAAGGTTCTTGCGAGGGAGAAATCAGACGTTCCTGAGCCAGTTCGATCGCCAGTAACAACGTCACATCCGGCATCGAGAGCCACTTCCCCTGCTCATCGACAGCAGTCAACGTTTCACCATCCGGTGCGAAATAGCACCCCAGATGAGCCTGCTCCTGACGAACGGTCTCTTCCAGAACTCTCAGCGAGGCGGAAGTATGACTCGATAAATCCCGATGCACAGCCGGCAGCGAGAGCGGAATCAACCGGCACGGATGATGTTCCGTCAATCGCTTCAATCTCTGAAAAAGAAGTTCATTCTCACTCCCGCAAACCACAGTCAGCGGGCGCAGCGCATGAAACTCTTCCTGTAAGGTCTGATCCTGCTCAAAGTGGAGAAGAGGTGAGTATCGACCCAGTTGTTTAGCGTGAGCATAAATTCCCGTGCGAGATTCCCCACTGAGCCAGCGCAATTCCTCAATCGATGGCCAGGCCAGGCCATCCGGCCCGATCAGGTCAAATCCCGTCCAGGCAGGGCCATATCCCGAACCAGTAATGAAGATCGCCAGCACATTTTGGAACGATGACATCGCCAGGGTCAGATCGGGCTTTCGGCAGAACCCCAGGTCAGCAATATCCAGCCCCTGCTGTCTGAGGCCTTTCACCAGCCCGGCGGCAATCTCTGGCGAACTGACACGCTCATCATGACCAATCACCACTGTTAATGTCGTCCCGGCAGTCGAGGCTACTCCCCCGAACGCCCCCTCGCTCAAAGCCTTGCCAATCGCCCTGCCCCACTCCACCGCACGAGTGCGATGCATCACATTCAGATAAACCGCCCGGACGCCACCCTCCGAAAAAATCTCTTCCTCACGGTTTTCAAGGATCGGCGCTACAGGGAAACTGATGGGCAGCAGTCCTTGTTCGTCGCGAGCCGGGCAATTCCTACAGAGGGGATAATGAGCCGCCAGTCGCGCCAGATGCACACTGCGGCTGATCGAATACGTTTCCTCCGGACAGCGATACGTTCCCCCCGGTAAAGCGCCTGGGGCCAATGCATCGATGGGCTCAGCCACTGCATCGATCGAAGGAAAAGTTTCTGATGGCTCGTCCGCCGGTGCCATGGAACAATCTCTACAACTGCCGGCCACTCACAAGAACACACCCACACGATCACACAGAGGGAATCTTATACAAAAGCCGACAGGGTGGCTGGGGTCAAACGTCCTCGTTTGCCCCCAGTTTGTTTGACGCTGATCGCTTTTGACGAACGGCGTTAAAAGCAATAAATGTATGTTTCGGATGCATTTGCGCTGGTGAACTTGATTGACCAGGGGGCGGATGAAGACATCCGACCCCTGCCACCCAGCCGCGATCAATCTGTGACCGTAGCGCGTGACCATCGAAAAATTTCTCACGCAGGAGCTTCTTCTCCATCGGCTGGCTGTTCTGACTCTGTCGTGGCATGCACTTCTTCGGTGGGCTTCGCAGCGCGTGCTCTTTTCTCGGGCGGCAGTAAACGATCCAGAATGCCGTTCACAAACGAGCCGCTATTCGCACCGCCAAAAGATTTGGCCAGTTCGAGAGCTTCATCGATCACCACGCGGTGGGGCGTATCGGTCTGCAGAAGTTCATAGGCACCTAATCTCAGCACGTTGCGATCTGTGGGTGCCATACGACTGAGCGACCAGTTGACCGCTGCTTCTTCGATTTTCTTGTCCAGCGCCGGGCGGAATTCCATCGCCCCGGAAAAGAGCCCCCAGGCAAAGCGAGAGAGCGTTTCATCCGGCAACTCGGCCTGAATCATCTGACGAATCTGCTCGAAGCCCACATCGGGATTGAGATCCTTCAGATACAGCATCTGAAGCACGACTTCACGGGCTTTGTGGCGGCGGGACATTGACATGAAACATCCGAGGTACAAATCACGGGCGGAAACAAATGATGATAACAACCTGCAACCAGGAAGAAACTCTCAGCGATTCGGAGCATTCCTTCAGGCCGCTAAACAATATGGATTTGAACACGCAGGCTGTTCATGGTCACATCAGATGACGGGCCGGAATTGATGACCCTGAGTCGGCAGGCCATCGATCGTATTCCCCTGCAGATGATGTGCGCATGATCGATTCGTGAGAGTTATTTCTCATGGCGGGAAAGTTCGATGAGCACGTTGCGGGTTTCAATCGCTGCCAGTGCCGCCTCGACACCTTTGTTCCCCGCTTTCCCGCCCGATCGATCCAAAGCATGATCCATCGTGGGGCAGGTCAGCACACCGAACGCCACCGGGATACCACACTCCAGAGCAATCTTCTGCAGGCCGGCGGCCACCTGCTGATTGATGTATTCGTGGTGCGTGGTCTCTCCCTGAATCACAGCCCCCAGGCAGACAATCGCACCATATTTCTGCGATTGTGCCAGCTTTTGCGCGACGACAGGCAGCTCGAATGACCCCGGGACATACACCACCGTGATCTGATCTTCGGGCAAACCGTGTCGACGATACGTCGAAACGGCCCCTTCCAGCAGGCGGTTGGTCACGAGTTCATTGAACCTCGAGACGACAATCGCTACAGGTTCTTGAGGAGCAAGCAGTTGAGCTTCAATAGTGCGCGTCATATCAGTTTTGATACTGGAAAGAGTACGGATTCAACAAAGAGCCATCAGTATTCGATCGACTCGAACAGAACATGATTCTGCTCAGGTATCCATCAACTCAGGCATCCATCAACTTAAATTCATTGTATTCAGAAACTCTTCGTTCGTCTTGGTTCGCCGCAGCCTGGATGTCAGCAGTTCCATGGCTTCCACGGGGTTCATATCACCCACGACTCGGCGCAAAATCCAGATTTTGCGAAGTTCTTCTTCGTTAAACAGCAATTCTTCCCGGCGTGTCCCCGAACGATTGATATCAATCGCGGGCCAGACTCGCTTTTCAACCATCCGGCGATCCAGGTGCAGTTCGGTATTCCCTGTCCCCTTGAACTCTTCAAAGATCACATCGTCCATCTTGCTGCCGGTATCAACCAGAGCTGTGGCGATAATCGTCAGGCTGCCCCCTTCTTCGACATTGCGTGCCGCACCAAAGAATCGCTTGGGATGCTGCAGAGCGTTCGCATCGACACCACCTGTGAGGATCTTTCCCGAATGAGGAACTTCCGAGTTCCACGCGCGGGCCAGTCTGGTGATCGAATCGAGAAAGATCACCACATGCTGACCGTACTCGACCATGCGTTTGGCCTTCTCAATGACCATCTCCGAAACCTGAATATGTCGGCTGGGAGGTTCATCGAACGTACTCGAAATGACTTCGCAATTTCGCCCTTTGACCTGCCGTTCCATATCGGTCACTTCTTCGGGGCGCTCGTCAATCAGCAGCACAATCACATAGACATCAGGTTCATTGGCAAGGACAGCTTTCGCCAGATTCTGCAGCAGAATCGTCTTGCCAGCCTTTGGTGGCGAAACAATCAGTCCTCGCTGTCCCATCCCGATGGGAGCAATCATATCGACCACGCGTGAGCTGTAATCGGAAGATATTCCCGCCAGCTTCAGTCGACGCTCGGGATGCAAAGGCGTCAGGTCGTCAAAGAAGACCTTCTCCGTCAGCAGATTCGGATCTTCACCGTTAATCGCCTCGACCCGCAACAAAGCAAAGTAGCGCTCGTTTTCCTTGGGCGGACGAATCTGACCAGCGACAGTCGCTCCATTCCTCAGCCCGAAGCGGCGAATCTGGCTTGGTGACACATAGATGTCATCCGGGCAGGGCAGATAGTGATAATCGGGGCTGCGCAGAAACCCGAAACCATCGGGAAGAATTTCGAGCGTGCCTTCACCGAACATCAGGCCATGCAGCTTGGTGCGTTCTTTGAGAATCTTGAAGATCAAATCCTGCTTTTTGAGCCCGGTGTACTCGGTAATGTTCTCCGCTCGGGCAATGTCGATGAGTTCTTTCATCGTCAATCGCTGGAGTTCAGCGACATGGATTTCGTTTTCGCCGTTTTTCGCCTGCTCGTACTTGTCGTCGCCGGGAAGTGGCTGGTCGTCGTCATCGGGTGGCAGAGCCTGCGATCGAGCGAGTGGTGGCGCACTGAACTCTTCTGTTCGACGATCGGCACGATCCTGGTCTGGTTCGCGCACAGGTTCACGGCCGGCAGCAGAACTACTTGTTGCCGTTGCACGACCTGACTGAGATTCCCTGCGGAAGGAACCTAAGGGGATCGGCGGGGCCTCTCCGGTGGCAGAGGCTTCTGTCGAACGATTCATCGAGGCACGAGGTTTCATGGTCATGGCGAGGGCTGCCTGACTAACTGAGAGGTAATTTTTAGTGGCTGGTGCCAGATTGACAGGTTGGCACACCACCACGCGCTTTCAAAGTTTGTCAACGAACGTACGAGTGGCCAGGCCATGCCAGAAAAGGGCGCAGGCTCGTCACATGGCCAATTCACAACACACAGGCTGGCGGCATTTTTTACGAAAGATGAAACACCATTCTGAGAAGCCGCTTTTCCCGGCTCCTGCGCGATCGCCTTGACATCGGACATCTCCGCGTGAGACGACGTGACCGGTGGTGTTTTCAACCACGATTGAATCGCGTCTCTGAGAGCCGTTGTCGCTGCATTCGTTTTGAGGTCGTTGAAAATGACCAGATCGGCCACGGATCGCTTGGCATCCAGTGACCACTGGCTCGCTTCCCGTCGGGCCAGATCTTCCAACGACCAGCCACGCCCTGCGATCTGTGCATGACGATCGACTTCATTCGTATCGATGTAAACCAGCAAATCGCAAAGTGTACGCCAGCCAGTCTCCAGCAGGATCGCTGCATCGAGAATCACAGCCGCGTATCCGGCATGAGCCGCATGTTCGATCTGTTGGAGTAGCCGCGATCGAATCTGCGGATGCACCACCTGTTCGAGTTGTTTTCTCGCAGCCTGCTGAGTGGGGAGTTCTCCAAACACCTGGGCCGCCAATTGGCGACGGTCAATTTCACCATCGGCACCAAGAATCTGACTGGTGAACAGTTCGACCAGCCGGGCGCGAACAGCCTCTTCCCGTAGCACCTCATGTCCCGCACGATCTGCATCCAGCACCAGCCACGGCGGTTCCACATCGACGGCAGCACTCCGCGCGACGAAACTCTTCCCGGAGCCAATCGCTCCCAGAATTCCGACGACAGGGACTTTTCGAGTGCTGATCGCAGACTGCGATGTCATGGAAGATTACCAGCAGTGCTTAACTAAGGAAGGTGGTTTGGAATTGCAGCGAGAGATGACTGACGACGGGTTCGATGAATTCATCCAAGGTTATGAAGGAATGATGCCAATGTTGGAC
The DNA here is from genome assembly GCF_000092105.1 of Planctopirus limnophila DSM 3776. Classification (NCBI taxonomy): domain Bacteria; kingdom Pseudomonadati; phylum Planctomycetota; class Planctomycetia; order Planctomycetales; family Planctomycetaceae; genus Planctopirus; species Planctopirus limnophila. Next base: position 4,633,588 of record NC_014148.1, on the reverse strand, counting down.
ACGCAGGTGATGAGGTGCAGTTGAAAGTGCTTATGGGGCGAACTCTGGGAACGTTGATCAATAGAAATGGTTCGTTGTGAATGATTCGTTGCAGGTGGGTTGGTGCTGTATTGATATGGCAGGCGATGTTATCGACAGGTTCCCATTCAGGATTGCCAGAAGATGTCGTGAGAAGTCAGAACAGGATGGGAAAGTCGGTAGAATCGAGGGACAGATCAAGACGACACAAGGACTTGTGCTCAATTGGGTGAGTTGGACTGATTTCAGAACATGACCAGGGAATCACACAATACGGATGACTGCGTTCTCATTTGAAGTTGGCTCCTTGCCAAATTCAGCGACAAAACACTGGAATCACGTACCTTATTACCTATATCCTGCCCCTCCACACCGCGAGTGTCAACCAAAAAGCAGGTCATCTCACTCCGCAGCATCACACAATCACATGCTTAATCATTGATGAGTCTGCAGCGTATGACAGCCAGTAACATTGCTCGAACTTTGGAAACTGCTGCTGCTAACAGGCCAGATCAGGTCGCCATTTACGCTCCGCCATCCGGTCGAACACCACTGCGGGTGGAGAATTATCAAACGCTCACTTTTCAGCAGCTCCATGAATTATCTGTTGAACTGGCCTCCGGGCTGAATGCGATCGGCATTCGCCGGGGGACACGCATTGCGCTCATGGTGCCCCCTTCACCGGAATTCTTCGTACTGACTTTTGCCCTGTTCCGGCTGGGGGCCGTCCCCGTCCTCATCGATCCCGGCATGGGGCTCAAAAATCTGGCACAATGCCTGACCGAAGCCCGTCCCGAAGTCTTTATTGGCATCACCAAGGCTCACATCGCGCGCTCTTTGCTGGGCTGGGCGAAAGGCTCGCTGCGCCAGTTGATTACCGTCGGCCGTAAGCTTTGGTGGAGCGGGCGGACTTATGACGAACTGCGACGACTGGGCCAGAAAAGCTCACAGGTTCCCATGGTCGATCTCCCCCGGGATGAAACAGCCGCCATCCTGTTCACCAGTGGCAGCACAGGAATTCCCAAAGGAGCCGTTTACACTCACGAGATCTTCTTGAGCCAGGTGGAACTGTTGAAAGAGGCTCTGAAGATCTCTCCGGGCGAAATTGATCTTTGCACTTTTCCTTTGTTCGCACTCTTTGCCCCGGCCCTCAATATGTCCGCGATTATTCCGCGGATGGATTTCACCCGTCCTGCGAAGGTCGATCCTCAAGAAATCTGGCAACCCATCGAACTCTTTCAAGTCACAAATCTGTTCGGTTCTCCCGCTCTGATCCGCAGGCTGGCCATCGCTTCACAACAAGCGGGAAAGACCTTCCCCACACTTCGGCGTGTGGTTTCTGCCGGCGCACCAGTGAACCCGAAAATTCTGGAACTGTTCCAGCCCCTTTTATCGCCGGGGACACCCATCTACACACCTTATGGTGCGACGGAATCGCTCCCTGTGGCTGTTGTTTCGAGCCAGCAGATTTTAGGTGAAACCCAGCAGAAAACTGCCGCTGGAGCGGGGATCTGCGTCGGTCAAGTGGTGACCGGCATGGAGGCCCGCGTCATTCGCCTGAGTGATGAGCCGATCCCCGAGTGGTCGAACGATCTGATCCGCTTACCAGGTGTGATTGGCGAAATTGCCGTCTGCGGGCCAGTCGTCACCAAGTCTTACGATGCCCGACCCGAACAGACAGCGTTGGCAAAAATCATCGATCCACACACGGGGGAACTCTGGCATCGCATGGGAGATGCCGGCTACTTTGACGAGCTGGGCCACTTATGGTTTTGCGGCCGGAAATCACAGCGGGTTGAATTGCCGGCCGAAGCTGGTGTCCCTGCACAAACCCTCTTTGCCGATCAGTGCGAAGCGGTCTTCAATGGGCATCCCGCAGTCGCCAGAACAGCTCTGGTCGGTGCTCTCATTGACCAGCGAATCATCCCTGTCCTGTGTGTTGAAAGGAATCCGGGCGACCGCACACCGTTTGCTCAGCTCGAAGAAGAACTTCGCTCGCTGGCCATCAGTTGCCGGGTCACGGCAGCGATTGAACACTTTCTCGAACACCCGGCGTTCCCCGTTGATACCCGGCACAATTCCAAAATCTTCCGGGAGAAACTCGCCCCCTGGGCCGCAAAACAATTGAGCAAAAGTCAGCGTAAACCATAACCGCGCTATCAACGAATGCTGCGTTTGGGCAACCCGTCCGGATGGATCATCGAGTTCACTCTCAACTCAGTCATGGGTGGCACTGTCTTGGGTGGCACGACCTGAAGCCCCTAAAAAAACAAAACAGTGCGAAAGGGCGTGGTCTTTACGCTTTTCTACTTCATGTTTTCACATTGCCGGGTGGCAACGGTCGGATGTCTGCATCCGCACATTGGTGAATTCAGGTCACCGGCACGAATGCATCTGCAAACATGCTTCATGGCAGTTGAGAAAGGTCGTCAGGGATGACCAAAGTCTCATGACCTGGGGGCAAACGAAGACGTTTGACCCCAGCCACACAGCCACTTGCCACACCGCAGATTAATACAGATGCAAAGTTGTGTGTAAAAGACAGCGGCTCTGGGCAAGCATGCCTTCGCAACCATCACCACGCTGTTAGATCAACGGAACCGTATCGGCTGAAGACACACTATGTTCCCAGCTTCAGGCTGGTGACAGCTCCCAGATCATGCACGCACAAAGCCTCGCGACTCCCGATTGGCTCGCCATAAGCTTTTCCGATTGCCCAGCCCCAGTAGCGGGCCCGGTCACGAATATCATCCAGAGCCGTCGGAAAGGTGAGTGTGCGACCTGTGATGAACTGGCTGGCATAAGCCTCGACGGCCCGCATCTTCTCATCGATCGTCTCGCTGATATCGACGACAAATGCCGGCTCTGGCTGAATTTTGAGGTGAATGCTCCAGTAGTAGAAGATTCGGGGAGGGTGATAAGGCTCACCCGCCATGGTTGTTTTCGTCAGTTTCGACCAGAACCGTGCCGCCTCGATCATCTGTGTCGCTGCCACATGATCGGGATGGGCATCCTCAGGCCACGGTGCCAGAATGACCTTGGGACTGGTTAATCGAAACACCTCCGCCACAGCCCGACGATGATCCAGTGTGGCTTCGAGCGCGCGATTCGGTAAACCGAGGTTCAAACGAAAATCCAGCTCCAGAAGTTTCGTCGCCACCTGGGTTTCTGAGCGTCGAATTTCAGGTGTTCCGAAGGGGGTGGGTTCACCCGAAGTCAGATCGAGAACACCCACACGCTGCCCCATCCGATGCCATTTGAGCAGCGAACCTCCCACACTGATCTCCGCATCATCCGGATGCGGTGCCACACACAGGATGTCCAGCGGCTCGAAATCGACAGGTATTTCTGCAAGGCTCGAAGACAAGGATGACGCTTCCTGACAGAGATAAGGAATCTACGATTCAACGCTCATTCACACAGCTTGCTTTAGTATGTTGATTCGAAGTGAGGCTGGGGTCAAACGTCCTCGTTTGCCACCAGATCGGCTGACGCTGGTTATTCATTGCAGTTTAGCTCCTTCTCCCGTTCTGACGGGAGAAGGCTGGGATGAGCGGAGCTCGCACGTATCGGGCGTGCAATCCACGAGTCGCTTCATCGCAGGACGCTTTTCATCTCTGGCCTGGAGCAGACAATTGGCACTCCGGCGGAGGCCATTGTAGTTGTTGAAAATCGATGAGGAAGACCCTCACTGTGCCCTCTCCAACGAAGACGCGGGTGAGGATTAAAGAAGCAGCTTTATTTGAATTCTCAGCATTCTTCGTTGCATAAGTCGTTCAGGTCTGTTTCTGGAAATGAAATGGCCTTTAAGAGCGCCACACTGCGTCTTCGTATATTTTTTGGTATCTCTGCGTGCATATCACTCATTCTTCGTATTGTCCAATTGTCACCAGCAGGCACTCTAATTTCCTTCATGGTGTTTTCTGCGTTTTTGCCTTTAGGCCCTGTCGTCCAAATTTCAGCAATACATTTTTCAAAATGACGAGAATTGTCTTTCAGCCATTTCTTCAATGCTGGTACGGTTTCCGTAAAAAACTTTTTTACATCGGAGTCAAGAAGAGATTTTTTATGGTGATAGGCTTTACATTCCACAATTCTCAACTCATTATCCGCACGAATCCCAAAAACATCTACATCGCGAGATGTACTACCCCATGGAACGACTCGACCGAGCTCTAGTGAAGTGAATCCATTTGATTGCAGAATCAAAGCAGATATTAATTCAAGACCAATTGCTCGTAAATCTGCTACAATTGGATTCACCTTTAAGTCTTCTATCAGTGTAGCCACTTTATTATATTGATCTTGAGAGTTTTTTGGATCGGACTGGCATATTCCGCAAAGCAGTTGTTCAATCTGAATCATTACATTCAATGCTTCATCGCCGAACAATTGGCGAAAGCTAACAGTCATTAACGATTCTTGACGAGCTTTACTCCACGCCTCCGTTTCGAAGTCGCGTGCGGCAATTACGCCCAAGATGGGCTGCTGTTTGCGGCCTCGATAGGCTGCTCGTTGAATTCTTTGAAGCAAAGATTCAACCTGAGGTAGGGAGCACATATCGTGGTAACAGTCTATAACGACTGGACATGAAGTAGGAGTTCGGTTTCCATCTTTCCACCGCCTTAGAGGTCCAAGATAGGAAAACCCATATGCTGTGAAAACTTGCCCATTGAAAACAACGTATGGCTTGTCAAAGTCCGCGATATCGATGCAGTTCCATGATATGAGATTCTGCTTTCGAAACCGTTCAGTTAAAATCTTTGCGAGAAGTGTTTCAACTCGAATTCGGCTTAAGGCAATCACTGCAAGAGAATCTAGGTCTTCACCGGTTTGCACAGCCTGTGGTGCCACAACTGACTCTAAAGCTGTTCCACGCTGAATGATTTTTGCTCCAAGTTCTTCGAGCGAGCGGCACTCCTCCTCAAATGAGAGTCTTTGCCGACTTCCTGACAGGGCGGCATCCGTTGATGATGTCACAGCGAGGAGACGTAGCAGATCCATGCGATGAAGCAGCTTATGCGTACCAAGAGCTGCGACACTTCTCGCTATTCCATGCCGTTGTGTTGACCTTAGTTTTTCTCCGATTTGTGCGAAGAAGGATGGCGTTCCAACCAATCCCAATCGAGAAAATAGTCGTTCATCTCTCGGTAATTTGAGCGTTTCTGAACGCCAAAGGCTCTTTTTTTGTGACTCGCGACTGAGGATTTTGCGAGCATTTGGAGTGCTAAAACCTTCAGCGTTGAGCTTACCAATCAACTCTGAAGAAGTGTACACACGGTCATCATTTATGATTTCGATTCGTTGATCGCCCACTTTTTTTTGCATGACGTAACCATCTTGATTGTTGTCGTGTCACACTGCGCTTATTTTAATTATATCTCTTACGAGATATTACCGCTAAGCGTGTCGAAAAATCATCCTGAAAAAATGGCAAAAGTTCAGTTTTTTAACGGCAAGATGTCACGGTGATTTTGAGTGCAGCTCTCCAGATTCGTATAACCATTGTAGACGGTCGATTCCCTGCGCTTTTGGTTAGTTACGCGAAAGGTGGCGCAACAGAGTGGGATTGGGTAGAGAGGCTTCATCAGGGTGCACCTTGCAGGTGGGATCTGCCCGCTTGTGATTCCGGACCGAAGTTTCTCCCGTGGCTCGATCAGAGCCCATCCTGTGCGATTGACACCTCAAGGTGTCAATGGTGGGAGTACTGCTTGTGGGTACTTCCCCTCGAATTCGAGTGCTACGGTCAGTAGGGAACTGAGTCAGTGACGAACAGACTTTGTGATGCACTGAACGAAAATGGTCGCGAGCTGCATTCGGAAAAATCGACAGCGAATGAAGCTTGAACATAAGACGATTGAGAAATCGGGCTAGCTGGCAGTCATGACGGGCGAAGGTGACTTCGTTGGTCGTGGCTGTCCAGGATGGGCTGTGATTGAGGCTGGAATACGGATGACCCCTGACGACTTGTGAGAGTCGTTGGGGGTTGTTTTTTTTGGTGGTTGGGAGTTGGAGAAGAGCTGGTGGCCGGGTAAGCCAATGGCCAGGAAAATGTCTATCGCGAGCAGGACGTCGGCAATCTACAATTTCAGTTGAGGGGGACTGCTCCAGTGGTTTTCAGAGTCTCTTCCTCCAAAGAACATAGAAAGGAGTGCGGACTGATGACTGGTTACACGGTGCATACGGGGGCGACGGCTGAGTTTTCTGATGGGTGGGATCGTATTTTTGGCAAGACGACCAGCAGTTCGAAAACTGCAACGGGTGCTAAAAATTCATCGAAGACAAAAGCTAAAACGCCTGGCCAACCCAATGGCAAGCTGTCGAAATCTGCTTCAGGAAAGTCTTCTGGCAAAGCTGCCGCCAAGCCAAAGAAGAAAGCTCAATAGCGGGAGGTCGATCCCGGGCCGATCAGTCTGCCTGACCGCTAAAGTTTGACAGGCTTGTCAAAATGAACCTGTTCTAGCGAATGGATCGAAGCCAGAAGTTCGTTTCGCCGGGATCGTTGGTGGCGATGGTTTTGCAGTGCAAAGCCCTGAGAGTGACAGCCGATACCCAAGGCACTGCAGGTCTTCTCAGAAATGAAGGATATGTAGCCTTCGGTCAAGAAGATCTTGCTTCCAGTGATCTCAATGGAGGGAGAAACCTGTGTCTGAAGATCTCGAATTCGAAGAAATCTCGAGCGATGAAGTGGATCGAGTTGTGGCTGCTCTCGAAGAGTTAGCAGGATCGGTCACGAGCGAAACCATTCGATCGCACATTGAAGAGCTTTCGAACACGATTTATTACCTCGTCTACGACGAAGACGAAGAAGAGCTCTCAGAAGCTGCCTGATTGCTCTAACTGTTAAAAGAAATTGAGCCCGCTGATCGATCTTGATCAGCGGGCTCATCGCTTTGCCAATAATCGCTTTGACAGTGATGCTCTAGGTCCACTTGTAGAGGGTTAGTCCATTCAGGTCGCGGATCGCAATCTCTTGGCCAGCCACCGCCAGGTGAGCCCAGCTGTTGTCTTTGAGAGATCGAGAGCTGATCTGCTCGAACTTCTCGGGTGTCATGAGAATCAGCCGCAACTCACCGGTTTCGTCCAATGTCAGCAGGCGATTGCCGATGGCGACGAGGCTCCAATACTTGCCAAAGGGCTGCGTGATCCAGGCTTCTTTACCCGTCTTGAGATCAATGCAGGCAAATCGCTGATTCCGCAGATGCAGATAGGCATGGTCGCCGGAGACAATCGGGGTCGACATATATCCTTGAACTTTGTTCTTCCAGACTTCGTTGACCGTCCATTTGCCGGGCGAAGTCTGCTCTGGCTTCATGAGGAAGGAACCACCGCCATAACTGCTGGTAAAGACACAGCCATTCCAGACGACGGGGGTGGTGATGTTCATGCCGCGAAATGCGGGGATCGGAATCTGCCAGAGGACTTCTCCTGTTTGGGGGACCAGCCCGGCCAGTTTTTCGCGGGATTGAATCAGCAGTTGTGTCTGACCATCGATCTCTGCCAGAAAGGGTGATGAGAAGGCGCTGCCATTCATGCCGCCGCCATCATCGAATGATCGCCAGAGGAGGTCTCCCTTTTCTGGATCGAGAGCACAGACAGCTCCGCCCGCCTGCACGAAGACCATTTTTTCCGTTACCAGAGGTGAAGCCACAAAGCCGAAGGTGGGGAGTGCTGCCTTGAACTTCGACACGAAATCGAGCTTCCAGAGAATCTCGCCATTTTCTGCATTCAGGCAGACCAGCAGATCTCGAATCCCCGGGACATACAGACGCGAGCCAGCCAGGGCGGGTGTCCCGCGAATCCAGTCACCATTCGCTTTGGCAAAGAAGGGGACGGAGATGGCACCCTCCCACGATTGTTCCCAGATTTTTTTGCCCGTGGTTCGATCGAGCCGGTAGACGTGTTCGGTCTTCTGGCCCACTGTGGCGGTCGTATAAACGGCATTACCTGAAATCAGAGGGCCGGAATAACTGGGTTCGAGAGGGACATTCCAGAGGGTCTGCAGATGCGATTCATCGAGTGAATCGGGTGTCGAACTTCGGGTAGCAAAACCGGTTCTCTGTGGCCCGCGCCACTGATTCCAATGATCGCTGGCCGATGAATCGACTTCGGCTGCTGAAATTTGCCCAGCTGCAAAGCCGGCAGCAGTGCTGCTCAAGACTGCACAACCACCTAACCAGGTCAGCTGGCTGATGAATTCTCGTCGGCTCGATTGTGGCATGCGCTCGTCTGGGGAGTGTGCAGTGGGCATCCTTCAAGTCCTTAGAAGGGAGGATCGCGGATCGAATCACTTCATATTGTAGAGAAAAATGCCAATCGTCGATGCCAGGTTTTCCAATCGATGGTCCATCATCATCGATCAATCCGCATGGGCTGACAAACGCCCCGGCGAATGATTACGCTATTCCATCATGACGCCCGGCACAGAATTGTTCGATGGGAGCATACCATGCACGCGACGGAGTTTCTGGCTGATGCTCAACCGACGTTGCCGCCGGTGATCATTTGCGTGGGGACTCAATGGAAGCTGCGTCAGAATGTGCTGGCCCGGCTGATCGAGCTGGCATTGGGCGGAGACGATGCGTCTCTCACCAGGCTTACTGGTAAAACGGCAGAGTGGCCGAACGTCAAAGACGAACTTTCGATGGTTTCGATGTGGGGCGACCGCCGCCTGATTGTCATTGAAGAGGCCGACGATTTCGTCTCGAAGTATCGTGGCTCCATCGAGAAATATTTCGAGCAGCCCGCTAAAAAATCGATTCTGCTGCTGGAAGTGAAATCGCTCCCCAAGACCACGCGCATCGCCAAGCTCTGTGCCTCGAAAGGCCTCGAAGTTGATTGCAGCGAACTCAAAGGGCCGGCACTCAACAAGTGGCTGACCAATCTGGCCAAGGTTCAGTTTGGGAAAACACTCACGCGCGAGGCGCTCTCACTGCTGGTGGAACTCGTCGGCGAAGATCTCGGAACTTATGAGCAGGAACTCAGTAAGCTCTCTTCATACACAGGAGCGAGAACACAGATTGAACTTGAAGATGTCCGCAGTATGGTCGGGGGGTGGACCACCGAAACCACCTGGTCAATGACCGATGCAGCCCGAGATGGCCAATTGGCACGCAGTCTCGAATGCCTGGAAGACCTGCTGCGCGCCAATGAAGCTCCCCAAAAGCTGCTGGGTGGGATTTCGTTCGTTTATCGAAAACTGGCGATTGCAGCCGAACTTTCGCGATCGATGCCACTACCTCAGGCGATGAAAGAGGCGGGTGTTTTTCCGCGCGATCAAGGGGCTGTGGAGGCTTATTTCCGCCGGATTGGCAGAGCACGGGCCGATCGACTCTACCAGATTCTGCTGGAGGCCGATCTCGGTCTTAAGGGTGGCAGCAAACTCCCGGAACGGATTCAGATGGAACGTCTCTTGATGCAGCTTTCAGGGAAATAATGCCCATCGCTGAAATCAATGACATTTGGAGAGTTTATTGAGCATGCCTGCTCAGAGCCGCAAGCATGGCACAGAAAGCATGGGACGGGTTTGTCATCAGCTGGCTTTTTTGCGTTTGGCACTGGCTGGCTGTTTGATATCCAGATCTTTCACGCGAAAAATTTCGTCTTCCTTGGCCAGAGTGAAGACCAGAGATTCTCCCGACGTATTCTGCAAAGTGACCGTGCGAGTCCCTCCCTTGGGTTTCACACTGAGCAGACGAACTTCACCAAATCGCTTTTTCAGGCTCTGGATTTCGTCTTCCGATACGGCACCGTCTCGAATCTGTGCCAGCAATCCATCGGCTTTTTCACTGATCACGCCATCGAGCCCGGTGTATTGACCTGCCGCTACTGAGAGACAGATTTTCTGCACGGCATACTCGGCTGTCCCCAGAGGAAAGGTGGGTGCCTGAGGAATGCTGTTGGCAGGATTCTGGCCGTCAGCACCTGGAATTGCTCCACCCGGATTTGCGCCACCAGGGTTGGCAGGATTATTTCCTTCACCTGCTGGTGGAAGGCCGGCTGGTGCATTGGCCATTTCACCATGACCATTGGGAGTCTGTGGCCTGGGGATGTTATTCCCTCCCGGGGCCTGGCCTTCAGGAGCATGACCTGGCGGAGTGGCGGCCTGTTCTGGCAGCGGCATGGGAACCGGTGTCTCACTTCCATGACCTGCCGGTGTTGATGGAGGAGTTGTCGCAGGAGCTGCATGTGGGGCTGGAGCTGCCGACTCATTGTGTCCACCGGAAGGGGTGCCGGGTGTCGCTTGAGCGAGTTGCATCTCGGGAGCACCATGCTCTCCGTGAGGCGTTCCATGAGCGGGAGCTGAATTGGTAGAAACGGCGACCGCCTGATTCCCTGAAACCGGGCCACGAGAGGCCAGGGTATCTGGTGTTGAAGGAACCTGAGCAATGCGCCAGGTGCCTCCTTGCCGCACGAAATTCAGTGGCTCGCGATACTTTTTGCCATCGACGGTATAGCGGGCTTCGGCTGTACAGCGATCACCGTCGTATTTGATACTGGCCAACGTCGTGTTCGGATCCTGGCCGATGCGGGAGAACGACGCCAGAGCGGCTGCTCCGCCGGGATTCTGTTTTTGCAGGCGATAACTGAAACCCAACACTTCGACCAGGCACTGGTATCGATCTGTGAGTCGATCGACAATTTGGGTATTAGAGGTTCCGGGATCTAACTTCTGGAGATCGACGCCGTACCTCTTGAAGATATCGATAAACTCCTTGCCAGGCCCGGTCATGCCGAGAATCGCGATCTGTGGCCTGAGCGCTCGCAGCATGGTATCGAGCGTGTTGTTGACGGTCTCTGTCGACAGGCTGTCTACGACCAGCTGGAAGTTTTCACTCCGGACGCCATTAACGAGCTTCTGATACGCTCCATTGGGTGACTCCCTTGTGGAGCAACCTGAGATCATCAATCCCGACATCAAGGCGAGGAACATTGCCAGAGAGGTATGGATTGAAGGCCGATTTCCAAGACGACTTCGAAGTCTGGGGAGAGTGCATGGGCACATCATGTCAGTGTTCCGAAATGATCAGACAGGGTTTGCTGAATCCATGTCCCGTGGATGAATCCAAGTCACGGGATCGGTGCAAAGAAAGGAGAATTGCGATGAAATGTTCCGCAAATATGCAGATTCTTTGATGTTAAAGCAAGAGGCAAGTTTCCTTGATTTCGCGACGAGCAACCTGGCGTCAACTGAAACTTACAAAGACCAATCATCTGGCAAGCGATTTGAAGGGGTTGATGAAGTGCTGTGGGCAACCTATGGACTGGCTGTATGTGTTGCTATAGTCAATGACGACTGATTTCCAAGAGTTAAGTCTCACGCGAGACCTTTTGCATGAAATAACAGCACTGTGTTGGTTGAGAAGACATGCTTGCCCAGAGCTGCAAGCAGGGCACACAGAGCCAGAATCATTCTCTCCAGTAGTGCGATCGCAGCTTGTTACCGAAGGATCGTCGGCTTATGGGCACTAAGCCACTTCTGACTGGATCGCCGACACGAAATTCGAAATTTGTGGGTGTGAAACTCGCGATCCTTCTGCCGTGGTTTCTGCTGGTGGCGCTTTTGCTCTCTTGGGGAAGTGACCGGGTTCCTGCCGATCTCCATCAGCCAGTCGCGATTTTCCCGCCACCTGCCGATGGAGACTTATCTCCAACAGCGGTCGATTTGCCACAAGCGGACTCCACCAATCAGCCAGTTCTCTTTGAGGTGGCTACGTTCAATTTGCATCGCGGCAAAGGGGGTGATCAACCAGCGAAAATCGATGGCTTTCGCCAGCTGCTCGATGGCTGTGACATCATTGCCCTGCAGGAAGATGTACTGATCAATGGAAAAACGTTCTCGCGCCAGTTGGGCGCATCCATGGGACTGTGGGCCATGGAATTTCCCACAGAGTTTCAATGGGGCCAAGTGAATGGCGGGAATGGTCTATTGCTCAGCCGCCCTCCTGGCCAGATCGCGACGATTCCACTCCCTAATGCGAAAGGTAAAGCCTTCCGACAGATCGCACTGATTCCCGTCTCAATGGGTGAAGTTCGCCTGACAGTTCTCGCCACGCATCTCGACAGCACGACGGATCGACCCGCACAATGGCCCATTCTCATCGAGCTGTGGAAGTCACTGGCACCCCCTTGCATCCTGCTGGGGGATTTGAACACACGTCCCGAAGATCCTTTGATGAAACCGTTACTTGCTGTGGAGGGAACAGAAGATCCGCTCGAGATTATCGCCCGAAGAAATGGCAGCACTCAGGCCGCTCATATCGACTGGATTTTGACCCGCGGCCTGAAAACGATCTCGGCCGAAGTCATTCCAACCAAGCTATCCGATCACCCTGTCGTTCGTGCCAGGCTGGAATGGCCTGAAGAGCCGAAGCGATAAGTCGCTTTCGGTGAAATCATTGTGATGTGTTGGTTGAAGAGGCCATGCTTGCCCAGAGCTGCTGCTTCGTACACACAACTTTGCCGAAAGGTGTTTAGACGTGTGGCTGGGGTCAAACGTCCTCGTTTGCCCCCAGTTCATGGGGCGTTGACTGTTCATGGCAATAGTCAGGGGAAGGGACAATACAGGTGCAATCGTGCTTGCGAACTTTGATGACCTGGGGGCGGATGAAGACATCCGACCCCTGCCACCCGCGCAAGAACGACGCCCTTTCGCTGTGATTTGTTTTTTGGGGCCTCCAGGGTCGTGCCACCCATGGGTGGGTGAAAAGTTGTTTGTAATGGACAGCCCAGAGCTGCAAGCATGGCACTTAACAAAGTGCCTGAGCCATAAGTCAGCCGATTTCTGACTCAAAGATTCCTTAGAATCGTTACATCCGGTGGGCAGGTTGCATTCGGCAAGAGTGGAATTCCGCAGATTTTGCCGATGCGTGACGACCACCTTCCCGATACTTAGCGATGAAAGAACAGTCTGTATCACTCAGCAAGGTTCTATTTCCTGCGCATGAGTCTGACCTGTTGCCTGCCTTTCCTGCTTAAGCCTGAATGACGTTCGTTTTCAGCAGGCTTCAGCGAACCATCACCTGATGTTGACCGTTTTGAATGGAATTGATGCCCTGAATTGTGCAGGCCCCGCAACCTGTCCAATAACCTGGGCATCAAGTCCACTGACTGCCATCGTCATCCTTTCCCCCTCAGGATGGCGATGGCGGTCTTTTTTTGCGAGCCGTGCAAAGTTACTCTGATTATTGCTGTGGCAATCGTCTGGCCCGAAACGCATCACCAGCGGGGATGTTGTTCAAAGGCGGATTGCCAGGCCTTCTATCGGAAGGAGAAGTGCACCAATTGCAAACGCATGATCAATCCCTCAGAGCGATGAATCGCTGTGTCCCACAGGACGGCTCGACAAGAGGGTATGACCTCGGTGCCATTAGGGCCAAAGCGCGCCTGGCCTGCTCAAGCCTCTTATGGCTGGCCATGATCTGTGGTTTCCAATCGTTCGCTCTTCAGCCAACGTTGGCACAGCCGCCTGCCAATTCAGCAGACCTGAGTGACTTTAATAACGGCGTGGGATTGTACCGCCAGAGTCGTTGGGGAGATGCTGTCGAATCCTTTCGTCAATTCATCAAAGCCAACCCTCAAAGTCCGCGAGTCCCGGAATCGCAAATCTACATTGGTCTGGCTCTGATCAACCAGCAGAACTATGTCGAGGCCCGGACCGTCCTGCGAGAGTTTCTTAAAAACTTCCCCGAAAACAGCAACGTCGCTCAGGCACGTTACCGGGTGGCGGAATGCAGTTTTTTGCTCAATGATTTCCCGGCTGCGAAGCAGGAACTGCAAAGCTATCTGGAAAAGTATCCCCAGGATGCCCTGGCACCACGGGCACTTGCTTATCTGGGAGATGTACAGCTCCAGCTCAAAGACCCGCAAGCTGCGATCACCACCTTCGAGGAAGCCCGTAAGCGTTTCCCAGCTGGTGCCCTTGCGGATGACATCGAGTATGGACTGGCTCAGGCCTATTCAGCGGCTGGCAAAACCGCAGAAGGACAAAAGCTGCTCGATGCCATCGCCGCCAGACAGAATCATCCTCATGCAGCTGATGCTTTACTGCTGCTGGGAAATCAAGCCTCGACAGCCAAGGATTATCCCGTTGCCATTCGCCAGTTTGAATTGCTGGCCGAGCGATATCCTCAAAGCCCGCTCGCAGAGACAGCACTCACTAACCGCGGCTATGCGCTCTTTCAGACCGGTCAGTTCGATGCCGCAGCCGCGCAGTTTGAAAAACTTGCCGCTCAGTTGGAAAAGACGTCATCGACATGGACGCCTCAGCAGAAGCAACAGGCGGCGAGCTATCTGTACTGGCAAGGGTTGAGCCAGAAAAATGGCAATCAACTGGAAGCTGCCCTCGTTACTTTTGCAAAGAGCTTTGACCTGGCCGGTGGATCGTCCATCGCGGAAAGCGTGTTGTATCAGCAGACACTTACCGCCAGACAACTGGGACAAACACAAAAGGCAGAAGCGCTGGCACTCCAGCTTGTAGAGAAGTGGCCGCAAGGTGATTCCGCCGATGATGCGTTGCTGATGGTGATTGATCTCTCGCTGGATCGTCAGGATGCCGCCAAGACTCAGAGCTTGATCGCGCAGTTTCGCAAGTCCTTCCCGGAAAGCTCACTCAAATGGCATGTGCGACTGCTGGAAGGTCGGCGGGATCTTGAAGAAGGGACCCGCACGAGCAATGTGGAAGCTCTCCAGCGGGCTCAAGTGGCCTTTGAAGAAACGCTTCAAGGAGCCACATCGATCGAACTGAAAGATCAGGCCAGATACTTTTCAGGACTGGTTCTGCAACTGCAGGGCAAACTTCCCGAAGCGCGGGAAATGATTGCCCCTCTGGCGGCACAGATCAATGCACAAAGTGTTCGCCCGGAGATTATCGAATCGCTCGTGATCGAGATGTCAGTCCTCTTCAGCCTTGGCGACTTTGAAGCCAGTGCTGCGGTCGCAGGTAAATACCTGAGTATGTTCCCTCAGGCCACTCAGCGAAGGCGGGCCTATGCGCTGCAAGGCCTGGCATACGCCAAAGCGCAACAGTGGGCCAAGGCCGAAGCTGTGATCAAGCAGTTTGAAGCCGAGTTTCCTGGTGATCCTGCGGTCGCTGCCGCTTTGATGGATCAGGCCGAAGTGGCAGAAGCTGCCAAGCAATGGCCAGTCGCTCTCGCTGACTTCGAGAAACTGAAGCGACTGGCCGCAGGTACGACCAATGAACCATTTGCGTGGCGAGGAACAGGCTGGTCGAGATTTCGTCTGGGCGATTACAAACTGGCGGCTGAAGAATTTGCCCAGTTATCGGCAAAATTCCCGCAGCATCCGCTTCAGGCCGAGGCGATGTATTACGAAGGGGAGTCTTGGCTGCTGGCGAAAGAGACCGAGAAAGCACTCAAGGTCTTTCAACAGGCTTTTGATCGCTTCACGCCCAAAGACGCCGCCAGCGTGAAAGAGGAATTGAAAGCCCCGGTGCTGTTTGGATATCGCTCGGGCCTGATGATGGCCCGCACTCTCGAACAGACCGGGCGACTTGAACAGGCCGATCAAGCGTACGAAACCTTGCTCAAGAAGTTTCCCAAAGCGGAAGTGTTTGATCAGTTACTCAATGAATGGGCTCTGATCAATTATGAGGCAGGTCGATTTGAGCAGGCCGACAAGATTTTTGCGCGCTTAGTCGCTGAATGTCCGGAAAGCCCACTGGCTGATAACGCGAAGCTGAGCCTGGCGGAGAGCGACTTGATTCAAGGTGAATTTGCGCGGGCGAGAAAATCACTCGAAGAACTGCTGGAAAGTGAACAGTCCGATGTCAGTGTGAAAGAACGGGCTCTTTATCAACTCGTCGTGCTCGCCATCGAACAGCAGCGCTGGGATGACGTCAGAAAACTGGGTGGTCAGTTTGTGGCCACCTATCCCGAAAGCCCCCAAAAGCTGCAAGTCGCAGTGGCACTCGCTGAATCTCAACTGGCCACTGATCTCAGTGTGGAAACTGCCACCGCGCTACTTCCCCAACTTGATACTCTGCGCGAAACCATTCGTGCTGCGAGAAAACAGGGCGAAATCGAAGACTGGCATGGCAGGCCCTGGGTACTCTGGGCAGAGGCCCGGTTACGCCATCGCAACTATGAAGGTCTGACAGACGCTGCGGAAGAACTTGATGGCTGGCAACCACCCGGACCTGCCCGCTGGCAGATTCGAGAAGTTCTTGGCCGAGCCTACAAACAGCAAGCCAAATTTGATGAAGCCCGAGCAGCTTTTCAGATCGTGACCAAGGACCCGCAAAGCCAGCAGACAGAACTCGCTGCCAAGGCCCAGTTTCTGCTCGCAGAGACCTACTTTCTCCAGGAGAACTGGAAGCAGGCATTCCTGGAATACCAGAAGGTCTACTCCAATTACGCCTTCCCCGAATGGCAGGCGGCCGGTTTACTTCAGGCAGCCAAATGCGACGAACAGCGTAG
Organism: Planctopirus limnophila DSM 3776; assembly: GCF_000092105.1. Classification (NCBI taxonomy): domain Bacteria; kingdom Pseudomonadati; phylum Planctomycetota; class Planctomycetia; order Planctomycetales; family Planctomycetaceae; genus Planctopirus; species Planctopirus limnophila. The sequence continues at coordinate 4,617,134 of NC_014148.1, read as the reverse complement.
CCAGTGGAAGGAAGCCATTGCGACCTACGAACGGCTGCTGCGCGAGTTTCCGAATGTCAGTTACGCCACCGAGGCGAAAGAGCGACTGGAAGCGGCTCGCAAACGCAATTGAGCCGATGTTTTTCAGTCGTCTTTCAGCCTGCCTGCGGGATGCATGATCGATGTCATCCCACAGCAGATTTCATCACGACGCTCATCGACCTATTCGACCTTGTAACCCTTGGCCAGTTCTTCGAAGACATCGATGTTCTGGTCTGTCAGGCCCATATCCCGAACGATTTCAGTCGAGGCGGCCTTGCCACTGACAAGTTCCCGTGCAGCCACAGCAATTCGACCTGTCGATTCGTAACTGTAGGTTACTTCGACTGGTGAACCAGCCGGGAGATTTGCCGGCAAGCCTGTGATGCGGAAATCACCAATCTGCGTACAGGCTGCGGGATCTTTCGCATCCCCTTCGAGAATGTAAACGTGAATCGTTTTCTGATTATCAGCATTCGTGCGGAAGCGCTGCGTCAGGCTGTAGGGAATGTTCGTGTTCTTGGGAATCATGATGTGATTGATCTTCTTGGCCCGGTCTTCCGGACTGGAGACCTTCACTCCCAGCGAATGGGAGTTCACATCCAGAGTCGTCACGTTGTTGAGCCGCTTGCGAATGGCATCGACCACTTGCGAGTTCTGGACACCAGCCCGCGCTTCCAGAATGGCCGCATGAATAGCAGCCCCCTGGGCGACCGCTTCTTCCGGCCTGAGATCTCGCGAAGGTTTACGGCCGCAAGTCTCTGCCAGCATCTTCTCGACAGCAGGCATGTAAGTCGAACCGCCCACCAGCACAACATCGTCCAGTTGCCCCATGGCTACGCCGGCCTGTTGCAGCACGAGTTCGGTCGTATCCTGTGTTCGCTGGAGCAGATCAGCCGTCATGCGTTCAAAATCAGTGCGTGTCAACGAGACTGACAGCGTTTTCCCGCGGAAGTAAACGGTCACCGGGACTTGTGGCTTGCTACTCAGATCCCGCTTGGCCTGTTCACACTCCCGGTTGAAATCGCGAATGGCGTCGGCATCCTCCCGGGGATCTTCGCCAAACTTGCGCAAGAACTGTTCCGCCACATGGTCGACAAGTCGTCTCGTCCAGTCGAGACCACCCAGCATCACGTCACCGTCCGTCGCCAGAACCCGGAATTGTGTTGGCGTGTATCGCACGACGGTCACGTCGAACGTACCACCACCCAGGTCGTACACGAGAATGGTCTTCGGCTCCTGGATCAGATCTGTCCGGCCCAATTCCCCCTTCATCCACGCATACGCAAGCGTCGCGGCTGTCGGTTCGTTGATAATGTCGACCACGTTCAGACCCGCAATACGACCTGCGTCCTGTGTCGCTTTACGACGAACATCATTGAAGTAATACGGGACTGTTACGACGGCATTGGTGATCGGGCCGATCTCTTTTTCCGCGTCCTGTTTCATCTTTTTGAGAATCAGGGCCGAGATAAACTCAGGTGTCAGCTTCTTACCCTGATAGACCACATAGTAGTCTTTATTGCCCATCTGCCGCTTCACAGCTTCGACAATATGATCGGCCGATTCTAACGAGGCACGCTCAATTGAGGGGCCGACGACTACTGAGCCGTCGTCAGCCAGCAGCACCACCGAAGGCGTAATGTTGCGACCATCAGCATTCTGCAGCGAGGTCGGCTGGCCATCGGCACCAATCCGTGCCATCGCAGAATAAGTCGTGCCAAGGTCAACGCCAACGGTGTTTCCTGCGAGGAACTTCATGAGTCTTGCTCTATAAATGTTGCGAGGTTGAAACCTGTGACATACAGAAGGTCAATCGAAATGATGCATTTCGATCAAAGTGGCGTTGCAGCTTCGCCACGTCAGGACTGGTCTCGACAGACCGTTTGAGAGCATCCTGTGGGAAGCCAGCTGGCTGAAATTGACTTCGATCATTCTGCTCCCGGAGAACCCCCAAACGCAAGTATGGCCTGTCTCGACTTGCCGTGAAATTCCTGCACTCCAGCCCGATTGATCCTTTTAACCGTTAATTTGCCCCTGTCGGTCAGCTCTCGATCGAATCACCGTCCCTTCGACATCTGATGAACTGTACACAGCAACCCCTCATCGAAACACAGGTTCAGGTCGCTTCCTGTCTGCCGCCGATTCGAACAGCTGACAGATTCCAAAACTCCTCCCCCAAAACACCTCTTGGAGATCTGCCTCAGGCATGTCAAGATTCCCCTCGCCAGGGAACCGGCTGCAGGAGAGCAATCAACTATGAAATCCCATCCATCATCCAAGCATCGAAGTGAAGCCATGGCGAGTGCTCACTCGCTTGATCATTTGGCATGCAGAGCTTGTGAACATCAGAGCAAATCCACCTTACAGGAATCATTCCCTGTTGCCGGGCGAGATATTCTCTTCGCTGATCGTTGGCCCAATCGATGTCGAACCCAGCTTGCATTCATCCTCATGCTCGTTGTCGGCATGGCGGTGGCTGGTTGCCAGCAGGCGGAAGATCCCGCTTTCAGTGCCAACTCATCAGAAGCGCCCACTCAGGAAGACGCTTCCGTGTCAGGTTCGCAGGCTTCACAAGATGACTTCCCTGTGCTCACCATTGCACCAGTCACAGAAGCCAACTCAGGTTCGGCAGTGTTGACGATCCCCGCCGCTGTCCCTGGCCAACTCCTGTTGCCTGTGCCAGAAAATCCCACCATGGCGACGGGTATTCGCAATAGTGGATTGCCAGAAAGTTCTCCGGCAGCTGAAGCAGCCTTTGCTGAACTGCTGCAGGCTGCACGCGGAGGTTCGACTCCCGATCAATGGCAGATTGCCGAACAAAAACTGACACAACTGGGAACCACAGCCCTTGGAATTTATGTTCGCCACTTGAAAGACGACGATCTGATGGTTCGCGAACTCGCCTCGATGTTCCTGGCTCAATTGGGCCCCGAAGCAGAATCGTCGGCACCGGAGATTGTCAGCTCATTGCAGGATCAGTCTCTGTTTGTGCGGGCCAATGTGGCTTCCGTCCTCTCTTCGATTGTCGCATACGAATCGAAGGTCGCACCTGTGCTCCTGGGACTTCTCGAAAGTGATGAAGTCAACATCCGTATGATTGCTGCGACCTCGCTGGGCAATCTCACTTCACAAGCTGATCTCGTCGCTCAGATTGAGCCTGCACTGCTGAAGCTGGTTGATGATCCTGCTGTCGAGGTCAGGCAAGCCGCCATTCGCAGCCTGGCACAAAGTGGCTCAGGGACTCCTGCGATCCGCAGAACATTACAAGCCATTGCCAGACAACCCGCCGATCCTCTACAGGAAGAAGCAGCCCAGGCCCTGCGTCGGCTGGATGGTGCGCCCAAACCGGGAGACGCCACACCCGCCAGCAATAGTGACGAATAAGGATTTTTTACTCCTTCTCCCGTTCCGACGGGAGAAGGCCGGGATGAGGGCGAGCTTGTGCTGCGATCCAACAAGCAGGCCCGGCTGCAGATTTTGCAGCCGGGCCTGCCGGGACAGTTCAGCGGTCGTGATGACGGGTCGCGTTCAGGTGACCTTGGTGCAGTGATAAAACATCATTGCATCCACACGATTTAACAACACGATCGCTTAACGAGACAAACACTGGGTGAGAACATGAAATCTGGCTCAGGACACAGAACAAATCCTGTGGCCTAAAGATCTGCTGCCATCGCCAGGCGGCGACCCGGCTGCCGCGATGCTCGCGAATGATGTTTGCGATGCAGTTTGGCCAGGGCCTGTTCCATGCGATCGACTGTCCGCGAAAGAACACGCTGCAGATCCGATCCGGTTTCCTCAATGAGAACTCGTGTGCGTTTGGTGTTACCGACCCGCAAGCGACATCGCTTATCCTGACCGCCCCGAGGACCGTTGATATCTTCGAGGGTGATCTCGACATCAGCCGGCGAAAGCTGAAAACGGTCGAGTGCGAACTCCAGTTTGCGATCGACAAATTCTCTGAGACCTTGAGGAAGAACCAATCCACGCGTGATGAGATTCGTATGCATTCATCGCCTCTCTCTCGAAAACTCTGGAAGATAAACAGCCGCGAATTACGGAAGACTTCACAGAAAACCGACTCGAGTTCCTGCGGGCTGACGAAACGATCTGTTGTTCAACTCCCCAACTTCCAGGATTCCCACGACCTGTCACATGAAACAAGCGTTGAGGATCGCGAAGACATGCTTGCCCAAAGCTGCAAGCATGTCACGACAAGCACTGCGCATTGATCACTACTGGAAATAGAAACGTTGAATCAGAGATTGAAACGACACTGCCCGCTGATCAGAAAGCTGGCTGATGCGGCCACATCTTCAATCGACATGCTCAATCAAAAGCATGTTTGTTGAGTGAGGCAGAGAACCTGCCAGCTTGCACGATCACATCAAAGGCAGGCACAACACGGAAGGATGTCTTCGCTCGATGAATGATGCCGCAGAAATAATCCGGGGAACGTCATCCGGCCTGCCTGGTGTGTCGCATGGCGAGGCCTGGCGTTTCCTGGCGTGTTGTGTCTGCATGTAATCTTAACGTACTAAGATGCTGGGGTGGATGACGAAAATCAGGGAACCGATCAGAATTTTTTGATATCGACGGAACTCCCCAATTGGCATTGATTTGTGTATGACTGCTGGTCACATTTTCATTTTCAAAACCCTGAAGTTCTCGCAAGGCACGGATGCTTACCATGCATGTTCTCGTTACCGGTGGTTGTGGATTCATTGGTTCAGCCCTTGTCCGTCATCTGGTGAGGAACACCGATTGGACAGTGGTGAATGTCGATTGTCTCACTTATGCGGGGCATGTTGAATCTTTGGAAGAAGTAGCGACCCATCCGCGACATCTCCTGATCCAGAAGCATATTGCTGACCGGGAAGCGATGGATGCGGCTTTTGCGAAGTATCAGCCAGCCGCTGTGATGCATCTGGCAGCTGAGAGCCATGTGGATCGATCGTTGACCGGGCCGGCAGAGTTCATCAACACCAACATTGTGGGAACCTACACATTGCTGGAAGCGGCCCGCACGCATTACGGGAAGCTCGCGGCCAGCGACAAAGCGAAGTTCCGCTTTCTGCACGTTTCGACGGATGAAGTGTTTGGTGCGCTGGGGGCTACCGGCCAGTTTACCGAAGAGACCCGCTACGACCCGCATTCCCCTTATTCGGCCAGCAAGGCCTCTGCCGATCATCTGGCGCGGGCCTGGAATCATTCGTATGGGTTGCCAGTGCTGGTCACCAACTGCAGCAACAACTACGGGCCCTTCCAGTTTCCTGAAAAGCTGATTCCGGTCGTCATTCGCAAAGCGCTGGCCGAAGAGCCGATCCCTGTTTATGCCAAGGGAGAGAACGTGCGCGACTGGCTGCATGTCCAGGATCATGTTTCGGCTCTGCTGCGAGTTCTCGAAACCGGCATGATTGGGGAAACGTATGCGATTGGTGGCCGGGCGGAAGTTCGCAACATCGACCTGGTCCATGTGATCTGCAAAGTGCTGGATGAGTTGCGCCCCAGGCCACAAGGTGGCCGGCATGCCGACCTGATTACGTTTGTCTCCGATCGTCCCGGTCACGACTTCCGCTATGCGATTGATTGTTCGAAGATCGAGCGGGAACTGGGTTGGAAACAATCGGTCACATTCGAGCAGGGGATGCGGGCGACAGTCGAGTGGTATCTGGGCAATCAGGCCTGGGTGAACGCTGTACTGAAGTAGGCTCCTGGGGTATCTCGCAGACGGACAAGGTTTAAAGATGGCGAATGAAATCAGCCTGGAAGCACTGTGCCAGGACGTTGTCGCGAGTGCGGAAGCGCAGGTTGGTCGAGAAATCAGCGATCGATTGAGGAACGCATTCAATGCGTTAGCGGAGCATCCCGATCGTCGACAAGCCGTCACGATCCTTGCGGACGCGATCCCACAGGTCGGATCGCCGGTGGGATGTGGAATTCTGGCTGTCAGTCTCGGGGCGGGTGTCGAGCATGGTGCTGATCCTGACTACGCGATTCCACGGTTGATCGAAGCGTTACGCGGCTGGATGGGCAAGATCCCGGACGATCTTTCGGAACCTGTCTCGTCCGAGTTATCGAGTGGTCTGGAGTTTCTGGGGCAAGGGATTGTGGCCCATATTTCACGCAGTCCCACACGCTGGGCGCAGTATCGCCAAGACGAACAGTTGATGCAGGAACTGCAACGTGTTGAAGGGGTGTCGGCGGGTTGCAACTGGGTCTATGAACTCCTGTCTCGTACCAGTGGTTCATTGATTGCCATCGATGTCGCGGAACGTCGCGCCTTTCGCGTGGAGTACAAGAACCTTTCCAACTGCTTTCATTTGTTTACACTGCTGCAGATCGAGCTGGCACCGCGTCTGACTTACGCTCCACGTATCTCACAGGAACTCGTGGAAGTGGCGACTGGCCCGGCTATGCACGATGTGACCGATGCGGCGTGGTGGCATTACGGAAATGGAACCAGCAGCCAAGCGAATATTCTCGCCTCGATCTGGGGAGAATTGAGCCCCAGCACGATCCCGATGATCGACTCACAGCAGATCGTGCTGTTATGGCCACCGATGCTGGAGAGCCGGCAGTGGGATGGCAATTTCTTCCGGCCGTTCCTGATGGCAGCACCACCATCACTGCGGATTGTCGAAGAGCTACCAGCCCCGGAAGTCGATCAATGGTGGCAAACCTTAGAGCTTCCCGCACGCCTGCCGGAAGGAGTCGCCAAGGCCAAAACATCACCTACTGAAGAACTGAAACGGCCCTGGTGGAAGTTCTGGTAACGTCTGGGGTTTAACGAATTGATACTGCCGGGTGGCAGGGGAGGTTTTGCTGCCGGATGAACGGTTGTGGGGGTTGCTGAAAACTCAGTTGGGATTCTGTGGGAGGTGTGGTGGTGCAAGAGACCTCTTGTGGCTTGGCAAACCTGGTAAAAATCAGAATTTCAATCGGGGCCAAACTGCGATGTGGTATGGGCCGTAAGAAGGAAATCTGACATGGCAATCGATTTATGCAAGACAAACAGAAAGAGCGGTGAACCGACATTCACCCCAGTTTGCGCTGCAAATACGTTTGTCACCTATTGGTTGCCGCCCGCAAAGGAACTTGGGCTACAGATGATAGAATGTCTTCCGGCGTTAGTCATAAGGCAGGAGTTTAAGGATCAGTTTATCGAAGAGATTTCTCAACTTCGCAATTGGATCGATTTGCATGCTCCCGTCGGCATTCGAGAGTCAATATTGGAATCCATCGACCGGGTTATGGATATTGTAAGTTCTACCTCGCTTGATGAATATGAACTTTCGACGGGGTAGAGGTAGTGGTGCCGACAAAATCAATGAGTTCTGACCCCTTCGTGTTGTCTCAATCCAATGAGTCCTCCCTACCCCTGAAATAGTTGCTGATGGGTTTGGAGTCTTCTGAGTTGGTGGGTTGCGCAAAGCCTTAACCTACTCTATTTGACTAAAAGTCTTCAGGCGCAGACCAAACGAAGTCACTTTCAACAAACCCGTCGGGTGGTAGAGCCTCACGAGCTTCCGCTACGAATCTTGTAAGCAAGTCAGTTAACGCTTCGTCTGGAGTATCGCCAAGTCCAGCAGTGCCATCAGGTTGTCCGGTTACACGATCACATCGTCGCAAGTTCGTGAACGCGGCAAAATCATTCCGTCGTTGAATGACTTTCACTCTCATTTTGGGGACTGGAAAAAGACTGGCATCAAGCCATGCGTCGTATTCGGCTACAACCCTATCAAGCCGAATGATTCCAGTTGTTGCATTTATGTTCATAGTCATCGTGATCCAGAAGAAGAACTTGTTCTATTACTGTCGATGCTACTTTATGGTTACTATGATGTATATATTTAAACCTGCGAGGTTAACCCGCTGTGGGTTGCCGGAGGCAGTTGAGATTTGCTGCTGGAAGGACTGTATTACGTATTTTTGAGAAGCTTTGATAAGATTCTGTACGAGGTGCGGATCTGCCAGTGACCTCGTGTAGTGTGGCTACTTTGGTAGACATCAGAATATCGGCCCGTGGGTTCTACGGGAATTGGCGTATTTTGTACAACGATTTCTTGTGACTGGCGTCACCCAGACGTGCAGAGCCACGTCTGGGCCACCCTGCCAGCCTGCGAAACGGGACACAGCGACCTCGTTTTGCATGATCTTTCTATTGATCTTGGGTTATTCGACTTTGGCCAGGAGTGGCAGTCGTTCGCGAGAAGATACCACCACGCCGCCTGGCTTTTCGATCGTAACTGCGAACATATACGCGTCTTGAACATACAGCTTCGCGTTGATCGGGATGACAACTTCTTCGGTCGATGTGATGTCGAACACCCCGCCATCAATCGGCGTCGTGTCACTTTGATTTCTGGCGAAAATCCACAACTGATACTGCTCCTGGCTGGGCGTGTTGACCGGCAATCCTCGAAAGCGCATGAAACCCTGTTGCTGCGAAGCACTCCAGACGATGTCGCCTGTGGCACCTTCGCTGGGCGTCGGCCCTGGTGACCATTTTGCCTGCACAAGCCCCTGGTTCGCAGTGAGCAATTCAGCTTGCAGTTGAGCGACGTCAGGGCGTACTTTCTCTATCGGTCGGTTATCGAGCCAGGCAAACACCGCAAACATCAGGCAGAGAGCTGAAACAAACCAGGGCAGATATCTGTTTCCGCGAAGGGTCGCCATAGCATAGGTCGAGGGCTTGGCCAATGACACAACAGGCTTTGCGGCCAATTCCTGCGAGGCTCGAATTCGGATTGCGTGGCGTAGATGTTCAGGCAGTGGTTCCGTTTGCATGTCCGCCCAAATCACATCAAGAGAAGCGACAACCTGATCCAATTGTTCGAGTTCTTCGACAGGGATTCGACTCGCAATACTGTCGTACTCCGTCTTCTCTTCCTCGGTCAGACCAAACAGCAGTCGTGTCACCTGGATTTCTTCCCAACGATTCGTCTCAGGGTTTGAATGCCTGCTCATACGACCTCAACTTCATTCGCACGTCGCTGGTTGCGGACTTGCATGCAAACTCGGAGTTGTAACAACCCGCGTCGTGCAATGGTTTTCACTGTGCCCAGTGCCAGCCCCGTTTGGTTGGCGATTCGCGTTTGCGGCAAGCCATGATAGATCGAGAGTTCCAGCACTTTCCGTTCATCTTTTCGCAGCCTCTCCAGACAAGCCGCAGCTTGGGCTACTTCTTCCGCCAATTCTACGGGGGAAGTCTGCAGGGGAGCCGCATGTTGCAAAGCAAGCTCATCGATCGGTCGTGATTCCAACTCGCGTCCGGACTTGCGGAGCCGATCAATCAAACGCCGCCGCGCTATCATTGCCACAAAGGTCGCCTCACCAGCAATCTCCCCGCGATAACGATCCGCATTCTTCCACAAGTCCACGAAGACTTCCTGAACGGCGTCTTCAGCATCAGCTAATGAAGAGGAGAGTCGGCGGGCGAGCGACCACACGAGCCCACCATAGCGGTCGATACATTCATCAACCGCTCCGGTATCACCGTTGGCAATGCGGGTTAAAAGCGGGACTTGCAAATCAACCTCCTCTCACTGGGCGTGCAAAGGGACGGGATCGGTAAGCAGACCGACCCCGTCCAAGTTGCGTTAAGAGCTATGAGGCATACTACTTGGGCAACATGACTGCGTCGATCACGTGAATGACGCCATTGCTGGTCACAATATCGGTCTTCACCACGTTCGCACCGCCGACGCTCACTTTGCCACCTTCAACAGCAATTTTCACGGCAGAACCTTGCACTGTCTTCGCCTCGGTGAGATTGACAACGTCTTTGGCCATAACTTTGCCGGGGACCACGTGATAGGTCAGGATAGCAATCAGTTTCTCCTTGTTTTCGGGTTTCAGCAACGATTCCACCGTACCTTTGGGAAGCTTGGCGAAAGCTTCGTCGGTCGGTGCAAAGACAGTGAATGGTCCCTTGCTCTTCAATGTATCCACCAGATCAGCCGCCTGGACGGCAGCGACCAGCGTTTTGAAGCTGCCTGCACCTACCGCAGTATCCACGATATCCTTCTTGTCCTGGGCAGCGGCAAATGACGAAGCTCCCAAAACAACAGCCAACGACAAGACAGCGGCAAAAAACAATTTCATGTTCAGATTCCCTTTGACAATGGTTCAATAGCTTGAGATTCGAAAAACGATGCTGTCGACAGTTTTGAGCGGCTCATGTTTGCATTCGCTGAGATCTCATTGGCGGATTCAAAATAATTCCAGAATCGATTTCTTTTCGCAGATTCAACACCGGAACCCCGATGCACCCTCACGAGGGAATTTCGAAAGACCTGGAACCTGAGGCTTTCTGCCTGGCATTGCTGTGTCAATTCGGCATGGGGCGCTTCGCGGTGATCCCATGGCGGACCGGCATCCGGAAGTTTCGCCACGCCGCGGAGATCGGGTTTTCGACATGCCAGAACTCCCAAACCTGTTAACAATCCTTCCACGTGAAAGACTCGATAAGTGGTTGGGCTCGATTTTGATTAGACTATTGTCTTGGGACGGAACGAAGTCTTGCTCCTGTATCGACGAATGATACGCATGCCAATCTATTCGGTGGGCTACCTGAGGATCAGCAGTCACCTTTCTTCGCCGCCGCATGAGCTCACCCCTGGGCAGGAGTTCTCGCGGGGCGTTTGATGCGCGGTCGAACAAAGCAAGCCAATGGCCCTTGTCATGAAATCGATTCCTCACACCTTTTTTCCGCCCTAACAGTCAGACGAAACCATTGGCTACTTTTTGAGAAACGAACTTTTTTGAATCCGCGCACATGATTTCAGCGAACTCATGCGCATAACCCTCTTTGGGGTTCGAACGGAAGTGCAAAGTAACTCAACGGAACCACAAAGATGAGAAGATCGAAAAGACTCGGTGAAATCATTGTCATGGCACTCGCGTTGATTTGCTTGGCCAGCACGCACGCGCAGACTACCGCCCCTTCGAAACCTGCAACCAACGAAAATCAACTTCCCGCCGGCGTTACGCCAAAGCGTGTTTCACCAGCCGAGTTCAAGAAGGAGTATGCCTTAATCGGAATGCCCCAAACGATGCACAGCATCACTTACCTGGGTCAGCGTGATGGGCGCTCTTACATCAATCATCGTTCCAAATCCGTTATCAGCGGGAAGTGGTCGGACCGCGTCATCTATGTGGACCTTGCTGAACTTGATGCGAAATTTCGGGACTCCCTCCCGAAGACAGAGATGAATGCACAAAGAAAAGAAGCCAATCCAGACACCGTCGATGCCGCTGGTGCAGAGGCTTACGCAAAGCTCAAGGGAAACCGTGCTGGCGAGGAGCGTGAGTTCGAGATCGCGCCCGGAATGAAGATGACCTTCTGCTGGTGCCCGGCGGGTGAGTTCATGATGGGGAGCCCGCCATCCGAGAAGGCCAGGGAAAGTCGAGAAGATCAGGTCAAAGTCACCCTGAGCAAGGGCTTCTGGATCTCAAGAACCGAGGTGACCCAGTCGCAGTGGGCGGCGGTGATGGGGAGCAATCCACTGGATGGCATTGGCCCCTACGGCAAGCCTCACCCCGAGAAAAACAAAGGGCCTAATCTCCCCATCGTGGGCGTCAGTTGGGACGACGCCCAACTGTTCATGGAGAAGGTCAATGCCAACCTTGGGAGCGACGATGGCGGAAAGATGTCTTTGCCGACCGAAGCGCAGTATGAATACGCGGCGCGAGCGGGTGAGACAGGAATGTACCCCGGAGGCAGCCTTGATGAGGTGGCGTGGCACGATGGAAACAGCGGCGGTTATTTGAAGCCGGTAGGCACTAAGAAGGCGAATGCCTGGGGCCTGCACGACATGAACGGGAGTACCTGGGAGTGGGTTCAGGACTGTTACTACGAGGAATTGCCGGGCGGAACGGATCCGATGGCGAAGGAAATCGGTGCGGATCGGGTGATCCGGGGCGGCTGCTGGTTCAAGGAAGCCACCCGCTGCAGACTGGCGACCCGTAGCTATCGGTGGCAGGGGGCTAGTCAATGTTTCAGCATCGGGGTCCGGATTGTCCGCAATAGCTGGCCAGCAGAGATTACAAAATCAGCCATCGACCCTGAGATCACCGGTCGCAACGTCTCGAAGGTCACCTATCAGGGCTCATCCCCAGAGAAGTCGCTTGAGAAATCGTTCGAGCAGATCGGACCGAAGAGCTGGACGAGCGGGGAGGTCATCTACAGCGAAGTGAAACGAAACGAGTGGAACGTTTACCTGAAGCGGGCCGCTGCGGTAGACGAGCGAGTGCAAATCGATCTCTCCCAAATGAAGATTCATTTTCGCAGCCAGGGGCCGAAAGAGGTCCTCCCGATCCTGAGTGCGTCAAAACAACTTTCTGCCGCTGCCGAGGCGGCGATTGAGCAGGATCGCCTGAGCAATGCTGAATCCGCACACGCTCAGGCTGATCATGGAATGACAAACAGCATGGGTATGAAGCTGGTACCGATCACCAGGGGGAAATTTCGGATGGGCTCGCAGGTTAGAGCTGTTAGAGAAGTGGGTTACCAGTTCACGGAGCGTCAGCACGAAGTGACACTCACTCGGGACTACTACCTGGGCGCCTTCGAGGTCACTCAGGCCCAGTATCTGAAGGTGATGGGCAACAACCCGAGTCACTTTCAAGGTGATCAGGTCAATGGCGTTGACAGCTCGAATCATCCCGTCGATCAGGTTTCATGGGAGGATGCTGTCGAATTCTGCAAGAAACTTTCGGAGTTGCCCGAGGAGCGGGCGGCCGGTCGGGTGTATCGCTTACCGACAGAGGCGGAGTGGGAGTACGCTTGCCGTGCTGGCAGCAACGCGCCGTTCGGGTTTGGAGGGCTGGAATTAGCTGATGATTACGGCTGGTTCAACTCGAACAGTCAAGGCTTGTCGCAGCCGGTCGGCAAGAAGGAGATGAACGCCTGGGGACTGTATGATATGCACGGCAATGTGATGGAGTGGTGCAGCGACCGGGCCGGTGATTACCCCGAGGGCGCGGTCAGCGATCCCACTGGCGCAAAGGAGGGGATCAACCGCATGATCCGTGGCGGCGCCTGGTTGACTCCCGCCGTGTTAGGCAAGTCAGGGAGCCGGGCCTTTCATTTCCCTCCGGACACTCGCTCCAACTACGTCGGCTTTCGCGTGGCTGTGAGTTCGCCAGAACTTTCCAAGTAATAGAAGCCGTCGCAAGACAAGTCCCGTAGTCACGCTGGGTGCGTTAAGGCTTTGCGCAACGCACTATCTTCCTTCGCAGCATCTTCCTGATCACTGAACTCGTTGCAACTCGATTGATACGTGCGGCTTCATTTTAGTGGGTATTCGTCCGCCTGCGCGAAACCTGGAATGAACTCCAAGGCCACGCGGTGACGCGGTTCACCAGGCCGTGCTTCAGTGGATTGGGCATTTCGATAGGAAACAGAATATCAGCCGGGGCGTTCCACGGGAATTGTTATGTTTTGCGCGACGATTTCTTGTGACTGGCGTCACCCAGACGTGCAGAGCCACGTCTGGGCCACCCGGATGGGTAAGAATCGGGTGCAACACGAAGGTCGCGAAGAGCACGAAGGTTGGAGGAGCTTCAGGCAGGCAGGCGGGAGCCTGCCCTACTTGGGCGGGAAGAAGTGAGTCATGCTGATCTTCTTCGAGAACTTCGCGGCTTCGCGTGAGGATGAATTGGAAGTTCGGGGAGCTCGCGCGAAGGCAGAGAAGGGGGAAGAGTTGGTGCATTTCGCTGGCGCTGCATGGCACCCTACTGTCGGAAGAATTTTGAAGACCCTCGCATTGCCCTCTCCGACGAGGACGTGGACGAGAGTTCCAGAAATGGCGGGCCGCTCTGGGCTGATGGTGCAAGGATGTGTGTCATCGACAGGGATGAGAACAGGAATCAGCGAAGTGATTTCCGCTGTTTGCCTTTGGCGGTACTGGGGGCACTCATGGTGGGTTCGGCGGCACCGTCGAGGGGATCGCCTGGTTCGATCGATTCGAGCCGCTTGAGGCCGTGAGTCACGTACTGCTCGCTGATATCGAACCCGAGATAGTTGCGGCCCAGCTTCTTAGCCACGGCCAATGTGGTGGCACTTCCTGAGAAGGGATCGAGCACCAGTTCTCCGGGATTTGAGCACATGCGGATGATCCGCCCCAGAAGCTGTTCGGGCATCTGGCAACCATGAAAACCTTCGCGCTCTTTGAAGGTGCCGGCCACACGCGGGAAGTACCAGGTATCTTCCGTGGGAGTAAAGCGATCGGCCAGATCCTGTGGCCGGAGAACCCAGGTGGCACTGGTCTGGCGGGCCATCTCTTCGACAGTGGGGGGGATGATCCAGGTATCGTCTGGCAGGCGACCTTTTGGATTGGCCCGCTTATCGGCATAGACCAGCTGCCTGGCGGAAGGGATGCGGTTGGCAGGATCTTCGCTGTTGAAGGTGAACTTCTCGCGATCCTTCACAAAGTAAAAGATGTGTGCATGCGAGCGGGTGAATTTGAATTTGCAGTTCACCCCAAAGGTGTAATACCACACGACCCAACTGCGCGTATGAAAACCAATTTTCTGGGCAGCAACTTTCAGCTCGGCCGCATATTCATCGCCAATGGCCAGCCAGAATGTTCCATCAGGCCTAAGTGCCCGGTAGACGGCAGCGATCCATTCTTCGCACCAAGCCAGGTACTGCTGGCTTTCTTTGGAATCGGCATAAACGTCGTAAGTGTAGCCAATGTTGAAGGGAGGATCGGCAAACGCCAGATCGACCGATCCTGCAGGCTGTTGAGCCAGACCCGTGATGCAGTCTTCCAGCAGCAATTGATTCAATGGAGACTCCTGCAATCGTACACCGACCGGGCCACGAAAAGGTCTGATGGCTTTGAGCAGATGCCGATCGTGGCCGCTGATGGTAAGAAAATCAACAAGCCAGAGCACTGGACATTTAACCACATCTGGAGGTTTGGGTAAGCCGGGTGGGTCTGGAGGAGCTTACCGAAATGAGGCAAAGTCGGTCAGTTTCTGGCGGTTTAGCGGTTGCTCGTGGCATTGACAATTTTTTTTCGCTAGCATTTCTGAGGCCAGTCTATATCCCGATATGTGGCGGCTGAAGACTGGATGACAGCCCCCCACAACGAACGATCGATATTGGTAAATTACGATGAGCGGTGACGGTGAAAACAAACCTGTGGATGCCAGCCTTTCGCCTGAGGCATCTTCTCCAGCAGAACCTGTCTCTCCGGCAGAACCTGTCTCTTCTGTAGAGGCAGTTGCTCCCACAGAGCTTTCGAGTGCTCCCCAGGTTGTTCCCGGCGACACCCCGGTCGCTTCTACTCCAGCGGCAGAAGCTGTTTCACCAGAAACTGCGCCAGTGGTCACGGCTGCTGCGGAAGCTGCACCAATCGCAGCAGAGGCACCTCGCAAGCGAGTGGAACTCAATCCGACACTCTCGTCCAAAGATGGACTGGCCATTCCCACTTACGCTGCTGATGGACAGACGCCGGGCGTGCCCCAGGTGGCGACGATCCCTCAAGCGGGCCCGGTGGAAATTCCCCGGACCGAAGAACTTGACCCCGCACTGGAAGCAGAACTGGCTGCCGCGATGTCGGGTGGAGCACCGACAGTGGCTGGTGCCAGTGAGATTGTGGGTGCGGGCGATAACGCTTCCGTCGCTGCACAGATTACTTCCGAAGACCAACTGGCACCGGGCATGAAGCTCAAGGCCAAGGTGCAGTCGGTCTCACCCGAAAACACGTTTGTCGATCTCGGCTTCCGCTCGCCCGGCATGCTCCCCACGCGAAACTTTCCCCAGGGAAAGCCGCCACATCCTGGTGAAGAGCATCTGGTCATCGTGGAAAAGTACGATGCCGAGCAGGGGCTGATCTACGTCAATCTGACCAAGTCGACCCGTCGGGCCCGTGGCAACTGGGATGAACTCCAGAAGGGTCAGATCGTTGAAGCTTATGTGACCGCTGTGAATAAAGGCGGGCTGGAAGTGGCTGTGGGCCAGATTCGTGCCTTCCTGCCAGCGAGCCAGGTGGAACTTGGTTTTGTCTCCTCAATGGATGCTTTTGTGGGGAAGAAGTTCCCGGTGGAAGTCACAGAAGTGAATCCCGCCAAGCGGAATCTCGTGGTCAGCCGCAAGGCGATTCTGATTGCGGAGCGTAAAGAAGCTGCTGCCAGTTTCTGGGATAAGGTCGAAGTCGGCCAGAAGTTCACAGGGACGATCAAGACGATCAAGGATTACGGGGCGTTTGTTGATCTCGGTGGGGTCGATGGCTTCCTGCATGTGGGCGAGATGAGCTGGACTCGTATCAAGCACCCCACAGATTGTGTGCGTGAACAGCAGACGGTCGACGTGGTGGTGCTGTCGCTCGATCGCGAAAAGCAAAAGATCGGTCTGGGCATGAGGCAACTCGTGCAGAACCCGTGGAACTCGGCCCCTGAGACATATGCCGTCGGCAAGACTGTCACAGGTAAGGTGACACGCATTACCGATTTTGGTGCGTTCATTGAGCTTGAGCCGGGTGTGGAAGGAATGATCCATATCAGCGAGCTGGACTACAAGCGGGTCAAGCGTGTGGCTGATGTGCTTAAGGAAGGTCAGCAGGTCGATGCTCAAGTGCTGGAAATTCAGCCTGAGCGTCAGCGGATCAGCCTGTCGGTCAAAGCCCTCAAGCCGAAGCCTGAAGTGGTGGCTCCACCCAAGGATGAAGACCTTGCCCCCGGTAAAGGCCAGCAGTACGAGCGCAAACGCAAAGAGCCGCTGCGTGGTGGTACGACAGGGAATACTGGATCAGGTGGTCTGTTTGGTGACCCCAACTCCTTCCGCTAAGTATTGCTGCCTGATTTCATATTTCGCGCACCCTGAGCTGAACATCGTTTGGCTCAGGGTGTGTCATTTGCGGCGGCGGTCGCTTGATCGTGAACGCTGTGCAGGCTGACATGACATGTGACGTTGAAATGCTTAATGACCACGCCCTTTCGCAGTGTTCTAACCTTTGCGCCTGCAAAGCGTGCTACCCGTGAGAAGGCGATGAACATGCTTGCTCGGTTTCACTCAAGACGGGCTGCAAGCAGGGCGCGAAGCCTGATCAAGACGGTTAGGAGATGCGGAAAAGGCCCTCACCTTGCCCTCTCCCACGCAGACGCGGGCGAGGGTTCCAGAGGACGCTGGGGCACCCCAACTCCCAACTTCATTGAACACGTTATGAGCGGGGTTGGTATGGTAGTTTTCAGCATGGAAATTGTATCAGTTGCCGTCGGCGGGGGGATTTTCGGCGGCTGGTTCGGTGCCGGGTTCGGGTTCGAACTCGGGCATCAGTGGCAGGCGGTCTGGATAGCGGTGGAATGTGGGATAGGGCCGCCCGGTCGGACGCAGGCAGACCACGGTTCCATTGGCGGTTGACAGATACAACCTGTCAGTGCGGTCATTGGCCACGCGATAGGTGTAGTGCCGCACTGGCAAAGAACCTGTCACTTTACCATCAGATCGGGAGAGCATCAGGAGGTTCATATTGGCATCGCTGGCATAGACACTGTTGCCACCAACTGCGACAAATTGCGTGATCGCTTTGTTCCACCATCGCTGGGTTCCTGCGGAGGTTGACATGCAGTACATGCCGCCGCGATCTGGAGTGACAAAGAGGTCGTTTCCGACGACATGAGGTGCCTTGCGGATAGGTAACCCTGTCGAGAAATCCCAGTTCACACTGCCGTTTTCTGCATCGATGGAATAGAAGGTGAAGTCTTCGGAAGCGAGATAGAGCGAGCGGCCGGAAAGTGCCATAGGAGCGACAATGGGTGCGTCGGTCTCGAACTGGAAGGCTAATCGACGATCACGGGCTGAGACAGCATAGACCGAACCATCTCGACTGGCGAACTTCACCAGGCGGCCACCGGCAATGGGTGTCGAGGTAATTTCACCAGCGGCTTTGTACTTCCAGACAAACGCATCATATGACCATTGAGGCAACCGCTGTTCGAGATAGAGTTCGCGAATCCGCTTCAGGCTGAAAGCGTAGACACTGCCGTTGAGTGTCCCGTAGTAGACATGGTCATCATCGACGGCGGCACCTGTCGAAGGGGCACCTGGCAGGCGAAGCGTCCAGAGGATTTTGCCTGTTCGTTTCTGCAGGCAGACCATTTTGGTACCGACGATGACAATGCATTCGGTCTCGTTCGCAGCGACGGGAAACATGGGGTCGTCATTTGAGCCCAGAAGAACGGCCCAGAGCTTGCGGCCATCTTCGGCATCGAAGGCGGTGACGTGGCCAGACGTGGCCTGCACGTAAAGGTTGTCTTCATCAATGACGATGTGGGCAATTTTGTCGCGCGAAGGATTGAAGACAGCCTGTCCCCACCAGGCACGCTCCAGACCAATGGCCTGTGCCTGATCCTGTGTGATGAGACCTGAAGTCTGCTGGGCCTGCACTGGAGTCAGATCACCGAAGCTGCTGACCAGCAACAGTGCGGGAAGGATGGCCCAGACGGCGCGGCGAAACCATACAAGGCTGCGAAGTCCGGGCAAAGAGGCCAGAACACCCCAGTTCGCCAAGCGGCGACTCTCGACGGGAATGACTGCTGTACCGAGAACGTCTGCATTCATAGAACAACCTGAACCGTTATATCTGGCAGGAATCACTTTGCAGGAGATCAAACTTTCCGCCACACACAGGCAGCCGGAAAATCATGACAAACCACTGGATCCGTACGACTGAATTCACCCGGAAACTTCTGGCCATCGACTCAATGAGAGAATCTCATGGATGCTGATAGCCTTGTGGAAGATCCCTTTCGAAACCTACCACAGAATCGACTGTACAAGAGCAATCCCAACCAAAAGGGAGTCGGGCCTTGAAAAAACCGCGCCTCCAGGCTGCAGATTTCCACCAATCCCCCCAGCTCGACATGAGTGATTCTATCGCTCGCAGAACACCAAACGCCAGCCGCATCCATCGGTGAATTTGAGCTTTCATCCAGTTGTTCCGGGCTCGATTCGCCCGTGGTTTGGCAAAATTCTGGCGCTTTTGCCGATTGTCGGGTTCTTGCGGGTTGTCTGGTGTGAATTTGGAGTTTGGCCTTCTCGAAATTTCGGGTGATTCTGCCGGTGGAAGTTCATGGTGAATTCGCTCTTCTGGTGGAGAGTCGAACCGTTTTTCCATGACTCAGATTCCGAAAAGTATTTACAATGCGGTTGGCTTTTTCAGGCATGTGGATTTCGTCATGGTTCGAATGCTTCGCGAATTTTGGGACCGAACAGCAGGGTCATTCGCCTGCGGCATGGGCCGCTGGGTGCGTGGCCATGTCGTGGGTGCGCTGTGCGCGCTGGTGGGTATGGGATTGCTGGTTTCTTCGGCACAGGCAGATGTGATTAAGCTGGTAACCGGAGGTGAGATTCGCGGCAAGCTCAGCAAGCCGCTGTCTGTTGCCAAAGCGGTGACTCACAGCAAGCCGGCTCCCAACAAACCCGATCCAGGGACTCCAGAGTCTTCCTCGTCGGCACAAACTCCACCGGTTCAACCTGCGATGGTCGATGAGCCGGTCACGATTCTGCTGGCGACGGGTGGTGAGGTGACAATTCTTCGGTCGCAGATTGCGTTTGTCACGCCGCGTTCACCAGTGGCTGAGGAGTATGAAACCCGGGCCGAGGAGGTCGCTGATACTGTTGAAGCGCGGTGGGAGCTGGCCAACTGGGCACGTCAGCGTGGTCTGACCAAACAGCGGGAAGAACAACTGCGTGAGATTCTTCGTCTCGATCCTGAGGATGAAAAAGCTCATCAAGGGCTGAACCATACGTTTCAGGAGGGCAAGTGGGTCGATCGCGATGAATGGATGATGGCCAAAGGTTATGTGAAATATAAAGGTCGCTACATCACTTTGCAGGAGCTTGAACTTCTGGAGCGGAGCAAAGCCGAACTTGAAGCGGAGCAGGCCTGGTTCCCGAAAATCCGTTTGTGGATGAACTGGCTGGCGAGTGAAAATCCGCAGCGGAATGCCGAAGGTCTGTTCCAGTTCGAGCAACTGACTGACCCGGATGCCACAGCGGCGATTGAACGCTTTGTGATGAAAGATGCCCGCAGGAACTTTCGTCTCGTGGGGATCAGTTCTCTCTCGAAGCTGAAGGGAGAACGTCCTGCGACAGCACTCGCCCGTGCTGCCCTGTTCGACGACGATCTGGAGATTCGCTACAGCGCTGTCAGTGGGGTTGCGGAAGAGTTTCTCCCCCAGGCGCGCGGCTTCTGGGCTCGTCATCTCAGGCATGATCTGAATGCGGTGGTGTGCCGGGCAGGGCGGGCATTGCTGGTGAAAGGGGATGATTCATCCATCGACCCGCTGATTGAGGCTCTGGTGACGAGGCATCGATATCAGGTGCAGGTGCCGGTGACAGATGGTGCCAGTGCTACTGGTTTGCGTTCGGGTGGATCGACATCGTCACCACTCATACCAGGGGCCAACAACCGGATTTTTCTGCCTGATGGTCAGGTCATCAATGGAGGGGGGACCATTGTTCCCGATACGATGACGCCCCGTCCGATGAAGACGATCACTGTCGAGCAGGTACATCAGAACGAAGAAGTCCGCGAGGCGTTGATGAAGCTGACGGGCCAGAATTTCGGGTTCGATCAGCGGACCTGGCGCCTGTGGCGATCGGCTCAGAAGGCAGGGGCATTACCCCCAGCGTGATGCCGGCATTGTTCTGCAGTGGCTATGAGATGTTCGGCACAAAGAGATAGGGAAAAGCCGTTCAACCGGCCCTCTCCCACGCAGACGTGGGCGAGGGTTCCCGACTTGGCTCTTTCGCGAAGACTGGGCGAGGGTTCCCGAAAGAGTTCTTCCGCGAGGAGACGCACTAGCCGATCTTGTGCGGGACTGATATTTTGACAGTGCGCTCAGGGAGGTTGAGGGATTGATCAGATTTGACGATCTAAGGAATAGTGCAAGATGACTGGTTTGCCTGCGACGACTGCACCCGCAAAGCCTGAGACATTTGACTTTGATGTCCTGGTGATTGGCTCTGGGCCGGGTGGCGAAGGGGCGGCCATGCAGGCCGCCAAGCATGGCAAACGGGTGGGGATGGTCGAGAAGTACCATCAGATTGGTGGCAACTGCACTCATCGCGGCACCATCCCTTCGAAGGCTTTGCGCTATGCGATCTTCCAGATGATGGAAGTGAATTCGAACAAGCTGTTTGCGGAACATGGTCTGTCGGCTCATTTGAGTTTTCAGAAGCTCCGCCGGACAGCCCGGGCAGTGATTGAACGCCAGGTGCAGATGCGCAGCACCTTTTATGAGCGGAACGACGTGCCTGTCCTCAAGGGGACTGCCAAGTTCATCGATCAGCATACGATTCTGGTTACAGAACATGATGAAGGTCATAAGCTGGTGACCGCTGAACATATTGTGGTCGCGACGGGTTCGCGACCTTATCGACCGGCCGAAGTCGATTTCAACCACCCGCGAGTCTTTGACAGTGATACGATTCTTGATCTGGCTTATGACGTGCGCTCGGCCACTGTCTATGGTGCGGGGGTGATTGGCTGTGAATATGCCAGCATGTTCCGGAACCTGGATTGCAAGGTGAACCTTGTCAATACACGCGACAAGCTCTTGGAGTTTCTCGACGAGGAGATTGTCGATGCTCTCAGCTATCACTTCCGCGATCGCGGCATGCTGATTCGCCATCATGAAACACTCGACTTTGTGGAACCTCGCGAAGATTGTGTGATTGTCCACTTGAAGTCGGGCAAACAGCTCAAGACCGATATCCTGCTGTACGCTGCTGGGCGAACGGGTAACACAGATGATATGAACCTGGAAGCGGTGGGGATCACGCCCGATCAGCGCGGGAATCTCAAGGTCAATGACCATTACCAGACGGCTGTCCCCACGATTTACGCAGTGGGAGATGTGATTGGCTTCCCGGCTCTGGCGAGTGCGGCCTATTCGCAGGGCCGACATGCCGCCTCGCACCTGTTGGGGGAAGATCAACTGGTGGGGATTGGCGAGATTCCTACCGGGATCTATACGAGCCCGGAGATCAGCTCGATTGGAAAGACCGAACGCGAGTTGACGGAAGCGAAAGTCCCTTATGAAGTGGGACATTCGCAGTTCAAGAGTCTGGCTCGTGCACAGATTACGGGGCAGACGACGGGGATGCTCAAGATCCTGTTCCACCGCGAGACGTTGGAGATTCTCGGGATCCACTGCTTTGGTGCCAACGCGAGCGAGATCATTCACATTGGTCAGGCCATTATGGCCCAGCCGGCCCCGAACAACACGCTGCTCTATTTCATCAACACAACGTTCAACTATCCGACGATGGCCGAGGCGTATCGTGTGGCGGCATTGAATGGGTTTAACCGGGTGGCGTGAAGGTGGGTGGGGAGTTGATGGTTGGGAGTGGGGATTGTCTCACGCGAAGATGCGAAGGCTGCGAAGGGAAGAAGGCGGAAAGGCAGGAAGCGTAGGAAAGTGAAATGGAACAGAGTTAGTGGTGATTGATATCGCGGGGACGTAGGGTGCATGGAGTCCTCGGAATGCACCAGCCATGTAGAATTAAGCCGTGATTGGTGCATTGGCATGCACCCTACTTTTGAAGATGGCGCGGGTGGTGGTGGGCCGAATATGGTCCGCACAGCGGATCAAACGGTACCTTCGATCAGCGCATTCGATGATTTTGAAGAGTGCGACGAAGAAATCTGTGATTGTTAATCATCGATCAAGTTTGTCATTGCGAACGTGGTGCAGTTGACAATGCTCGTCTATATCACTTCTTCGGTGATGAAGGATTTCAGGCTGGGATAAAGTGCTTCATAAATTGGAGAGATGATTTCAGGTACGTCCAGTTTCGATCGGGTAGGGCCTGAGAAGCGGGGATTACTGATAATGACGTGGATGAAAGCGGCCGCTGGACGAAGATTGCATGCTTCGATGACTCGTTGAAGTGCGGTTAAATGAGTTCCATTTTCTATCGTTAAGTTTCCGTTCGCAAACGACTTCCACTCGGTCTCGCTATCAGTGCCTGCAATCGCTGCTTGTAAATGAAAATCTTCGAATACTGCATTGAACCACCAGATTCGATCAGGATTTGGAGAGTTCTTCTCGTGTGCTACGTTCGCTGCAAGATCGGCGAGACCGCGAAGAGTTTTGAAGTGAAGTCCCTGAGATTTGACAAGCAGACCAGGAAATAAGTGGGCCGCCTCAATCAATCGCTGATTCATTCGATGTTGGCACCAGTCACCCGAGAATAGGTCTCGGTCAATTGACAATCGGAAAGTCGTTCCTCTTTCTGAAGTATGTCCTACGATATGCGGCGGGCCATTACTTATTCCTCTGGAGAAAGACTGTTTCCAAGCAAGATGATTTCTTGAGCTGGTCACTTCGCATGTTTCTGTCAAGGCAGTGATTATCCGAAGCCCACACCCCCATCCACTCAAGTGGATATGCGGGGTGTGATTGTCAGCTGTGGGTGTGTCGAGACGAATGTGAGTAAGGTAATAATCTGCTAGAGATCCTGAATGAGGACCCGGCTTTTCGAAGGGTAAGCCTGGTCCATCATCAGTGAATTCCAGAATCTCGCCACTGGTGTGAACTTCGACATAGGTTGCTTGATTGGCAAGATACTGATCAATAGCGTTGTCAAGCAGCTCATTAAACAAATGATGCAGGCCGTTGACGTCCGTACTTCCAACGTACATGGCAGGGCGTTTGCGGATTGCTTCGAGGTCTGTGAAGTCCATTGTCTTTATCTCGCAGTCTGACAATCAGAATCGACTGGTAGGTCTTCAACAGAAGATGATTTATTCATGAAGGTTTTTGGGAAATTACCGACGAGACCGAAGGTTAAGGGCCGTGTTTCATAGAGAATTTGTTTAAGCAACAATTACAGTAGCATGTGTGCTTTATGAATATGGAGAAACTACTTACAAGTTTCTAATGATGTCTTCATCTCAGTGAGCTATCCATCATCGCATAAAAAAAAGTGATTTACGGCTCTAAATTGTCGCATGCTAGCGGCTAGGAGCAAGCATGTTTTCTTATTTCTGCGGGAAGTATTATTCACGCAAACCGGCATGCTCACTCCGAGCCGTGAGCATGGCACGAAGATGCTGAAGGCCCTCACCCTGGCCTCTCCCGGC
Organism: Planctopirus limnophila DSM 3776; assembly: GCF_000092105.1. Taxonomy (NCBI): domain Bacteria; kingdom Pseudomonadati; phylum Planctomycetota; class Planctomycetia; order Planctomycetales; family Planctomycetaceae; genus Planctopirus; species Planctopirus limnophila. Next base: position 4,593,006 of record NC_014148.1, on the reverse strand, counting down.
AGAGCGGGTGAGGGTTCAAGACGGGGGCAGGAGTGGCTTGAGGCGGGTGGCGAAGGCGGGGAGGGAGAAGTGCTTTCTGGCGTGGCTTTCCAGAGTCTGGCGAAGGGATTGGCAGGGGGCGGGCTGGGTGATCATCCAGTCGAGATCGGCGGAGAAGTCGGTGGGGGAATGGCATTGGCCGCGTTGGCGTAAGGTGCGGGCTTTCGCTGGAAAATCGTTCAAGGGTGGGAACTGTTCGCAGAAGCCGCCCTGGGCATCGCAGATGGGAAATGTGCCGGCGAGCATGGCTTCGGCCAGGACGCGGCCAAAGCTCTCTTTGATCGCGGGCTGTGTGTAGAGCCAGGCGTCCCATTCACAAAGCCAGTGCCGGGCGGACCAGCCGGCGGGATGGAAAGAGATGCGTCCCATGCAGGCTTCGGTCAAGGCGGGCTGGCGAAGAGTGGGGCAGCCGACGAATTCCCACCAGATCTGCGGGAACTGTTTCGCCCAATGGGCATAGAGCGGGATGAGTTCTACGGGAAATTTCTTCACTGTGGGAGTGCAGAGGCGGCCCACGCGGAATGCACCGGCTGGCGGGGTGATGGATGAGGCGATTGGTGGTGGAATGTCGTGAGGATCGGGCACACCTTGCCAGAGGACTGTTCCTGCGAGCCGGGCCTGTTGTTTGAGCCAGTGGGAACAGACGACGAGTTGATGGGCCTTGACCAGTGAAGTGTTTGAATGCGCGTAAATCAGCGTGGGGCAAGGCCAGCGTGCGAGTTGCCAGCGGGCATGAGTGTTGTGCAGGAGGAGTTGGGGCTGTTGGCCCGCGTCTCGAATTTGATGGACATGTTCGCACAGTGCCGCTTGAAACTGGGAGAGATTGCCACCGGCGAGTGATTTGATGGGAACGGGAGCAAAGGCTGCCTGAGTTTCGCGTGAGATGGGACTGAGTGAAAAGAGGCTGTGCTGAACATCGGGAAGTGCCCGCGTGACAGACCAGGCACAGGCGGCTGTGCCACCCACAATCTGGCCGACGTTGATGACTTGAATCAGGTGCATGGTCGATGGCCTTCAGGCTGCCACTTCTGGAAGTAAGCGGTTCGATCGAGAGCGTAGAGTTGTGAGCGAGCGGGGAGATGTCGGGTCGAGGCGTGGAGTGCGTGACTCAATGGGAGTGTGTCGATGCAGCGGATAGGACTTGTGGAAGTGTGATCTGCGGAGGAGCTGGCCAGCAGACGCTTTTGGAAATCGGTATCGGAATACCAGTGACGGAAGCGTTCGTCGAAGTGTCTTAAGTAGTGCCAGAGTGACTTGCGGAAGGCGAGGCACCAGCCGGCGAGCAGGCTTTGGGCCGGCATGCCGACACTGGCTGAGGCAGTGGGCGATTGCCAGGCAGCACCAGTGAGTTGAGCGGGCACAAAGTGTGGTGATTCTGACTTCTGCAGTGGTGCGAGGATCTGGTCGATCCAGGGGCCGCTGGTGATGACATCGCTGTTGAGCAGGATGACGAGGGGTGTGCGGACGACGGCGATGCCGTTGTTCCAGGCCTGGGTGACGCCGCAATGGGGTTGCCGGATGATTTTCAAGCCGGGCATTGAGGCGAAGTGCTGGAGTGTGCCGGGTGGGTTTCCGTCATCGATGACGACGATGGGAACATGATGCCAGGCGAGGAGTGAAGTGAGGCATTTCTGGAGATGATCGAGGCTGCCATAGACCGGGATGACGACTGTCACCTGGCGGGCGAGGGGGTTGTGCATGAACGGGGGCCGGAGAAGGGAAGAAGGTTGGAAGAGAGGAAGGTCGGAAAGGCAAGAAGGGAATGAGGTGGGAAGGCAGGAAGGTGGTGCATTCCGCTGGTGCTGCATGGCACCCTACAACAAAGGCAGAAGACCCTCACCCTGCCCTCTCCCGGAAGACCGGGCGAGGGTTCCAGAGGGGCAGTTGGACGGGCCAAGCGGCTGGACATCAGAGTTGATGTAGAAAAACCTAAAGACCACGCCCTTTCGCAAAGCCTTCAGGGACGTGCCACCCAAATTCCAAATACCGAATACCCCATGTCTCGTCACGCGTCAGAAGGTGAAACGCATGCTGGTGACTCCTTACGCGATGGGGGCTTTGAGGTCGCGCATGGGGCAGGTGAGTTGTGGGGCCAGGATGGGTTGGCCGGTGTAGAGGCCGCGGGTTTGCTGATGTGCGGGTGGGCCTTGGATGTGGGCGAGATCTTCGAGGGCGTGTGCGATGGTCTGATAGGGGAAGAAATCGTTGAGGCGACTGTGAGGTGTGACGGAGATGAGCTTCAGGCCCGTTTGGGTCAGTGCCTGGCGTGAGAGTCTGAGGAGTTGAACGGTGCGCAGGTAGTGGTCGTCGGTACGAAGGGTCGCTGCCAGGGGCTTGGCTTCATCAAAGTGATATTGAGGGCCGGTGATGGCGGTTTCCGTGAGTTCCGGGGCGATGTCCTGGCTGCGGCAGGCTTCGAGAAAGAGCCTTAGCGATTGGCCGGGCTGATAAATGAGGCCGTGTTGCTGAGCCTGTTGCTGGAGTTCCGTCGAGGGAGCGATGTAGAGTTCGCAGCCTGCGAGGTAGATGGTGCGAAAGCCGAGATGCAGGAGCAGATCGAGGGCCTGAATGAAGGAATCATTCCAGTCGAGAATGCGTGTGGCGGCTGACGAGAAGGAGCGGGAGTGGTTGCGTTTTTCGTGTTCGAAGAAGACCACACCTGGGCATTCGCAGAGTTTGAAGGTGTCGCCGGGAAGGAGATCCATGGCCCGTCTTTTGTGAATGAATTTGAGAGTGCGGGGAGTGCGATAGTTGGCCGGGAGGAAGCGTGTGGTGGGGTCGTAGGCTGTCCAGAAGTCGGGGATGATGTGGCCATGACCTGCGAGGTTGATGGCCATGATAGGAGCGAGCGACGAGCGAATTTTTTCGAGTGGAAGAGTGGTGAGTGAAGGGCCGCCACCTAAGAGCCAGCAGGCGGAACCTTGCGGTCCGGCGTAGAGGTTTTCGAGATCGAGCGGCGACCATTGCTGATCGGTGGTCGAACGATAGAACATGTCCGTGGCGCTTTCGAGGTGGGAAAAGAAGATTCCGAGAGAGGTTGCTGATTGGCTTAAGGGAGATCTTCAGAAGGAGCGCTCGCGGGGGGTTCTAACGATTCGCTGGCGGTGGATGCGGAGGATTCAGTGAAGGGAGATTCGGACTCTTCACTGCTGATCGTGAGGGGAGCGGTCTCTGTCGAATCGAATGAGTGAGGGGGTTCGAAGGATGTGGGTGAATCGGTGGGAGGTGAGAGGGTGGAGGTTGGTTCGTCCGTCGGAAGTGCGAATGATGTGGGGGTGGCTGCTGATTCTGTGCTAGAGGGTGTTTCTTCGCTGGAGGTGGTTTCTTGGTTGGAGGATTGACTTGAAAGGGGATCGCTGGAGAGCGAATCGCTGTTCGATGATGAATTTTCGAGAGACTCAGAAGAAGACCAGAGCGAAGAGGAGTGCCAGCTGGAGGAGTTTTCTGTGCTGCTGGATGTGGCCGATGAGGAGTGACTGGCATCGCTGCTGGTGAAGGTTAAATCGCCAGTTGAATCGCTGGTGAGCCACGAACTGGAATCCGAGGAACTGTCGAGAGTGGATGAGGCCTCACTCGAAGAGAGCTCGAGCGAGGAGGAGAGTTCGTCGGAGGTGAGAGAATCGTTGCTGGAGGAAGAACCGCCGCCACCACCACCGCCGCCGGGAGGCCAGGGGAGGGGGATGTCTTCGCCACCAAAGCCAGAGGGGAGTTCGCTGGTGGGTGCGAGGGGCCAGCGTTCATCGTGATCGGGTTCTGGCCAGAGAGTTCGCGGATTAACGGGCCCGAGTTCGAGCCTGTAGACGGGTGTTTCATTGAACTCGATGCGGAGCTTGTCGGCCTGCCAGGTGGCTCCGGTGGATCCCGAAAAGCCTTCCATCTGATAGCGCGTTTTCCAGGGGGGCAACCATTGGGTCGAAGCGACCGACTCCACCTGCAGGCGGCCTGTGGGAAAGGCATATTGCGAAAAGAATTCCTTGAGGAAGCCACGGGCATCCTGAGCCGTACGAATCCAGGGCACCCACAAGCGAATGCGGCGTTCGCCATACAAAGCCCGGCTGGTGGGTTCTGTATAGTTGCCGCGCCAGCGATAAGGCTGGCCATTGGGAAGATAAAGGTAGGCCCCGGTCAGCAGGACGCGATTGAAGATCTGATCGAGACTGCGGGAGTGTTCAAGCTGGATGATCGAAGTTCGAGGAATGGTCTGTGTCGCGAATTCCTGCCCGGCACGGAAAAAGAAGCGGCCCATTTCATCGACACCCCAGGGAGCATTGCCAGCCCTCAGAGCGAGATCTTTGAAAATCGAACGGAGCGATTCTTCCCCATGGAACTTGAAGCTTTCCAAAGGGACGGGAGTAGTGGTGTTGGTGATTTCTTCGGACGGGAAAGCGATCTGGGTGCTGGCAATCTCTTCGAGTTCGAGCAGTTTGCGGACGACGTCTTCGGGCCGTGAGGCGAAGGCGAAGGATTCGTTGCCGTAATCGGGATCGAAGGAGAATCCACCTTCGGTGAGGCCCAGTCGATAGGGATCAGGAGCATCGCTTTCGTTGTTCGCGAAGCCACCGGGGAAGACTTCGCCCAGTTCAACTGCGAGGCCTTCCAGGCGAATAATGGCGCGGTTGGGCCAGCGGGTGAGATGTTCTTCAATGCGTCCGAGGTACCAGCGGGTGCCGAGATGATCTTCGATCGAGACGAAATCGCCAGGTGCGAAGAGTGGGCTGTCGAGCGGGAGATTGCATTCGAGTTCGCCTGGGCCGCAGCCCCCTTGCCGAAGCCATTCGAACCAGCAGCCAGAGACGAGGCGATGGTCGATGAGGAGAGGTGCTGCTGAGGGGCTGCCGGCATGGAGAAAGATGTTGCGCATGAAGTGAGCCGGGGTTGGGGGAGTTGTGGGTTGTTGGTGGAGGGTTGGGAGTGGATGGTTTCGCGCGAAGGCAGCGAAGGGAAGAAGGGGGAAGTTTGATGTTTGATGTTTGAAGTTTGAAGGTTGGTGCAGGTTACTGGCTCTGCATAGCGCGTTAGATCAAGACGTTTAAGAAATGGGGAAAAGACCCTCACCCTGCCCTCTCCCGGCAGACCGGGCGAGGGTTCCAGAGGGGGACATGAGACACGAATTCTGTGGCATGCGGGAGCATGCCCTACAGAAGAGTCGGCTGATCTTTTTGGAGAACTTTGCGGCTTCGCGTGAGGATGATTTTTCGTGCAGAGGTTTCTCAGGCAGTGTGAATCTGGGGATCGTCGGCCTGGATCGTGAGGGAATAGGTGTAGAGGCTGGCTTCGGAGAGATCCCATTCCAAACGGGTCGTCGAGCACTCCTGGAAGTATTGCCGCTCGTGGGTGACGGGATCGAAAAAGAGCACAAAGTCGAACTTGGGCTGTGACTCGCCCACATGCAGGGCCTCACGCAAAGAAAGCAGTGTGGCCAGCATCTCGGCTTCCGTGAAGCGAACTTCGCCCGCCTGGGCAGCGACCTGTCCTTGAATGACAATCGTCGAGCCACCTTGCGAATGACCGACCGTGCGCTGGCCATCAATCAGTGGAGACTTGAATCGCTCGGAATCCCAAACGTCCTGCACACGAAGAGAAACGATGGGCCGCGGGAGCGAGAACCAGGCGGTCGATCGGGCGATCGCCGGGTGGAATTGGAGGGGCATGATGTCGTGAGCCGATGAGGATGGGGGGAAGAGAAGAGATGAATTCAGAGGTCTCTCGCGAAGCCGCAGAGGCAGGAAGGGCAGAAGGCGGGAAAGCAGGAAGGAAGAAAGGGACAGAGTCGGTGGTGAAAGTGGGGATTAAGAAGCGTGGCTGGGGTCAAACGTCTTCGTTTGCCCCCAGGTCTTTTGGTGTGAGTAGTGAGGAACGTACTGAATGCATTCGTGCTGGTGAAATCGAAGGACCAGGGGGCGGATGAAGACATCCGACCCCTGCCACCCGGCGCGAAGACATGCTTGCCCAGAGCTGCAAGCATGGCACACAACACAATAAGAGAGTGAAAAGACCCTCACCCTGCCCTCTCCCACGAGGACGTGGGCGAGGGTTCCAGATGGGACATGAGACACTCATACTGATCTTCTTGGAGAACTTCGCGGCTTCGCGTGAGGATGAGTTTTCGTTCGATCGTTTCGCGCGAAGACGCGAAGGCTGCGAAGGGAATCAAGAGGCAAAATTTGGCGACAGGTAGAAATGGGAAAAGGATCTTAGCCGCGGCGATGGCGGAGTCTTTGGGCATCGGCGGCCAGATTCTCGGTGAACGATGCGAGATCCAGGGTCTGTGCCATGTGAACGTGCAGTTCGCCAATCGATTGATGATGGGAATTCTGCACGGTGGCTGGTGGAGCGATGGCTCTTGAAGAGCCGGAAGCAGCGGCTGAAAGTTGAGACAGATTTCCGAGCCCGAGTCGCTGCACGACTTCGGAACTCAGGACGTATTCACCAGCCGTGAGGAGAGCCGGGATGCGGTCGATGCCGGGTGGGCCCGTGACGAGGCCACCCGTGGCAAAGCGGCGTGTGTTCGTCGTCGAGCCACCACCATACGAGGAACCGGTGCCAGTCGGCAGGAAAGAACCTGTGCCCAGGGGGAGATAACCTGAGCCAGTCATCGAAGGGAATGTCGAGACTTGTCGGGCCAGTTGACTGAGTGCTCGGCTGACGGAAGCAATGGCCGCCAGAGCCGGGCTGACATTGAGGTTGAGGGGTGTGCCTGAGATCTGCTGAACCTGGCGCTGGAGGGCTTGCAGGCTCCGGCTGAGACGTTCGACAGAGTTCATGGCACTGGTCATTTGAAACGCGCCAGTTAGGCGGGAAGCAGATGAAGAGAGCCGATCTGTCGAGGATTGCAAAGAGCTGAGTTGCCGCCCGAGATCACCCAGCCGCGATTCCAGCTCGGAGCTATCGGCGAGAATGCGGAGGGTTAAGGATTCGGAGTACATGGGGTGACTCGATGAGGGAGTTGTGGGTTGTTGGTGGATAGTTGGGAGTGGGGATTGCTTCGCGCGAAGACTGCGAAGGGAGTGAAGGGAAGAGGGCGGGAAGGCAGGAAGGCGGGAAGGAAAAAGGGGGAAGTGTTGGTGCATTTCGCTGGCGCTGCATGGCGCCCTACGGGAAGAGGAAAACGAAGTGTTCATTCCGGGGTGGAGCGGGTGATTTGTGGTGCTGTCTGGAAGGCGCGGCCGGCGAAGGCGATGGTGTTGGCTTCAGCCCCTTCGGAGAGTGTGAGAGTTTCGCGATAGACATTCAGAAACGTGACGACTTCGCTGGAGCCGCCCGCGGGATCGTGAATGGTGAAGACGAGTTCGAGTGTCTGTTGCTGGCCGGCGGGTGACGTGCTGGTGATGTTGGCTGGTGGCTGAAAGGTGAGGAACTCGTAGAGTGCCAGGGGATCGGTTGGTTCAATCGATTGACTGAGCAGCTGTGTCCACTTGGCAGTAAACGAGAGCGAGACCGATTCGTCGTCCCCTTTGCGGAGATGGCCTTGTGCAATTGAGCCACGATCTTTGATCTCGATGGTGCGTGAGCGTTCTGTCCAGGAAAGATCCCCTTCATCGAGCAGGACAATGAGCGATTTGGGTGTGGGAGTCGTGCCATCGCGAATGAGAAGTTCCCCATCGCGAAGATTTCGAACGAGAGCCGAGGTGGGCATAGAGTGCCTCAATAGGAAGAGATATTGGGGGTGGGAATTGACGAGGATCGCGAACGATCCTCAGGACGTCGACTTCAGGAGGTGCGGGCCGTGATGAGGAACTCGCGCCCCAGGAGTGTGGGAGATGATGTTTCGATCGATCGAGACGTGAGGTCGGCCACGCGCAGATAGCCGATGATGCTGGCGGAATTCTCAGGAAGATCATCCACGATGGGAATCGTCTGTTCGTGCCAGGCCTGAGTGACGACTGTCTGAAGTTGTTCCAGTCGGCTGTGCAGAGAAGGGAGAGTTGCCTCCGGGGAAGAGGCGATCTGCCTGACAAAGAGCCGGAGAGTGATGACGCAGGCGATGTGAGAGCGACCGAGCCTCTGGATGGGCTGTGTCCAGCTATCGACGCGGAGTTCGCACCATTGCTGCCACGATTGAGGATCGGCTTTGCGGCCTGGCCAAAGCGTGGGGAGTTCATCCGGGCAGACCGATTGCCAATAGTCGATGAGACTGTGCTGGAGTTGGGCAGGTGAGGGCATGAGGGGAGTTCGCCTCCAGTAAAAGATCAGCGGATCTGTTCGAGTAGTGCCCGCCGGATCATGGCGAAGGGAGACATCTGGCTGGTTCCCAATTCGAGAAAGGGCATGTAGGGCACCTGATTGACAATGGTGATGATGGAAAGCGAACCAATTTTTCCTTCCGTGATCTGCAGATCGGGAGTTGCGGTATTGGCGGCTGTTTCGGGCTGGAGTTGTTGGGCAGCGAGCAGCCAGCTCGATTGAGCCCGGCCTGTATCGACAGGAGTCAACTGGGCAATGCGCTGCAGCAGTTTTCTGGCTGTCTGACGAACGAGTCGCTGGCGGAAAGGAGTGAGCTGATCGCGCTGAAAGTCGGGAAAGATTCCCGGAGCGGGTGGAGGTTGGAGCACAATACGGAGTGCCAGGGGTTGGTTCATGGTTGGATGAGATCGATGGGGAAAAGAGAGAGAAGAGATCTTCAATCGGCAGGGGCCAGATCACGGGCTGAAATCACCAGGAGTTCGGAATCCGGGAGTGGATGGATCTGGGTGACGGCCCAGCTTCCATGGGGAGTCGATAATTCCAGCAGTGCGCCGGTGGGCAGGACAGGCCATGTGCTGGCTCGGACGAAGAAGCGGGTTTCTGGCGTGACTGCTGATAATGTGCCTTGAGGAGAGGACGCGGGCTGATTGGCCAGTGTGTGATCGGGCAGGACAATGAGTGGCGCGTCGTTCGTCGTCAGCCAGGTGCGGCTGGGTGGCTCGTGAGGCGACGTTTCGAGCACAGCCAGCAATTGGGCGGGTTGGCCCCAGTCGTGAAACATGAGGAGCAGATCGGCGGACACCAGATCTGTGAAGGCAAGTGCGGGCATGATGACCTTTGAATCGAAAGCGTCGAAGAATGCTCAGATGCGGGTGAACCACTGCGTGATGGCGACAGTCGCCATGGAAGTGATCAGAAAGACGAGGCCACCCACGAGTGGTGTCAGCCTGTGCTGATGAGTTTCTACGAGGCGCAGGCGTGTTTCGTGGTCTTTGGAAAGCTCGACCAGCACTTCGAGTGAGACCCTGAGCTGTTCGAGCTGAATGGCCAATGACTGCAAGGTGTCGAGCAGGCGATCGAGTCGTTCGTGAGCCGGTGGGGGTGGCATGAAGTGAGATCCTGAAAAGAAGGGATGTGCCGGGGAGTTGGCGTTCAGGTGTGGCTGAGATCGGCGGCGGAGGTTTGCCAGAGCGGCAGACTGTGGAGGAGTTTCTGATAGCTTTCGCGGGCATTGAGGAGAGCCTGAAGGTTGGCGGCACGATCGGTCTGCGGGCCGGCTCCTGGGGCTGAGTATTTGAGAGCGGCGAGTTTTCCATCACGGAGGAGATTGAGGATATCGAGATCGATCTGGGCGAGGATGCCGCAGATTTGGGACTCGGTGAGTGGCTCGCCTGTGGTTTGTGAGAGATCGGGGAGATCGGTCATGCTGAGGCCATGGGAAGGTGATGGGATGGATGGTTTCGCGCGAAGATGCGAAGTGGGAGAAGGGAAGAAGGGAAGAAGGGAAGAAGGGAAGAAGGAAAAAAGGGATGGCAGAAAGGGGGGGAAGGGAAGAAGTTCGAGGTGAGCGTGGTGATTAAGAAGCGTGGCTGGGGAGTTGTGAGGAAGGTTGCCGATGCATTTGTGCTGGTGAACGCTTTTGACAATGGGGGCGGATAAAGACATCCGACCCCTGCCACCCGGATGAATTAGAGATCGGGAGATTTGCGGAAGTGGTGAATCATGCAGATCTTCTTGGAGAACTTCGCGGCTTCGCGTGAGGATGAGTTTGAAATTCGGAGAGCTCGCGCGAAGACGCGAAGGCTGCGAAGGGGGAAAGGCGGGTAGGACAGAAGGAAAAATGGGGAAGAGTTGGTGCATTTCGCTGACGCGGCATGGCACCCTACGGGAGAAGGGGGATGTTGATTCTTAAATTGCATCTTCGGCCTGGCGGAGGAGTTCGTAGCCGAGGAGGCGGATTTGTTCTTCGAAACTCAGTTCGTAGAAGCTGGCTTCTACAAGATGGAGTCGTTCACAACAGCGGAGGATGTAGTAGTTGATCGAGCGGGTGGTCGATGCAGGGTTCAGCCGGTCGAACTCCCACTGTCCGAGAAAGAGGCTTGAGCTGCCACCAGTCGATCGCTGATCAGATTGCTCAGACGTGTGATCTCTGTGCAGGACGCCAGGAGATCGCCCGCCAGCCAACCAGCAGAGACCAGCGTCTCGAAGAGTTGATCCGCCCAGGCCGTCCATTCTCCGACGGGCGGTTGCTGCAGCACTGGCCAGCAACCTGCTAGAGGTGATGTGGGGTCGTGCCTTAAGGCAAAAGCGACCGCCAGGACTGCGATTCGCTGGTGATAGAGTTCACACTCATTCTGATAGGTGTCGTTGGTTTCATCGATCAGGCGGACGGGCTGACCCTGGGCATCTTTGACCGGTTTGCCATGACTGTCGCGAGCCAGACGCATCGGTGGAGTCGGGGCGATGATGCCATGCCGCTTGAGCAATTGCTGGAAGCCGAGTGGCAAGGGCCTCAGATCGAGTAGGACGGGATCACTGTGGGGTCGAGGAAGGCAGAACGGCATGGCCCAGAAACCTGCACGAGGATGGTTGAAGAGTCTACAACAGAGGGATTGAAAGGTTCAGTGAACGATTATTCTTCGCTGCCATCGACCTTGGTGACAAAGACGGTATCGACGGCTGAAACTCCGCCGAAGTAACGGGCTTTCACCCGCAGGACGACATCGCGATCGAAAGCCCCTTCGCTCGTTTCCCGCTGGAGGAAGGTTTGCACGGGCCAGATTTCTGTCCAGACGAACTGGCGCTTGAAATCGCCCAGATACCACGCAGAGAGGGCACTGCCTCCCTGCTCATCAATGAACGGGGACGAGAGGACTTCGAACTGATCGCGAATAGGGTTGGCGAGGCGGGTTTCGCGGTCTTCGGTGGTGACGATGATCTCGCTGGCATGCACGAGGCTGCGCGCGGTGCCGCGTAGTTTTTCGGGGACAAGTATCTGCCGGGCAGGAACGAGAATGGGTCGCGGAGCACCATCGATGCGATCGTCTTTGATCTGTGTCGCGCGGTAATTGAGCACTTTGTCGATGTCGTCCCAGTTGGTGAGCGGGAGACTTTCGGCAAAGTCGATCGAGGTGATGTTGTCTGGCCCGATGACGTTCTGATGCGAACCATCAGCCTTGTAGAGCACCTGGCCCTGCCCCGAAGGTCGATAGACAAATCGCTGCTGGCCCGCGTCGGCATCGGTCACTGCCCGCACAATCGTCCGCTCTCGCTCCTGACGCAGATAGAAGCCCAGGGCCAGTGCCCGGCGGTTGATTTCGCCCGTCTGGTCAAAAGCAATCAGCTCTTCATTGATCGAAAGAATGCGGCCGCGCTTGGCTTCTTCGGTCGTGATGAATTTTTCACTGAAGGTCGATTCTTCATAGGGATGACCTTCCGAGACTTCCGTCGGGCCGCTCAAGGCGCGAAAGCCCGCGAGCTTCTGCGATCTTCCCCGGCTGGGAAGAACCGTGACAAGACGATCGCCAATGAAACCGGAATCATCTTCGTAGCCTTCGAGAACTTTGCGGCCAATGAGTTCGGCCGTAACGACTTGAAAGAGCGACGAGTTCACGCCCGGGTTGGATTCTCGCAAGAGTGCAGGAATGGGTAGATCGGTAGCGAGTGGTCGCGTCGAGCGCAGCTCCGGGAGGACACCACAGGCCTCGGCAAGTTCGTAATAACTGAAGTCATCGACAGAGAGCTGCTTCTCATTGAGCAGCGTGCAGACCTTGTGATAGAAGCCTTCGGGGCCCAGTGAAGCGATGAGTGGTTGCAGGTGTGGCATGTGTGGGGTTCTTGGTAGGCGAAAAGAGGGGAAGGTGAAAAGGGGAGAAGCCAGAGGGATGAATCAGGTGGATGAGAGGCAACTGCGAGAGTGGTTTACGCTTCGGATGCAGGAATTGGACCGAGCTGAGCGTGAATGTTGCTGCTGGCGACGCTGTACGCACTGGCAAAATTGACACGCAGTGTCGTCGCGCTGCTCACCGATTCAGCCGCCCGGGCCATGGCAGCCGTACTGACAGAAGGGGCTAACTGCTGCTTCGACAAGGCACTGGGAGCCCCATGAACTGCGATCGTCTGGCCCACGGTGTAGTTGCCGGATGAGACCGCATATTCGTAAGTGGCGAGCGGGCTGATATCGACTGAGACGGGAGCATTTTGCCCCGCTGCCGAAGCCTGATGAGCCACACCCACGAAGGCAGCGGCAAAGTTTGTCTGAGTGGTGACGAGATTGGTTGTCCAGGGGAATGACGAAGCGGGCTTGATCGAGGTGCCATCGAAATAGACGAGATCGCCTGGCTCGATGACAGTTTCACTGGCAACGGGCCAGCGCTGGAGCTGAACCTGACCAGAACGGAAACGAAGTGCTGGAAGCATGAGAAGCCTTCAAGAGTGAGAGAAAGGAATCAGGAGATGAGCATTGACTGAGAGGGCGTGACTAGCGGGAGAAGCGTTTGCGGATGGTTTCGATAATCGAGGCGTCCGTCGGGTTGGCAGAGCTGTGAGAGGTTCGTGAAAGGCTGTGCGGGGTGGGTCTCCATTGTCGGGCGAGAGTGATGCGTTCCTGGATGAGAGCGGGCCTTAGGCCCAGAGGTGTTTTCTCCAGCAGTTGGCGGAACTCGGGAGTGAGCAGGTCGGGTGGCAGTTGGGCCGCTTCGAGCAGCGTCTGGACTTGTTGAGTTTGCAGCAGGTCGCGTTGCGATTCCTGCAGTCCCTGGATCTGCTGTCGCAACTCGGCATTCTCGTGCTGCAATTGCGTCAGTTCACTGATTTGCGGCTGGCAGGCGGCACACGAATTCGCACAAGACGGGTTTGCGTGACATGTGGCGCTGGAAGTGGTTGATTCAGGCGGAATCGCACTTTCCGATTGCTCGGCAAAGGTGGCGGCTGTGGCGGGAAAAGCGACAGCATCGACACTGATGACATCGACAATCGCTGTAATGGTTTTGGCAGCCGGATCCTGCTGGGCAAGCACGACATGGCTCATCCCCAGGGCCGGGCTTTGAGTTTCCACGAGTCCTAAAAAAATGCGGCCTGCTTCGGTATCGACCACTTCAATGTCGCCGCGAATGCGGCCTTCGACGTAGCGTGCCGCACGAATGGTTCCCACCAGATCGCGCATACTGCGATCGCGGGGACGATGGGCGGCGGGAGCATGATCAAGAAAGACAGGCTTTCGCTCGTAGAGCGGGACTGCACTTTCCAGAGCTTCGGGGAGATAGCGATAGCCATTGGCCGATTCAGCGGCCGTCAAAGCGACGTCATAAACCATGCGGGCATCGCGATCGACACGGAGGCTGGCCGAATGCCAGTCGTGCAGATGTTCAACAAGTGGTGTGGGCATGTGGAGACTTTTGACAGGAAGTGAGGTGGTGGAAGGTGAAAAGGAGAGAAGGGGAGAAGGGAAAGAAGGAGGAAAGGAAAAGAAGGGGAGTGGGAGAGTTTCCAGCTCGTCTGGCGGGCATCAGGAGACGGATCATACGGATGTCAATAAACAACTACGCGGTGGGTGGCTGGGGTTGAGTCTTCGAACCCCCAGCGATTTTCGGCATGAACTGGGGGTTCGCGAAGACGCTCAACCCCAGCCACCCCATACCAATGAACGCAGTTGAATACTGCAATGGGTATCATGCAACTGGTGCGGCTTCTTCATTGAGTTCACGCCGCATGGTCTGTGGGTCGGCGTGATCGCGGCGGGCGACTTCAGCCCGGCTGAGAATCCCTTGCTCAACCAGTTGCACATCAGCCAGCCGTTCGCGGGGACGATCTCGATTGACGAGCTGTGGAAATGACCAGTGAGGCACAATTCGATCGAGCAGATCTTCAGGCCAGCCGCGTGTGATTGCAGCGGCTCGTAACACGGCCCTGCTCAACTGCTCGAACTCACGGGCAAAGAACTGCTGCTCACTCTCAAAGAGCTTGACGGCCGGGCCTTCCGCCACCATCGTCGACGAGTACGAGGCATTCGAGGCGTCGCTCGAAAGCATGAACTCCGGCAGACCTGCACCAGCCGCCACACAAAGCAGCAGCAATCGACCCAGCGGGACGGCATCACCAAAGTTTGTATTGGGCGAAAGGAACTGCAGATCGGTGGTATGGGATGTCGTCAGGATACTTCCCGGCAGATAACGTTCGCGGGGAGTATGGCCACTCTCAGCCATTTGAGAGAGCTGGGCCGGTGAACCCTGAATCTTACGCCATAAGACCAGCGAAGCCTGCAGCTTGCGGGCTGTCAGTTCGGTCTCCAGCCAGTGATCAAATCGGGACAGTGAATCGATGATAGGAGCGAAGAGACTGATGCCGCGCCGTTCGTTGGAATCGATGCCCATTCGCGTGTGAATCACTTCTTCCGCAGGAAGGTCACCTTGCCACTGGCCCGTGAGTGGATCAACATGATGATAGGCCACCACCGATTCGACATCGCCAGGTAAAGTCACAATCCCTTCGTCTTCCGGAGCATGAGGCAAAGGAGCGATCGCTTCGGGGTCGATAAATCGAACTTCGAGTGAACCATCGGGCATGGGGAAAAGTCGCAGGAAGACTTCACCATCACGCCAGGCTCGGCGGGCATATTCGCGCGGCGAGAAGTGGCGGGAGTTCCGACTGAGAAACTCCTTCCACAGCCGGGTGGCTTGATTAGCAAGTTCCTGATCTTCCGGACGATGCGCCTGAAAAGTGAGTTCAAGACCGGCACCCACCACATAAATCTCCATGAGCCTCAGCAGGTTGCGAGCATGGGGATTTTCCGTCACCAGTTGCCGGGCTTGATCGCGCAGATGCAGCTTGCGGGAGGCCCGCCAGGCACTTGCACTCCCGACGGGAAGCGAACTCTGCGGTGTGGAGCCCGAGATCTGCTGCCATCCAGCCACATCGTCGTCTTTCAGCGAGGTTTTTCGCTCGACCAGTTGAAGCAGCTGTTCACTCACACGGCGCCGGTAACGGGCCTGTGTCTGCCAGCGAGCCAGGGTATCTGCCAGAAATGTGAGCATGGAGCTTTCCGCCGTTAGAAGTGTGAGTGAACGGGCCTCTCACCCTATCAGCGGTTGTTGCGCAAAATCTGGCGGCAATGTCTCCTTTCTGGCGATTCCCTTGAGTGATCGGGCGAACCTTTCGAGAGCTGCATCTGTCAGTGGCGAAAAGCTGTCCGGGAAACTTTTTGAAGAGGATTTCATCACGTATGACTATCCGCCGGAGTTTCCCTCCAGCGTTATTGCGGATACAACAAGAGGACAAGTTCACCATCCCGACTGCCCCCAGGATTGTTCGTCATGCCTTTGAAAATCTTCCTTTCGGATCGCCTGGTTGACGAGGCCGATGCCAAAGTCAGTGTCTTCGATCACGGTTTGCTCTATGGCGACGGCGTCTTCGAGGGGATTCGGGTTTACGGCGGCAAAGTCTTCCTGCACGACGAACACATCGAACGCCTCTACGAAAGTGCTCGCGCCATTCGTCTCGTCATCCCCATGGAAGCGGCTGCCTTGAAGAAGGCGGTCGAAGAGACTGTCGCCGCCAACAACCTTTCGGATGGCTACATTCGTCTGGTCGTCACCCGTGGTGCAGGGAGCCTGGGCCTCGATATTCGCAAGACGTCGAATCCGCAGGTGATCATCATTGCCGATACGATCACGATGTACCCTCCCGAGACCTACACGAATGGCATGAAGCTGGTGACCGCCAGCACCATTCGTAATCATCCCGGTGCTCTCAGCCCGCGGATCAAATCACTCAATTATCTCAACAACATCATGGCCCGTATTGAAGGGACAGATGCCGGCATGGTCGAAGCGCTGATGCTCAACCATAAAGGCGAGGTCGCCGAATGCACGGGCGATAACATCTTCATCATCAAGAAGGGAGTCCTGCTGACTCCTCCCAAGGATGCAGGCATTCTCGAAGGGATTACCCGCAATGCCGTGATGCGCCTGGCTCGCGAAGCGGGCTATCCTGTTAAGGAAGAACCACTCACCCGGCACGATCTCTACGTGGCTGACGAATGCTTCCTCACAGGGACAGCGGCCGAAGTGGTGGCTGTGGTGAGCCTCGATGGTCGCCCGATCGGCACTGGTAAACCCGGCCCCGTCACTAACGACCTGCTCAAGCGATTCCAGGAACTGACCAAAAAGGGCGGCTTCTAAATCAGCCACTCACTCCACTCACCCGATTCACAAGCGTCGGGTGGCTGGGGTCAAACGTCCTCGTTTGCCCCCAGGTCATTGGACTCTGATCGTCCCTGGCAAACTTTCTCAACCGTCATGAAGCATCTTTTCAGATGCAATTCTGCTGGTGACCCGGATTGACCAGGGGGCGGATGAAGACATCCGACCCCTGCCACCCTTCGACATGTGAAGGCTGGGATGAGGGCGAGTCCACACGTATTGGACGTGCCATCCACAACCGGCTTCATCGCGGGATGGGTGGCTGGGGTCAAACGTCCTCGTTTGCCCCCAGGTCATTGGACTCTGATCGTCCCTGGCAAACTTTCTCAACCGTCATGAAGCATCTTTTCAGATGCAATTCTGCTGGTGACCCGGATTGACCAGGGGGCGGATGAAGACATCCGACCCCTGCCACCCGTCGACGGGATACTCTTGACCTTTTGCCACTGCCAAACAATCAGCGCTCCAGCAAAAGCCTGGCTAGTTGCGTGGAGGGGCCATGTTGCTGCTTTGACGGGGAGCATTGCCTGAAGGGGCGGGCTGCTGATTACCTGCCGGGACAAGCTCGGCATCAACCTTGGGAGCCACTTGAACCATCTTGTAGCCATTCAAAGCCGGCTTAAACGGATCGCGTCCCCACAGATTGGCCATGGCGGCTCGAATGCCCGCCTGGTTGGGCTGGAGATCGCTGAAAACGTAGACCGTTTCGAGCGTACCGGCTGGATCGATCAGCTTGACAGCACTGGGCAGGAACGACTTGAGATCGAGCATGATCTCGGCCCGTTTGTAGTTATTGGCATCCATCTGCAAGCGAGGAATGACTTCAATCTTGGCCAGTTTGTCATTGGCAGCGAGTAAGGTCAGCGAAAACCTGCGGCGAGCTTCATCGACCTTCATACCAAACAGAAAAGGCAAAGGCCCGTTGATGATGTTCTGACCCTGCATATTGGGTGGCAAAGGGTAGATTTCGTAGGTTTTTTCCGTGTCGTTGATCTGCAGAACTTCCTGGCCGGTGCAGATCCAGCGTTCCTGCTTGTCAGCTTCGATGCGAAAAGGCTTACCCGAAGCGCCGACGCGGCGTGAGACCGCATCACGTGTGGGCTCAACACCTTTCATGTCGATACGGCCCTGATCGGGCTGTTCGTAGAAGAACTGGCCTGTCGAGCGACGTTCGGTTTCAAAGACAACGTTGTAAACAATCCGGCTGTGCTTACCCGTGAGTGTTTGAATTCGGGCCGAGTTGTATTCCCAGTCCTGCATGATCTTCAGCAGGTCGGCTGGCAATTCTTCGACCACCATAGGATTGGGAGCAGGTCTTTGCAGGCGAACTTCACCAGCAGGGGTTGGGGGCACCTGTGCGGTGGCCTCCCGAATTCCGCTGCCGGAAAGGTGCATCATGCCTGGTAAAACGGCGGCGAGTGCCAGACCAAGGAACTTGGCTGACGATTTTTTTGGCGCATTCATCGGAGCGCGGATCCTTCCGTAGCCAGGCAGGAAATTGACCGAATCCATTCGGAAATCTACTGCCTGCGGCCCGACAGTCTGTGGTGAATTTGATTCTCCAGAAAGGAACCAGAAACTGGCGCCTCCCTAGAGAACGGTGAGTTTAGCAGCGCACTTCAAAACCGGCCAACCCCACTTTTGACAACTGAAAGCTGGATCTTTCGCGAGGCTGGTGCATGGCTTTGTCAAAACAAATGAAGACAGTGGAAATGATGTCAGCGATGGGAGTTCGGTGAGCTAACGAGGTGTTTCCGGTACCAGATGACTGGCTTGTCGCAATGGTGCTTCCAGAGACGGTGGTACAGAAAAATCTGTGGGAACTGGTTGATCAAAAAGTAACTGCACATTCCGCAGCCAGTTTTCTTCAGACGCTGTCTGATCAGGTAAGGCATCGATGGCGAGGAGCCGTGGCCTGTTGAGATCTGACGTGGGCGTTGCCTGTTGAATGGCAAAGGAGGCTGGGGTTAGATCAGGGTCGGGATGTTGTATCTCAAAAGTATCAAGCGTCCCTTGAAAGGCTCTGGAAAACGCATCCGACAGCGGGAGTTCTGCCGGCTGACTTTCCAGCATCGCGATATGAAACTGAAGAGGTTCAATGGCGGAACTGGAACTCCAGTTCACAATCACCGAGGGCTCAAATTGTGCGTTGGGAAAGCGCGCCTTAATTTGCGTTGCAAAATCATCGGCATCCTCGCCTGCTTCCCAGACAATCATCCCGCCCGCAGATAAAAAGGCTTCGTCGTTGAGCCAGAGGCTCTTTTCAGGATCAAGATCGACATACACGCGCGATTGACCTGGTAAATAAAAGGCCACATTCCCTGCCGTCCACCAGGGGCCGGCAATGATCGGCGGTGAACCTGTGTGATTGCGTGCCCAGATGCGATCAATTTCCTGAGCGAGTTGTTCGCCGGGAAAATTGACGCGGGAGCCTTTACCAAGGACATAAGGAGAAGCCATCCGCGAGGTGGTAAAGATGGCCACAAAGATCAGACTCACCACGGTAAACGAAGGCCAGAGCTGCTGTTCTTTCCAGGAAAGGTGATGGGCTCTGGTCACGACCAGGAATGTCAAAGGTGCGAACGTCCACATGGGTGCTCCCCACATGGTGAGAATTTTGGCACCCGTGACAAACGACAGCAGCAGGACGAATCCGCAGGGAACAAGCGTGACGAGCAGCAGGTATTGTCGAATCCAGAGCTCATGGCTGCCAGTGGGATCCTGGGGATCGGGATCGATGTTGGAAGTGGCCAGAGTGACAGCCGAGAGCTGATTGTGCCGACGAGTCCACCACCAGCAGGAGGCAATCGACGGGCCAATCGCCAGAAGTTGGGCGATGAAGAACTTGGACGGATGTTCGAGATGATCAAACCAGTTTTTGCTCCCTCCTGATCGCGCGAGGAAGTAACGAAACGTGGGGAAATCGTTGGCTGCCACCCAGATGAGATGCGGCAGAAAGACAACCAGAGAGATCGCGAGCAACAGCCAAGGGCCGGATGTTCGCCAGCACGATCGCCCTTTATGGGTGAACAGGGCAAATCCAAGGATGGCCATTGCCAGAAGTGCGGTGTCGTACTTGCTGAGCATGCCTAAACCCAGGCCCAGCCCTGCGAGCATCCAGTATCTGGGTTGTTGCCTGAGAACTCCAAAAAACAAACTGCTGATAGTGATCGCCCAGCAGCAGCGGGAGACAATATTGTTATTGAATTCAGGCGTGGTGAGTGTGAAGTAGTAAGACAGTTCCAGCGAAACCACCGCCAGTGCTGCAATGGACCGGGGGGTAATGACTCGAGCCACGCACCAGACACACCACATCGTGATAACAGTACAGATTTGAGAGGCCAGGTAAATCGGCCATTCGCTGTTATCGCTCAGAGAAGAGAAGGCCTTGGCGATCCAGGCTGGCAGAGGCGGATGCTTGTAATAGCCCAGTTGCCATTCATGCCCCCAGATGGCCATTTCGATGCAGTCAAGAGGCAGATTGGGCTGGATCATCGCGGGAATGGCAGTCCAGACAACGAGATGCCCCAGCAAAAAGGCAAGGAGAATACGGGAGTATTTCCCCTCGAACATCTAGGCGGCCCTTCGCTCGGGGTTTGCAGAAACTTCTGCAGCCGGTGGAAGTTCAAAAGTAACTGGCGATGTTCCCGATTCCTTCTCAATCACAAATTCGGGTGCGGGAGTAAAACTGCCTCGCGACAGATAGATCCGCGCCAGTTCGCCAATCGCTTTGAGAAAGTCACTGGGTTTCAGTTTCGATCCCGCTACTTCCTGCCACGAATCCAGTGGGAATTCGTAAAGTCCCTGCTGGCTTTGCGGCTTCAGATCAATCAGCCTCGAAATCACTTCCACATCGAAAATCCAGCGGGAAAGAAACGGTCGGCTAAACGCCATCTGCATTTCCGGTGTCACTCTAAAGAGTTTGGCACCACACTGGGTATCTCGAAGTGCGACTCCCAGCACCTGTGATGCGACTGTGCTGAACAGCCTGCCGAGAACACGACGCTGGCGGTTGCGATCAATGTTCCGCCCCTGGAGTTTGAGACGGGTTCCAATAACGAGCTCAATCTGAGGAAGCCGGTGGAGGACATCGATAAAGCTGGGAATCGCTCCCAGTGGCGTCGCCAGATCGGCATCCCAGTAACCGACGAAATCGACCGATGTTCGACAGGCGGCGAGCACACCTTGCCGGACAGCTTCGGCTTTCCCTCGATTCTGAGGGAGATCGAGCACCGAAATGCGGCCATTCGACGCCGAAGCCATATCTTCCAGCAGCGTAATGGTTGCATCCGAACTGCCGTCGTTCACCATAAGCAGGTGAACATCCGTCGATTTGCGAATGAACTGGAGAAATGCCAGAGGCTTCAGTCGCACCGCTTCATTGAAGCAGGGGATGACAATGGTCGTGGTGGAGTTTGACACAGGTCATCCTTGACGGCTGAGTCGGATCGGATAGAAAATTCATAGCCAAGACGGGGCGAATTGCCATTACTCAGGCCATTCTTGCCTGAAAGTACTTCGCTGTAGCAGAGAATGCCCCAAAGCTGCAAGATCAGGTTTTTCCGACATGTGCGGAAAAGTCAACGTCGGTCGTGGAAACACTAAGATTTCCGCGTGTGCGACTGAGAATCCGATTAGCCCATAGCTTCCAGTGTACTGAGCGAGATTTCGGCGTCGTCCATCACCGGGAGCGTGCGGAGACCTTTGGGTTCGAGCCGCCACAAGCCAGCCGCACATGGTTCAAAAAACTGCCGGAACCAGAGCATGCTCTGCACATTCGGCTGAGGATTGAGCAGATAGAACTGCACTTTGCGTTTTTCGAACCAGTCGAAAAGCATGCCAAAAAAGCCGCTGGGAATGTACTTCACAAAAGTCATATCCACAGCAATATCGCGATCGCGGTCGCGTTCAATAATCTGAGTGAGGCCTTCGCGCAAGAGAGCCAGATCGGCACCGTCCCAGATTTCCATATCGCCGATGTGCAATAAGGTATGCCCGGCATGCGGTTCAATTCGCATCCGCTTAAAGAATCGCTCAACCTTCATGGTGGCGTCTTCCGTCACGTTTATCGCCTTGTGTAAACGATCGTTCGAGCGAGCAATCATGGTTATTCCTGACAGCAAACGTTGGGCCGACACATCACAAGCTGCGATTTCACGTCGAATCGAGCGGCAACGTTTAACTTTAGCACTGGAATTGCCGCGTGCTGGAAATCTGCGAAAATGTCTGATGTTGTTTTTCAGGAACGGGATGTTGCTGAATGACAACACCCTCCGATCAATCGATCCTTCGTGCTCAACAGGTAGATACGTCACGATCCGCCAAATCGTTGGCCACTGCGAAATTGGTGCAGATCGCATAAGCTGTCGAACGAAGGCGCAAACGCAGGAAGTGGAGCCGCTCAGGATGGAGACTCTGATTCGGACAGGGCGGACACGAGTGGGATCAGGCAGGGAATAAGTCATGACGCGCGGTCAACGACTGGCAGAAACGAATCCGGAATTTATCCACAGGCTGGCCAGTCTGACTCTGGAAGAGGCCCGGCAGATGCTGGGCCCTCAAGGCGATGCCCTGCTGAAGGAGGTTGAAACAGAACCTTTCGACGGTGAGCAGGCTTATCTCGCGGATGGTTTGTTCCGCGTGATGATTCCTCAACGAAAAAATGATGGCAAAGCTTCCCGCCGCAAGGTGGTCGTGGCTGTCCGGCCTGATCGCAGACAACCTTCTGGCCTGGCACTTTCCTGCACAGCGTGCAGCGATGGTTGTACCCATCAGGCATTAGCCCTGCACTACCTTCTCGCTTACAAAGTCGAACTGGGGCTCATGCCCCCGACTGAAGAAGCGTTGCTGCAACTGGCACCGGAACCAAGTCCCGAAGAGTTGCAGAATCAGGCGATTTCGGATCGTCGTGAGCGCGCCCGACTGGAATCGATGGAGATTCGCCCCCTCGCCCCGGATGTTGTCTGGAGTGATTATCTGGTGACCAGCCGCAAAAGCGGGCGGAGCTATCGTGTCGCCCTTCGCGGGATGGAACCGGGAGAATCGTATTGCAGTTGCCCCGACTTTCGCGCCAATACGTTAGGCCTGTGTAAGCATCTGCTTCGAGTCCAGGAACATGTGAAGCGAACTTACTCAGCCGAAGCCCGGTCGAAGAAGTTTGTTCCGGAAGAGATTGCTGTCCATTTGACGTATGGCGAGCTGGTCGAAGTTCGCTTGCTGATCCCTGAAAACTTACCAGTCGAGATTGCCCCGTTACTGGAGTTGTACCGTGATCGTGCGGTGACCGATTTGAGCCATCTGGTGCATACTCTCGCGAAGGTTCGCATGGCTCAGGTGCCCGTGGTGATTTACCCGGATGCCGAAGAATTTCTGCAGCAGGAGTTTGATCGCCGCCGGATGAAAGCGATGACGGAATCGCTAGGTCATGACGCGGAAAATCACCCCTGGCGGACGGAATTACTCACCACACCTTTACTGGGATATCAGTTGGAAGGGGCCGCGTTTCTCGCCTGTGCAGGCCGCGCCATCCTCGCCGACGAAATGGGGCTGGGGAAAACCATTCAGGCACTGGCGGCAATCGAGATTCTCTTTCGAGAACTCGATATCTCGAAGGTGCTCGTCGTTTGCCCGGCTTCTGTCAAATCGCAGTGGCGAAATGAAATTTTGAAGTTCACCACGCATTCCGTGCAACTGGTGGGTGGCTCGATAGAAACCCGCCACGAGCAATATGGGGCAGCTCCGTTCACGATCTGCAATTACGAGCAGGTGCTGAAAGATCATGTCAGCATTGCTGCCAAACGCTGGGATGTCGTGATTCTCGATGAAGGACAGCGCATTCGTAATTGGGAAACCCGCACTGCCCAGGCCATCAAAAGTTTGCGATCTCGCTTTGCCTTCGTACTGACGGGAACACCGCTGGAGAACAAACTCGACGACCTCTATTCGATCATGCAGTTCATTGATGATCGCCGACTCTCACCCGCCTTTCGATTTTTCCCCAGGCACCGCATGATCGATCAGAAGGGGCGATTTGTCGGCTATCGCAATCTTGACGAACTGCGCGAGAGGCTGGCACCGGTCTTTCTGCGTAGAACAAGATCTCAGGTTCAACAGCAGTTGCCTCCCTGTACTGTGCATCAGGTGCTGATCGCCCCGACATCGGCTCAAAGGCAGGTGCATGCCCGGCATTTTGCCCAGGTTTCGAGAATTGCCCGCAAGCCGCACCTCCATGAACTTGACCTGATGCTCTTACGGAAAGAGCTGTTGTATTGCCGACTGGCGGCGAACAGCCCGGAACTCGTCGATGATCAAATCGTGGGAGAATCATCGAAACTTGACCGACTGAGCGAGATGTTCGATGAGATGTTTGAAGGGCACTTTGAGAAAGCGATTGTCTTTTCCGAATGGACACGCATGCTCGATCTCATTGAACCATTACTCGACAGCCGCAATCTGCCGTATGTCAGGATCGATGGACAGGTCTCGCAGCGTGAACGGGCAGCATCTGTCTCGCAGTTTGAGGACGATCCCGGAACCCGCGTGCTGCTGGCCAGCAATGCGGCTGCGACGGGTCTCAATCTGCAGGCCGCCAGCATTGTGATCAATGTCGATCTCCCCTGGAACCCGGCAATTCTGGAGCAGCGCATCGCGCGGGCGCATCGCATGGGACAGGAAAAACCGGTTCAGGTCTATGTGCTCGTGACGGAAGAGACGTTTGAAGAGCGGCTGCTCAAGACACTGGAAGGGAAAGAACAACTCGCTCGTGCTGTGCTTGATGAAGGTGCCGAGATCAAGGAGGTCTGGCTGACCAGTGGCAGCGACAGTTTGAGGGCTGAATTGCAAGGCCTTCTGGAGCCTGATCCCGCGACGACCGGTGAACGACAGCCAACGTTTCCCTCTGCGGGAATGCTCGTTGATCAGGCAACATCAGCCCAGGTGCACGCCATTCGCGACCGGTTGAAGCATTATCTGGAACGCGATCCCCAGGGCCGCTGGCAATTACGCATTCCTCTCGCCAGTGAAAACGCCCTGGATGAACTCGCGAAAACATTCCAGCAATGGGTGGGCGAGGCGATTGATTAAATGATCAGTCTTGCAGTCTGCAAGTCATGTAGGGTGCAAGCAGTTCCTACGGATTGCACCATCTTCTACTGATACAGAACAAATCAGCTAGCGCCATGATTCTCGACATGAAACTTAAAGCGATTCAAGATCGCCTGCCAGCCATCTCGCTGCTGTTCAATACTGTGAGTCTCTTCGCTATCAAAGGAGACCTGGACCTGCACGCCTGCGGGGACTTCCTGGAATTCGACCACAGCTTGCCGATCACCAAAGGCATATTCGATGCGCTCGTTGGTGATGATCGTGGTGTAGGTCCCCTCAAAATCAAAGCCGAAGCTTCCGTCTTTGGCCTCCATCCGCGAGGAAAACTTTCCGCCGGGACGAAAATCGACAGTCGATTTCGTCGTATGCCAGTCCTCCGAGGCGGCATTCCACTGCACGATATCGTCCGGATTACTGTAGGCTTTCCAGACCGCATCCATGGGGGCAGCAATGGTTGTGGCCACGGTGATTCTCATGAGGAACTTTCAGTTGGCTGATACCCGGTGGAGTACTAACGATTGACGACCGGGTGGCAAGGGTTAAGTCTTTGGTCGGGTGGCTGGGGTTGAGTCTTCGAACGCCCAGCAATTCACGGCACGATCTGGGGGGTTCGCGTATACGCTCAACCCTATACACTTCATACTAGGGATTGCAGTTGATTATTGGAATCCGTAGGAGCTTTCCCGATGAAAGACTCATCCTGAATCCATACAAAACAACCTCTTGAGGTGTCGTAGCATTTCGATGTCACGATTATAAACGATCCTGAAGAATCCATGTCAGATGTCAGCCAGAGGTTGTTCGTAGTCTCATTTTTCCAAAGCACGAGTGACTTGCTCATAAGTTTTCCCGAGGTCGCGTCCTCGAGCAAAAACGCTGCTCCAAGCGATTTCTCGAACCGTCGGGGCACATCCATCATGTTGTCTGCATCCGCCATGGACGATTTGTAAAAGCGAGGGATTCCCCTCTTGCTTCTGGACTCCGCTGACTTTCTGATGACAGTTGAAATTCACGTCAAAAACCTCAGCGAGAGACTTCTGATGATGGGCCATCGATTCGCCAGACCTGCCTTGTTATTCACCATCTTGCTCTTGATCAGTCATTCCATGACGGCGTACTCCCAGGAAACGGCAAAGCGTGCCAAAGGAGTGAACGATCTGCTGCCGGATCCCGACCCTCGACCCGCCGAGATGACTAAGCCCGTGAAGGTCTTCATTCTCATGGGTCAGTCGAACATGCTCGAAATGGGGAAGGTCGCAGGTGATACCGATGGAACACTTGAGCACGCTGTCAAACAGGAAGGGCTTTACCCCTTTCTCATCGACGATGCGGGGAAATGGAACACCCACGCCGATGTGCGGAATGTCGCGGTGATGGGGAGTGGCGGGCCTGGCAAAACGCAGTTTCGCATCAATGCGTGGCTGACCGTCGGCAACAAAATCGGTGTCGAGCAGGGGATCGGGCATCAGTTGGGGAATGCTCTCGATGAACCTGTGCTGCTCTTGAAGAGTGCCATTGGCAATCGAAGCCTCGGTTGGGATCTATTGCCTCCGGGTTCAAGTTCTTATGAATTTGTTGATCCGAAAGATGGCAAGACCTACATCTACGCAGGTTATGGTCAAAGCCCCGATCGCTGGGAAAAAGGGACCGAGCCCAAGGCCATTAACTGGAAGGCAGGCCTGCAACTCGATGGCGATATTGCTCGCGCTAAAGAAGTTCTTAATGATCTGGGAAAGTATTATCCCGGGGCGAACGAGTATGAGATCGCGGGCTTCTTCTGGTGGCAAGGTGATAAAGACCGGTACAACGCCGGCCATGCCAGCCGCTATGAACAGAACCTGGTCAACCTGATCGCCACACTTCGCAAAGAGTTTAACGCACCTCAGGCGAAGTTTGTTTGTGCCACCTTGGGCCAGACCGATCGTGACAATCCCACGGGAAATGAAAAATATCTGCTGGAAGCCAAGCTGGCCATCAGCGACCCGCAGAAACACCCGGAACTTCAAGGGACGGTCGCCACGGTTTATACGCACCCCTTGAGCATGGGAAGCAGCTCGAATGCCCACTACGGCAACAACGCCAAAACTTATATGAACGTCGGACTGGCGATGGGCGAAGCGATGGTCAAGCTGCTGAAAGAGCAGAAGTAGTCATCGACCTTAAAAAGTGGACAGTCTTGAAAACAGATCGTGAAATCCTTGGAGCAATTTGTATCGTTCAGTCAGCCCCAGGGTGAACTTTTGATCGAGAGGATCTGATCATGCCCAACACCGTCCGCCTGCATCGTGTCCTGCGAGCCGATCCAGAGCGGGTTTACAAGGCTTTCATCGACGCTGATGGCCTGTCGAAATGGCTGCCACCATTTGGATTCACTGCCAAAGTGCATGAAATGGATGTTCGTGTCGGAGGTGGCTATCGCATGTCATTCACACACTTCGCCACCGGCCACACACACTTTTTCACGGTCAAGTTTACAGAACTTGTCCCTGGTGAACGCTTGCAACACATAGACCGCTTCGATGATCCGAATCTGGCCGGTGAGATGCAGGTGACGGTGACGTTCACAAAAGTCAGTGTGGGCACAGAATTGCAGATCGTGCAGGCTGGGATCCCGGATCTGATCCCAGCCGAAAAGTGCTATCTGGGCTGGCAGGAATCGCTGCTCCAACTCGCCCGCCTCGTCGAACCAGATATCCCCGGCTAGATTTACGAAATCAATTTGTATAGCCAACCTGGAGGCGTTTTCATCGCAGGTTGTGATTACTTCAGCAACTCCCTGCGAATCACATCGAGAGCACGTTTTAATAGTAGCGTCTGGAAGCGGTAGCTGTTCCAGACGAGGGCAATGGTGCGTTGCGGGCGGTCTCCCTGAAGTGGGCGATAGGCACAGCGGCCTTCACGATCGAACGCCTTGCACATGTTCGGAATAAAACTCACACCCTGCCCCCGGCTGACAAGCTCCATAATCGTCGTCAGTTGCGCCAGGCGGCCTGTTTCCAGAGGTGCCATGTCTTTCCGGCGGCAATACTGCGCGACGTGCTCCGTCAGGCAATGAGCTTCACCTAACAGCAGTAATGTCTCGCGGTCAATCTCTTCAACAGGAACTTCTGTCAAGTGTGATAATCGATGCCCCGGAGGGACCGCCAGCCATAGCTCTTCATCAAATAACGGCTCAACTTCCAGATGCTCAATCCGTACCGGGAGAGCCGCAATTGCCAGATCCCATTCACCCGCCTGAACCTTTTTGAGGCATTGCTCGGTGACATCTTCATGGATCTTGAGGGTCACCCTTGGCACCACCTCACGAAACCGGCTGACAATCTGTGGCAACAGATAAGGCGCAATGGTGGGGATTGCGCCGATGGTGAGCTGGCCTGTCTCGCCATCATCGGTGATCTCCCGCCGAGCCTGATCGACGAGCGAAACAATCTGCCCGGCCCGGCTTTGCAGCAGCTTTCCGGATTCGGTGAGTTCAACACCACGCCCCGAACGCTCGAAGAGTGGCTGCCCCAGTTCCTGTTCGAGCTTAATGATCTGCTGGCTGAGTGATGGCTGAGAAATGAAACATTCAGCGGCAGCCAGTGTAAAGCTTTTGAGTTCAGCCGCCTTGAGAAAGTACCGCAACTGGTGAAGTTCCATCCGGCTGACCTTCCTCACTTCTGGATTGACGGGTAATTGACTGTCAAAGGGAGAGGCGTGTTGCCAAGAGTATACACTCTCCAGAAATCCGTGGCGCTTGGAAGAGTTTTTAAAGGCAGCCTTGCTCGGTATTCACTGAAGACAGGCCGCACGCACGGTACGAAGTGGAGGTGACTGGAAGAAGTCTGTCGGGGATTTCTTGGAGAACTTCGCGGCTTCGCGCGAGGATATCTTTTGTTTGGAGGTCTCTCGCGAAGGCGCGAAGGGAATTCAGAGACAAAGTTCTGTTGAGTAGCAGAAACAGGGAAAAGACCTTCACCCTGGCCTCTCCCACGCAGACGCGGGTGAGGGTTTCAGAGGAGATAGGCATCACACTTGAATCGCTATTCAGTTCCCGAATCCCGGAGATCGCGTGCAGAAAGTTCTAAAGAAAGCAGGCGAGGGGTTTAGCCTCGCCTGCTGCAGAATCGTCGGTATAAAGGGGAACCAATCGAGTGGATTAGCACTCGACCAGTAGTTTGAAGGCATCGCTGAGGAGGCTGGTCAGTTTCACGACAAAGCGGGCCGCATCAGCCCCGTTGACCACGCGGTGATCGTAGGAGAGCGAGAGTGGCAGCATCAAGCGTTCTTTGACCTGCCCATCGACCAGTTGCAACTGATGGAAGCTGCGTGACATGCCGAGAATGGCCACTTCGGGGTAGTTCACAATCGGTGTGAAGGCCGTTCCGCCAATGCCACCCAGGTTAGTGATAGTAAAAGTACCGCCCTGCATATCCTTGATTTCGAGCTTGCGATTGCGGGCCTTCTCGGCGATTTCGGTCAGCTCGGTCGCCAGTTGCAGAATCGACTTCTTATCGACATCGCGAACCACCGGCACGACGAGGCCATTGGGGGTATCGACAGCAATACCGATGTTGTAATAGCTCTTGAGGATCACTTCGCCACGAGACATATCGATGCTCGAATTGAAGTTCGGGAAGGCCTTGAGAGCAGCGACGGCGGCCTTCATGGCGACTGCTGTCATAGTGACTTTGGGGCCACCTTTAGCCACTGCTTCCTGGAATCGCTTGCGGGCCGATTCAGTCTCGGTGATGTCAGCGAGATCGTGCTGAGTCACATGCGGAATGAGTTGCCACGCTGCCGAGAGGTTGTTGGCACTGGTCTTCTGCAGCTTGGTGAGAGCCTGGGCAGTGATCGGGCCATACTGAGAAAAATCGGGGAGAGGCGGAGCGACGACACCACCACCGCCGCCACCTTGCTGGGCAGCGTAGGCGCGAGCCACATCTTCCTGAGTGATACGACCACCGGGGCCAGTGCCACGCAGACGTTCGAGCTGCATGCCCAGTTCACGAGCCAGGCGGCGAGTGGCCGGGCCGGCAGCAATGGGAATCTCGACAGTTGATCGAGTCGGTGCAGCCACGGCAGCAGGGGCTGGTGCGGCTTTAACCGGTGCAGCAGGAGTGGCCTTCGCCGGTGCTGCTGGAGCACTGGAAGAGGCGGCTGGGGAAGCGGGCTTGGCCGATGTTCCGTTACTGGCTCCGGAGGCTTCGATGCTCAGAAGTAACTGACCGGTTTTGATCGTTTCGCCAGGTTTGACGTGGATCTTGCCGATCTTGCCCGCATGGGGGCAAGCCAGCTCCATGACAGCCTTATCGGTCTCCAGTTCCATGACGATCTTGCCGGCTTCGATCGTGTCGCCAGCCGAGACCAGGATCTGTGCGATATCTGCACTGTCGATACCTTCCGCCAACTGAGGCAGCTTGAATTCAACACTCATGGAAGAGAACCCGCTTTCGCGCAATAGTCAGGAAAAAAGCTATTCGAGTTTACGTTACAAAAGACCGTTGATCAGGCGGAGAGTTTATGCCGTGGCGGGATCGACCTTTTCAGGATCGATACCGAGTTCCTGCAGCACCTTGGGCAATCGCTTGGCATCAAAGTGCCCGTCTTTGGCCAGAGCCGACAGAGCCGCGAAGACAATGCACTCGGCATCGACTTCGAAATGGC
The DNA here is from genome assembly GCF_000092105.1 of Planctopirus limnophila DSM 3776. Classification (NCBI taxonomy): domain Bacteria; kingdom Pseudomonadati; phylum Planctomycetota; class Planctomycetia; order Planctomycetales; family Planctomycetaceae; genus Planctopirus; species Planctopirus limnophila. Next base: position 4,562,836 of record NC_014148.1, on the reverse strand, counting down.
GACGCAGCACTTCGCGAGCTTCACTCCGACCGAAGCCGTCACAACCCAGAACAGTGTAGCGCCCAGGGAGATACTGCCGAATCTGCTCAGCCACGAGTTGAACGTTTTCACTGGCCGAGATGAAGGGCCCCGTGACTCCAGCCGTCACCTGATCAATATGGCTCTGCTTGGGTTTCTTGTCGGGATGGAGAGCGTTCCAGCGTGCGACTGCCTGAGCATTGCGCTTCAGTTCGTTGTAGCTGGTCACACTCCAGACATCCGCTTCGACGCCGTACTTTTCCGAAAGGATCTGCTTGGCTTTGAGAACGTACTGCATGATCGGCCCGCTCCCCAGCAGCTGCGGCCGGTGCGTCCGCTTCTTGGCAGTGACGCTCGGCTCTAAGGGATACAGACCGGCACAAATCATTTCCTGTGTCACGCCAGCAGGGATCGCGGGCATGGGGAAGGTGCCATCGTTGTAGACCGAGAGATAATAGAAAACGTTCTCGTCTTCGGCATACATGCGGCGCATCCCATCCTGAACGATGGCCGCCACTTCATAGCCAAAGGCCGGATCGTAAGCCAGGAGGTTCGGTACACTCGATGCAATGAGCTGTGAGTGTCCATCCTGATGCTGCAGACCTTCGCCGTTGAGCGAAATGCGGCCCGAGGTTCCACCGCACAGGAAGCCCTTGGCGCGGGAATCGCCGGCCAGCCAGATGAGATCGCCAACTCGCTGGAAACCGAACATCGAGTAGTAGACGTAGAAGGGGATCATGTTCAGGCCGAGGTTGGCATAAGCCGTTCCCGCAGCCACGAATGACGACATGGCACCGGCTTCGTTGATCCCTTCCATGAGAATCTGGCCGTTGGTTTCTTCGCGATACCAGACCATCTGACCGGCATCAACCGGTGTGTACTGCTGGCCTTTGCTGCTGTAGATCCCCACCTGAGCAAAGAGGGTGTGCATCCCGAACGTCTGGGCTTCATCGGGGATGATGGGGACAATGCGTTTGCCGACATTCTTGTCGGTGCAAAGCCAGCCCATAATCCTGCCGAGAACCATGGTCGTGGACCATTCTTTGCCCACACTCCCTTTGAGTGCAGTCTGGAACTGGTCAAACGAGGGAATGGTGAGCCGCTCGCTCGTCGGCTTGCGAACGGGGAGGAAACCCCCCAGTTCTTTTCGCCGTTCGAGCATGTATTTGACTTCGGGGCTCGAAGGATCTGGCTTGTAGAACTTGGCGGCTTTGGCCTCTTCGTCCGAAAGTGGCAGTTCAAAGCGGGTGCGGAACTTGAGCAGATCGTCTTCTTCGAGTTTCTTCTGCTGGTGTGTGGTGTTCTTGCCTTCGGCAGATTCACCCAGGCCGTAGCCCTTAATGGTATGGGCAAGAATGACTGTGGGGACACCCTTGTGATTCACAGCCGCATGGTAAGCGGTATAGACCTTCTGGGCATCGTGACCACCACGACGGAGATCTTTAATCTGGTCGTCGCTCAGATGCTCCACGAGCTTGAGGAGTTCGGGGTTCTTACCGAAGAAATCCTGCCGGATGTAGCTGCCTGATTCGACAACGTACTTCTGGAACTGACCATCGACGATTTCGAGCATCCGCTTTTTGAGCTGGCCCGATTCATCATTAGCGAGAATCGGATCCCAGTCGGCACCCCAGATGACCTTGAGAACATTCCACCCGGCACCCCGGAAGAGGCCTTCGAGCTCCTGAATGATCTTGCCATTCCCGCGGACGGGACCATCGAGCCGCTGCAGGTTGCAGTTGATGACCCAGGTGACGTTGTCGAGATGTTCGCGAGCCCCCAGAGTGATAGCACCCAGAGTTTCGGGCTCATCGACTTCCCCATCGCCAATAAAGCACCAGACGCGCGACTGGCTGGTATCGAGCAGGCCGCGATGCTGCAGATAACGAAGGAACCGGGCCTGATAGAGCGAGCAAAGTGGCCCCAGACCCATCGAAACCGTGGGGAATTGCCAGAAGTCAGGCATCAGCCACGGATGCGGATAGGATGAAAGACCCTGGCCACGCGGTAACTCGCGACGGAAGTTTTTCAGATGGCTTTCGTCGAGACGGCCTTCCACGAAGGCTCGTGAATAAACGCCCGGCGAAGCATGCCCTTGAAAATAAACAAAGTCGCCAGTGTGCGACTTTGAAGGAGCATGAAAGAAATGGTTGAACCCGGTTTCTACCAGGCACGCCGAAGAGGCAAATGTCGAAATGTGACCACCAACACCGGTGCCACTGCGCGCAGCCTGTACGACCATGGCCATCGCATTCCAGCGGACAATCGAGCGAATCTTGCGTTCGATCTTGCGGTCACCCGGATAGCTCGGCTCAGCATCGACGGGAATCGTATTAATATAAGGAGTCGTCAGACTGGCAGTACCCGTGACACCTTTGGCCGAAGCCCGCTGCTGCAATTCGAGCAGCAGAGCGCGAACTTCTTCTGGCCCATAACGATGGAAGACATCATCGAGTGATTCGTACCACTCGGCCAGTTCATCGGTATCCAGCCCTACCGCAGGGAGTTCGCCTAACTCTGTTTGAGACTCGGAAACAGCATGTCCGTTAGAAGCTGCGGAACGGCTCGAATCTGTCATCATACCCGCCATGTGTGTCGTACTCCCGAGTCGTTGTGACAGGCCATGCCAACCGGCCACAAACTTCCAGCAGTGATCCCCTTAGAACGAAGAAGGGATCGCCGCCCATATCGAATGACTGATGTGATCTGGTTTGTAATCTTCTTGATCGTAACGGAGAGGCCCCAGTCCGCACAGTGAGGAACAGGCAGACTGTCTGGCAAATTATGACGATTCTCTGCGAATCTGGCAAAGCCGGGAGAACAGGATTCGGTGTTCACCAGAACAGAGCAGCGACAGCTTAGTCAACGCAACAAACAGGCTTCTGGCTCAAAAACAGCCTGATTTCAGGGCTGACAAGGCCGCATTTCTCGCAAAATGCAGCCTTAAGCCCCATAAGCACTGTATCTGCGTGCACCAAAATAAAACGCCAGGCGAACCAGAGCCCACAAAAAGAGACACCAGCCACAGGCCGCCAGCAGTTCCATGGCCATTTCTTCGTGGGAATATCGCTGCAAGGCGACTGCCGCAGGAAAGTAGGCCAGGTATTTGAAGGGCAACCACTGGACGATCTGGCCGAATGTCCCCGGGAGCCAGTCGAGGGGAATCATGTGCCCACTCAAAATGTAATTGAGGAGCATGTAGACAAAGACGAGCGAACTCACTTCCAGAAACCAGAAGGAACAGAGGCCCAATAGCGTCTCGATGAGAAACCCCAGCAGAAAGGCCAACACGAGCGAAGCCACGAGCGTCGCCCAGGTGGCAGCATCGGGCCAGCCGGGGAAATAGGCCCGGCACAGCCAGAAGACCAGTGCAAAGGGCCCAGCGGCGACGGCGTAGTAGACCAGCTTATGTGCCGCCCGGTGCCAGAACAGAAACTCGACCAGATCCACAGGCTGGGTGAGGAATTTCTTGATCGTGCCATCCCGCACATCGCGGGCAATTCCTGTCGTCAGGCCCGGCATACTGCTGAAGGCGCGGCCCAGCATCACCAGCAGAAAATAGGCCACCATGTCGGCATAGGTGTAGGTATTGATCTTCCGGGAATCACTCGCGGACTTCGCATCGAAGATCGCGCTCCACAAAAAGATCTGCGTGATAATCGGCAGAAAGCGAATGAGTGTCGCAAAGGCAAAATCACCGCGATAGGCCAGACGCTCCTCAATGCTTGTCCGCAGAATAAACCAGCGCAAACGCCATTGCGCCAGCCATTCGGCAGACCATGAATGCTCATGAGCCTCTACGCTTGCCGGTATTGCTCCAGAATTGGTGGTTGGCAATGACATGAAGACTCACAGATCGTACGAAAATGACCAGTAGCTCAAAAATCTCACGGTCGCAGGATTCGAAGTTCAAGTAGTCGGCTATTCCGCTGGTTTCATTTTGGCTAAACGCTGAAGAACTTCCACCCCTCGCTGGAGTGTGGCATCTTCTGTCGCGAACGAGATGCGGAAGTGGGTATCCCGCTGGCTGAAGACGTTGCCGGGAATGATCAGCAGTTCATTTCGAATGGCTTCTGCGACAAACGTGCTCCCTGTTCCCCAGGGGGCTTTCAAGAAGAGATAGAAGGCTCCCTGAGCGCCATGAATTTCAAAGTACGGGCTGAGTTCGCGCACCATAAAATCCCGCTTGCGTTTGTAATCGGCGACGCGGTCCGTGATGTCGGTTGTCCAGGCTTCCACACCGGCCCACTGCACAGGCTGGGGGGCGCAGACAAAGGTAAACTGCTGCAGCTTGATCATCTGCTGAATCAGTTCTCGCGGTCCATGGGCAAAGCCGAGTCGTAAACCGGTCATCGAGTGCGATTTGCTGAAGCCATCAATGACAATCGTTTCGCGATTCCACTTGGCCGGGCTGATGAACTCATCGTCGTATTGAAACGCGCGATAGATCTCATCACTCAAGAGAGCGACATTGTGGCGGGCTGCCAGTTCAGCCAGACCTTTCAGTTCCGCCGCCGTAGCAACAGCACCGGTAGGATTCCCTGGCGAATTGCAGATGATCACCTTGGTCTGTGGAGTGATGGCTGCTTCGACCTTCTCCAGATCAATCCGGAAATCAGGGTAGGTATCAATCAGCTTCACCACACCGCCACAGAGCGTCACAATGTGCTTGTACATGACGAAGTAAGGGTCGAAGACAATCACTTCTTCGCCCGGATTGACCAGTGTCATTAAAGTCAGCATGAGGCCGCCACTTGTGCCGCTGGTGACGAAGACTTCGCGATCAGGATCGTGGTATTCGGCCTGAACGCTGGCATTCAAAGTCTCCAGCAAGGGCTTGATCCCTTGCGACTGGCTGTAAACATTTTTACCGGCATCGACTGCCGCCTTGAGTGCCAGTTTGACATTCTCTGGGGTATCGAAATGGGGCTGCCCGATGCTCAGGTTGATCGGGTTCTTCATCGTGGCTGCCAGATCGAAAACCTTGCGGATTCCCGAAGCATCGATCTTGCGCAAACGATCCGAAATCCATTGTTCGCTCATTGTGGGCTCAAATTCCTGTGTCGATTTCATCACCAGAATTCAGGAGGCGATGAGGAAAACTTGGTGATCTACTGAAGGCAAAGTATGCAGCGTTATTTCCAGGGATGTTCGATCCGCTGTTCATCGAGGAGTTCAATCCACATCTGCTGGTGGGCCAGGGGGACTTCAATCGTGTCTGGTAACGTGGGTGATTTCTCAAGGTGCTGAATGGCACGGGGATGTTTCATGGAACTGACAAAGGCCGCGAGCCGCTCGGGCGGGAAGCGTTCGGCCATTTCACTCGATGGCTCGATTGCCAGCAGAAGATGTTCGGAGTCATCGCCGAAGGGAGATTTCTTGGCTCGTTCGGTGGGTAAACGGCCATCGCTCAGTGCCGCCAGCAGCAGGCCACATAACAGGCCGTACTGCAGATCATGCTCACCAGTTAACAAGCCGAATGTGCGAGCAGAGTTCCAGCTTCGGGCGGGCTGGCCTTCTTTATCAAACGCGAGATCAGCCGCTGGTTGGCCCTCGGTTTGTGCCGGGTCGAGCAGCATGAGCGAATCGAGACTCGCCACCTGTGTCGAAATGAGAGTCAGACTGCTTGCGGCTGGCAAGCACCAGGCACTGCGATGCCCTGCCACTCGCGGCGTGCGATCTCCCACCGGGCTGAACTCGGCCCGGCCTGTACTTGAGACCATGAAGCCGATCAACCCGCGGTGTGCGAGATTCGCGACGACAGCTTCTGGTCGATCAATGGCCGAGCTATTGCGAATGACGGCGCCTGCGATACCGGTGGCCTTTGCCTTTTCAACGAGCAGTTCTGTCGCATAGGCCATCGCCACCGACCCTGCAGCGCGACTGCCATCGAGATGCACCAGCGATGGTTGATCGCGTACTGTCAGAATGCGTCCGCGGGGATCAATTTCCCCCAGATCCATGGCCCGTACCATCGACGACAGGTAGGGGAGATGGAGCCCACCCCAGGCAGGCAACCAGGGCGAGAGGATATAATCGATGACATGCTGCGAATCGGCCCCGAACAACCCTTGCCGGGTGAGAACCTTCAGGATGGATTGCTGGAGATCCGCCACCTGAAGGGAAACGGTTTCTACCGCACAGACTTCTGGCGGCTCCACATGATCAGAGGGGTTGGAGGCTTGATTCATGGGAATGTTGCTTTCTGAGTTCCAACCGGCACTGAATTCCACAGACTAACAGGCAGAGATCGATTTCCAGACACAGGGCCAACCTATTCTCACTGACCTGAGGCCGTTTTGTCGAGTGGATCGAAGCGATAGGCCCGAATTCTCCAGGGGCCTTTGCCTTTGACAGACAGGCGGTACTCGCCCCCTTGGCCGATATAAACGCCGCTGCCGGTGCGGATCGGCTTGCGGTGCATGGCGACGACTTCGTTCGATTTCCCCTCAGAATTCGTCCAGCGGATCATGTCCAGCACCGTAGCGTACTTATCGTGGCCATCAAAATCCCAGCGCAGCTGCCAGTTGTCGGGTGCCTGAAAACTCTGGCTGCTTTCGAGACTTCCTTCCCCTTCGATCTCGAAAATCAATTGTTCTGGCTGAGGCAGAATCGGCTTTAACGTTCCGGCCGAAAGAGTGATGGCGACGACGACCGCAAACGACGCCATGGCCACACCGAAAGCGATCAGCAGTTTTTTGTTGTTCGACATGCAAGGCATCCAGAATTCGAAGCAGCGATGGAAACCGGTGGGCGTGGCGAAAGTCGATCAGGAGATCGAAGTTGCCAGTATCTAATTCTAGCCAAATCCTCTGGCGGCAGCGCTGGCGGAGGTGGTTGATCTACGTGAGGATCACGACATCTCATACCCTTTCCATGAAACTATGGCGCTCTGTGTGGCATGCTTGCAGTTCTGGGCAAGCATGTTTTCGCAACCAAAAACGGGCTTTTGTTTCCTGGGCACCGTATCACATACAGCCGCCCTGAGGTGTGGCTTTGCACGGAACCACCAGATGGGTTTTGTCCTGCACAAATCTTGTAATGCATCGAGGTCAGGTAACGGGTAAAGTGCCCGGGTCATCGCTGCTGCCATTCCGGCTGGCGAATCTTTTCTCAGGCATTCATGACGAGGTAAACGATGGGTCTCATCCACGAATTCAAAGAGTTTGCCATGCGTGGCAATGTGATCGATATGGCTGTGGGGATCGTCACGGGAGCGGCCTTTACCAGTATTGTCACTTCGCTGGTGAAGAACATTATCACACCGCCGATTGGAGCGCTGCTCAAAGGGGCGGACTTCAGCAAGCTTTCAATCAACATTCCCGTTCCTGCAGTGGCAGCCGGGGAAGTGGCTTATGTCCCGATCAGCTATGGGCTGTTCCTGCAATCTGTGTTTGATTTCGTGATCATCGCCATGGTGCTGTTTATGGTGCTCAAGGGGATCAATACGCTGAAACGCAAGCAGGCCGCCGAAGAGGCGGCACCACCCGTCCCGACCCGCGATCAGGAACTGCTGATGGAAATCCGCGACCTGCTCAAAGCCCAGTCGAGCACAAGAGAGAACGAATAAACGTTGGTTTCGCAAAGCCTGCTGGCTTGAGTGAAGGGGCGAAGGCTGGAAGGAAAGAAGGGGGAAAAGAAAAGGAGAAGCCCGGGTGGCCCAGACGTGGCTTTGCACGTCTGGGTGACGGCAGTCACAAGAATTACCTATCACAACGCAGCATGGATTTGGTCATGTAAATGGTATATGCCTTCCCGAAGTCCAGGTGGGTTGCGCAGAGCCTTAACCCACCCTACATGGCTGATCTCACGATCATATACATTATTTTTCAGTGACGAAGAGTGAGTGACAGATGGGAGAGATCCAACAGAATCGAGTAGCTTGCAGTGCGAATGGCCGTGTGATGGTCATCTCGCATTTACAAGAGATCCTGATTTACTCGGCGATTGATGGGTCACCAATCTGGCGACAACAATGTCAAACAGAAATCAAGAGCGTAAGCGCTAATGCCGGTTTTGTTTACGCGCTCGACAACAGCAAACAGATTCATCGATGGGAAGCACTTAAAGGCGAGATTCATGAATCGCTTTCCCTACCCGAACAGCCCTTGGGAATGGCGGTTAGTGCGGAAGGAGATTGCGCCGTCTTCTCACCAAATCACTTGTTTTTGCTGCGCGACCTCAAGATCGTGCAGTCCATTGATCGTTCATCGATCAGTGCCGTCGGTTGGGTAGACGATGCTGGAGACATCCTTGCAATCGGCGACCAAACAGGGCAACTCTGGTTTTTTGAATGGCGTATGGACTCAGGGATGAATCTGCATCCCGCTGGTTACCTGAAGTTGAATTGTTCGGTCGAATATATCCATTGGGATCATTGCCAATCCTGGGTTGTGGTCGCCGGAGGAGAGATCTGGCAAATCAGTCGCAATGGACAAAAGTCGAACAAAATCATCGATATGTTTCAGCAACCAATACATCATTTAGCAATTTCAGTTGATGGCAATCACCTTGCCGTCGCCGTTGGTCAGCAAACTGTACTGGTTTTTCGTCTGGGTAAGGCACAAATAGGAAACCCTGGTCAATTCGATTATCAAGACCGAACTATTGCCGGTCTCGGGTTTGGATTGGATGCCACACTATTCATTGGTTTGGATACCGGTGATGGCAATATCTTTGACCTAAGTACATCAGAACTAACTTTTATTCGCACGGATCCGCATCCCGGTCGCCCACTGACCCTATGGACACTGTCATTCGACTTACTCAATGTCCTTCCGAACCCAGAAGTGAGTTATGATCGAAAGTCGAAAAATCCGCTGACTGCCTATCTCGCTACGAGAGAAGAGATATCCCGGCAGGTCAGCACGAAAAAATATCCGGCTTGGATTGGCCCAATCCTCGGAATGATTGCAGGTCTCGTCTTTGGTGCCCGTCTGGCCAAAGATCTTCCCGGCAACGAAGTATTGGCTTTTGCGGTGGCGATAGGGATTGGCGGTTTCGCTGGCAGTATTGTCATGCTGCTCGATCTCATGAAAAGGAAATGACTTGAGTCTCCCCCAAGCAGACTATTTCTGGCGTAACTCCCTGACAAACCCGGTGGCCCAGGCGTGGCTTTGAACGTTTGGGTGATGAGATAAGTGTTGGTGGATTGCGCAGAGCCTTCATCCACCCTACGGGGTTTACCCTGTGCGGCGATGTCATATCCTGTATGTAGCAAGACGGAAAAGACCCTCACCCTGCCCTCTCCCACGAAGACGTGGGCGAGGGTTCCAGAGCGGTGTTTGCTAAACGCTGGCGAGGGTTCCAGAGGGTGGCTTGGGGGATTGCTTGCCAGCTTGCTACGGATTACGAACGAGGGAGTTCGTCGAACTTGATCGCGGGCTTCTGGTCTGCGGTGGATTCTCGTGTAAAGATCTCGCCCACTTTGCCGGTCTCGTTAAAGAAGCCGCAGTTGGACATGAAAAACTGTGTCCCTTTAGCGCCGCCGTTGTAATCGAGCCGATGTCTGCCGCCGCCTGTGGGATCCACACTGAAACGGGCCTGGGTGCATTCGTGCCACTGGCCATCGACATCGCAGACCCACACGTTTCCATACAGAGCCCCGCGGGTTTTATGCCCATAGCTGGGGTTAAAGTTCTCCAGAAATGAGTGGAACCGCCTCAGATACGTCTGTGTTTTCGGTCGGCGGAAGCTGGCCATGAGCTTCCAATCCTGCTTGTCTTTTTCACAAAACCACGAGGTATAAAGCGTACTGTCCGGCCCATCCGGTTTCACTTCGGTCAGGAAGCTGTAAGTGACGTCAGCCTTCCAGGGATAGACCATAAAACTTTGTCCGCCCGAACCTTCGTTGCCAAACTCACCCACGCGGACGTTGGCCCCCGAGGCGAGTTTGACAATCCGTTGATCTTCGGGAATATCCTTCGGGTTGTCGGTGCTGAAGGGACTCCAGATGGAAAAGAGGACCCGCCGCTCGTTGGGCCCGTTGACTTGAATACCGAAGTATCCTTCACCAAATCCATTGGCCATGAAGTACGAACCCATCGTATCCTGGCCTGCGGGGACGGTGAGTTCGCTGTAGCCGTACTGAACCTTGATCTCCTTGGGCATCTGATAAGTAAGATGAACAGAAGGCCCCCGGCGGCCCCAGTAGAACATGTTCCCTTCGTTGTTGCGGACATATTCGACCTTGAGCCCCGGTGTTTCGGAGGTCACGACGACGTTGGCGATTTCGGCAAAGACTTTGCCTGTGCGTGCTTCGCCCTGGAGATCGACGCGGACATAGCCTGGCTCGGTGATTGTGAGCTTTCCGACCACATGATTTTTGAGTTCGTTGCCGGTGAGCGTGATGGTCCATTTCTGGTCACCCGAAGAGACCAGCAGGCTTGACGTTCCCTCGGGAATCAGTGCATTCAGTGACAGTTGGACTTCGGCCGGCTGATCGACGCGAAAGTAAATCGAGTATCGGTCGCTGGCATTCGACCAGGAGAAGTTGCCGCCACGGCGGGAAATACGGACTTCATTCTCTGGATCAATCGAATAGATGTTCCCCGCAATGGGAACTTTCCATTCCGCAGCCTGGGCCAAAGCCCCCAGCGTGCTCAAGGCCCCTAGCGTGCTCAGGGAGAGTACAGCAAAGCCCATGAAAATAGATCGCAGCACGGCATTTCTCCCTTGGAATTCGCTCATCGAAACCTGATGAGGAAATCATGGGGCGAAAGCGCGCCAGGTGTCAACCATTCGGCAGGCAGGTAGGGACATAATATCAATTGTCTTGACTTTACGTGGGTGTTCGTTTTGGGAAGAAGATGGAGATTTTTCTTGTGCCAAAAGATTCATAGCGGTGGGAAGATGTTTACCAATCGCTTGGAAAATAGAATTGAACGATAACGGCCACACAATCGATTCTGAAAATGCAGTCGATAGAAATCATCCAGTTATCGTCGATCATCGACGTACTATTTCCAAAGGACGTGAGATTCCCATTGGTCGATGAAGCCCATGGAACGTAATGGAATCTTGGGGAACTCGTTCAGCAACCCCTTGAGACCCTGCCCCCATTGACTGTCGGGTGAGATCAGATTCAAGCAGAACTTAAGCATGGTGAGTACTATAAACACACGATTGTCCGGTAGTGGTTGCGCACTGGCACCAACTCCATGTCTCCATTGATGATCCTTATTGGGAACCATGGGTTTGACGCCCAATTCACGATTCCAAAGACGACCGTGGTGTGCACAGACATTGCGAACCATATTCAGCGTCACAAGCCATGACTCAAAAACGATATCAGAAAGCTTGTATCGCCTGGCGACGATCTTTTGGATGTCCCGGTGGCTAGCTCTGTAGAAAGTCAGCAGGTGGCCAAAAGTCATAACTTCGCATGCGGCCCAAATGGGAAGTGATCGATGATGTGAGCCGTACTTTGTCTTAAAGTGTTTGACAAAATCTTCGTGAGGCTTGCTTTTGGCCAACGGCTCTTTCAGTGCTTCGAGCAGCCTTTCGCGATCTTCCTCACTTTGCACATTAGGCAGCGTACCAGTGTCATCTGCGTAGCCAAATGGGCCGTGCTTTTCAGCATGCAGGTATGTCAGGTTTGTCCGAATATCGACTTCAATGCGTTCGATCGCATCCATAACTAGGAGTCGTAACCTGCGGTCGAAAACATATCTCGACCAGATGTCATCGAAAGTGGTTCCGGGTACCAGGTCTTCACGGATGGGGTCGTTCGGGGAGCTTTTCTGACGAAATGGTCGAACGTAAGCACTTATTCGGTAATAACTTACTGACTGAAGATGCTGAATGAGAATTTCACGATCTGCTTTCAAACCCCGTTGAATCAGAAGATCGGCTTGCTCTGAGAAGGTGAGAAATTTTTTCTCGTACTCCATTGTCAGGCCCGATGAATGGAGAGGATTCAATGTAAAAAATTACATCTGAAAACGAAAAGACCCTCCGAAGTGTGCATGCGTTGCCGCAGAGGCCCGGAGGGTATGCTGTATAGTAGATTATCGGTTTCTTGAAGCGTTGTCTAGAGTATACGTCGAAGATGTACCGGATGTTTGGAAAAGTGACTTATCTGGTTACGCTTCTAACCTAAGCGATTTTGGTGCGCAATTGTCAATTTTACCAGATACTTTTCTGTGCACAATATCAATTCAGTCTTGAGTTGTTTTGGTCACAGAAGGCCTTGCCATCCCAAGTTGCCCATACAACTTATTTCATCGCCCCACAAAGAGTTCTGTCTGGTACTTCATCAGCACCTCGCCATCTTTGGCATGGCGGGCAAAAATGGAACGTAAGTCAAGAAGCATATTGGCATGTCCCGGCTGGGCTTCGAGGGGCACATACGAGGCCGACATCAGCAGCCCTCGCAAATCTTCATAGGTGAGCCACTTTTCGTGGGCGACTTCGAAGGTTTGGTAGCCGCCGTTGCTGCCGCTTTGTCCATTGCCAAAGAACTCTTCGAGACGCCGCTGGTCCCGATGAGAATCCCGGATGGCGGCGTAATCCCGGCCGTAGGTACAGAGTAGTTGTTCGTACTCTTCGAGAAACTTTGAGCCCTGCGTTTGTCGATGATTCCAAATGAGCGCCACCCAGCCTTGCGGTTTGAGAATTCTTCGAACCTCCAGGCGAGTGGCCGGTATGTTGAACCAGTGAAAAGCCTGCGCAGCGACGACCAGATCGATGGCAGCATCTGGCAAAGTGGTCGCTTCCGCAGTTCCTTCGACGATGTGGAGGCGCGCCTGGTCACCGAAAAGCTCCCTGGCGGCCTGACGCATCGATCGATTCGGTTCGACAGCATAAACCTCGTTCCCATGCTCCAGAAAAAGCTGCGACGAAATCCCCGTTCCCGCACCGAGATCCGCCACCACCCACTGCGTGTTGAACCCCGTCACCCGCTGCAGGACCGATAGCACCTCTGGCGGATACCCGGGTCGATACTTACGGTAGTTTTCGACTCGATTGGTGAATCGATTCAAAGAATCGGTCATGTCAAGTTTTCTTCTGGGATGACTGGCGGAAATGTCGGGCGAGTGATCGATATCATTAAAATTAACGACGATTCTGCTAACTGGATTCATCGTATCGTTTGTGGGTGTGTCTCGTTCTCAACGAAGAATTGCAAGTTGAGTATAGTTTTCAATAGGTTCAGAACCCGTGAAGCAGTTGAAGGGAATGGAGTCACCACAAGCAACATTGATAACCACTCGTTCGTACCACCAGTTACCTGTGTCGATACAAGGAAAGCGGCCATTGTATTCCACTGAAGCCCAACGGTTCCATGGAATCTTAATCGAGTGCTCGGGTGCGACGGGAGTTCCTGATTGATCAAAGAACTGGCGTGCTGGTGCCCCTGTCTGATATCGGTAAATCAGGATTGCATAATCATCGTGTCGTTCAACCTCTGCGTTTTTGCATCCAAAACGATTGTCTTCGCAGTGTCCTGTAACGCGTACGCTTGTCGGAACAGCGAATCTGTTGCATTCAGAGTATGCAACCGAGTGCCAAACAACGTTTCTAAAGTCATCTGGCACACTTAATGGAAGGCGTTTGGGTACGCAATTTCTCAGCATGGCAAGTGAACCGCCACGCGACGATTTTGTCCACGACGTTGAGATTGTCTGTACCGCGATCATGTCAATAAGGTGTATTCACCTAACGTGTGATTGTTCCGAAAACTTGCGACGAGAATACAAGGCGGACTTTGGCAGTCAATGTCAACAGGTTCAGTGGGATGTGTTGAGTTATGCCGCATGAGTGAGCTGCAAATTTCTTGCTCGGAAAAATCCATTGCATGCAGCTCGTCGATTCATCGTTCGCCGACTTTAAGCAGGGTCGATACTTACGGTAGTTTTCGACTCGATTGGTGAATCGATTCAAAGAATCGGTCATGTCAAGTTTTCTTCTGGGATGACTGGCGGAAATGTCGGGCGAGTGGAACTGATGCATCGATTGTACGCTGAATCCCCAAGTGAATCGTAGGTGATGGCCTGCGGATTCTCGTGCAGAATCAGCATGAGGGGCTGTTCACAGGTCGGGCGGGGACTTTATGATCTTGTCTTGCTGGTTGATTGCCCCGTGATGGTCGACAGGTCGCTTACTCCCATCTTTGACTGCTTTCTGAAAGCCATGTTGCCATGCCTTCGTCTGCTTGCCGAACTTTGCCTGGGGATTTTCGCGCCTGGTGCTGCTCCTGGATTGGTGCCATGGTTGTGGCCTCGATGGTCCTCGGGTCGATGATCCTGGGGTCGCGGAGCCTGCAGGCTTCCGATTTGAATCTCACGCGAATCTCGGGGACATGGCAGGTTGATTCGGCCACGACCGATGTGCTGCGTTCGACCGTCCTCCCTTACAAAGATTACCTGCTCAAGATTGATGGAAACAAAGTTCGGATTGAAAGGCCCGATTCGATTCTGCCCGTTGCGACTTTAGGTCTGCGGGTCAAGCCGGGTCGTTTGCTTGATGAGCCGATGCAGTTCGACTTGTACGATGCCCAGAATAACCATGTCTATCAGGGCATTTACCGACTGAACGGTTCGCAACTGGAGTTGTGCCTGGCCCCGTACGGAAAAACAGCAGTGGATGACAACCGACCCGAAAACTTTATCCCCAAAACGGGCGATGGTGCGACACTCGTCCGTCTGCACTGGGTGAGAAGATAAGTCGGCGTGAGACGGTAAGCCGGGAATTCGACGGCTGACTATTCGATACAACTCAGCGTCGATATTCGTGAACTAAAGGCCCGGCACGAAAGGGTTACCGAGCCTGGTGCATTCCGTCGGGACTGCATGCACCCGACATGAGGAAATGCAGGTTCACCACTGCGTTTTGCAGAGTGTTTCGAGTGACCGTTGTCATCCAGGCTTTCAAAGCGATGTTTGAGCCACCCAGTCTATGGGTATGCGGGAGACTGTATTGCTCCTTCTCCCGTTCCGACGGGAGAAGGCCGGGATGAGGGGAACTCGAACGTATTCGGTGTACTATCCACTAGCGGTCTAAACGCAGCATGCTCTTCATCTCTGGCTACCAATCGTCAATCAGCGCTCCTGCGGAAGCTGTGGTGACTGTTGCACATCGCTTGGCAAGACCCTCACCCGGCACGGAGGTATGCGCAGGGCACGCTCAGTGAGGTCGATGCTCGAAGCCGAAGTGATAAGAGTGGCGACGATTTACGCCGGCTTGAAGCAGTGCTGGATCTCGTGCTGATGTTCGAGTAACCAGTCGATCGACGGCTCGTGCTTCATGGCTTTGGCAATCGCTTTGGCTGTGGCCTGACGGTGAGTGTCGAACAGAATGTTATGGTCAATTTCGACCGAGGTGACCGACGGGTCGAGCCAGACCGAGATGATGATCCCCAGATCGTTGGCCTTTTCTTTCGGAATATCTCCCTTGCGAACAGCATCCAGCACACCATTCGCAATGGCGGCCTGCACTGTCCCCATCAGAATGTTTGTGTAAGCTTCACTTTTGACAGTGACCTTACTGACCATGAGTGTGGCAGGACGGACTTGAACATCGCAGTTGAGAATGGCGAAAACGCGTGAGTGGCCTTTGATCTGGTCACCTAACAGATTGGCCATGGCATAGCCGACTGGCCCATCGAGTTCCCCAATCACGACTTCGGGTTCAGCAGCAGACCAGGCGGGCTCAGCCTCGACCAGTGCTTCGCCAGTGCGCATGACAATGCGATCAACCGCGGCAGGTTTTGTTGGTGGCGCAACCGCTTTGAGCTTTTCGGCGGCTTTAGCTGTAGTGGTTTTCGCAGGTGCGGGAGCAGCCTTTTTAACAGCTTTTTTCTTAGCCATGCTGGTCTTTCCTGTGTATTCAATGGATGCGGTGAGTCTCTGGCAGCAATTTGATCGTTGAAAATCCCGCTCAAGCATGTGAGCTGGCTACAGGATTTGTCAACATTTGCCACAGCAGATTTGCCACAGAACTGTTGTCGTTCAGAGGCTGTGGCAAAAGATCAGAGAGATTATCCATCGGCTAACCGACACTCACACTCCGCATCTGGATGAGTTCTTCGTAGGCTTGAAGTTCTAGCAGTTTCCGGCGTTGTAAACGGCGGTACTCGGCCAGTCGATTGACGGCATCCCGATATTGTTGTGTCGCCCGGTGCAAAGCCAGCCCGGTATTCCCCTGGACGACCAGATGATGGAGTGTTTGAAACACGGGAAAAAACTCATTGTGTGCGTATTCGAGCATCTCGGCCGTATTGACTTCGATCTGCCGGGCTAACTCTCGTACCGATTGCCGGTCATGCAGGCGCTCGGCATTGGTCATCTGACGCATCACGCCGGAACTGTCGGAAGTGTTGCCTTGTGCGGCTTCCTTCGGATCGACCAGTCTGCCGAAAGGGCTGATTTTGTTCTTCAGTTGCTGCGACAGACTTTCTGCTTTTTCTAAACCCGAGAGGGCTTTGGCAAAGCCCGGCTTGACTTCCAGCGACTTTTTAAAGTTCTGAATGGCCAGTGGATAGTTCTGCATTTCGAGATAGACGTTGCCCAGGTTTTGATAAGCCTCAGCAAAGGCTGGGTCGAGGCGAATCGCTTCCCGATAGGAAGAAATCGCCATCTGCCATTGTGACTGCTTGCGATGCGCGATCCCCAGATTGTAATAACCTTCGGCACAGCGTTTATCGCGATTCAAACCTTTGCGAATGATCTCGACCGCTTTGGCATATTCACCCATGCGATTGTAGATGGCACCGGCATTGAAGAGCGGCTTACCATCGACGGGCTTGAGTGCCGCCACTTCCAGAAAACAGTTGATGGCTTCCTGATAAAATTCTTGCACGAAGTAGATCGTTCCCAAACCATCGTAAGCCGCAGTGTTGGACGGATCCTGAGCAATGACCGCCTGATAGATTTGCGTGGCGGCAGCAAATTCTCTCTGGCGGGCGAGTTGCCTGGCCTGATCGAGAAGTTCATCAATCGAGGGAGCGGACATGAAGCTTCCTCCCGAGGAATCGTCCTGAACTGCAGATAGGTTCTCAACACCGAGGGGGAGTGGATGTTACTACAGAGTTTTCATCCACACGTTCAAAATATGTAAGATAGAGATGTGACGTTACGGTCAGAAAGTAAATTTTTCGTGGAGAACGTACGAAATCCTGATCGTCTGGACACGTGACCATTGACTGTTTTGAACCCTAAAGGTGTGTCCTGTCAGGCATCTTCGAGCGTCGGCTCCTGAGTCATGCCATCGTCTGCCTGGACACTTTTGGCAATCGCTTCCAGCAGTGGACTGATTTCTTCGAGTTCTTTATCGGGCCCCTGCACTAAAGTCAGCAGGGTACGCTCTCCCGTGCGGAATGCGTGCAGAGAAACAGTCGTCACCAGATCGAGGCAGACAAAATCAAGCTCCCGTGCTGCATGCATCCCCGGGGCTGCCGACGGGGTAAAGAGCGGATACTCATCCATTTCGGGATAGATTTCGCGGTAAGTTTCGACAATCTGCTCGATGACATCCTCGGGATCCTGAGGGGGATCCATCACGACGACCGAGAAAAACGAACACCCCTTCGAATTGACGGTGATGGTGACCGTTTCGTCGTTTCCCTCTTCACTGACAGGCCAGCTGACCGGGTAAACGAACTTGATGCCATGTCCTTCGAACGTCGCCAGATCGCCAGTCATACCAACAACCTTCTATAAATTCGCCCATTCATGATCCATCGGGCAGAAGCTCGACGGATTCTCGCTGACTGGAGATCGCCGAGAGAGTTCCTGCCAGTGGATTGATCACTCGCAGACTCGCCTGCTGCCGGTCGTCTGGATCCTGCTGAGGTATTCCGCAGAGGTATTCCACAGCCCGATACGATAACCTGCGGGCTGATCTCTGAGGAGTGTGCCGCCATGTCCAAGCATCGATCGCAGACAATTTCGAGACCTCCCCAGGAGACGCCTGCCACAGGCCGGGCCATGGTTTCTGTGCTGCCCACGCGTGAAAAGATGCTCCTTACGGCCAGAGATCTCTGGCCAGCCTGGGTTTTAGGAATTGTGGCCACTCTCTGGGTGCTGTGCCAGCTTGATGCGGGAGGTCTACACCCCACATGGCCCGAAGGCCCTGGCCTGACGATTGATGAATCGTTCAATGTTCAGCAGGGTGTATTTCTGAGTCGAGCTTTAGGAGCTTATGGGCTGGCGCTGCTGAATCCCTTGAGCCTGTGGGAGATTTTTCAGGATGAGATTTATCTGGCCGATCATCCCCCTCTGGGCCGGCTGTGGCTGGGTCTGCATCATGATTTTCTGAGATATGTCGTGGGGATCGAGAGCCTCGGGCAGAAGCGGTCAGAGATCGACTACACCCTCGGAAGAGCTGGTTCTGCGACAGCCTTTGGCCTCACTGTCATGCTCGTTACCTGGTGGGGCATGAGATGGGCTGGTCGATGGACGGGCATTGTGGCAGGGTTGGGTCTGATGACGATGCCACGAGTCTTTGCGCATGCCCATCTGGCTTCTCTGGAAACGGTGACGAACCTGGCCTGCACGGGCTTTGCACTGGCGGCTGCGAGCTGGTGTCTGCGTGCACCAGCAGCAGTTTCCAGCCCTCTGGATGAACAGAGCGAAACCGTCAGGCCATTACCCGACTGGCTGCCCGTCGCTGCGGCTGGAGCGATTTACGGTTTAGCGTCACTGACAAAAATACAGGCCGTCCTGCTGTTACCACCGATGCTGCTCTGGTTGTTCGCGATCTATCGGCTGCGGGCGGTGCGATTGATTCTGGTGGCTGGGCTGGCTGCGGGTGTGGTCTTTTTTTGCTGGCCCTGGTTGTGGAGTGATCCTGCCCACAGGACTTTGGAATACCTGGGCCGCGCAACGAAACGGGCGACGTTGTCAGTCTGGTATTTTGACGAGAAGTTTTCGGATCGGTTGACTCCGTGGCATTACCCGTGGGTGACCACCGCCATCACGATTTCCTTACCTGTGCTCATCCTGTGCTTGTATGGTTCGTGGCAAGTGATTCGTGGCCAGATGCCACACTCGGTGCAAGACAAGCAAACCGCGACTCTCCGTGGTCGTTTGCTGCTGATGTTTCTTGTGACGCCTTTGATTGTCTTCAGCTTGCCTGGCGTGGCCGTCTACGATGGAGAGCGGCTGTTCCTGACGATTTTTCCACTGGTGGCGTTACTGTCAGGTCTGGGGCTGACCACACTTCTAGAACGCTTCAAGAAGTTGGAGAATTGGCCATTCCCGAGGGCGATTGTGGGCTCATTGTTTGGCCTGCTGGCGATCGTCCAGTTATCGTCCAGCCCCTTCTGGTTATCGACCTATAGCGGCGTGGCAGGAAGTACTGCGGGAGGTGCCGCCCTGGGCATGGAAGCCAGTTACTGGGGAGATGGTCTCACGCGCAGTTTCTGGAAGGAATGCGAAGGAAAAATTCCACGCGGAGCTCTAGTCGCTGTGGCCCCGGTCCTGCATCAGTTTCAACTCCCGGATTGGAAATCGCAGGTTCCTGCCATTCTGAGGAATGACTGGAAGCTAATCCCTCTGGCGGATGTTTCTGGTGCAGAGTTCACAGCCGTCGAGCAGCCGAGGTTCGTCGTGATCTTCTGGCGAAAAGCCGATCTTGCGGCCCCACTGCAGCAACAGCTGCTTGCGCACACCCCACTGGTGCAGAGGAGTATTGGCGGTGTGCTGATCGCTGGTTTGTACGAGCTTCCTGCGATCACGTCGACCACGAATGAGAAATGAGGTGAGTGGCGCCGCAGTCTGCAAGTCATGCTGGCCCTGTAACCCTCGCCCGCGTCTTCGTGGGCGAGGGTGGCACGGAGTGCCGGATGAGGGTCTTTCCCATCGATGTGAATTGATCACAAGAGTTTCAGAACCAGTGGCGACCCGCTGAACTGGCATTGACTCACCTTTCGAGGTGGATGATAAGAACAGTTTCAAATTCCTTCTCCCTGCCATTTTAACTGTCCACGAAACGGCTCCCATGGCCACGCACTCCTCGACTGCCGATGCCCATGGTCAGCATGGCAAAAAAGAAGGCCATGAGCAGTCCGCAAAATCAGCCGGGAAGATTCTGGGTCTTCCCAAAAGGCTAGCCTTTCTGGGAGCTGGTTTGTCAGGAGGGATTCTTCTGCTGGCACTCGTTTGCTGGTGGCTCTTTCCGGGCGAATCGACCGAAGCGATCCATCTGGCGAATGCCGTCAAGTTATTGGAGGAAGGTCATTTTGAAGAAGCGACCGAGCTGCTCCAGCCACTGATCGAATCGCAGTTTCTGGATGATGAGGCACCGGGTCGGATGGCTTATGCCCAGGGGTTGCTGGGATATCAGGAGGCACGAAACTCCGAAAAAGAGATGGAGTTACCCAGACTGGCATCGGCCATTGCTTTCTTGCGGGATGCTCAATCCCGCGAGCCCGAGATCAGAAAGAACCCGACCTGGCAAAATGCCATGGCTCAATCGCTCTACCGCACGGGTGCCATCGAAGAAGCCCGCCCCTGGCTGGTTCAGCTCTCGACCATCGAAAACTCTTTTCAACCCCAGTCTGTTGATACGCTCTGCGCGCTCGATCTCTCTTTGGTCGATATCAATCGTGTTGCACCACCAGCCCCAGCTCCTGCTCCGGAAGTTCATTCATCACAGCCCCACGCTGCTGATGCCCATTCCCAAGAGCCTCATGCCGACTCACACGATTCGCACGCTTCCGAAAAAAGTCACTCGCACGAGCCTGCAGCAGCGGGCCACAGCAAAGCTCATCCTCCTGCTGCCAAAACAAAACCCGCTTCAGATCATGGCACTGGACATGGAACTGGGCATAGTGAGAAACACAGCCCAAATGAGCCGGAGGGCCATGGCCACAGTAAACATGACGGACATAGTGACAGTGGCGGGCATGGCCACAGTGCAGGACACGGGGATGACGCCGCCGAAGCTGAGCCGGAGGAACCTCCGTTTATCGATCCTTATGCCAGCCTCCCCATGCTTGAAGGAGATCTGAAGCGTCTGGCCAATCTGCTCGAAGGCCAGAAACTTTCTCCCGAAGATCGCACAATGCTGCTCCTGAGACGTGCCGATGTCCTGCTCGCACTCGAACGGACTCTCGAAGCCGAAGCCGCCATGCAACTGGCGCGGAACTCTTCGACCGATCCCGATGGTCTGGCAATTCAGGAAGCCCGCCTCGCGATGGCCAAACGCAAGTTCGCCGACGCAGAAAAGCATCTATTGCCACTGACGGAAGGGAAGCGTCCCAACCTCCGGCATGTCAGTACCGCTCTCTATCTGCTCGCTCGTTGTGCGCTTGAACAATCGTCGGCCGAGAGTGCTCTCAATGAACAGTTAGCCCTGCGTGGTCAGGGAATGAAGCGTTTACGCGATTTACTGGTGCGTTTTGTCGGTACCGAAGAAGCCGTCGTCGGAATGCTCGACATGGCCGACATCCATCGTCTCGAAGGGAACACGGAGCGGGCCATCGAGCTCTATATCGGTGCTGTTCGCACCATTGTGCGGCTGGAAGACTATCACAACCGCTGGCTGAGTCAGACAGCCTTTCGCGATCGTCTGCGAAATGCGTGGAAACTCTGGGTGGAAGGTGGCAAATATGCGGAAGCACTGGCCCTGGCAGAATCGCTACCGCCACTTTTTGATCGAGTCGAAACCGCCGAACTGGTCGCCAATACCACCCGTGCCTGGGCCATGACTCAGCAGGAGGAATATGACCAGCTGCCAGAATCTCTCAAGCCACCCAAACTGGCACAGGTGCGAAGTCGTTGGAAAGCCAGCGCTCGCGCCTGGTATCAGTTGGCACAAACTCGCAAAATGAACTTCAGGTATCCCGAGGACCTCTGGGAAAGCTCTTCGGATTCCATCGCTGCCGCAGATTACAAGTCGGCACTCGAGCGTGTTGATGAATATCTGGCCACTCTCCCGCGCGAAATGCTGGCGACGGCACTCGTGCGCAAAGCGGGCCTGATGATGGATCTGGATCGACTCGATGAGGCGATCCCCATTCTCGAATCTGTCCAGCAGAAATTCCCCTCCGATCCTTCCAGCTACAAAGCACAGGTACGACTGGCCAAAGCCTTCACCGAAAAAGGGGATCTCTTCCGTGCTGAGACTCAATGGCGTGCCATTCTGGCCTCAGAAACTCTGACACCTGAGGCTTCTGAATGGAATGAAGCACTTCTTAAACTTGGCTGTCTGCTGGTGGATCGCGGGATCCTGCTGCGGCAGGAAGCCGACAAGAAAGGGGCGAAAGGAAATTCACCCACCCCGGCTCAAACAGTTTCCGTCTCGTCAAATGCCAGTGACTTGCCAGGAACCTACATTCCCGATGCCGGGATCGACAGCATTCGCGCTGTTCAAATTGAAGCCTCCTCCCGCCTGACAGAATTCCTGGCACGTTATCCGAATGATCCCTCCGAAGTGCAGGCCATGTATCAACTCGCCCGTTCCCAGCGGGAGCAGGCCCGGCTGATCCGCAATGCCTTGAAATCACCACTGGCTGAAGCCGTCAAGCTCCGTCTGGCCGAACAGCAGAAGATTCTCGATGAGCAATCTCTCGATAATCTCGTCAAGCTGCGCGACACTTTGAATAAGCAGGCCAATCAGACAGGGTTAAATACGCTGCACGAAGCGATTCTGGCCAATACGGCTTTTGATGTCGGGCATCAGCTCTTTGAACTCCGTCGAGATAAAGACGCCATCATGGCGTACAACACAGCGATCAATCGATATCGCAACAACCCGCAGGTCCTTTCGGCATTTCTCCAAATGGCCGAAGCTTATCGCCGCATGGGGAAACCTGCCGAAGCCCGCAGCATGCTCGAACAGGGGCGGGTCATCCTCCGGCAGAAGCAGATTCCAGACAGTGCCTTCGACAACCTGGGTTCAAGCCTCACTCGCGAGGAATGGGAACTCTGGCTGGAAAAAATCAGCCAGCTGGGTCACTGACATAATCTTCCCGGCTTTCTCTATTCTTTAAGTCGTCCGCACGACAAAGGTTGGCACCACGTATCGGGTGGCACGCCCCGGGAGCCACAAACATGAAAACAGTGCGAAAGGGCGTGTTCCCCTCAAAAACCCTCGCCCGCGTCTGCGTGGGAGAGGGTGGCACGAAGTGCCGGGTGAGGGTCTTGCCGCTGGGCATGGATTAATCGCCAAGACTTCCGCAGGGGCGCCTATTGTCTGTCAGTCGCCGGAGATGAAAAGCATCCTGCGACGAGGCCGGTGGTGAATTGTTTCCCCCATAGGTGCGAGCTCGCTCTCATCCCGGCCTTCTCCCGTCAGAACGGGAGAAGGAGAAACAGCCGCATTCATATTAAGTGAGGCAGAGGTCAGATCGATGCCACAGGATCCACCGGAGCAAAAAGTCTTCAAATGATTCGAGGCCAACGGTACTGCAATCTGTACTGCTCATGGCCACTTCCATTCGCTTTGGCAGGATCTGCCGGAGTTTCAACCACTTGATTGGCAAGGTCATTCCACCCTGCTTAGCAGGTACAACAGGAACTCTGGACGAAGGGCGGCGAGCACGCTTCTTACCCCTGTTACAAGCGGCACTGTGGGTGCATTCGCTACACCAGCAACAGTCACACACAAGAGCCCCGGTCTCGTTAATCGTTAAGGTCAATGGAGTGTTGGTAAGCTTTGACGACGAAAATTGCCCGCAAAGTCACCCTTGTTTTACGGAACCGGAACAACCGGCATATTTACATGGCCGGAAGACACAAATCCTTGCTCAATTAGCGGTTTGGGAAACTCAAGCGATCGTTCCAGTGGGGCCGATGGAATAGGCAACTTCGCCCGAGCAGTCCGTATCACCGGGTGGTGATGCGAGGAACTGCTCGGAAGAAGACAGCGACCTTGCCACTCGAGATCGCCCGCAACGATCGAAAAGTGGTACGGGGCCTGGTCAGCCGGACATGTGAAGGATTCAGTTTGGTGTGACGCGACACGGGTCGCGGGGCGGGGCTGACAGCTCGGCGCCTTAGGTGAGCACCGCCTGCCAATCCACTGCTGACCGACACTTGTCTCGCGGGTTGGGAAGACCCTGTTTTCGAATCCCTAGGGAAGGAGATTGAGACTCATGCGATGGATCAAGTTTTGTGGAACCATGCTTGCTGCGATGAGCATGGCCTCGCTGGCTGAAGCCGGCCTTTTCCGCGGCCATGGCTGCGGTACCGAAAAGGCTTGTGGTTGTGCTTCGACCAGTCAGCCTGCCTGCTGTAAGCCCGTTATTGTCAAGCCTTGCTCGCCAAACGTTTACGTTTATCAGCGCAAGTGCTCCGACATTAAGCCCCCCTGCTGCGATACATGTGCTCCAGCGACTTGCTGTGCACCTGCTGCCGCCGCTCCTGCTTGTGCTGCTCCTGCAGCCTGTGCTCCAGCCCCAGCCGCTTGTGCTCCAGCCTGTGCTGCTCCTGCAGCCTGTGCTCCAGCTCCAGCTGCTTGTGCTCCAGCTTGTGCTGCTCCTGCAGCCTGTGCTCCAGCTCCAGCCGCTTGTGCTCCAGCCTGTGCTGCTCCTGCAGCCTGTGCTCCAGCCCCAGCTGCTTGTGCACCAGCCTGTGCCGCTCCTGCAGCCTGTGCTCCAGCTCCAGCCGCTTGTGCTCCAGCCTGTGCTGCTCCTGCAGCCTGTGCTCCAGCCCCTGCTGCTTGTGCTCCAGCTTGTGCCGCTCCAGCCCCAAGCACCTGCGCTCCAGCCACCTGTGCTCCCAGCTGCACTCCAGCTGCCAAGCACTGTGGTCTGTTCGCTCGCTTGAAGGCTAAGTGCGCCAAGCCATCGTGCGGTTCAACATGTGCACCTGCTCCTGCAGGCTGTGCTGCTCCCGCTGCCTGTGCTCCAGGCTGTGCTGCTCCAGCTCCAACCAGCTGTGCAACCACAACCTGCTGTGACGTTGACCCTTGCGAAGTTGCCAAGCTGATCTACACCTCGCAGACAGCTTGCTACGCCAAGGATCGTCGTCATGCCATCCACAAGCTGGGTGACAAGTACAACTGCGTCTGCAGCCCAGAAATCATGTGCGCCTTCATCTACGCCCTCAACGATACCGATGAACGAGTTCGTCTGAAGGCTGCCGATGAAATCGGTGACCAGATCCGCAAGCACTGCTGCTGCTCGCCAGAAGTTGTCGCTGCTCTGACACACGCTTTGGGTGATTGCCACAAGCCAGTCGTTCGTCAGGCCAAGCAGGCTCTGGAACTCTGCGGCTACGAAGTTGTTGAAGGTAACTGCGATGCTGTCTGCTCGACAAGCTGTGCACCAGGCACCTGCCCAGGCACTGCTCCAGCAATGGCACCAGCCCCTGCCCCAATGGCTCCCGAAGCTATCCCAGCTCCAGTTCCACCTGCTGCTCGCAAGAACAGCGAATATCGCCAGCTCTTCAGCTTCAACAACTAGTTTGTGTCGGCTGAACAGTGAATCGATAACGGCAATAGACTTCTGACGGTGTTACAACGAACAGCAGCCCCCGATCGCAAGACCGGGGGCTGTTTTCATTTGTAAGGGAGGTGTTGGGTGTTTGGTGTTGGGTGTTTGTCGAGCCAGCTATTTCAGCGATTTATACAGCATCTTTCCAACAGACAAATACCAAAGACCCAACACCAAACACCAATCCATCCAATTACTTCAGCGACCACGGTGCCCGATACGGACGATTCACCAGAGCGATGGCTTCAGGATCATTGCCCACAATCTTTTCGTTGACGGGATCCCATTCAATCTTGCGGCCCAAACGAATCGCAATGTTCCCCAGGTGGCAGGCACTGGCAGTCCGGTGGCCAATCTCGACATCGCAGATCGGCAGTTCGCGCGACTTGATGCAGTCGAGAAAATTCTTGTGATGATTGCTCGAAACATAGAGCGATTCGTCACCGCTCGAAAGTTCCTGCTCGATCAACTCGGCTGGAGTTCCGCGCAGCACGCCGCGATTGACGAAAATCGTCCCTTTCTCACCAATGAATGTCGTGCCGCCAGGAATGTCTTTCTGTTCCTGTCCCACAACGATTTCGACGCCGTTGCCATACTTGTGAGTGATGCGACAAGCCGTCGAGACTTCAAACCACTTCTCGGGATGGAACTCGGCTGTCCCTTCTGTGCTGACTGGCCCGGTATGGTCAAAACCGAGTGCCCAGTGAGCAATATCAATGTGATGGGCACCCCAGTTGGTCATCTGCCCGCCCGAGTAATCCCAGAAGAAGCGGAAGTTGTAATGGACTCGCTTCTGGTTATATGGCCGTTGTGGTGCCGGCCCGAGCCACATGTCGTAGTTGAGTTCGGCTGGCGGCTCAGAATCAGCAACAGGTGGGCCACCAAAGTTCGACTTGGCCAGACCGACCAGAACCTTGTTCACCTTGCCAATTTTTCCATTACGCACCAGCTCACACGCCTTACGGAACTTGGCATCGGATCGTTGCTGTGAACCAGTCTGCACAATGCGGTTATGAGCACGAGCCGCTTCCACCATGGCCCGGCCTTCGGGAATCGTCAGCGTGAGTGGCTTTTCGCAATAAACATCTTTGCCCGCCTGGCAACCATGCACGGTCGGCAAGGCGTGCCAGTGATCCGGAGTGGAAACGACAATGGCATCGATATCTTTGCGTTCGAGCACCTTGCGGTAATCGTCGTAACCGTCGACCTTGAAGCCCTTCTCGCTGACCATCTTGATCGTGCTGGCCAACCGCTTGGAATCGACATCGACAATCGCGGCCGGGGCGACACCCTGACCCATAAACGCCTTGAGATTTCCCGAGCCCTGACCGCCAATCCCGATGTGTGCAGTAACAATTCGCTCATTGGCACCAAACGCCCGCGCGGGAATAATCAGTGGAGCCGCAAATACGGCGGAAGCCGCCAGGAAGGTGCGTCGGGAAAGCTGCTGTCTGCTCATGAAAATACCCTTTCCAGTTGTCAATACCCGGTTGTCGAGAGTTTGAAAAGATAGTGCCTGCTCGGGATGTCTGCCGTCCGAAATTGACGAAAAGTGCCAGCTCGATGAATGCCATATCAAGGAATCGTCCTTCATCCTAACAATCGATTTCCACCCATCGCTACCCGCTGATTGGCAGTTCGAGGAAATCTTGGGTACGGAATCCAATAATCAACTGGGCTCCTTGGTATGGGGATGGCTGGGGCCACACGTCTTCGGGAACCCCCAGATAGTGCCAAAGATCGCTGGGGGTTCGAAGACTCAACCCCAGCCACCCGCCGCGCGGACGTTTATTGGAATCCGTAATGGGGAAGGTTTTTCCCGTTGATTTCCACAACAGATCGCCGGGTGAAGGGATTCACAGAAAATTTTTCCAGTGGTCGATTCGCCAAAAAGGATTCCTGCGGGTATTCTTGACTGATTGATCCTTCGCCGCTCTTTGCGAGTGGCCAGAGTACTTGCCCCAGAACCTATGAGCGAAGACCACCGCCAAACGCGCACACATCTGACGGAGCTGTTTCATAAGCTCCGGATTAATCCGCGCGGTGATCTGGGTCAGAATTTTCTGATTGATATCAATCTGGTGGAACTGGTGGCCCGCGAGGCCCAGTTATCCAAAGATGATGTGGTTCTCGAAGTGGGGACCGGGACAGGCGGTCTCACGATTTTCCTCGCTGCAGAAGCGGGCGAAGTCGTCTCGATCGAGTACGACCCGAACATGCATGCGATTGCGACAAAACAGCATGCCGGCTTGTCGAATGTGCAGTGGGTGAATACCGACGCTCTCAAGAACAAAAATCAACTCCATCCTTTGCTGGTCGAAAGTGTCAACACCGCCCTGGCCAGACGGCCCGGCTCGACCTTAAAGCTGGTGGCCAATTTGCCTTACAACATTGCCACTCCGGTCATTTCCATGATTGTGGGAAGCGAGTGGCCCTGGTCGCGGATGGTGGTGACTGTCCAGTGGGAAATGGCCGTGCGGATGCAGGCAACGCCAGGGAGCAGCGATTACAGCGGGCTGTCGATCTGGTTACAGTCGCAATGCGATATCGAAATTCTGCGCAAGCTCCCTCCGGATGTCTTCTGGCCCAGGCCCAAGATTGATTCTGCCGTAGTGCTCGTCACACCGGCACCAGCCAGGCGAGACCGCATTGCCGATCCGGAATTCTTCCATAACTATCTGCGAGCGATCTTCATGCACCGGCGCAAGCTGTTGCGTGGTGTCCTGTGCAGCACCTATTCCCAGGTGGCTAAACCCCGCATCGATGAATTGCTCCAGCAGGCAGGGATTACTCCACAGGCACGGGCTGAAGAACTACCGACTGAGATTCATGTGGCCTTGGCCAACCTGCTATACCACGAAACTAATCCATCAACACCCGCCGCGGGTCTTGATTCACTGAAAACTGCGAACTGAAAACTGCCTCCTGCCAGATTCTGGCAGCAGCCGGCTCTGTCGGAGAATCTCATTACCATGCAAGATCGAATTGCCTATCAGGGAATCACCTTCGACGATGTTCTGCTCGAACCGGGCTATAGTGAACTCGTACCTTCCGATGTCGAAACATCTTCTCGACTCACCCGCAATATCCGGCTGAATGTGCCGATTGTTTCCAGCCCCATGGATACCGTGACGGAAAGCGACATGGCCATTGCCATGGCGCAGGAAGGGGGCATGGGGATCATTCATAAAAACCTCTCGATCGAACAACAGGCGTTGCATGTCGAGCGGGTCAAACGCAGTGAACACGGCGTCATTGTCGATCCCGTGACTCTCCCGCCAGAGGCGACAGCGCTGGCCGCCTGGGAAATCATGGAGCAAAGGAACATTGGTGGTGTTCCGGTCACTCAAAACGGTCGGCTCAAAGGGATTCTGACACGTCGCGACCTGCGGTTTCTCGCGTCGAAAGATACGCCGATTTCCGAAGTGATGACCAAAGAGAATCTCGTGACGGCGAAAGAGAATACGACTCTCGAAGAAGCCGAGCGGATTCTCCTCGAAAACAAGGTTGAGAAGCTGCTGCTGGTGGATGACGAGTTTCAGCTCAAGGGGCTGATCACGATCAAGGATATCGATAAAAACCTGCGTTTCCCGAAAGCGAGTAAAGATCGACGTGGACGTTTGCGCGTCGGTGCCGCCGTCGGCGTGTTTGACTTTGAGCGTGCTGCGGCCCTTATCGACAGGGGGGTTGATGTGCTTTGTGTCGACAGCGCACACGGACATAGCCAAAACGTGATTCAGACCGTTAGCGAGGTGAAGAAACGCTGGCCAGAGATCGATGTGATAGCAGGGAATGTTGCCACAACGGCAGGAGCCCGAGATCTCCTGATGGCGGGGGCGGATGCAATCAAGGTGGGCATTGGCCCAGGCTCGATCTGCACGACGCGAATTATTGCCGGTGTGGGTGTTCCTCAGTTAACGGCGATACACAATGCCTCATTGGCAGTGGCCGGGACTGATGTTCCGATCATTGCCGATGGTGGCATCAGGTATAGCGGTGATATCACCAAGGCTTTGGCTGCTGGTGGTCATTGCGTGATGCTGGGAAGTTTGCTGGCGGGTGTGGATGAAAGCCCCGGAGAAGTCATTCTTTTCCAGGGCCGCAGCTACAAACGCTACCGGGGCATGGGCTCGATGGGTGCCATGGTCAAAGGGAGCAGCGAACGCTACCGGCAAGGGAAAGTTGACGAAAGCAGTCCAGGGCGTGGAGCAGGGAAGCTCGTTCCCGAAGGCGTTGAAGGGCGAGTGGCTCATAAAGGCTCGCTCCACAATCTGGTTTACCAGTTGATCGGTGGCCTGCGGGCCGGCATGGGATACTGCGGTGTGCCCACGATTGATGATCTGCGGACAAACACGCGGTTCATTCAAGTCTCGGCTGCCACAGTGAGGGAGAACCATCCCCATGACATTACGATTGTCGAAGAATCTCCGAATTACACCGTTGAGCACGCCCATCGCGAAGGCTCGTAAGCAGAACTGGTATCAGCCGGCTCTGGCCGTCGCACTGGCAGGTGTGCTGATCACTCAGGCACCAGCCGGCGACGCCTCCCGCAGTCCGCTGGATACCTTGCGCGAACGTTCTCCGGAACAGCGCTGGACCAAAGTTCGCGAAGAGGACGCCGTGCAGAAATTGTCCCGGCAGACAGTGATCTCCAGCGAGACACAAGCCTTTACGAACGTCGGTTCGTCAGGTTCCGGCACTGCTCCAGAGCGTCTCCCTGTCGATCGAATCCAGGAAGGCAAATCGGCTGCGCCCGACATGCCAGCCTCGATTATCGATGCGGCTCCCACAGCAAACTCCAAAGCTGTCGTGGCGTTCCCTGAATCAAACACTCCTCCACAAGCCGCCACTACTCCTCCGGCCTATCCATTTCTGGATCAACCCGAGGTACTCGTGCAGGGTGATCATCAGTGGATCTTGCCAGCTCCTTCAGCGGAGCAGATCGTCGCTGCAGTGAGCCAGAATTCTCAGGCACCAGTTCCAAATGCCGTTCAGTCGGGCCCGACACCAATTGAAGTGAATGCAAATACTTCTAACGGTGTGAATGCTCCTGCACAGGTCGAAACACAAGCCACTTCGCCATCAGCCGCCAACTTGCCACCCGTTCCACCGCTGCAAAAGGAGTCGGAGCGGGCCATCATTGCTGATGAACGGCTGGCACCAGCCCTGCCGAATCTCGGGATTCGCCGTATTTATCAGATTGTTCCCTTCGGTGATCCCGTGGCGGATGAAGATATTCGTCGATATGCCCTTGAGCAGCAGAATAAAGTGGGTCTGCATATCGATAATAGCCCTGCGCCTCCACGGAACTATCCTGACCTCCTGGCCTTGTGGGAACCACCCAACCTTTATCACCAGCCACTTTACTTTGAAGATGTGGCACTGGAGCGATATGGGCACCACTATCCACCTGGTATTCAATCCGCCGTGTCACTCGGGAAATTCGGTGTTCAGCTGATTGGCTTCCCTTATCAGGCGGTCATTCATCCCCCAGCATCCAAGCAGTATGCTCTCGGCTATTACCGACCTGGCGAAGTGGCACCCCGGCTCACCTATCAAATCCCCTGGAATGCTCACGCCGCCGCTGTGCAGGCCGGAGCCGTGGTGGGCTTTATCTACATGATTCCGTAAAAGTCACCACTTCAGAGATGCAAGCAGCTCTGCTGCAAGCAAAGGCTTTTACTCCTTCTCCCGTTCCGACGGGAGAAGGCCGGGATGAGGGGAACTCGAACGTATTGGGCGAGCAATCCACAACCGGCTTCATCGCAGTACACTCTTGGCCTCTCGCCACTGTGAGTCAATCAGCGCTCCTGCGGCAGCCCTGCTCTCTGGCCTTCTTCCCCTTCCGACCTTCAACCCTTTTCACCTTCGCCCTGACTCTCTTCAACGGATTCACTGCAAGGCACTCTCTCAATTGGCCGAGGGTTTCCTGCCGACCTGATAGAGGTTCGTTCGCGAGCGGAGATACATCAGGTCATCACTGACTGCGGGCGATGCCATAAAGCCGTCGCCCAGCTGGCTTTCTCCCAGTTCTTCAAACTCACGAGACGCCTTGAGCACCTTGATCTTTCCCTCCTGGCTGAAGAACCAGAGTTTTCCATCCGCATAGAGTGGTGTGGCGGTATAGTTGCCACCGAGCCGCTCCTGCCAGAGCTGTTTGCCAGTGGTGGCTTCGAAGCAGGTGGCGGCACCACCATCGTGCACCATAAAGAGCAGATCGTCGACCAGCACATGCGTGGGCTTGGAAGGGATGCCTTTGGCAGCACTCCAGCGAACGTGGGTTTCGGTCACATCGCCTGTTCCTGTCGGATCGACAGCATGCAGGGCTGCCTTCCCGAAGCCGGTATTGATAAAGACCAGACCATTCCCGTAGACCGGCCTGACAGTGGCTGAGAATTCCTTAAAGCGAATCCGCCAGAGCTCTTTCCCCGTCCGCGGATCCAGGGCCAGACTCGCCTTGGATGTGGGGCTGATCAGTTGTGGTTGCCCGTTGACCTGAATGATGGTGGGAGTACAGAAGGCTTTCTTGAAGTCGCCATTTTCAGAGCCATATTCGACCTGACGATCGACTTTCCAGACGGTCTGGCCTGTTTCCTTGTCGAGAGCTACCACATACTGAAAATCAAAGCCGTCCATGTGCAGAATCAACAAATTCTCGAAAAGGATGGGCGAACTTCCCGGGCCACGAAAATGCTCGCAAGGGAGATCACGCCTTTGCCAGAGCACTTCACCCGAGCGGCCCGCCAGGCAGGCCGTGCCATAGCTGCCAAAACTGATCCACGCCTTCCCGTCTTCCAAGACGGGCGTGGGTGAGGCGTAGCTGTTGAAATCGTGGATTTCGCTGGGCTTCTCGACTTCGAACAACAGCTTGTCGAGCACAATCTTTCCCGAGGGCTTATCAACGCAAATCACCGAGAGCTTGTGTCCATCGGGAGTCGCCGTCGTCATCCACAGGTCATTGTTCCAGATGACGGGCGAAGACCAGCCTTTTCCATGAATGGCGGTTTGCCAGAAGATGTTCTCCTCGCCGATCGTGACGGGAAGTTTCGTACTCTGAGCATAAGCATTTCCTTCCGGCCCGAGAAACTGGGGCCAGTTGTGCTGCGCCTGACTCGTGGACAATAGCCCAATCGCCAGCACCCACAAAGCCAGCAGCCCGCGGCTCAAAAACAGTCCCGCCTCAAAAAACCGCAGATCAATCAATGGACGTCGCATGGAGAAAATCCTTGAATCCGAAAGCAGCCACAGCTTCAGACCGTGGACTGGACAAAGTCGCGATGGCTTTCTGCAGTTCGATCATCCCGGAGATCGGGCCAGTCGGTATGCTTTAAGAACGCTGTTCGTGAGAACATATCAATAAATCCTTGCGCAGAATAATCGGCGGCATGATCTGACGCCACTGGAATGGTTTTCTCTGATGGCCAAGCGACCGAATGCTCGACTTCTGGAACTGCCTCTCCTGCAGAACTGGAGCTGCCACAATTGCGGCGGCTGCTGCAAAAAACATCTCATTGAAATCACGGAAGCTGAGCGCCAGCGCATTGACAGCCAGGGCTGGAATGCAGCCGAACTTCCGGAAGGCTTGCCTCCTTATGTTCCTCTGGGTCGAACTTCCGAAGGACGTTACCGATTATCGCAGCGAGCCGATGGCGCGTGTGTGTTTTTGACGGATGAAGGTCTCTGCCGGATCCATGCGAAATTTGGAGAACCCGCCAAGCCTTTACCCTGCCGGCTCTATCCGTATGTGTTTCATCCGACAGGGAAAGGGCTGGTCGTCGGCTTGCGCTACAGTTGTCCTTCTGTCATTCGCAATGCCGGTCGTGATCTAGTGTCTCAACAGGATGATCTCAAGCAACTGGCCCAGGAGACGATCGCCGATTGGCCCGAGGAGATCCCTGCACCCAGGCTTTCCGATCGCTCACCTGGAGCCTGGCCATTGGTCGATGTGCTGATCGCTGCGCTGCTGGACGAACTGCAGCAACGCGACGTCCCTCTGCGTTTGCGCCTGGTTCGCATGGCGGCATGGACGGAGCTGATTTCAACGACCAATCTGACCGATCTGACTGTCGCTCAATTGCGGGAGACGATCCGCGTGGTTCGTGAAACAGTGGCTCAGTTGCTCCCGGACGAACAGACGGTCATGGTCGCTCCGGCTGATCGTTTGACGCTGGTGGGCTTTACGCAACTGGTGGCCTACTACACGCGCGAAGATACCATTGTGGACCAGTCGAAGGGCTGGGCTGGTCGCTGGAAACTGCTGCAGGACATTCTGGTTTACACCTTTCGCAGAGGTCGCCTGCCTGATCTGGCGACTGACTGGAAGGGAATTCCCATTCGAGATGTCGAACAGGCATTACCCTGGAAGACTCCCGCCGCCGACGAACTGCTGACGAGATACGTGGTCACCAAGCTGCAGAGCCGGGCCTTCTTCGGGCCGGCTTATTATCACGAACCAGTCATCGAAGGGTTCTGGAGCCTGTTGCTGACAATTCCTGTGACGATCTGGCTGGCCCGCTGGCATGCTCTGGCCCGCTGGCAAACTCAGGCCAGGCGGCAAAACGCCGGGCCAGACATCACCTCCGAACCCTGCTCGATTCAAGCCGTCGATCTGGAAGCGGCTCTCGCACGCGTCGATCATAATCATGGCTATTCACAGGCTTTAGGGATGCGCAGTGTCAAATCGCGGCTGCGCAGTTTTGTCCGTCGTGATCAACTCACCAGCCTGATCTGGGACATCACCCGGGAATCGTGAACACTTAAGAGTCAGGATTTTAGAACCTGAAGAATCCTGGCGATCCTTGCGGGCAGGTTCTTCGCTGCATTCGAATAATGTGCTGGTGCACGATCTGGAAATGCGGCAAGATAATTCGCGGTCGATAATGTAACGACTCAATCCACTCGAACCCGTTCGCGGCTGCCATTCGGCTGAGGAGGAGACCATGAAAAGACTGCTCCTGTTACGACATGCAAAAGCCGTCGCTGAAGATGCCAGCGGACTCGACCATGAACGTGCTCTGGCACCGCGTGGCTGCGAAGACGCGACCCGCTTGGGAGAGTGGATTGTCCGTCAGGGTCTGATCCCGCACTTCATCATGTCGAGCAGTTCACGCCGCACAGTCGATACATTGCGGCTGGTGGGGAGTGCCTTTGGACATTCTCCTTTAGTGATGATCCGACGCCGGCTCTACATGTGCCACGAAACGGATTATCCGCCACTCCTGCAGGAAGCACCTTCCGATTGCGAACTGCTGCTGGTTGTGGGGCATAATGAAGGGTTGCAGGAGTACCTCACCCGACTGACAGGAACGGGCCGGGCGGTCCCCACCTGTACGCTGGCTGTCGTGGAACTTCCGATTTCGGAATGGCCGGAAATGACGCTGGCTGTGCGTGGGAAACTGGTCCAACTGGTGACTCCCGACGATCTTGATCCGAAGTGATTCAACGGCCTCGAACGGGTTGCCAATAAGGTCTCAGCTTTCAGTTTTTCCGGGCAAGTGGATTGGTTATGGCTCGTCGCTGGAATCATTACGATCTGTCGTTCGAGATGTACTTGAGAGACAGAGGGATTCCGTACATTGCGGTCGATGAAACCCGCCGGGCGCTGCTGGCACAGGCCAGTCTGAAATCGATGGATTACATCGTGTATGGTGCGCGGGGCCAGAACCTGCTGGTCGAAGTTAAAGGTCGCAAAGCGCGCACCAGCCAGCTCTCAGAGAACTGGGTGACTGCCGACGATCTGATCAGCCTGAGGCGGTGGGAAGAAGTCTTTGGGAAAAGTTTTCGGGCCGTGATGGTCTTCGCCTACGATGTGACTGAGAGAACACCTGCACTGCAGCGACTGGCCACCACTTCCTCGCATGAAGCGGTTGGCGAGCCGAATCTGGCCAGTGAACCCTGCTTTACGCATCAAGGTCGTGACTACATTTTTCATGGCGTCTGGATGGAAGATTACGAGCGGCAGGTGAAAGTGCGCTCGTCCCGCTGGGAGACGCTATGGGCCCCGGCGGCGGCCTATCGGGAAGTTCGTTTCTCGATGGAAGATTTTCTGGTCGCCCCGGTCCTGTCGTCAGACACCTTGTCCGGGGTTCATGCTGCCAGGGCAACTGTGCCATTGCCAGCCGCCGCCCAGTTCCACTTGCAGGCTGAGTTGAATGAGTGATTTGCCTGAATCGAGTAAGTGTTAAGTGGGCCTCGTGATCAATCTGGCGAGGGTTCTTTGCTCCTTCTCCCGTTCCAACGGGAGAAGGCCGGGATGAGGGGAGCTGGGACGTATTTGGCGAGCAATCCGCTACCGGTCTCATCGCAGCATGCTCCTGATCTCTGGCGGATGACAGTCAATCAGCGCCCCGGCGGAAGCCGTGATGACTGTTGCACATTGCTTGGGAAAGACCCTCACCCAGCACTCCGTGCCACTCTCTCCCACGCAGACGCGGGCGAAGGTTCAAGATGGAAGCGAATTAGTTTCCGAGTGCTGGGGAATCGTTGACTGTGCCGGGAGGGCGGACTCCGCTACCTTTGCGATTGGTCAAAGCGTCACCCAGTTCATTACGGGCGACCTCAGCATAGGCCTCCAACTGCTTGACGATTTCAGGGTGCTGGCTGGCCAGATTCGTCGTTTCGCCAATATCAGAATCCAGATTGTAAAGTGCCAGCTCCGTGAACTTCCGGTTGACGAGCTTACCGCGCTGGCCGTCGTTTCCCCGTTCGACGGGATGGACGTAAGTGTGCGGGAAGACGAGCTTCCATGGGCCCGAACGCACAGCAATCAGATCGCGGCCATAGTAGAACCATAGCGCCTGGTGGGGTTGAGCTTTCGAGGCACTGGTTAACTGAGGCCAGATATCGACGCCATCAATGGGATGATCAGGAAGTTTAGCACCGAGCATTTTGGCAAAGGTGGGAAAGAGGTCGTAGGTGGCCATGGGAAGATCGACCGTCGTATCGGGCGGAATGACACCGGGCCAGCAGGCCACAAACGGAACGCGGGCACCACCATCCCACATTGTTCCTTTCCCTTCGCGGAGCGGCCCTGTGCTGCCGGCATGATTTCCAAAAACCAGCCACGGGCCATTATCAGAAGTAAAAATCACCAGTGTTTTGCGAGTGAGTTGATGCTTTTCGAGTGTCTGCCGAATGGTTCCGACCGACCAGTCAATCTCGCCGATGACATCTCGGTAAAGTTGGGCTCTCTCACCGCTGTTGCGCTCTTCGCTGACAAAGATCGGCGTATGGGGCATGGGGTGAGCCAGATAGATGAAGAAGGGTTTGTCGGCGTGCCGGTCGATAAAGGAAACGGCTGCCATCGTGAAGTCAGTCGTGAAGCGGGATTGATCGGTGTCATGGCCAATGATCTCAGCGGGTGAATCCCCTTTTTGACGGAAAAGAGGCAAGGGCGGGAACTTGCCATAAGGGTTCTTCGACCACATATCGTTCGAGTAAGGAATCCCCAAGGCTTCACCAAATCCATGGTGACCCGGCAGGAACTGAGCCTGATAGCCCAGGTGCCATTTGCCATACATGGCGGTGGAATAGCCTTGTGACTGAAAGAGTTCGCCCAGAGTCACTTCGCTGTCGGCGATGCCGTTCTTCGAAACATGACTCAGCGCCCCGAGAATTCCGATACGATTCGGAAGGCAGCCTGTGAGCAGGGCTGTGCGAGAAGCCGAGCAAACCGCTTGCGCCACGTAAAACGAAGTGGCTTTCACCCCTTCTCTCGCCATCCTGTCAATCTCAGGCGTCTTGCAGATCGTAGCACCAAACGCCCCCACATCGGCATAACCCAGGTCATCGCAGTTAATAATGACGACATTCGGTTTTTCAGGCCGAGCCTCGGCTGCCATCACTTTTGTGATCGAGTCAACCTGCCAGAGACACAGCGATAGACTGATCGCCAGGTGACACAGGAACCAGGAAATTCGATGCCCACCCCGGTCTTCTCGATGATTTACGGGCTGGCGGGTCATCAATTCATGACGCATGGAAGTCTCCCGGTCTAAAATCTGCAGGGGTGCGAGTTTTCGAAAGTCAACACATCTCAGTCGGTGAAATCGCCCTCGTTCACGACTTCCCTCTGGCAGCCACTCAAGTTCTCGATCGTTATCGGATCTGCTGAGTGGTTGAGACCGTCTCGACATCATGAGTGATTTTTGCATGCATATCTACACGACTGAACGATTTGTGCTCCCTTTGCCGCCCGGCCATCGATTTCCCATGCGGAAATATGCCGCCCTGCGCGAGCGGATTGATCTGGCTCTGCAAAGTGGTGAAATTGATCCGCAGACCATCGAGCTTTTGGAACCACCCGCTGCCACCGATGCCCAGATTCTACTGGCGCACAATGCCGACTACTTATACAAGGTGTCGGCAGGTGAAATGACTCGCGACGACATCAAGCGGCTGGGGTTCCCCTGGTCGCCCGAGTTGATTGAGCGATCACGGCGATCCTCAGGTGCCACCATTGAAGCCGCCCGCTCGGCTCTAGTACATGGGTTTGGCGCGAATCTGGCCG
This sequence comes from Planctopirus limnophila DSM 3776, assembly GCF_000092105.1. NCBI lineage: Bacteria > Pseudomonadati > Planctomycetota > Planctomycetia > Planctomycetales > Planctomycetaceae > Planctopirus > Planctopirus limnophila. Next base: position 4,524,929 of record NC_014148.1, on the reverse strand, counting down.
GTGGAACTCATCATGCCTATGCCGACCGGGCCGAAGGTTTTTGCATCTTTAACGACAGCGTGATTGCCGCCCGAGTGCTGCAGAAGGAACAATTGGTTCAGCGAGTGTTGATTGTCGATGGCGATGTCCATCAGGGGAATGGGACAGCTGCCATCACCCGGCAGGATCCCTCGATTTTCACCTTCTCGATTCACAGCGAACGCAACTATCCGTTTGTGAAAGAAACCAGTGATCTGGATTATGGCCTGCCCGATGAAACCGGCGATGACGCCTATCTGGCGGCTCTCGATGAGGGATTAGCCGCCTGTGCCAGGCGCTTTCCGCAACCCGATCTGGTGTTGTTTCTGGCGGGTGCTGATCCCTTCGAGGGAGACAAAATGGGACGGCTGGCGTTAACGAAAGCCGGGTTACGGGCTCGCGACAGGCTGGTGTACCGATTTTGTGAGCAGTACGGCCTGCCCGTGGCCATCAGCATGGCGGGAGGGTATTCGCCTCGAGTGGAAGATATTGTCGAGATTCACTTTGCGACCGTTCTTGAGGGGATTCGCTGGAATCTGCAGCGACGTGACAGGCGCTGACCAGTTTGTGAGAATTGAGATCCTGATCCTGAGGGAATACCAGCAAAATCGTTCTCAGGAGTTGGAAACGTGCCGTTGATCCCAATTCTGACGTGCAGTGAGGTTGTTTTTTCAGTCATAATTGGGGCATGCAAGAAAATACGATCCAGACTGACGCACTGCTGAAGAACCTCCGGGAAGGGAATGACAAAGCTGTCAATGAACTTCTGGAGAGACACCGTACACCCTTGCGCCGGATGATTGAATTGCGGCTGGATCGGCAGATGGCTCGCCGGGTCGATGCCAGTGACGTGGTCCAGGATGTCTTTATGGAAGCCTCCGGGCGACTGCGGGAATATCTGGAAAATCCCCGTCTGCCATTTCATGTCTGGCTGAGACATCTGGCGCGGGACCGCATGATCGATCTGCATCGCCGGCATCGCGGTGCACTCCGGCGGAGCATGGATCGCGAGCAGGCCTTGCCCGTCAGCCAGGAGAATTCCGGCGATCAACTGATGGATCAGTTCAAAGATGATGAACTGACACCGGCGGCTGAGAACATTCGCCGCGAGTTCGAGGAACGATTTCTGCTGGCACTCGAACAGCTTGAAGCGGATGACCGCGAGATGATCCTGATGCGTCACTTTGAACAATTGGGGAATAACGAAGTGGCCGAGATTCTGGGGCTCACGCCACCAGCCGCCGGCATGCGCCATTTGAGAGCCCTGCGCAAATTGAGAAATGTTCTGGGAGAAGATGGACTCAGCCTCCCAGGGACCTGATCACTCGGATCAACACATTTCCTGTAGAAATACCCGTTTACTGGCTGTGTGCCATGCTTGCGGCTCTGAGCAAGCATGCTTTTGTGACGATCAACGCGCCAATAAAGTTGTGATTCGTTTTACCTGCTGTCCGGCAGTGGGCCGTAGCTCTGGTCGAGGATGTCCATGACGTGCATGACGGGGATGCTGGAATTGGCTTCCGAGAGGCAGGCTGCCATTTGCAGCGCACAACCGGCATTCCCTGTCAGCACAGCCTGCACGCCTTGAACTTCCAGGATATGCCGCACTTTCCGTTGTCCGAGTCGATCGGCCATTTCCGGCTGAGTCAGATTATAACTTCCTGCTGCGCCGCAGCAGATTTCGGCCTCTTCAATCGGGGCGATCGTTAATCCGGGAATCATGCTCAAGAGTTGTCGGGGCTGTTGTTTGACCTTCTGAGCATGGCAGAGATGGCAGGCATCGTGATAAACCGCTTTCAGGTGCACCGGATGCTGCGGCTCGATTGGCCCCAGATCGACAAGAAACTCGGAGACATCTTTGATCTTATGGGCGAATGAAGTCAGTTCTTCCAGCAACACAGGATCAATCTGCGGATCTTCTTCCCCAATGTGGCCATAGTCTTTGAGCATCGCACCGCAGCCAGCGACATTGGCAATCACGGCATCAATATTTCGCCACGGAAAAGCCCCCAGATTCTGACGTGCCAGACGCATGGCCTCGGTTCGATCGCCATTGTGATAATGAATCGCACCACAGCAGGCCTGCGTCTTTGGGATCAGAACTTCACAACCGTTGTGCTGCAGGACGCGGATCGTGGCTCTGTTGGTTTGCGAGAACATCGCTTCAGCGACACAACCTGTCAGCAAGGCGACGGTTGCCCGCCGGGGGCCCACCGGGGCGAAACGATCCGGCAGCGCACCTGCAGGGGGCGACAACTTCGGCAACAGGCGGTGCATCCGCTGCAGAATTTGCGGTGTGACTGCTCGTGCGGGCCAGCTCTTCGCCAATCCATCGACACCCAATGCCTGCATCCAGCGGGCAGGCCACAACGCCCATTGGGTGAGACCTGCAGAAGGAAACAGCTTTGTCAGTAAGGTACTTGTCAGCCATTGGCTGGCCTGACTGGCCAACCCCGGTTGCTCGTCTGTGCGCGTGGCTTCCATGGCCACGCGGAAGGGCTCGATGAGCCGCCCGTACTGGACTCCTGAAGGACAGGCCGTTTCACAAGCCCGGCAATCGAGGCAGGCTTCGAGATGGGAGGCGATTTCATTGGTCAGGCCGGTCCGTCCTTCGGCCACAGCACGCATGAGATAAATGCGCCCTCGCGGGCTGTCGTTTTCATCTCCGGTTTCGAGATATGTCGGACAGGCCGAAAGACACAGCCCGCAATGCACACAATCAAGAAATCGCTTCTGCGGGATCGAGGCCTGCAACTGAGTCTGCAAACCGGCAGGCAAGCTGCTGTTTGCTGGACTTTGTCCCGATGCCGGCACAGCCTGATTGGTACTCATGTGAGAAACTCTTTCGCTGCATCAGGACGTTTTTCCAAGTTTGCTGACCTGATGATGACGATGTTTCATGGCTCAATGCAAACTCCCGAGACTCGAAAGAGTCCCGGGAGTTTGGCGTTAATGGTTCAGAGTTTCACGCAGATAGGCCAGCTGTGTGCCATGCTTGCGGCCCAGTGCCATGCTTGCAGCCCTGGGCAAGCATGTTTTCGCACTCGTCAGAACAACTGGTGGCAGGGGTCGGATGTCTTCATCCGCCCCCTGGTCAATCAAGGTCACCCGCACAAATGCATCTGAAACATGAATTCATGACTATTAATGCTGTTCACCAAAAACGCTGTGAGCCAAATGATCTGGGGGCAAACGAGGACGTTTGACCCCAGCCACCCTGAGACGTGCACACAGGTAAGGTTATGTGTACGAGCAACACTCTGAGCAAGCATGTTTCTGCACTTTGTCAACTCGCCATATTCAACAAACGACTCGATTTACTTCCCACCAGCGGCAGCAAATCGCTTCGAGACTTCAGGCCAGTTCACAATGTTCCAGAATGAAGCAATGTAATCCGGGCGGCGGTTCTGATACTTCAGATAGTAAGCGTGTTCCCACACATCGAGCCCCAGGATCGGTGTGCGGCCTTCCATCAGGGGGCTGTCCTGATTGGGTGTGCTCTCCACGACCAGACCACCCTTGGAATCCACACTCAGCCAGGCCCAGCCACTGCCAAAACGGGTGGTGGCGGCAGCGTTGAACTTTTCCTTGAAGGCGTCGAATGTCCCAAACGTGTGGTTAATCGCCGCTTCGAGTGCTCCGGTCGGTGTACCACCAGCACTCGGTGCCAGGACTGTCCAGAAGAGCGAATGATTGGCATGACCACCCGCATTATTGCGGATGACTGTGCGAATCCCTTCAGGAACCTTGGAAAGATCGGAAATGAGCTGCTCCGCGGTGAGCGCAGCCAGTTCGGGATGACCTTCCAAAGCCTTGTTGGCATTGTTGATGTAGGCCTGATGATGCTTGCCGTGGTGGATTTCCATCGTCTGGGCATCGATGTGCGGTTCAAGAGCTGCGGGGGCATAGGGCAAGGCTGGCAATGTGAAAGGCATAATCGATTCTCCTTCAATTTCGTTTCGATGGCTCAAGCAGATGCATCTCTTCAGACGGCAGGCCACCTTCAGGTTCATAACTGGCGGGAATCTGCCATAAACCCTCAGGCCTTATCGAACCCTGTGGGCGTTTGTCAGGCAAACGTCTGGTCGTACAGCGATGGTTCCAAAGGCAGTATCAGGCGACAGATGCCTTTTTCACCACGCTCGCGACTTGTGCTCTATTCTAGGGAATCCCACCTTGTGAACAACACTCTCAAGAGGCATATCTCATAAAGCTCTCCAAAGTTCTGCTGAGTCTCGCTGGCATGAAAAAGCCCTTTTCAGCAGATTGACGGGTGTTGGAAACCTTACCAGAGGAGCGGTCGAAGGAGATTTTCACGCGAGGTACCGCAGGCGGCAGTGAGGATGAAACTCGCCCGAAACGGTCTGATCGTTCGCCAGCGCAGGTAACTGGCGATATATTCAATGTATCAGCCGGTTTCCGGAAGGTTGACGGTGCGTCGATCGTCCGTCAGCCTGAGGAAGTTCTGGCTGCTCGCCAGAGATTGGCCATCCACCTGTCTGTCGATGTCACTGCGGTTACCATTACTTTCATCGTGAATCTTTCATCAGGAGACAATCAAGCATGCGACAAGTCAGGGCGTGCGGAGTCATCCTGTTTCGTAAAACTCCACATCTGACCTATCTTCTGCTGAAGCATCGGCATCGTTTTGACCTTCCCAAGGGGCATCTGGAAGAGGGTGAGAACGATCTCCAATGTGCCCTGCGCGAGATGGAAGAAGAAACCGGGATTCCCCGGACAGATGTCGTGCTTGACCCCACTTTCAGTTACTCCGAGACCTATCATCCCGTCGAAGCGCGCTTTGGTCCCGAGCCTGTTGAAAAAACGCTGATGATTTATCTGGGCTGGCTGAATCGCGATCGGCCACTGAAGCTCACGGAGCATGTCGGTTACGAGTGGCGACTCTGGACGCCGCCTCATCACATTCAGCGGTACACGATCAATCCGCTCCTGGCAAAAATTGAAGAACATTTTACCTCCAATCCGGAAGTGCTGCGTGTCGATCCTCCAGCGGCCTCGTGAATTGTCACAGGTGGCGCGATGTCCTTGATGATCGACGGTGATCGATCGAACCCTGGAAAAGTGATCATGTCATCTCCTCCGAAGATTGATCCGCTGTCGATGCTCCAGCCGGGCAGAACCATTCGTGGAGCGTCGGCCATCCTGCTGCCCATGAGCGACCAGACCACCATCGACTGGGACGCCTGGGAAGCTCATTTGATCCGTACGGTGGAAGCTGGTCTCACTCCTGCAGTGAATATGGATACGGGGTATATCAACCTGCTGGGAGTTCCGCTCGAAGACGAGATCCTGCAGCGAACGCAATCGATTCTGGGTGGGAAACCATTCATTGCGGGTGCCTTTGTACGTGATGAGCCGGGTGCGCCATTTAATGGTGCTCATTATGCATCACGCATGGAGGCGATTGCTCGAGCCGGTGGGTTGCCAATTGTGTTTCAATCGTTCGGACTCACCACAGGGACCAGCGATGAAATCCTGAGTCGCTATGAGCAACTGGCCCGTGGCTGCGATCGGTTTCTAGGTTTTGAACTGACGACCGATCTCGCCCGCTTTGGCAAAGTTTACGATCTGGACACATTCCGTGGCCTGCTGAAGATCCGGCAATGCGTCGGTGCCAAGCATTCATCGTTTCACAGGCTGCCTGAGTTCGAACGACTCGTGATTCGTAATCACGAGCGGCCCGATTTCATCCTCTATACCGGGAACGACCTCGCCATCGACATGGTGATGTATGGCAGTGATTATCTCCTGGGCCTGAGCACATTTGCCCCCGATCTGTTCGCTTTGCGCGATCGTTACTGGGCCGAGAGTGACGCCCGGTTCTTTGAACTCAACGATCAGCTTCAATACCTGGGAGCGTTTGCTTTTCGTCACCCGGGGGCGGCGTACAAGCATACGGCTGCGCAATTCCTGAAATTGCGTGGCTGGGCGAGGACTGATCTTACTTATCCAGGCAGCCCGACACGACCTGCCTCCGATCTGCCTGTACTCGAGGAAATCGCGAAATCGATGGGGCTTGAAATCCTCACGCCTGCTCATTCAGCACCTGCCGGTGGAATGGCATGAATCTTTGGCTGCCCGATGTCATTGGGCCTGACAAATGACCGGAGAATCGACGCTTTTTGCTTCCAATCGGTCTTGAATCGATACAATGAATGTCATGTTCAAGCGAGCCTCCCTGCTGAAAACCAGTGAGTTGGCCGCACGAATCCTGGAATTGTGAGCCCTGCGATGACTGAAGAACTCCCACTCGAAACGAACTGTTCCCTCGTTAAGCAGTGGCTTGACGAAGGAAAGCCATTTTTACTGATCGACTGTCGCGAACCGGATGAACATCTGATTGTGCATCTCGAAGCAGCACTGCTGCTACCGATGAGTCAGTTACAGGAACGAGTGAGCGAACTTGCCGGGCAGAAGGAAAACGACATTGTCGTGCATTGCCACCATGGTGGCAGGAGCCTGCGCGTGGCCCAATGGCTCAGGCAGCAGGGTTTTCCGAAGGCTGTGAGTATGGCTGGTGGAATCGATCACTGGGCAACGGCCATCGATCCGACACTCCCTCGCTATTAAAGATTTCCGCGAGACGTAGTGAAGAGGATTCCGCCACTCAATTGAAAACAGCCTGGGTCTCTTGCGGCGGGTGGCTGGGGACAAACGTCCTCGTTTGCCCCCAGTTCCTTAGACTTGGGTCGTCCGTGGCGAACTTTCTCAACTGTCATGAAGCATGTTTTCAGATGCAATTGTGCTGGTGAGCTCGATTGACCAGGGGGCGGATGCAGACATCCGACCCCTGCCACCCGCCGTAGGAGATACAAGCCAGCTCGCCTAAAGCACGAGTGACAGGCCGACGGCACTCTTCTTCACCCCTTCTCCCGTTCCGACGGGAGAAGGCCGGGATGAGGGCGAGTCCAAGCGCAATGAGCGTTCTATCAACCTGCGGCTTCGTCGCAACATGCTCTTGACGTCTGGCCGAAAGCGACAATCAGCGCCCCAGCGGAAGCCCAAGCGATACCTATCACCCGCCTGCAAATAAAAACAGCCTGGGTCTCTTGCGAGATCCAGGCTGTCTTGGAGTCGATCATTTGCCTGTCCCAGCCCGCAGCCAACTTCTTGAGAGTTGACCACGAGAGTCGGGCTTAGTGGAAGCGGTCCATTTCGCAGTACTCGCCACCTGCTGCGGGAATGTAGCCCTTCATTACGTAATCCATAACCTGACGATCGCTGTTGAATCGCCAGCCAAGGGTACGGACTGACCGCTTCATGTGCTTGATCCAGTTGTGTGGCTGGCCATGCTCGTCGCGGTCGTAGAAGAGCGGAATCACTTCTTCCTGAAGAACCTTCATCAGCGACTTCGCATCGCGCTCATCCTGAATTTCCTGGTTCGAATGAATACGACCATTCCCAATCGCGAAACCGTTGAGACCATCGTAAGCCTCCGCCCACCAGCCATCGAGAATCGAGCAGTTAAGGCCACCATTGAGGACCACCTTCTGACCACTCGTCCCCGAAGCTTCCAGAGGACGTCGTGGGTTATTGAGCCACACATCCACACCTTGAACAAGGTGCCGGGCCAGGTTCATATCGTAGTTCTCGACGAGAACCACTTTCCCCTTGAACGCCGGGTCTTGCGACATCTTGAAGATCCGCTGCAAGATCCCCTTGCCGAAATCGTCGGCCGGGTGGCTCTTACCAGCGAAAATCAGTTGCACAGGACGCTCGGAATCGGCCACGATCCCTGCCAGCTGAGCCACGTCTTTCAGCACCAGATCGGCTCGCTTGTAGGGAGCAAACCGGCGGGCAAAACCAATCGTTAATGCTTCCGGATTCAGCAGCGATTCCAGCTCGATCAACTCTTTCTTGTCGTGGTTGAGCCTTTGAGCACGAGTGATCATCCGGCGGCGAACCATCGCAATCAGACGCTGCTTGAGAGCTTCGTGAGCTTCCCAGAATTCCCCGCTCGAAATGCTCTCAAAGTTCTTCCAGGTGTCGGCTTCACCACTGCGCTGCTTCCAATCCGGTGGCAGCACGCGGTTGTAGACTTCGGCCAGCTGCGGCGCCAGCCACGTCCCCAGGTGCACACCGTTCGTAATGTGACCAATGGGGATTTCGTGCTCGGCTTTATTGGGCCACAAGCCCGTCCACATGCGGCGACTCACCATACCATGCAATGCCGAAACCCCGTTCGCCCGGCGACTGCACTTGAATGCCAGCACTGTCATGGTAAATGGCTCATTGGCATCAGCCACATTCACGCGGCCCAAACCAATCAGCCCCACCGTGCCAATACCCAGTTGATCAGCCGTTGGCCCCAGGTGCTCGTCGATCATGTCGTAACCGAAACGGTCATGACCTGCGGGCACGGGCGTATGTGTGGTGAAGACACACATTTCCGTCGTTTCACGCATGGCGTCTGTAAAGGACATGCCATCATCATTCATCCGCTGGCGAATGAGTTCGAGTGTGGCAAAAGCCGAGTGGCCTTCGTTCATATGGACAACATTGGGAACAATCCCCATCTGTGCCAAAGCACGCACGCCACCAATCCCGAGGATGACTTCCTGACGGATACGAATCCGCACGTCACCGCCGTAAAGACGGGCTGTCAGGCGGCGATCTTCGGGTGTGTTCTGCTCGATATTCGTATCCAGCAGGAACAGACGCACGCGGCCCACATTGACTTGCCAGGCCTGCGCGTAGATTGAACCCGTGCGGGTATCCACTTTGACGATCACATCCTTGCCATCCAGACCTTTGGCTTTCTGGATGGGGAGCCGGTGATTACTGACAGGATCATAAATTTCGCGCTGCCAGCCATCTTCATCGATCTGCTGCGAGAAATAGCCCTCATTATAAAGGAGCCCCACCGCCACCAGAGGAACACCCAGGTCAGATGCACTCTTGAGATGATCCCCGGCCAGCACACCCAGACCACCGGAGTAATTGGGCAGCGATTCGTGAATGCCGAACTCAGCCGAGAAATAGGCCACCGGCTTCTGACCCAGAATACCGGCATTGAGCGCCCCCCACGTATTCTTATCGTGCAGGTATTCTTCGCACCGGCGGTAAGCGTAGTTGACGCGTGAATGCAGCACAGACTCGCGAGCCCGCTGTTCGAGGAGATCTTCCGTCAAACTCTCCAGCAGCAGAACCGGGTTGTGATCGAGTTCGCGCCACTTGGCAGCGTCGAGATCACGAAAGATCGAGGTCACATCTGGTTGCCAGCACCACCAGTAATTGCGTGCCAATGCGCAGAGCTTGTCCCGAAATGTCTTGGCCATGTACAGCTCGTCCTCTTTTGCAGGGGTGTCTTGTTTCCAAATGTCTCTTGCTGAGCCAACTGCTGTTCACAGGATCTCCGGGAGACTGCCAGGTCGAATATCCACAGTCGAATGCCCACAGTCGATTCTGTGACGGCAGTCTAACGGCGGGAGAAAAGGATTTCTCCCGGAAGATTGGGAAATCGACGTGAAAAGTCATCAGTCGCAAACGGAATGCCTATTCATCCAGCAGTCAGCGCTCCATCAGGTCACGATTCGCTCTGACAGCCAAGAATTCAGCCAAATTGACCCCATAAAAACCGGGCTCAAAGAAAAGTGGCAGAGAAATTCGCACAAAACATAGGCACAGGTGCGGAGATGAGTTGCAGCTTCGAAACCCGAGGATTTCCCGTAAGGAAACTCAATTGGGGAGACTGAAAAACACAAGTTTTCGAAAAAGTTCCGCGCAAATTCAGGGATTAAAGGTTTTTTTACAAAAAAAATCGGGATGTGGCCTCCAACAAATTGACGCATAGATCACTATCGATACGATAAGGAGATGCTTTATTGGTGATTCCACCATCTTCCATTCGGAAATGTCTTCTCTCCCTACTTTTCTTCGGAGTCTCACATGTCCCATTTCCCCCGTCTTAACCGCAGAGGGTTCACACTCATTGAACTCCTCGTTGTGATCGCGATTATTGCGATCCTGATTGCCCTGCTTCTACCTGCCGTTCAGCAGGCCCGTGAAGCGGCTCGCCGCACGCAGTGCCGCAACAACCTCAAGCAATTGGGTCTGGCCCTCCACAACTACCACGACACTTTTGGTATGTTCGCCCCAAGGCAGGCAGGTCCCGGGATTCCACTGGGTGGTCAGCCTGAATCTCACCTGCGTTCACGAATTAGTGGGATGGTGAGCCTGTTGCCATATCTTGACCAGACCCCTCTCTACCAGCAGATTCAGACAGGAACTCAGGTTCCCTGGGCCGGCGGAACTTACTGGGTGCGCGATCTGCCCGCTATCATGTGTCCATCAGACACGCTGTCTGGCCCACCGGCAGGTGGTCTGATTGGCCGGTACAATTATATGTTCTGCAGCGGTGACAGCATTTCTTCATCGGGTGGAAATGGAAGTTCAGCCACTCCAATTGTGGTTCAATCCCGCGGCATGTTCGGCTCCCTTGTCTGCTACGGTGTTCGCGACGCCCTTGATGGTACCAGCAATACCATTGCGATGGCCGAAGGTGTTCGACCTACCGGTACCAACACCCGCGGTATGGTCTCAGCCACTGCCGGTATTGCTAACCCGGCAGCCTGCACGGCTCTCTTCGACCGGGCCACAGGGACGTTCCCTGGTGGTGGCTGGACGGGCGATACTTCGTGGGGTTATCGCTGGGGTGATGGAGGCGGCTTCTTTAATGGCTTCACCACCGCCATTGCTCCCAATGGCCCTTCCTGCACGCAGAATGCTGGCCACAGCCACTGGAACGGCACTGTCAACACGGCTGGCAGCCGACACACAGGCGGAGCCCATGCTCTCATGACTGATGGTGCCGTCCGGTTCATCAGCGAAAACATCAACACTGGCGATCAGTCCGCCGCCTGGATGGGCTCGACCGCTGGCGGCCCATCGCCTTACGGCGTCTGGGGCGCCCTTGGCTCTCGCGCTGGTGGCGAAACCACAGGTGAGTTCTAATTTCGCCGGTTGACTAGTCTCATTTATCCTGTGCATGTTTACCCAGGGTGCCATGCTTGCAGCATAGAGTTCTGCTTGCAGAACAGTGCCATGCTTGCAGCCTTGGGCAAACATGAATAAGTGATACTCGACACATACGATGCGTATCAACCCGCGATGATCATACGGCTTAACGACCCTCGCGATTGATACGTATCAGCTTCTCGACCCATCTCACCTCGAGCGTTAAGGCATGTCCCCTTGGATCATCGAGGGGTATGTGCCTTAACGTCTTTCTGACGTTTCTATACGAATAACACCGATGGCTATCGATCGATCCATTGGCAGCTCAAGGATCACCTGATGCGAAACCTTGCTTTACTCGTCTGTCCTCTCGCCATCGTCCTCAGCCTGGGTTGCGGCGGTGGTAATGATAAGTTCAAAGCCCAAAGACCGAAAACCGTTCCCGCCCAGGGGGTTGTCACCTATAACGGCGAGCCACTCGCTGGTGCCATTGTGATCTTTGTACCACCCACCGGCGGCACAGCGGCGTCCAGTGCCACCAACGCCGCGGGTCAGTTTGATGCGAAGGCTTTCCCACCTGATCCCGGTGCAGTTCCAGGGACTTACAAGGTGACTGTCACCAAGAATGCCCCGATGCCGGAAGCCCCCTCGACACCGGCCAGCCACGATTCACCGGCCATCCCCGAAGCCAAACCCGTCTCGCTCGTGCCTGCGAAATACACCGACGCCAAGAAAACCCCATTAACCGTCACCCTCGACGAAAAAGGGAACACCGACATCAAGCTCGAATTAAAAGCCGATTGATGGCCAGTAATGTAGCAAGTAGGGCAGCAATGTAGGGCAGGCTCCTGCCTGCCGATGGAATTGAAGGCCTTGTGCCAGCACGTGGCCTTCACAATTGAGAGTGATCACGTGTGGTTGCGCCATCATTCGTACCAAGGCGTTTGACAATCAACCGAAAGCTGCCGATTGCGATGATTCCAAACAGAATGGAATTCACCTAGATATCGTAGGGGCAGATTCTGCGCTCACGTTGTTCCCGGTTCCCCCATTGTGCGAGCATGATCCAGCATCGCCGCACTAATATGCTGTTCTCCCAGCGCCTGGAGCGCTTCCCCCGCACCGAGGATGTCCCGCACCTCCTTGTTCTGGCTCAGCTTCGATTTGCCAATCAGGCGGGTGACTTGGATCTCGATGCCGACGATCCCCTGGAGGAGCGTGTTGATGAAGCTTTCGGAACTGTCGCTCATGCTCCACGGGATGGCCTGCGACGCTTCGTGCCGGCAGGTCAACCGCTCGACGACTCCCCGGATGTACTCAGCGTTGTCGCGGATGGTCACCTTCCCATGGGCGTGCGCGACGATGTAGTTCCAGGTGGGAACCTGCTTGTGGCGTTCGTGCTTGCTGGGATACCAGTTGGGCGATATATAGGCCTCCCCCGCCCGGAAGACGACCAGCACCTCGTCGCCGTCAGATAGCTCCCGCCAGACCGGATTGACCCGCGCGACATGGCAATGCAGCACACCCAACGGCCCCCCGTCGCGTTGCAAATCGAACGGCAGATGATTCGCATCCAACCCGCCGCCGCCATGCGTGACGAGCACGCCGAGCGAGTGCCGCTCGATCAAATCGTGCAGAACTCCCACCCGCGTCTCCTCGAAGTACGACGGCGTATACATTCTCATTCCTTGTTGAGTGCAGCAACTTCGTCGGGCAGGCTCCCACCTGCCGGTTCGGCTACACGACTATGCAATATAAGGCTTGCCGGCATATCTTCGTAGAAATCACCTTTTTTGATGAGGCCGAATTATTGCCGCAGGCACGCAATCTGGAATCTCGACGCTGCGTCGTCCGTTGTAAACGAACACATCCATATCGAGGCGGTCTGCCACAACCTGTGGCAACCAATCCGGGAGTTCATCGATGTATGAGTCTGTCGAGCGATCCCAGCCAAAAAAGTAAACGGGTCCAGGTTTCACAAGAGTATTCAATCCTTCAGTGGTCGCGGTAGATTCGGTCTCATCGTCAATGCCAGCCCATCCATGTTCGCGAGAGACATTCAACGCAAACGGCAGATTTTTAAGAGTCAACCACATCCACTCGTAGACATTTTCAGAGTCATGCTCAAATGACTCCGAATTGGTTTCTTTAGTAAGCCGCATGCCCATGAGGGGGAGTTCAAGAGCACAAAAAATCTTTAGGTACACGAAGACTTCCACAATTGTGTGACAATAGTAATATTTAAATTATCGATTCACTCGAGTAATGAAATCATAGCTGCCAAACTCCGGATAAGCTTCCCAGTTCCGGTCGACATTCACCTATGTCTTCTTGGTAGAAACCACAGCGGTCGAAAAATCTTCCGTCTCTATGGTTAAACCGCCGTCCGCTTGAAAGTAGTACGTCGTCCCTTCGATGATATGGTCGCCCTCGCCTTCGAATTTTCGATGGTTTGCCATAGTGAGAAAAAGACGTCCGGCTTCAACCTCCTGAAACTGATAGCTCAGAAACTCTCTCTTATGCTCATCCAGAAATCCGACACCAACATAATCGCCTCCTATCTCCAGGAAGCAACGCGGAATATTTCCACTTTCAATCAGGACTGCATAGGGTTGCTTCTCCCAATGAGCTCGCATCGCCTTTTCTTCGTCCCAAACTTCAATCATACGATTCTTCGCCCGAAACCAGCGACTTCCATAGATCATCGTTATTCTGCTTTTGTTTGCTCGCACCGTCGTTTTCTATAGCTATCTTGCGAATCGTGTATTGCCTCTTCGGCCATCCAACCCGGCAGGGTGCCGTCCTCTTCGAGCAGTTCAATCGCAGCGTCACGGCAAATCGCGCAGGGCGTGTGGAAGTAAATGACTTGCGCGAGTTCCTCCACTCGGGATTCCATGTTCTCTTGCAGGATATTCCGAATATCCATCAGAAGGCTGTGTCGTTCTTCCGCGTCATCGGGAGTCTCCACGAAGTCACAGAGGAGTTGTTCGTCACCGGCTTGGAAATTCCGTTGAAGCAGTGGAACGGCATGGATGTTTCGATCAGGCCCTGTGATTTCTTCAACAGCGAACAAGCGAATTCGGGAGTCAGTGTTTTGCCCCAAAGCGATAAATGCCCGCTCCCGCACATCGCCATCAGAATGTTCGCAAAGTTCAATCAGCCGTTCATCAAATTGTGGCAATGCCCGTCTGCGGAAGACCTTCAATAAGTGGGCCAGCACCTTTGGCTCGGATGCGACTCGAATCACTTCCCAAACCTGATTCAAGTCATCTTCACTTGCGGATTGGCCCCAAGTGATTAACCAATGGCCGCGAGGTTCCTCCCGAGCTGCGGCCACGACATCGGCCACCGATTTGACTTGCGTATCATTCAACCTGGGACGATCTTTCTGTTCCTCTTCGGCTTTCTTTTCGCAATGGTATATCTCCGCGAAACGCAGTCGGTCAGGGTCGGAAAACGTCGCCATGATCTCAAGGATCCGCTCTTCGCCGCAGATTTCCATCGCCTCCGTCACCACATGAGCATCGTCCCAGTCGGCGGCATTTGTCTCCAGATATCGCCCGCGGGTGAAGGCAATCAACCGGAAAGCGGCTTCGCCATCCAAAGCGAGTAATTGACTTTCCCCGATCGACCGATTGTCGGGCAGTGGTGTTGTCGCGACAATGGAGTAGAGGACATCACGAAACTCTTGTCGCCCCCTCTTTGCATAGTGGAACGCCAACTCACAGAGCTGTCTCGCGGCTTGATCATTCTCAGGCGATAGACTTCGCAGTGCTTGAAGAAGTGGTGCTTCGAATTTTTCGATCACGCCAGCGGCGGTAACCAATCCCCACAGCCATTCACCACGACAACCTTCACATTGGCGATCGTATCGCAAGTCTCGCAGACAAGCATTGATAAGCACATCATGATCAAGACATCCCCGCTCGGCCCACAACCGGGCTCGACCAAGTCCCTTTTGCAGCGCATCCCGCTGTTGCTCTAACGTGGGCATTGGCGGCGGTGAAAAGTCGACAAACTTCAATCACACCTCACTTCAATTAACGATCATCACATTGTCGGTAACGTTTTGATACCTGACGCAAAAGTTGTGTCAAGGTTCACCTTGCACATGCTCCGGCAGTGTCGCCTACAACTGTGATGATCGCTGAATTGGTGCATTCCGGGGACTTCATGCACCCTACAAATGGCACTCCACAAACGGCTCAACCGCCCTTCTTCTGGATCTTGGCCCATTCATCCTTCAACGTCACGGTGCGGTTGAAGACCAGCTTTTCGCTCGTGCTGTCGCGGTCGAGGCAGAAGTAGCCGAGGCGTTCGAATTGGCAGCGGTAGCCGACGGCTTGCGTCTTCACCGAAGGTTCCAGCTTCGCATCGGGGATTACCACCAGCGACGTCGGGCTGAGGTAGGTCTTCCAGTCCTCGGTCTCGGGGATCGAGGCCAGATCCTCGACACTGAAGAGCGGGCTGTAGAGCCGCACTTCCGTGCTCAAGGCGTGCGGGGCCGAGACCCAGTGGATCGTCGATTTGATCTTCCTTCCGTCGGGTGTGTTCCCTCCCTTGGTCTCAGGATCATAAGTGCAGCGCAGCTCGACGATCTCGCCCGTCGCGGGATCCTTGACCGCCTCTTCGCACTTGATGACATAGGCCCAGCGCAGCCGCACTTCCCGGCCGGGGGCCAGACGGAAGAACTGCTTGGGGGGATCTTCCATAAAGTCATCCCGCTCGATATACAACTCCCGGCTGAACGGCACCTTCCGGCTGCCAGCCGACGGATCTTCCGGGTTATTGATGCAGTCGAACTCTTCGGTCTGACCTTCGGGATAGTTCGTCAGCACGATCTTGAGCGGTTTCAACACACCCATCACACGCGGGGCGGATTTGTTCAAATCATTCCGGACGGCATTCTCCAGCACCACGAGATCGGTCATCCCGTTAAAGCGGGTGACGCCGATCGTTTCGCAGAAGTCGCGCATCGCAGCCGGTGTGTAGCCGCGCCGGCGGATACCGGCGATGGTGGGCATACGGGGGTCGTCCCAGCCGCTGACAATCTTCGCCTCGACCAGTTCGAGCAATTTGCGCTTGCTCATCACGGTGTAAGTGAGATTCAGCCGGGCAAACTCGATCTGCTGGGGGTGATAGATCCCGACGGCTTCAATCAGCCAGTCGTAGAGTGGCCGGTGGATTTCAAATTCGAGCGTGCAGATCGAATGAGTGATCCCTTCGATGGAATCGCTGTAACCATGAGCGAAGTCGTACATCGGGTACAGACACCAGGCATCCCCTGTGCGGTGATGGTGGGCGTGCCGGATGCGATAGATGACCGGGTCGCGCAGCAGCATGTTGGTATGGGCCATATCGATCTTCGCCCGCAGCACATGCGCACCATCCGGGAATTCACCGGCCCGCATGCGGCGGAAGAGATCCAGGTTTTCCTTGACCGACCGACTGCGATACTGATTCGCGATACCAGGCTGAGTCACTGTCCCGCGCTGTTCGCGAATCTCGTCGAGTGTCGAGCTGTCGACATATGCCTTACCCTTTTCAATGAGCAATTCCGCCCACTGGTAGATCTGTTCGAAGTAATCGCTGGCGTAGTACAGGCCGTCCCATTCAAAGCCCAGCCAGCGGACGTCTTCCTGAATCGAGTTGACGTACTCGATGTCTTCTTTGGTGGGGTTCGTGTCGTCGAAGCGGAGATTGCATTTGCCGCCGTACTTTTTGGCGATGCCGAAGTTCAGGCAGATCGACTTGGCGTGGCCAATGTGCAGGTAGCCATTGGGTTCTGGTGGAAAGCGGGTGTGCACTTTTCCGCCGAAGCGCCCCGAGGCGTTATGGCCATCGATGATCTCGTGGATGAAGTTGGTAGGGGCGGCGGGAGGAGTTGTCGGATCCGTCGACATAGTAAAGCTTTCCGAACGGGCATGGGTGTACTGCAAAGATATCGTACACCGAACCGGCTGAATTTTCTGAATCGGCAACACACAAAAAACGGTGCTGTTGAAGCTGTTGTTGTGGCCGAATTGGCAGATCGAATCAAGCACGGCTGGTCGAGAGTACCGATTGCGCTCGATTTTCCTTCAGTTACGAAGGGTTGGGGGCCGAAATGTTAAGGGCTGAAGGGCATTGATCGCAGCGTACGGCAAAAACTGCCGAGGTGGTCAATTTGCCTGCTCTGCAAATGGAAATTGTCCCGTGGAACATCTCCCGATCACTCCCATGCTCTCGGCAGATCAAGTGCTGGAGCTGCTCTTTCGCACATCGCATGTGTTGAAAATGGAGCTGGATTCTCAACTCGGCGAATGGAACATGACTGAGGCCCGCCATGGGCTGATGAAGCTGCTGGTGGATCGCCATCCCGATGGGCTCCTGCAAACAGAACTGGCCCGGCTGCTCATGCAGTCGGAATCGAACATCTCGATGCTGGTCGATCGATTGCAGGCCGACGGCATTCTCGAACGCATTACACCCAAGGGTGATCGCCGCAAACGATTACTCTGTCTGACACCGGCTGGGCTCGAACTGTGGAACGTGGTCGAGCATGTCCGTCAGCGGTGGGCCGAATCGTGCTTCCGCAGTCTGGGGGAAGATCGAAAAATCCAACTGGGCGTCTGGCTGAAGTCGATTCTGAGAGAAGTGCGTCCTGAAGAAGTTCCTGCACTTCCAGCAGCCAGATTCTGGCGACGGGAGGCTTCCTGATGTCTAGCAAGTCGCGAGCAAAATACGGGCCTCGTCCCGCGCGAACAGCAGGGCTTTCGACACGCGCCGCCATTGTCGCAGTGCTCAGTTCAGCGCTGTTGGTAAGTCTGTGCACAGGCTGCTCGCGAAACTACTGGCGGACTCAGGCCGATTTCGACACTTACAACGAAGTTCTCAAGAAGACGCGCGATCCGCGCTGGGATCTGCCGCGAGTGACTGTGGAAGCTGATCCTCGCAGCCGGTTTTTTGATCCATTTGACCCGGATCATGAGCCGTTGCCGCCCGATGATCCTGCGGCTGCGCAGTACATGGTGCGCGCCAGTGGTTGGAATGGCTACAAAAGCTGGCACAAGCTGGGTGAATCGCTCACCGTCGAAAACCCGCAATGGCTGGCAAACTTTGGCTTCTCACCGGAGATGATTCCCGGGAAGAGCAATGAGTTTCTGGCCACGGAAAAGCAGGCGGCTGATGTGCTCGATGAAGAGACACCCGGCCCGCTCCCGATGAATGCTCCTAATGGCATGACACCTGGACAATCAGCCCAGGGCTCGCCAGCAAGCAGTCAAATCGCAGCGCTGGGTGCAGGATCGAAAGCAACGACACAAAAGTCAGCGATTCAACTGGTGAATCACGAAGTGATGGAAGTGGCTCAGGGCGGGGCGGAATTGCCACCACCACCTGTGCCACCAGTTCCCAATGCTGACCCGTTCCCGGAAGTTCCTGGTGCTGCACCTGCAGCGAACGAGGGGAACATGCCCGCCATGTTGCCGGGAGCCAATGCTGATGGTCAGGTCGCTCAGAACACAGATGATCCCATCACGACCGGCCGGCAGGTTCCGACCATTGATCGACTCACTCTGGAGCAGGCGATTGAACTGGCGAATCTGAATAACCGCACGTACCAGTCGATTATTGAAGATGTTTATCTGGCGGCACTGGATCTGACATTTCAGCAGTTCCAGTTCAACGTGCGCTATCTGGGCTTCAGTGGTGAACCGAATGGTGGGCTGGAGTATCGCAACACGCCGGGCGGGCCCAATAATCTCGCGATGAACGGGCGATTTGGAGTCAGCCAGTTGCTCCCCACCGGGGGCCAGTGGGTGGCTGAGTTAACGAACAATACGTTGTGGCTGTTCTCGGGGCCTAATCAGACAGCCAGCGTCTCGGTGTTGAGTTATTCGCTGGTGCAGCCTCTACTTCTGGGTGCTGGTCGAAAAGTGGTCATGGAAAACCTGACGCAGCAGGAACGTCAGGTGCTCTATTCTGTCCGAACTCTGGCGCGCTATCGGAAGATCTTCTTCAGCGATACGGTCATCAACGGGCCGGGTGGCGGCTTTCTGGGGCTCTTGCGTCAGTATCAGCAGGTGCGTAACCAGAAAGACAACATTCAGGCGTTGATTGTGCAGGTCGAACGATTGCGGGCTTTGAACTCGGCCAAGCCTCAGGTCTTTTTGCAACGCGTTGAACCGTTCCCTGTCGATCTCAATCCCCCCGCTGAGTTTGCAGCACAGCTCGTGTTGAACCCGGCTCGATTAGAAGTGGGCTGGCGCGGCCCGATGACTGCCGAAATGCGTGATCGGCTGATGGCACTCTCCACCAGTACTGCCTGGCGTGAAGCGATCAACAATGCCTACCGTCAGCTCGAGACCGAAACCATCAGCCTCGATATCGCACAGCTCGTCACCCGATTGGCGAACTCCGAAAACGCACTTCGGTCGGCAGAGCGTTCCTTTCAGGACAATCTTGATCAGTTCAAGCTGCAGCTCGGCGTTCCGACCGATTTCCAGATCTCGATCAAGACCGATATTCTCAAACAGTTCGAGTTGATTGATCCTCTGCTGAATGCCCGCGAAAACGAAGTGATCGCTTTCGTGAATGATGTCAGCCTGCTGGATGATTCCGTCGTTGATGTGGCCACGCTGGAACGCGTCACCAGCCTCTTCGATGAGATGATGGATCGGATTGAGAAAGACAGCTTAGAGACGGTTCGCATCGATTTTGAACGTGTGGCAGCGAACGAGGCTTATCGACTGGCTCATTTGCCGACGCTGAATCAACGGGAACAATACCGCAAGAACCTGGAGCGCGACGCTCAGATTTTTGCCTCACAACTGAAAGATTTCGCCGGTATTCGAGAACGTATTGATATTGTCCGCAGCCGACCAGCCAATACTCCGTGGACACCTGCACAATGGCGGGATGCGGTTTTTGAAATTAAGAACTGCCGCGAAGATTTATTACAGGTGACACAGAGTCTGAAAGTGGTTCAACTGGGTTTAAGAGTGGAGCTGATCAAGCTGGCCGATTTCGACCTGGCATTTGATCAGGTGGTCGAACTGGCCATGGAGAACCGGCTCGATCTCATGAACCAGCGAGCCTTTGTGGTCGACAGCCGGCGGCAGATGGAAGTGGCTGCCAACCGCCTCCAGGCTCAGGTCAATCTGGTGGCAGAAGGAGATGTTGGAACATCTGGCGGGAATAAACCGTTCGATTTTCGAGGAACAAACAGCCAGTACCGCGCGGGTGTTCAGGTTACTGCGCCGCTCGATCAAATTATTGAGCGGAACAATTATCGCGAATCGCAGATTAATTATCAGAGAGCCCGTCGTGCGTACATGGCTCTGGAAGACGATGTGAAAGCTGATGTTCGTGCCGAGTGGCGGCAACTCTCTGTTTTGAGGCAAAACTTCGAAACAGCCCGGCAAACACTCCGTTTTTCGGCCATGCAGCTCGATCTTGCTATTGAGAACAATAACGCTCCGACGAATGCGGCTGCCGCCGGGAATGCCGGTCGTACCAATCAGGGCGGAAATACAGGTTTGAACCTGCTGAATGCCTTGAATGCGATTCTGGGTGCTCAGAACGACTTGATTGGAATCTGGGTCGATTACGAACGGAATCGCATTAACATTTACCGTGACATGGATATCATGCAGGTGGATGAACGGGGAATCTGGATAGACGATATCTACCAGAACCGGACATCTCCTGCCGCATCTGATAACAACGAGCCCGCCTATGACACCGCCAGCCTCCCCCCAACAGCCGCACTCCTCGTCTCCGTGGGAACTGAAGAGCTCCTCCAGCGGGAGCGAAGTTCCCGCGTTCGAACTGGGCGAATCAGCCTCCCTGCACCCGGCGTCGTCGCCGCGGTCAGTGGATACGGAAACGGCTCCACAGCGGACAGCAGCTTTGACCAGCGAAACTCTGGTGCCATCCAGCAAGTCCGCTTCGAAGAACCCTCCCGCAGCGCCAGCAACTCCCATCCGGTCTTCGACAGTCGAAGCACCCAAACGGGAACTGGCCAAGAAGCGCAAAGGGGGCTGGGGCAAATGGATCGCACTGACACTCCTGCTGGCAGCCGGAGTGGGTGGCGCCCTCGCGTTCCCACAGTTCGGGATGATCAAAGCCGCCCCTGATGAAGCCGAAGACGGAGTGATGACCACTCCCGTTCGCAAAGGCGATATGCAGGTGACAGTGACGGAAACGGGGACACTCGACAGTGCCCGCAATGCCATCCTCACTTGCCAGGTCGAAGGCTCGACAACAATCATCAGCATTGTCCCCGAAGGCACCTTCGTAAAGGAAGGGGATATCGTCTGCGAACTGGATGCTTCGGCTCTGGTGGATCGCGAAACCACACAAAAGATCAGTCTCACGCAGGCCGAAGCGCTGCTTTCACAAGCCCAGGAAAATGTCGAGATTCAGAAGACTCAGAACGAGAGCGATGTGGCGGCTGCCGAACTGAAGCTCTCGCTGGCACTTCTCGATCTGCGCAAGTTTGAAGAAGGCGAGTTTTTACAACAGGTCAATGAGCTTTCCGGAGCAGTGACTCTGGCGCGAGAAAACCTTTCGCGTGCGGAAGAGTCGCAAGCATTCGTGAAGCGAATGGCCCAGAAAGGCTACCGCAGTCAGAACGATCTCGAAGCCGAACGGATTGCCGTGACAAAAGCCGAGATCGATTTGAAGGTGGCCGAAGAAAAGCTCAAGGTGCTTAAAGATTTCACCTATGTGCGCACGCTCGAAGAATTGCAGGCCAATGCCAAAGAGTTTGAGCGGGAAATTCAACGCGTGAAGCGAAAGTCTGTGGCCGCACTTTCTCAGAAGCAGGCCGAACTTTCGAAGTGCGAACTGACATTCAAGGTCGAGAAGGACAAGTACGAACGTATCGTGAAGCAGATTGAAGCCTGCACGATCCGTGCGCCGCAGGATGGGCAGGTCGTCTGGGCCAATGCCCGTGATCCCCGGCGTTCGGATGCTCCCGTGATCGAAGAAGGGGCTGTGGTTCGTGAACGACAGGCGATTATCAACCTGCCTGATTACGATGCGATGAAGGTCAATGCCCGGATTCACGAAAGCCGTATCAGCCTCATCAAGACAGGTCTGCCCGTACGGGTACGCATCGATGCCTATGCTGGCGAAGTCTTTGCCGGTGTGGTCGATACTGTTTCTTCAGTTCCACTGTCGAACAGTTCGTTCTCTCGTGGCGACGTGAAAGAATACGAAGCCAGCGTGCGACTGACCGATGCCGTCGAAAAGGTGAACAAGCTGAGGCCCGGCCTCTCCGCCAACATCGAGATCATTGTGGCTGAACTGAGCGATGTGCTTCTGGCTCCCGTCCAGGCCATCGTGACGATTGGTCGCGATCAATACGCCTGGGTACGAAGTGGCGATAAGTACGAGCGGCGAACGGTGAGAATTGGTCGCACCAACGAACGTCAGATCGAGATTAAAGAAGGTCTGGCCGATGGCGAGAAAGTGGTCATGAATCCTCGAACCCTCTTCGCCAAAGAAGTGGGTCAGCTCGAGAATGAACTCGCGAAAAAGGAAGCGGAACAATCGGCCGAAGGTGGCCCACGCCGTCCAGGTGGCCCGCGAGGTATGGGTGGTGAACGTCGCGGCCCCGGTGGGCCAGACGGTGCCGATGGTTCCAGCCCAATAATCCCGGGTCGACCTGGCATTCCCGGTGAGCGTGGCAGTCGTGAACCTGGTGCAGGTGAATCTGGCCGACCACAAGGCGGGCGTCCGGATGCTTCCCAGCTCGACGCCGGTCGGGTCCGTCCCCAGAATGAAGGTAGTGCGGGAACACGTGGCCCTGCCGATTTTCCTGTCGAGACAAAACCTGCGGAAGCCGGCGCGACGTCATCAGAAAATCGCCAGGCACCCGCTCTGCCTTTGCCCGCCGCCACGAAGTAACTCCCGCCATCGATCAGCGATTTGCATCCGCTGGAGAGGGTTCAATTCATCAACGATTTCGAAAACTTTCCGCATGAAGTATGCCGCCCGATTAATTGACATTCACAAGACTTACCAACTGGGCGAGCACCTGGTGCGGGCCTTGCGCGGTGTCTCTGTCGATTTTCCCGAAGGCGATTACGTGGCCATCATGGGTTCCTCCGGAAGCGGCAAAAGCACCATGCTCAACCTGCTGGGGGCTCTTGACCGCCCTACCGATGGACATTACATCCTCGCAGGTCACGATGTCAGCGAACTCGATGACGATCAGCTCTCTGAAATTCGTAACAAGCTGATTGGCTTTATTTTTCAGTCGTACAATCTGATCCCGCAATACACGGTGCTCGAAAACATTCAGGTGCCTCTGCACTACCGCACCCATCAGCGCACTATCAGTTCGTCCGATATGAATCGTTGTCTGGATCTGGCGGGACGTGTGGGATTAGCCGAGCGTCTTGATCATCGACCATTCCAGCTTTCGGGTGGTCAGCAGCAGCGTGTGGCGATTGCTCGCGCACTCATCAACGATCCCGAAATCATCCTCGCCGACGAACCGACAGGAAATCTCGATTCGACAACCGAGCAGGAAATCATGCAGCTTCTGGGCGAACTCAATGCCGAGGGCCGCACGATCATCATGGTGACGCACGAAAACTCCGTCGCACGCAAAGCCAAGCAGCAGATCATTATGAAGGATGGCCTTATCGCCGGCTTTGGCCTCTTCTCGGATGATACTCACAGCAAGTAGCTCGTCCGCCTGCCGGGTATCTATGTGTGATGCTCTGTGCCATGCTTGCGGTTGTCATTACTCTTCACACGCCACTGTGTGGCACGACCCTGGAGCCCCAAAAATCAAAACAGTGCGGAAGGGCGTGGTTCTTTACGCTTTTCAACTTCACGTTTTCATACTGCCGGGTGGCAGGGGTCGGATGTCTTCATCCGCCCCCTGGTCAATCGAGTTCACCAGCACGAATGCAGCCGTGACATGCCTTCATGGCTTTCAAGCACGTTCGCAATCAGCAATGAGAGTCCAATAACCTTGGGGGCCAACGAGGACGTTTGACCCCAACCACGCAGATCAGTTGAACCATACCGCAAAACCAAAGAACTGCCCGCCAAAGACTCGCTGCAATTCGTTCCAGCTGGCCTCTGACGAAAGTGGCCCTTCTTCGATAAATGGAGCGGCCCCTGTTCCTGATATCCACAGCACCATGTCAAAACGCTCTGGCTTTTGAAACACTTTGGCCAGATTCACTCCCCGCCCCATCACTCCACTCGAATTGACCAGGCTTCCGCGCCAAAACGGAATCAGCTTCTTCCCCAGCAGAATCGCCTCCATCTCATCCAGCGCTTTGTGCCAGCCCGTGATCTGCTCGCGTGAGACTCTCAAACCAATGACGACATTCTGCTGACGATCATTCGGAATCCACTCGGCTTCATCATCAGTTTCAGCCTCATAAAGCTTCCAGCAGATCCGGCTCAACCGCACCATCTCCAACAGATGAGCATGCGCACTGGCCATCCGGCTCGCATCGACCACTTCAAAATTCACCAGATGAATCATCGCAATCAGGTCAGCAATTCGAGAGAAGGAAAAGCTGCCATTTTCGTTGGGTTCTGGTTCCTGATTCCAGGGGTAGGGCGTCACGGGTTTGGCGTAAATCATGTGGCCAGCACGTTCAAACATCTCCTTCGTGTTGTAGGCAGCTGAAAGATCACAGATCGCCATCAGGAAGTGGCAATACCCTCGCAACCAGACGGCATCCCCTTCATCAATCTGCAGGAGAAACTTGTCGGCAGGAATCTCTCGTATTGCCGGATTGACTGCTGAAAGGAGTTGCCAGAATGATTCGTCATCACCCACTTTTCCATCTCGATTGAAGTCGAGCGAAATCTGTCCCGGACGGAAAGGAAGTTTCACTCGCTGCGTTTCCAGCCCGGCCAAAGTCTTTTCAGCCACCGCGATCTGCTTCCCGAGTTTCGAGAAAATCTCCTGCGTTTGAGCAAAGGTCACCGGGGCTGGTTGCGGATTTTCAGGGATGCCTCGAAAAAACGGTAAACTCAAACTTCGAGCAGTTCCTCCACCCGCCCCAAAGTGGTATTGGCTGGCTGCAAACTCATCGACGGCCCCCAGAAACTGCAGCAAACCCAGCGCAAAACGCAATTCGGCATCTTCGGGTTTCTGTTCTAATTGGGCCTGTAGGCGGGCGATACCTTCTTGAAATCGAGCCTCTTTCCCTGCTTCTGCCAGAATGTCGGCAGCCGTCTCAGCCCCTTGCAATCGATGGAAATCTCCCCCACTCAGGATCATCGTCACGACCGTGATCACATAAGCCATTCCCGTCATCAGTCGCGACATCGTCAACCCTCCCAGGTGAAACAATCAGCACAGTTTAACCACAGTTTACTCGCGACTTGTCATTTACGTTTCGTCGCTTCTTCGCGGCACAAGCTTATGGAGAATTCATGTGCACATTCTGGCTCGGTGGTGTACTTTGCAGAGAACTGATAAAGATCGTTTGACGCCGGTTTGAGACTGGTGTCAGAAATTCAAAGCTGGATTTGTCGTTTCGAAAAGGGAAGTGATCATGGTCAATGCCGTCGAACTGGTTGGGTCTGGCAATCTGCTGATTGTACGCGTGACAGGTAAACTCGATGCCGCCGCCTATGAGCAGTTCGTTCCAATGGTCGAAAAGATGGTCGCGGAGCACGGCAAACTGCGACTGCTCTTCGAAATGCACGACTTCCATGGCTGGACCATGGGCGCCTTGTGGCAAGACATCAAGTTTGATTTCAAGCACGGCAAAGACATCGAAAAGCTCGCCATTGTCGGCGAAAGCAAATGGGAAGAAGGAATGGCCGCCTTCTGCAAACCATTCACAGGAGCTTCAATCAAGTACTTTGATATCTCCAAGCTGGAAGAAGCCAAAGCCTGGATTGTGGCCTGATGCGAACGCCTCGCGTGCCGCCTCAAGCAGCTGAAGTTCGACGCTGCCCAAGGTTTTTTCAGTAAACATTCATTAGAACTCATTGTGAAGTTGCATAAATTTTACGTGAGGACGAAACTTTCCCCCGGATGAATCGGCAGTCGGCTGAATCCTTCATCCGCCGGGGAGAGTTCTGATGTCGCTGTGGTTTGGCTTGAGCAGTCTGGGGTGGCAGGGAAACTCTCTGGCCGTGGCAGGGAGCGGTATTTCTGCAGTCCTCATCATCTGGTGTGTGCTGGTCGCCTGCAGTTCACTTCTGGGTGGCTGGCTTCCATCGCTGATGCGAATCACCCACCAGCGCCTGCAACGCATCATCAGTGCTGTCGGTGGTTTCATTGTCGGCGTGGCTTTGTTCCATCAGGTGCCCCATGCCATTCATGCTCTGGGCGATGGCGGGGTCAAAAACCCTGTTGATCTGACGATGCTCTGGGTCGTCATTGGCCTGGTGGCCATGTTCGTCATGCTGCGAGTTTTCCACTTCCACTCGCATTCACATGGGGAAGACGACGCAGGACATGCACACGACCATGGTCATTCTCATGATCACTCTCACAATCACGACCATGGGCACAATCACGACCATGCTCATGATCATGCCCACTGCCAGTCTCACTCCCACAGCCACGATCCTCACGTGACATCGGCTGCAAACGCTCCCGACTCTCAGTACGCTGACCAAAACCTCCTGCCGATCGTCTCGTCAGCCGTCGTGGCGGATACGTTACTTCCAGTGCTGGATCCATCCTCCAGTTCGGCAACTCAGGCTCCTGTTCCTCCGGCGGCGCACGATCTCAGTTGGGTCGCCATGACATTCGGCCTGGTCATTCACACGCTCGTCGATGGCATGGCTCTCGCTGCTGCTGTCAAAACGGATCAGTTGCATCTTCCGGCAGGTTCTCTCTTTGGGTTGGGAACCTTTCTCGCCATTGCTCTGCATAAACCTCTCGATTCCCTCTCGATCACTTCGCTCATGCTGGCCGCTGGCAGCCCCGCCAGGTGGCGAACTCTGGTCAACTTCGGTTACGCACTCATGTGTCCAGCCGGTGCCCTCTTGTTCGTACTCGGAGTGGAACAGCTTCAAGGCCAGCAGGCTTTGATCGTCGGTTGTGCCCTGGCGTTTTCTGCGGGCTCATTCCTGTGCATTGCCCTGGCCGATCTTCTCCCTGAAGTGCAGTTTCACTCCCATGATCGCTGGCAACTGACATCTCTACTCATCGCAGGCACCATTGCCGCCTGGGGGATCGGCTTCCTTGAACCGGCTCACTCCCACGGCAATCACGACAGCCACGATCACACGGGCCATGATCACACGGGCCATGATCATGCTCACGGCTCTGGCGAAGTTCAGCAGCTCAGGCTGAAGGTCAAGTAAGCACCCATCCCAGGAATCATCGCTTTGTCCCATGCTTGTCGCTCTGGGCTGTCAATTCCAAAGAACTCTCACCCAAGCGTGGCACATCCCTGAAGGCTTTGCGAAAGGGCGTGGTCTTTGCACCCTTCGACCTCAAATTCTATGTAAGAGCAGGGCGTTTCGGGTTGAATGTCTTCATCCGCCCCCTGGTCAATCGAGTTCATCAGCCTGAATGACAGCCGGGTGCGCCACTCAGCCCGGTTTTCAAGCCTGTTGATCACCAGTCAGTTTCCATAAGATCGCCTCCAACCGGCGGGTGGCCGTTTGAATCGAATACTTTGTGGCCACGTGTTCCTGGGCTCGAATCGAAAGCGCTCGCGCAGGTGCCGGGTCGTTAAGAAACTCTTCTATCGCCTGGGCCAGTTGAGCTGGTGCCTGAGGCTCAACGAGGCGGCCGTATTCACCACCTGCCAGAATCTCTTGCGGGCCACATGGGCAGTTGGTGCTGATCACCGGGCAGCCAAGTGCCATGGCTTCCAGCAACACATTGGGTGAACCTTCGCTATGCGAAGGCAACACAAACAGATCGGCCCAGCGGTAACAGGGGAAAGGATTCGACAGTGACCCCCAACAGGAAAGTGTCAAATTCTGAGGAAACTCCTTCGCCAATTGTTGCAGTCGTTCCTGCAGCGGGCCTGTCCCAACGATCGACCAGATCAAATGCTTCGATGGATGTCGTCTGGCCACTTCGATGAGTGCCTGAGCGAGATCCAGATATCCCTTGGCTTCGTCAATACGCCCCACAGTCAGGATCTTGAGTGGTTCTGCATGACCCGCCGTCGAGGCAAAAGCAATCTCGGGTAAGGGGATAACCTGCCGGGAGAGTTCCGAGATCTGCTCAATATCAATCCCATTGACGAGCACCACCAGCTCTTCGGCGGGCAGGCGCAATTGACGGGCAACCTGGTCTTTCAGTTCATTCGAATTGGCAGCGATGACAGCCGCCGTGCGATAAGCCCATCTGGCAAAATGCCACGACACCCACGGATGGATTTTCGCATAGCGTTCAATTTCTGCCTGTTGATCCCCCACACAGACCGAAACTCGCGGAATCCGCCTCCACCACGTCGGCCACGAAAGATCCAGTGTCAGGTTATAGACTCGCTGATAAACGATATCGATCTTTTCATCCATCAGCAGTCTGCTGTAAGCCAGCCAGCGGGATAACCGGCCGCAACCCGGCAGTTTTCCCAGCCAGCGGCTGAGGCGATGGTTCTGCACGATGGGGGCCAGTTCCATCACCTGCACATCCTCCGGTACAGAAGAACGCAGCGGCCCTGTGCCATCGAGCACGACAATCAGTGGCTCGAACAGCCTTCGATCCAGATGACGGATCAGTTCAATCGTCTGCCGCTCAGCTCCACCGGGATGAAACGACACCAGTGCAAACAGCACTCGCCGGCGAACCTGCTGGGACTTTTTCGAATCGGCGAATGCAACCTGGGGAGATTCGTCGCTCATCGAGAGCCCTGAACATCACCACGGGTCATCGGTACGGCTGGTGGTTGAAAATGTTCCGCCAGAAACTTTTCCACCAGCCGTGCATGTCGCCTGGCCTCCACCTCACGCCGCTCCAGGGGATCTTCTCCCTCCCATAACTCCGGGGCCAACCGGCTGAAGAGATAAACCTTCAACAAAGGTTCCGTCCCCGATGGTCGCAAAGCCAGTGCGACTTCGGCACCCTCGATCGTATGGCCAAACAGCCAGCACATATCAGCCACCGGATAAGGCTCCACCAGTGGTCGAGCATCACCAGTCGATGTGACGGAAGTGGCCTGTGCTTCCCAGGTCTTGCGTTCCAGCAGATCATCCATTTGTTGCCACGAAACATCATCGTCGAGATGACAGACTGCTCGACTCACTGGTGGATTGAGTCTTAACTGCTGCATGCGCAGGCGGATCTGCTCCACCACCTGATGAGCCGCTGACGGAGTGGCCTCTTGAGGTTGTGCGCTATCTGCAAACTGGCGAATCGGCCAGAGCGATTCCACATCGAGCCCATGACTTTTGTAGATCTGCCGCAAGCGGTCCAGCAAGGTTTCGCCCCGGGCTTTCAACATCGCCGCCAGTTCGGCAGTCCATAACGTTGCTAAAGCTGCGTCTTTATCGCGAGCATAATTCCCTGCCAGATACCCCAGCGATTCCTCGGCTCCAAAAACGAATCCCGCCGGGCCTTCGGCATCAATCGTTTCGCCAATGTATTTGAAACCGACCGGGAGTTTATCGATCACTCGCACTCCCTTCGATTTCGCAATCCGGCTGATCAACGGAGACGTCACCATCGTCTGCACAACATACGCATCCTGGGGCCAGTCGCGATATGACAACGCAAAATCAACCAGCAATGCGCCCAACTGATTCCCCGATAGGAGTACCCAGGGTTTTACTTTCTGGCTGCTGGAAAGATCGCGCACAGCCACCCGCAAGCGATCGGCGTCTGGATCGGTCGCCATGATCAGATCAAAACCCTGCCCCTGGGCTTGGCTTTGATTCGCAAACTCGATGGCATCCTGAAACACGGCATCCCGCTCAGGATTGGGAAGATGATCCTTCACGAAGGGAAAGCCACCATCCAGCGCGCTTTGCAATTCGAACAGCTTCGTCCCCGAAAACCCTTCCCGGCGTAAAACTTCACCAGCCGAACTGTTCCCCACTCCATGCAGCGGCGTGTAGAGAATCCTGATGGCTGCGCGATCCTCATCACTCAGGCGAAGAATCGATTGCTGGGCCAAAGCTTCGAGGTACGCATCGTCGAGATCACTCCCCAGGAAGTCGATGAGTGCTGATGCTCCCACCTGTTCCGTACGAGGAGGTAACGACTGGATCTTTGCAATGCGCTCGAGAATCTGCCGATCATGGGGCGGCACAATCTGCCCGCCATTCGACCAGTACGCCTTGAATCCATTATCCGCGGGCGGATTATGCGAAGCCGAAATGACAATCCCGGCATCCGCCTGGAGATATCTCACGGCAAAGGAAAGTTCGGGAGTCGCGCGTGGTTCTTTGAAGAGTTTCACCCGGCAACCAGCACTCGCACAGACTTCGGCAGATAACCGGGCAAACTCCAGCGACCGATGCCGCGAATCACAGGCAATGACCACCACCGGTGGCTGAGCTTCGCCACGCTGGGAGAGAACTTCCCGCAGATAACTCGCCAGTCCATAGGCCGATTCGGCAATCGTGCGGCCATTGATGGTGGCTGTCCCATAAGGACTCATCACTCCTCGTCGGCCACCTGTGCCAAAGGGAAGAATTGTCCCAAAAGCCGCCTCGAGTTGGGGCCAGTGTTGCCTTGCAAGATCCTCTTCGATGGCCGGCTGGTACTCCGCATACTGGTCGTCTGCCAGCCATTTTTCGATTCGCAACCGTGCCGATTCCGAGAGTGCCCCCGAATCCAAGGCACTCTGACAAAGTTCGCGAATACGGGCAGATCGTTCCACAGCCAAAACCATCTCTTGCCAGGTGATCAGTACCAAAACTCAACAGGACCAGTCGAGATTCCACGCTCGGGATTCGACACGAACATCAGCGATTTCGAGAATTGATCTGCCCGGCAATCAGCAGCACGATCACGGCACCAATAATCGACATGATCCACCTGGAAGGCTGCAAAGCGGGGCCACTCCCGAAATTACCGAGTTCAGCAGCCCACCGGCAAATGAACCGGCAATCCCCAGCCCGATGGTCAAAAATAACCCCAGTCTTTGCCTTCCCGGCACAAAGAAGCGGGCAATCAGCCCGACCACCAGTCCAAAGCCAATCCACAGGAACAAGTCGATAAGGTTTTCGAACATTGATTCTCTCCAGTTTTGGGGGTGAATGACGTTGGCCGAGCCACGTTGAGAATTCGCCCAATTGCTAAGCTGCCTCCAGCTGAATTGATTGTCCACATCGAAACCAGACTCGGCCCAGATTTTTGCTTTCGTCTCATCGCGAGAGTGCGATTTTTCAGGAGACAACGATTTCAGCAACTCTCAGACCACTCATAGAACGGGCATTGAAGGGGACTTCTAAAACCGGAAAGCTCAACTCTTCTGCTGCCTGAGCGACCACCTCGCCTTGACAGCTGTTTTCGTGCCGACTGATTTTCGGCCATCGACTGGCGGCTCGTCATTCAGCACTGCGGTTCTGAGGTTAATAACAAAATATCACGCCCCCATCGAAAATGCCGTACCTTCATACCTGACAATCGTTTGCGTCAATCATTCTGAATTGACAATCAAGTTTGGCACCGCGGTTGCATCGGAAAGTAACTTCGCAGCAGGGAACCAGTGATGCCCCATCAACGACTTGCTGATTCCGCAAACCGAAGAACACGAAAACCCATCTAAGCCAGTGGCAGGTCGCCAAAACTTATGGCTTTTCTTATCTCCGTGACTGACTTCCGAGGCTATTCAGAGAGTGGATCATGCTTCACTGGGCGCTGACATTCTTCATTCTTGCGATCATTGCCGGGCTTCTGGGCTTCAGTCAGATTGTCGGTACTGCGACATGGATTGCTCAGGCTCTGTTTGTGGTTTTTCTGATCCTGGCAGTGATCTCGCTCCTCACGGGACGTAAGCCCGTGATGTGAATTTGCCCATAGGCTGAGGGGCCGTGAGGTGATGATCACCTTTCGCTCGTCAAACTTCAGGCTCGTCAAATTTCCAGGTGCGAGTTCGCTTCTGAATTTCTCGCATCATTTCGAAGTCGCCCTCGATCGGCTACTGGTTTTCGCTATAGGAGCGATGGCCTGTCTCAACACTTAATGGGAAGGGACGAAGCCCTATGATCAGCACTCTCCACAGTTCGGGAAAATCTCTTGACCGTCATATCGCGACGCTGCATGTGGCCCGGGAGATCGATAAGAGGCTGCATCGATCCCCTTACAAGGAGTTGCAAAAACTCAACGTAACCTGCGAAGATCGCGTGGCCCGCATAACCGGCTTCGTCAGTTCGTACTTTACGAAACTTATCGCTGCGGAAGAGATTCAAATGGTGACACCAGATGGTTGGCGCGTGTACAACCATGTAGTTGTTCGCTCACAGTCTGAAGAGACAAGGTCATAAGGATGTTCGCGGAGCAGTGAAATGCTCAGCGTGAGACCTGCCGGGAAGGTCTTCACCCTCAGGGTGTTGGCAAAGGAATGCTCCCTTTCCATAACACTCTGGCGGTGGGCAGAAACTTTCACCTTGATTGTTACTTTCGGTTTGAGGCCTCATTCGTCCGGTATGACAATGACCTCAACCGAACCTTCCCGGAGATTCCCGTCATGCGTAAGTTTTCGATGTCAGCCGCCCTCCCGGCTCTGTTGTGTGGATTCGCCCTGATTGCTGGTTGTGCCGATAAGCCAGCCGCCACCATCGACAAGGCCGCCGAAGGTGCCAAGCAGGCCGTTGATGGTGCTGCAGAAGCTGCGAAAGAAACTGTTGAAAAGGCTGGCGAAGCTGCGGAAGCCGCCAAGGAAACCGCCGACAAGGCTGCTGAGGCCGTGAAGGAAAAGACCGGCGAAGCCGTTGAAGCCGTCAAGGGAGCTGCTGACGTGGCTGCCGAGAAGGCCAAAGAAGGCGCTGAAGCCGCCAAGGATGCTGCTGCAAAGGCCGTCGATGCCGCCACTCCAGCAGAACCAGCCAAGCCCGAGTAATCAGCCAGTCCGTGAAACCTGTCAAATGGTTTTCTGGCCAACACTGATAATCTGAACGAAAAGAGCCCGGCGTGAATCTCACGCCGGGCTCTCTCGTTTTCTGACATCATTCTTTATCGAGAGATAACCAACCCTGGCAAAGACGACATCGTAAAGTCCACCATCAACTCCCCACCATCCACCCACAATCCCCTACTACCCCGCCTGCCCTAAGAACTGATTCTGCGGGGCATAACGCCTGGCAATCGTCTCAGCCATGTTGCGGGTGGTGCTGTCTGTGGCCAGCTTCACAGCCGCCTGCATATCGTAATCCACCGTATCCATTGCATTCTGTGCCAGAGGAACTGCGACATCTGGAATCACACCCTGACCTGCCATTTCCCGGCCCGAAGGAGCGTAGAATTTGGCCGTCGTCAGCTTTAATCCTCCATTCACCGTCTTGAGTGGAAACTGTGTCTGAACGGAACCTTTACCATAAGACCTTTGACCGACAACCACGCCACGCTGATGATCCTGAATTGCGGCGGCAAAGATCTCACTGGCACTGGCACTGTTGTTGTCGATCAGCACCACCAGTGGCACTTTCCAGGTATTCGGGTAGTTGGCCACTTCCTGACTGTTATCCGCCTGGTTACGCCCTTTCGTACTGACAATCGTTCCACCTGGCAGAAACCGGTTGGTCACTTCGATCGCTGTGGTCAATAAGCCGCCGGGGTTTCCCCGCAAGTCGAGAATCAGCGATTGCATCCCCTGCTGGTGCAGATTCATCAAAGCCTGATCCAATTCCCGGCTGGTTGTTTCGGCAAACTTGTCGAGCTTGATGTACCCCACCTTGTTGACCTGATCTTCCATACGAACTTCAGCCACGCTTTGAATCTGCACTCGGCTCCGCATCAACGACATATCGGCAATGTAGTCACCTCGTTTCACCTGAAGCTGCACCATCGATCCGAGTGGGCCCTTGATCAGATTGGCCGCTTCATCGAGTTCCATACCGGCAATCGACCGCCCGCCAATCATCGTAATAATGTCGCCTCGCTTGATGGTGGCCTGTGCTGCCGGCCCGCCAGTAATCGCCTTGAGCACTTTGAGTCCTAAAGGATGAGCTTCGATTTCTACGCCAATCCCCACCAGGCTTTCACCCAATTGTGTACTGGGCCCGCCACTGACTTCATTGGGCATGAAGGTCGAATATTCATCGAGTGTTTCCAGTGCACCATAGGTAAACTCCATCGCGACAACTTGAGGACGCAAACCGACGATTTGCTGACTCATTTGTGCCACCTGCCGCATGACCTGAATCGCTTCCTGTGCATTGCGTGGTTGAGCTTGTCCACCGATCTGTGAAATCGCCTGCTGAAAGGCAGCCCGCTGTTGAGGAGCAACCTGCAACCGGTTGGCATTCACGAACTCCTGGTTATCCACCGCGACATACAGGTTTTCTAACGCTTTTGCTGTTCGAACCGGATAGGCCGAAGGAGCTAAGGCCCGGGCATCGATCAGTTGAGCCGTTTCCAGATAGAACGATTCAGCAGCCTGTGGCGACATCGAGCTTAAAGTCTGCAAGATTCTCTGATCACGATACCGCCTCGAAATCAACTGCTGGATTGTGGGGTGATTCTTCTGCAAAGTGGCAGGAGCGGGTTCCAGCCGGGGATCCTGCGGCATGTTGCTGCTATTGTTCCAGTTGCTGTTCCGATCCCAGCTGCTGGGAGCTGTCGGCACAAAATCTCGGCTGCGATCACGGGCATTGTTCCAACGGGAATCAAATGGGAGGTTCCGAGAATCATCGTTACGGTACAGCTCTTCGCGATAGCGAGTTTCATAGCGACTGCTATCGTAGCGGCCATTGTCGTTAGGACCCGTATCATAGCGACCGGTACCATAGGGCTGAGTGCTATAGGGAAATGCATCGCGCTCACGATCGCGGGAGTCGCTGATCAGATCCGACGATGGCCGACGGGCCGGCTGTTGCCAGTCATTTGATCGGACAGGGTCATTCAATCCTCCATAGTTCCTGCGATCGTCGAACAAACGGTCTTCGATCTGCTGGCGAGAAAGCGAATTGCTCACCGGGTTCGGCCAGTACATCTCATCGCGTGGATCAACAGGGCGATCCAGCTGCGGGCGTGTCCGCTCAGATCGATCATTCGACCAGGTGCTATTCCGCCCTTCATAAGCAGGAAAGTCGTTGCGACTTCTGGTCTCATCGGGCCCATAGTTTTGAGCCTGTGCCTGAATCCCCAGCAGTGCCACAACAGCCCCCGCGAAGATCAGTCGAGTTGCGAAAACCCCGGTTGTGCGTGCCATGACTTGAAACAGCTTCATGATGCATCCTTCCTTGTCAAAAGGGCCCATTGATCTCAATGGCCCGAAAGTGAAAAACCCGAAACAGAAACCAACCCCATACAACCCCTGCATTTCCGACCGTCCACAGCAGTCCCTGCGAATTAACCAGCGGCCAGTAACGTGGCGGCGGCTTCGTGGCTCACTTCGACTCCCTGGGAACCCAGTGCCGCAGCGAGTCGCTGCTGAGCCAGTTCACCACGCACAACGGAGACTTCCCGTGGGGCTTCAATACCAATCTTGACCGCACCTGTGCTTGTGTGAATCACTCGGATAACAATATCCTGGCCAATTTGAATCGTTTCATTTCGTTTGCGTGTCAGTACCAGCATGATCGCATCCTCTCGTCTTGTTGTGGTTCCTGGCGAGGCTCCTTGCCGTTCGCCATGCCTCCACCCTAATGCAGAGACCGTGCCATTCGCTTTGGCACAGCGATAAATCCCCTGAAAACGTGTCAAAAAAGCAATTTGTGATGAGAAATCGGCAGGACCCGCCGAACGACTGACACCCGGGTTGTAACTTTGGAAATTCTGCCATCCCCTCCCTGAAAGAATTACGAACCACCAAAATAGGGGTGTTATCAATACGATATCTTCAAGACGTGGTGGTGTGTATAAATGATATTTGCAAGTGTAAGAAGTTCAGTGGGTCTGTGAGGATGGAGGGGAGTGCGTAGAGTTTGACGGTGCGTACACCGCTGCGGAATAGTCGTCGAACGGATTTTTTCGATTGGCACAGATGGTGCATAAAGGATTCGACGTTCCCGCCAAGGAGACACCTGGCGAAAGAACATCAGTCGCAGCTCTTCGGCCTGTGCTGCATCACAGGGAAGATCCACGCGGCAAACTCTTCATAGAGGAAGCGAATCATGACCTTCAAGACACTCTTCTCAATGGCCGCTCTGACAATCGGATTGGCTGCATCGTCAGCTCAGGCTCAATGGTTGCCGAACATGGGGCTGGGCATCCTCCAGCCACCTGCTAATAACTGCAATACCGGGAACTGCCCACCAGCCGTGAATCGCTACCAGCCAGTCAGCTATGCACCAGCCTATAACAATGGCTATGCCCGTCCTGTTTCGTACGCTCCTGTCTCTTACCAGAACAACACAGGCGTCTATGGAAACTGCCCGGGCGGTGTCTGCCCACCGGTCAACTGCGCCAACGGCCAGTGCTTCCCCGCCAACAACGGGTACTACGGCAACAGCAGTAACTTTGGCCAGCCGGTTTACGCTCCCGTGAATTACAGTCGGCCATACCAGTACCAGGCACCGGTCAATAACTATAACTATTCGACACCTTCGAACTACTACAGCAATGACCGATACCGAACCTACCCATCGGCCAACAACAGCTACCGCAACAACAACAGCCCGTTCTATCCATAACTTGAAAGAGACTATTCTTGAGAACGGCCGCATTGATATCTGACAAGTGATCTGAAAACTTCCATTAAAAAACGCCGCGTGGCCTGAGCCGCGAGGCGTTTTTGCTTTTTACCAATTGTATGTCGAAGTCACGATCACATGGCCGCCCTCAACGAGGAGGAAGTCGCTGGTCGAGTTCTTTCAGCAATGCGCTGACAATCTCAGGTTGAGTCTCGGCGATGTTTCTTGTTTCACCCGCATCAACGGCATGGTCGAACAATTCCATCGTTCCGGCTTTGTCGGGATGAGCAATCAAGCGGTAGCGATCTGTCAGTATCGTCCGGGTTTTCCCCGAGTACGAGAAAGCGGCATGTCCCGTAGCGTTCGGATCATTCAACTGGGGAACCAGGCTCACACCCTGCACAAACGCGGGCTTTTCCAGCCCGGTCAGCTCGCACAACGTGGGGAAAATATCGATCGTTTCGACGACGGCTTCCGTCGCTTCCCCCGGTTGTTTCAACTGACCGGTCGAGATCAGCAGCGGCGATCTCAACGATTCTTCAAACAAGGTATGCTTTCCCCACACCGCATGTTCACGCAGATGCCAGCCATGGTCTCCCCACAGCACGATAATCGTATTGTCGGCCCCTTTCGTGGCAGCCAGCTTTTCCAGCAGGCGGCCCACATTCGCATCGGCATAGGTCACACAGGCGTAGTAGTGCCGACGAATTTCATCAGCAAATGATGGATCTTTGAGAGGATCTTTCTCCCACAACTGGTATTGCCTCAACTCATTCGAGCCATGCCACGTCGATGGCCAGGTCGGCTTTTCCGGATGAGGAATGGGCAATAAGGGGAGTTGGCTCACTTTCTCGAAGTATTTTGCAGGAGATCCAAACGGCAGGTGAGGCCGAATCAATCCCACCGCCAGAAAGAACGGTTTGTCTTCGCTGGTCAGCACATCCAGTTGTCGGAGTGACTCTTCGACAATCAGACCATCGGGATAAATGTCATCGGTCCCTTCAGTCGCCTGAAAGACCGCCATTTTCCCTTTTTCCGATGCCCGAATTTCACCATGTGCCAATCCGTGCATGGCTCCCCGGGGATGCTTCCATAGGCCGGTGGGCATGAGATGTCGAGTCCAGGCGCCGGGCATTTCGTTCAGGTTGTCATCATCCCAGTTGGCTCCGCCGCGACCACCGGGATGATGCGAAACTTTTCCGACCGAAACCGTCGTGTACCCTTTTCCACGAAAGTATTCGGGCATGGAAGGTGGTACCGCTTCGCCATCCTGTTTGCGGCGTTTGGCCAGTTCAAAGAGTGCATTGTTTCCAGCCGGGCCATACCGGCCGGTGAGCAGCGTACACCGGGAGGCCCCACAGGTCGGAGCCTGCACATAGTGCCGGGTAAACAACCGGCTGCGACTCGCCAGCGCATCGATGTGCGGGGTCGAAACACTTCGCGAACCATAGCAACCCAATTCAGGCCGCAGATCATCGACACAAATCAACAGCACATTCGGCTGCGCAGCCAACGCGTAAGAGATCAGGGAGACCCAAGCCAGCACCATCAATGCGAATTGT
Source organism: Planctopirus limnophila DSM 3776 (assembly GCF_000092105.1). Taxonomy (NCBI): domain Bacteria; kingdom Pseudomonadati; phylum Planctomycetota; class Planctomycetia; order Planctomycetales; family Planctomycetaceae; genus Planctopirus; species Planctopirus limnophila. The sequence continues at coordinate 4,486,683 of NC_014148.1, read as the reverse complement.
CTCATGGGGATTGTCTTTTAAGAGATTACAGTCAGAGATCGCTCGGACCGTTGCCTGTCCGATTCATTCACACAGGTTCCCATGAATGGGCGTGCATAGTCAAATCGATAAGCGTTTGCAGAGACACAGAAACAAAGGGGTCAGCAGAAACAGAGAAACAGCGCAGAAACAAATGGGTCACAGAAACAAATGGGTCAGGACTGATTGTTTTGTTTCGGGTGTTTGAAAGCCTGCTGCGATACCAGGAATACTAGGAGCCTGTGAGGCGGGTGAGTTGTATCATGCACTCGCAGGGTGGCCCCGGTTGATATCCTGAGTTCTACCGGGGTGGTGAAGCCACAGGAGGGTTCTGGCTCTATTGCAGTTCTGAAAGATCACGATCTACCATGAACAGTGATCCGCATCCGGACTCTTCCGGCAACGAAGCCTCTTTTGCCTCCGGCACACAGGGAGCTCGCGGACGAGCAACCTGTGCCACCCTGCGAGGGGACAGAAGTTATTGTTATCTATATGAATAAAAGTGGTGAATAGATAGAGCTGACGTACAAATGGAAGCGAGTATTCCATGATGCATCACTATCATGACGGGGGAGGCTGATATGTCGCTATTTGACTCACTGATGTCTGCTGGAGGGGCTGTTGCGTCAGTCTTGTTAACGCTCATCAACTTATGGCTTCTTTTTTGGTTATTCGTTGCGACGATCTTACCCTCATTTGTGGTAGTCATGTTGGGTAGATCTGGATTGATTGCTAGTCTTCATTTCTTGGTTCAGGGTTCTATTTATACGGTTATATATATAGTTATTCTCTATATTTCCATCTTAGTTGTTGGCAGATTTGGGCCTCCTGATGATAGATTGTGAAGCACTGCCTAGCGGCAAGATGGTATCGTGGGCGCATGTTATTCGTGGGAAGGCGGGATCCTTTATTGTCTTGCGAATGTGAATAGCGCTTTGATACTTAGGCAGAGACAAAGGGGTCAGGACTCATTGTGGTGGTGGCCGCAGCCGGTCGCAGGAATTCACCACCGATCCATGGGTCAATCTCGCAGGCTATGGGAACTGGGCGATTCATGCCATGCAACTGGGAGTGGCTGAGTTATCTGCTGGAAGGACGGCAGGCGGGAGCCTGCCCTACTAACTACTAACTACTAACTACTAACTACTAACTACTAACTTTCATCTCTCGTTCCGGCGATAAGCCCAATATGGTCCGCACAGCGGACCCTACGGGGGACGGAACGGTCACCCCTACTCATCATTCCCCGTGTCCAGCACGGAGAGGAAGGCCTTCTGGGGGATCTCGACAGAGCCGAACTGCTTCATGCGCTTCTTGCCCTCTTTCTGCTTTTCCAGCAGCTTGCGCTTGCGGCTGATATCGCCGCCGTAGCACTTGGCAGTCACGTCTTTACGAACCGCAGAAATAGTCTCACGGGCGATAATTCGTGCCCCCAGTGCGGCCTGAATGGGAATCTCGAACTGATGCCGGGAGATTTCCTCTTTGAGCCGCTTACACAAAGCCCGGCCCCGCCTTTCTGCCGACGTCCTGTGGACGATTGTGGAAAGCGCATCGACCCGCTCGCCCTTCACGAGAATATCCATCTTCACGAGATCAGCGGCACGGTAGCCGATAATCTCGTAGTTCATAGTGCCATATCCCTGAGTGATACTCTTGAGCTTGTCGTACATGTCGAACACGATTTCAGCCAGTGGAAGTTCCCACACCAACTGGGCCCGCTGCGGGCCTAAGAATTCGGTGGTGACAAAGACACCCCGGCGGTCGGCACACATCTGCATCACCGCGCCGATCTTGTCACTCGGCAGAATGAACGCGACTTTTGCAATCGGCTCGCGAAACTCAGTAATCGAACCCGCATCAGGGACTTCCTGAGGATTATCGATAAAAACTTCTTCTCCATTGGTCTTGAGAATCTGATACGTCACGTTGGGTGCCGTTTGAATCAGATCGACATTGGCTTCCTTTTCGAGCCTCTGCTGGATGATCTCCATATGGAGCATCCCCAGAAATCCGCAGCGGAAACCAAAGCCCAACGCTTCGCTCGTGTCGGCGGCAAAACTGAAGCTGGCATCATTGAGGCTCATGCGGGCGAGTTCTTCCCGCAGATGCTCAAAATCTGAGGCATCAATCGGGTACATCCCGCAGAACACCATCTGCTGAGGAATCTCATAACCGGGAAGTGGAGCGGCTGGTCGCCTCAGATAATCGCAGACGGTATCCCCGACATGCACGTTACCCAGCACTTTAATGCCAGTGACGATGTAACCCACCTGGCCAGGTCCCAGTTCTTCACAAGGGAGCATATGGGGCCGGAACTGACCGATTTCCAGAATTTCATGGGCTGTGCCTGCCTTCATGAAATAGATTTTCTGGCCCTTGGAAATCGTCCCTTCCTTCACACGGATGTAAGTGACCACACCGCGGTAATGATCGTACTTGCTGTCGAAGACCAGTGCCCGTAATGGATCGTCCGGCTTCCCCTTGGGTGCTGGTATTCGCTCGACAATGGCCTTAAAGACATCTTCAATCCCGATCCCGGCTTTTGCAGAGACTTTGAGTGCATTCGATGTATCCAGCCCCACCACCGATTCAATTTCTTCCATCACTTCCGGAATGCGGGTGACCGGCAGATCGATCTTGTTGAGCACCGGGATGATTTCCAGATCGCAACCAATCGCTGCATATGCATTGGCGACTGTTTGAGCCTGCACTCCCTGAAAAGCATCCACAACCAGCAACGCCCCTTCACAAGCGGCCAGACTTCGCGAGACTTCATAATGAAAGTCCACGTGACCGGGCGTATCGATCAGATTGATCTCGTATTCCTGACCGTCCAGCGTGTAATGAATAGCCACCGCCCGGGCTTTGACCGTGATGCCGCGTTCTCGTTCCACATCGAGATCATCGAGAATCTGCTCGCGGAATTCCCGCTGGGTAATGGCTCCACTTTTCAGCAGAAGCTGGTCTGCGAGTGTGCTTTTCCCGTGATCAATGTGGGCAATGATCGAGAAGTTACGAATAAATCGCTGATCAAACATGGACTGCCTGAGCCGGTTTTGTGTGGATAGTTTTGTTCAGTGGAACCAGAGTTCAAGATGAATTCGGGTTCGTGAAAAATGATCTAAATGATGATACAGGAATAGTTTGCGATACCTGGCCATGGCCGAGATGCTGGCTGCACAAAAGTCTGCTATCCAAGCCGTTTCGTAGACAACGTCCACGCCACAGCCTGGATTTCCCATCGCCAGGCCAACTTCAGTGTCGCGAGCCTGCCGATTGGGGTCAAGCAGCCTGGCTGGCTCCCCACCGACAGATTCTCTGTTATCGCGAAGTATTGTAGCGGATCGGCTCCGATTCACAGGCCTCTTTTATTGGCTGGCAGTTGTTAGAAGTCAGCCGATTTCGGGGTTCGCGGGAACGGAATGCAGTCGCGGATATTCTGCATGCCGGTAATCATCTGCACGGTTCTTTCCAGGCCCAGCCCGAAGCCACTGTGAGGAACTGTGCCGTACTCCCGCAGTTCGAGGTACCACCAGTAATCGGCCGGATTCAAACCGCATTCCTGCATGCGGCTGATGAGGACTTCGTGTCGCTCTTCACGCTGACTCCCACCAATGATTTCGCCAATTCCAGGGACAAGCACATCCATGGCCCGGACGGTTTTCCCGTCATCGTTCGCCCGCATGTAGAATGATTTAATCTCTCGCGGATAATCCGTCAGGATCACTGGCTGCTTGAAGTGTTTCTCGGTCAGAAACCGTTCATGTTCCGATTGCAGATCCTTCCCCCAGCCGACTGGATACTCAAAGCTCTGTCCCGATTTCAGCAGGATCTCGACCGCCTCGGTGTATGTCAGCTTGATGAAGTCATGTCCCGAAATGTTCTCGAGTGTCGCCAGCAGCGTCGGCTCAATGCGATCATTGAAGAACTGCAGATCATCCGGGCAGCGCGCCAGCACATTCTTGATCACTGACCGGACAAAGTCCTCGGCCAGAGCCATGTTGTCTTCCAGCTCATAGAAGGGCATCTCTGGCTCAATCATCCAGAACTCGGCCAGATGCCGGGTGGTATTGCTGTTCTCTGCCCGGAACGTCGGCCCAAACGTGTAGCAATCCCCCACAGAGCAGGCAAAGATCTCGCCTTCGAGCTGACCACTCACTGTCAGACCGGCTTTCTTGCCAAAAAAGTCTTTCGTGTAATCAATCTCGAAAGGCTTGCCAGCTTCACTGCTTCTGGAACCCTGCAACTGTCCCAGTTTTGCCAGATCGAGCGTTGTCACCTGAAACATGTGACCGGCTCCCTCACAATCACTCGTCGTGATGATCGGCGCGTGAATGTAAAGAAAACCGCGATCCTGAAAGTAGCGATGAATGGCGTCGCAAATCGCATTGCGTACGCGAGCCATTGCACCGAACGTATTGGTGCGCGGCCGCAAATGAGCTTTTTCCCGCAGAAACTCGAAGCTGTGCCCCTTCTTCTGCAGCGGGTACTTCGCGGCATCGGCCTGTCCCAGCACTCTCAAAGTCCGGGCATGCAGTTCCACCTTCTGCCCTTGCGCTGGCGACTCCTTGAGTTCCCCTGTCACTGCCAGACTCGCCCCGGTCTGCACCAGCTTGATCAATTCCTCGTAATCCGGCAGCGACTTGTCGGCCACAATCTGCAGATTGGCAAACGAACTTCCATCATTGAGTTCAATGAAGGCAAACCCCTGTTTCGACTCCCGCCGCGTTCGCACCCAGCCACGCACATCGACAATCGTTCCAGGAGCAGTTTTCTTCAGGCAATCAGCAACTTTCGTCCGCATGGCAGGCACACTTTCATCCGTGAGGTCGCCCCTTAAGGGCAACAGGCATTGAATTCTTCGAGCCCGAAACAAAACTCACACCGGTACGAACTCACACCGACTTTGTCCAGATTCTCCCGCGAAGTGAGTCAAAAGAACAGCCTTGGCAAAGCAACGTTTCGCATCGACAAATCTTGTGAGTTCGAAAGTGCTTTTCGAGCAGCATTCGGTTGGCACCGATTGAAAAAAACTGTTTCGAATATTTCGAATATTGCGTTGGCTTCGATTGTGTGTATGATTGTCCTCTGAGGAGTGCGTGCTGATGTCAAAACAAAAAAACGTCACTACCGAGATGATCACACCGTCATCCGTCGATGCACGACTCGCGCTCGAAGGCTGCCGGCAATTGGCCCATTACGATGTGACCAGCCCCAACTTGTCGCTGCAACTGAGAATTCAATCTCAAGAACTACCGGAAGAGACGCTTTCAATTCCAGTGGCAGCGTTGCAGCTTCTCAAGGATATCCTGGCACAAATGGCTCAGGGGCATGCTGTGATGCTTGTTCCCATCCATGTGGAACTCACCACTCAGCAGGCAGCCGATATTCTCAATGTTTCTCGGCCCTATCTCATTGAGCAATTGGAAAACAATCTCATTCCCTACCGAAAAGTTGGCTCCCATCGCCGGATTCTGTTCAAGGATTTAATGGAATACAAACAGGCGATGGACCAGCAGCGACTGCAAGCACTGGATGAACTGGCTGCCCAGGCTCAGGAATTGGGGATGGGTTACTGATGTGGCAAACCTGACGGTTCTTTGCGATGCCTGTGTGCTTTACCCGGCTCCATTGCGCGATCTGCTCATGCATCTCGCTGTGATGGGCCTGTTTCGACCCCAATGGACGCCGACTATTCACGAGGAGTGGATCAGGAATTTGCTCATCAACCGCCCCGATCTGAAGCCCGAGCAACTTCAGCTAACTCGAGCACTCATGGAAGCCTCTGTTCCGGACGGGTTAATCACAGGCTACGAACAGCTCATTGAAACTGTCGCACTGCCAGATCCAGATGATCGACACGTTCTGGCAGCAGCAATTTTCTCCAGAGCCAACACAATCCTGACATTCAATTTCAAGGATTTCCCTGAGACATCTTTGAAGCCATACGGCATCGAAGCATTACACCCAGACAACTTTCTTATAAGTCTGTTTGAAACAACGCCAAGTCAGGTTTGCATCGCTGTCAAAAGGCATCGATTGAGTCTCAAAAACCCTCCGAAAGGTGTCGAGGATTATCTCACCACCATGAATGCGCAGGGGTTAACTCAGTTAGTCACTCAACTGCATAAGTTCACAGAATGGATTTAACCGGATGAACTTATGGTTGATAGTTAACAATTGACACGAATCGAGGAGCAGCATGGCTCAATCGTTGCCATCCTACGTCAAAGGATTCAGCACCATTCCCGAGCGCAACTTGGGGTAGAAGTAGGTCGATTTGGGAGGTAGCACCTCTCCGCCCTGGGCAATCATTTCCACCTGGGTGACACTCGTCGCAGGAACCAGCACTGCCAGACCGGCACTCTTTTCTTCGATGGCGCGGGCGGCTGTCTGATCTTCGTGGACGTATTCCAGATTGGCTTCTTCCCGTGGATGCACCAGTGGTGCCAATCGTGGCAGCACCAGTTGATGCAGCACACTGACTGGTAACTGGCACCACTCAGCCGATTTGCCGGGAGAAGCCAGCCGCATCGAGGCCACGTCTTTCAACTCGGCCACCACCCACGTCGAATCCGCAGAAGTTCCCAGAGCGAGGGCACAGCCATTCCCACAGGATTGTGCCAGATCCCACGCATCCTGGGCTGCTGTCGCATGACTCCCGACCACATCCACTTCAAACACTGGCGTTAATGCCATGCCGATCTGCTGAGCCGTCAACCCCTGCCAGTTTTTGACGATGCGATGTGTCGGCAACACGATGAGCCCGTCATCTTCCGAAGCGACGAACATGCACATTACCGAGTTCGCGGCATGCAGTTCATTTGTGATCGTGCCTGTTGCCACCAGTTCCTCGCGATAGGCGAGGGCGGTTTCATAGCGATGATGTCCATCCGCAATCACCACCGGCCGACTCTTCATCAGCGAGGTCACTTTCGACATCACCTGCGGGTCGGAAATTGGCCAGAGCTGGTGCAGGACTCGCTGTTCGTCGATCAGCTGTACCCCCGTTTGACCTGCCAGGGCTGTGGTCAGCACCTGCTCGACCTCACCGGCCGGGTCTTCATACAAACCGAAAATGGGCGAAAGATTGGTCTTTACGGCACGAAAGAGCTTCAACCGATCCGCCTTCGGTGCGGCCAGCGTGCGCTCATGCGGAAAGACCTGACCTTCACCAAATGGCGAGAGCTTGAGCCGCCCGAGAAACCCTTTTCGCACATATCTTTCACCAGCGATCTCGAAGGTCTGGTGATACACGTAATAGGCATCTGCATGATCACGCGCCAGGATGCCATCGAGCTTGAACTGTGCCAGAAGTGCAGCTGCCCGTTGATAACGTTCATCGGGACCAGGATCATCAGGCAGCGATTCCGGCAGGATCAAATGGACGATATTCGCCGGATGTTTCTGCCGGAACTGGATGAGTTCCTCCGGCCCAATCACGTCATAGGGGGGCGCTGTCACATCGGCCAGATCACCGACTTGACCCAGTTGATAACGCCATCCACAAAACGGACTCACATCGACCATATCAACCTGGCACATTTCACAAAGGACAAACAAGCGGCCCACAATCATCCACGATGGGTCACTGCGGCCAGATAACCCTCTGCGAAGTGTGGCAGAAGTCAGCCAAAAGTTCGACCCTGTCGCTCCGGGTCAGTTTTTCCAGCCTTTACGAGGTGACAGGGCTCAACCACGGCAAACGATCAATCGCCACCCGGCGAATTCCATGGAAATACGCATCTTTGTCGATCGTGGTAAACTCCCCCGAAGCAAACTCTTCACCGTCGAAAATCGTCATTCGCCCTTTGCCCGCAATGGGTGAAGCAGCTGCCGATCCTCCCACCAGTTTCGGTGCAATATACGCATGCACTTCATCGATCAGATCCAGATCCAAAAATGATCCCAGAATGCGTGCGCCCCCCTCAACCAGAAGATGGGCCATGCCGGCAGCGCGCATCTTATCCAGCAGATGAATCAAGCACGGGTGATGCGCCAGACCAATATCTGTCGAGCCACAGGGCAGCGACCACACCTGGCAACCCGCGGCCTCCAGCACTTGCCGCCGTTGCTGCCAGTCGGCTTCTCTCTCGGCCATCTGCAGATGTTCCGGGCCGATCGTGGCCACAATCGTGGGGATCTTCCTTGCTGTCTGCACCAGTTGACTATGCGGGCTGATCGATAGCCGCGAGTCGAGAACGATTCTCGCGGGTGTTCGTCTTGGCCCTTTCCAGTCTTCCGGCAGGCGGACATTGAGTTGGGGATCATCCACCAGCACAGTGCCAATCCCGACCACGATGGCATCGACACGCCCCCGCAGTTCGTGGACAGTCCGCCGCGATGCCTCGCTCGATATCCAGTGGGAATGCCCGGTCTTCGTCGAGATTTTTCCGTCAAGCGTCATCGCCCACTTGGCATGCACCCAGGGCCGATTGGCACACTGAAAGGCGACAAACGGGGCCAGCAGTTCACGGGCTTTGTCCGCGCAGCGACCAACATTCACCGTGATGCCGGCTTGTCGCAATTTTTCAATTCCCTGGCCCGAAACATGAGCCGCAGGATCGATCACTGCTGTCTCTACATGTCGAATCCCAGCCGCAATCAGTGCGTCGGCACAGGGAGGTGTTTTCCCAAAGTGAGAGCAGGGCTCGAGAGTGGTGTAAATCGTGGCGCCGCGCGCTTTCTCACCAGCCTTGGCCAGGGCATGCACTTCGGCATGAGGCCCGCCAAACTTTTCATGCCAGCCCTCGCCCAGAAGTTGCAGATGTTCGTCCACCACCACTGCGCCCACAGCCGGATTGGGCTCGACAAACCCGACACCACGACGAGCCAGCATCAGGGCATATTCCATCACAGCATCTGGGTTTGGAAATCGCATGTTCTTCCTTTGGCCCCGTTATTGGTTGCCCGTGATCAGTGCCATGCCTGCTCAGTGCCAAGCTCTTTCAGTGCCATGCTTGCGGCTCTGTCTTAAGTTAATACCAAGCAAGCATGCCTCCCACGACTCGGAGGCTGGAATCAAACGTCCTTGTCCGACCCCCAGGTCATTGGACTCTGATTGTTAATGACAAACATGCTCTCAAGTCAGGAAAACATATCGCGGATGCATTCGTGCTGGCAACGCATTGTTACTGGGGGCGGATGAAGACATCCGACTCCCTCCTATGCAGTGTTACATTAAATGTAACGTTGAAGGGCACGAAGACCACGCCCTTTCGCACTGTTTGGATTTTTGGGGCTCCAGGGTCGTGCCACCCTTGGGTGACGTTATGTGAAAAAGACAGCGGCTCTGAGCAAGCATGCCTCCCACAATGTCTTGGCTTCATCCTGTCAGGACTGATGGACTCTACGTGCAAATCCTAAGCGAGATCGTCTCCAAAGGAGGGTGGCTTCATGAGAAATTCCTTGAGATCCAGTTTCCCCGCTTGCTCCGCTTCCATCAGATGCAACCGCTGTTCCAGCCGCGAAAGCCGCATCTCCAACTCAGGATGTGTCTGGGCCAACTTGAGAGCACGTTGCGGCCTGGGAACTGCCGGATATCCCAGTTGCCTTTGCAGTGCCGCGAACAGATAGAGCGGATCCTTGCCATGATTCGCTTTGGCAATTCGCCCAGCCGCATCGCTGAAGAGAATTTCTTCTCCTTGAGGTGCCCGACTGGTCGTCGAATTCACCTCGGCAGCCTCATTCCCACTTTCCTCAGGCTGCGAAAGCTGTTGGATCGAGGCCTTCTGGGCCGCTTGTTTCTCGCGATTCTTAGCTGCCAGTTCCGACCGATGATACAGCAGGTCCGCGAAATCGACAGTTCCCAGGAGCGCTCTTAAACGCTTGATCCAGATCTTCCATGCTTCGTTATAAATCGGATCACCAGCGATCGCATCGAGGCCGCGATCATACCCCAGCCGATTGCGTGCCAACGATTCAAACTGAAACACAAACAATCCCGAAGCCAGCGACTCTTTCGATTTATAGTCGGCTTCACGTTCGAGAATTTCGAGTGCCAGCCAATGATCAAACCGACTCCCTTCCTGCTCGGCCTGCTCCATCACAAACGCCTGGAAGGACGTAAAATAATGGCCCAGTTGCCTCATCCCGGTGAAGATCACACCACTGTGCAATAACTCGGTTCGCAGATGATTGACCGCCATGGGCAGCCTGGTCGAAGCGAGCAGTTCGTCCTGCAGCGCCTGGAGAATCTCCTGTGTGGGCAAATCCTCTTTCAGCCGCTCGCGGAACGTCCGAAAGAAGTAAGCCTGCTCGATATATTCTTCCCGAGCCAGCAGGGCAGGCATCTTGGCACCAGTTCCATTCAGTCCAGAAATCAGACATCCATCAGATTGGCGATCTTCAACACAATCATCGCAATCACTTGATTCACGAAACAGGATCTGCAGCAGACTCCGGCTCGCCGGATACCGAGGCCTCTGCCGGAGCAGCGTTCTCAGCCGAAAGATCCCGATGAATGTTCGACAAGGCGAAATCCCACTCCATCCACATCCGCATGACAGACCACAGGCTGCGCATTCTTGTCAGTTGAGCCATAGGGAGCTGAGCTGCCTGTGTCAGCCAGGTCTGCGCTGCCGATGTCAAACCCCACATGGCCGCCAGTTGCTGACAGATTCCGTCAGCCGACAAATCGGGCGTTGCCTCTCCACTGGTCAAACCCGCTTCGTAAGACAACTTGAAAAGCTGAAACAATTCGCGATGGTAAGGATCCACTTCCAGCGGGCGCGTCTGCGATTCCGCCAACTGAATCAACCGGTCAATCTCACCAAGAATTCTCTGGGCAAATAGATCACTCGCTGATCGACTCATTCGACGGCACCCTGTTCAAAACTAACGTCATCCAACCCATCACGGTCCATCAGTTCGCACGGAAAACAGCCCGTATTCTGCCTGCAGAATTCCATTGTAACGTCCGGCCGCTGGTTGTTCCGCTCCACCACATTTTTCACTCTTCAAACAGAGCATTCATGTCTTTGAACCATGAGTGACAGCTCCGATCATTCGCAAAAGTCCAACAGACTTCGCAAAATCTCTTTTGATACGGATTCCAATCAACAACTGCGGGGCGGGTGGCTGGGGTTGAGCGTCTTCGCGAACCCCCAGTTCGTTCCGAAAATCGCTGGGGGTTCGAAGACTCAACCCCAGCCACCCCATACCAAGGAGCGCCGTTGAATATTGGAATCCGTATGAGAGCAGTATTGCAGGTCATCGACTCGATGAAACTTTTGCATCATCGATCGTCATTCCACTATTCCCGATCCTTAAGGCAGAAACTGTCCATGCCGCATTTCTCGACCCAGCGCCGAGTGGAGTTCTATGAAACCGATATGGCCGGAATTGTCCACTTCTCCAATTTCTTCCGGTACATGGAGCAGGCCGAGCACGAATTCTTTCGCTCGTTAGGGCTGAAGATTTCAGGAAAGACGGCCGAAGGGATCGAGATCGGCTGGCCGCGAGTGGCTTGCCAATGCGATTACCGGGCGCCGGCCCGGTATGAAGAAGTCATCACCATCGATGTGACCATTATCCGGCAGACGACGCGCTCGCTCACCATGAGTTACGTTTTCTCGCGAGATGGCAAAATCCTGGCCAGCGGCGAAATGACCACGGTCTGCTGTACGATGCAGGAAGGGGCCTTAAAAGCCATTGAGATTCCCCCTTCGTATCTCGATCGACTTCCCGCTGTGAATTTTGCCGGCACTTCAAACGATGCTCCATAAGGTATTGCCCAGACAGGTTTGATCACTCTTGACGGATTGAGTGCATCGATTCAGGCCCACAGTCACGATCACGAGTTCACGGATGACAACCGATTCCCCACAGACAGCCAGCCCTCCATCAGTTCCTTTAGCAGATCTTTCCCGTTGGCAGCAGGATCTCAATCCCGAGCAACGGGCCGCTGCTCAGGCTGGGCCGGCTCCACTGCTCATTATTGCCGGTGCCGGGACAGGCAAAACCACAACTCTCGTCCATCGGGTCGCTCATTTGATCGCTACAGGGATCGACCCTGGCGAAATCCTGCTGCTGACTTTCACTCGTCGAGCGGCTGCTGAAATGATCCGCCGGGTCGAGCAACTTCTCGCGGTGGCTGCAAAGTCGCCGGGCATTGCACGCATTCATGGTCGCCATGTCGTCGGTGGGACGTTCCATGCCATTGCCACCAGACATCTGCGTGAATTCGGTCAGTATCTCGGACTCGACGCCGACTTCACGATTCTCGATCGCAGTGACGCCGAAGATCTGATGAACCAGCTTCGCTCAGAACTCGACATCACACGCCAGGAAAAGCGGTTTCCTCTCAAAGGCACCTGTGTCGAAATCTATTCCCGCTGTGTTAATACCCGTCAGCCCTTAAGCCTCGTTCTGAAAGAGACTTTCCCGTGGTGTGCCGAGCATGAGGCCGGGCTTAAAGCCTTGTTTCAATTATTCACCCAGCGAAAGGAAGAGCAGCGGATCCTCGATTACGACGATCTCCTTCTTTTCTGGCTGGCACTCCTGCAGGATAGCCCTGCTGTCCCACTTTTAAGACAGCGGTACAAAGCTGTCCTTGTCGATGAATATCAGGACACCAATGCCCTGCAGGGCGAAATTGTACGGGCACTTCGTCCCGATGGTCAGGGTCTGACGGTCGTCGGAGATGACGCCCAGTCGATCTATTCGTTTCGAGCCGCCACGATTGAGAACATTCTCCGGTTCGATCAGGAATATCCCGGCACCAACGTCCTTACGCTCTCACAAAATTATCGCAGTTCTCCCGAGATTCTCGCAGCCAGTAATCTCGTGATGTCACTGGCGACCGAAGGCCGCAAAAAGCAACTATGGACCAACCGTCCACCACAAGGGAAGCCGCTACTCGTCAATTGCCGCGACGACAATGAGCAGAGCACACTGGTCGCCGAGCGCATTCTGGAACTGCGAGAAATGGGGGTTTCCCTCAAAGGACAGGCCGTCCTTTTTCGTGCTTCGCATCACAGCGCCACTCTCGAAATTGAACTCTCTCGCCGAAATATTCCCTTCATCAAGTTTGGCGGGCTGAAGTTCGTCGAAGCAGCTCATGTGAAAGATGCCATGGCCATGCTGAGGCTGGCCGAAAATCCGCGAGACATTGTCTCCGCACTGCGTGTGTTATTGCTGCTGCCCGGGATTGGCCCTAAAACGGCCCGTCAACTGACAGAACGCCTGGGATCAGGGAGTTCTGCCTTTGAACCCTGGCGCGAACATACCCCAGCCGCAGCGACGAAAATTCATTGGCCGGTCTTTGTGGCTCTGTTACGGACGTTGGTCAAAGGTGGTCAAACCACAACTCCTCTTCCCCTGCAACTCGCGCAGGTTCGCCAGTTTCTCGCTCCCCTGTTAGAACAGAAGTACGATCACGCACCCGCTCGCCTGCGCGATCTTGAACAACTCGAAATCATTGCCGCCCGGTATGAATCCCGCAGTCAATTTCTCGCAGAACTGACTCTCGACCCACCCACTTCCACGCAGGATTTTGCTCAAGACCCACTGCTCGATGAAGACTGGATCACACTCTCAACGATTCATTCTGCGAAAGGTCTTGAATGGGATGCCGTCTATGTTCTGCATGCGGCTGACGGAAACATCCCGGCCGATATGGCGACACGCAACCCGCGCGAAATCGAAGAAGAGCGCCGCCTGTTTTACGTCGCTCTCACGCGCGCGAAAACGCATCTGCAGGTTTATCATCCACAGCGATATTACTTTCACGGCAAGAATCAGTCAGACCGCCACAGCTACTCCCAGCGCACCCGCTTCCTGCCGGATGACATTCTGACAGCCTGGCAAGTCGTCACACCCCGCATTCAAGAGCCTGCAAGTCAAACCCACATCGCCAACGGACTGACAACCGCCGATGTCCGCAAAAAAATCGGCCGCATGTGGGAATAAGCGATGTCACGGGTTCTTAAGGTGATGAGCAGACCTGTTGCCAGCGTCAATGGCTTCACTTGCGTGCTTCTGAAGCCTTTTGAAGAGATCCAAGCGGCAGAGAAGAGGCCATTTTCAATGCCAGTTGTTTTACTGGCTCAATAAAGGTCTGATTTGATTCAATCGCATGAAATACTTTCTCGCGAGTGCTCTTTGGCTGAAATACCGAATTCAGCAGGCACATGGCTTGTTGCTGCAATCGCAATTCATCTGTCCATGGTCTTGCATCCCAGATGACTAGCGAATTGTCCATATGCGCCGAGAAAAGTCGTGTGCCGTCAGGGCTGAAAGCGACCTCATTGACAAACTTTGGAGAGGTGGCCTTCTGATGGAATTTTTTGAGTAGCAGTGTCTCCTCGCCTGTCGAAATATCCCAGAGTTTGATTGTTCCATCTGTGGACGCTGCAGCAAGACGAGTACCAACGGGGTTAAATTCGAGACTATTAATAAATCCCGCATGACCCGTAAGTGTTTTCAATTCTTGACCAGAGATCGGATCCCAAAGCTTAATGGTACTGTCCCAACTTCCAGTCGCGAGCAAGGTGCCATCTTTACTAAACTGTAAAGCAGAGACGACTGCTTCATGCCCATTAAATGTCATCAATTCTTGACCGGTACGCGCATCCCATAGTCTCGCAGTTTTGTCATCACCTCCAGAAGCAACCCTGTTCCCATCGGGGCTGAATGCGACAGACATGACGAGTTTATTGTGTCCTTTGAACAGACAAATCTGCTTCGCCTTTGCAACATCCCACACTCTCGCCGTCATGTCATTCGATGCTGATGCAATTCTCTGACTATCGGGACTGAAAGAAATATCATCTATAAATCGCTCATGACCACTCAGTGTAGCGATCTCCTGATAGGTGGTTGAATTCCAGATCTTGATGGAATGGTCGCGACGGACTGGATTTCTGCGAGTATCCATTCCCGCAGCAGCAATCATGGATCCATCAGGACTGAATGCCACAGCCCGAACAGACCCTGGGTACCCTTTAAGCGTCGCAAGTTCAATGCCGGTAGAAGCATCCCAGATCTTTACCAGTTCATCCTGGCCGCCGGTAACAATTCGGCTGTTATCAGGACTGCATGCGACACAATTGACTGATTGAGTATGCCCTTTACCGACAATGGAATTGAAAGTCAGCGATGCATCCCAAAGCTTGACGGTTCCGTCATCGCCTGCTGATGCGATTCTGGATCCATCAGGGCTAACTGCGACTCCGAGAGTCGCACCACCCATCGGTGCATTGGAAGCACTAGCAAAAGAAACTAATTCGCTCCCTGTCACTACATCCCAGACTTTAATGGTTCTGTCCACACTCCCAGAAACAATCTGGTGACCGTTTGGGGTGAAGACAACATCGGAGACAGCGCCCAGATGTCCCTGGAACGTCTTGACTTCTTCATACGTCTTTGTGTTCCAGATTTTAATAGTGCGATCCGCGCTGGCTGAAGCAATTTGTGCTCCATCGGGGCTAAATGCGATATCAAATATTGCGTAGGGATGACATTTGAAACTTGTTATCTTTTCATAAGTGGTTGCATTCCAGAGAGTTATTTGACCGTCACCACCTGCTGCGGCAATGATCCTGTCATCGGGACTGAACTCAATATCAAGTACCCCATCTGTGTACCCTGAAAGGGTAATAATTTCATTTCCTGTAAGGACATTCCAGATTTTCACTGTGATGTCTTTATTCGGGAAAGACAGTATGTCTCTACTCGAAGAGGCAAGCCGCATTCCATCCTGGCTGAATGCCACTTGCGATACTTCATTCGAGTGCCCGATAAGTGTTCGAATTAGCTGCCCGGTTGATGGATTCCAGAGTTTAATGGTCTTATCGCCGCCGGCAGTAGCCAGAAGGCTTCCATCCTGACTATAAGCGACCGTCTGTAGGTAGGAAGTATGACCTTGCAAAGTCACGATTTCCTGCCCAGTCGAGACATTCCATACCCTGGCCGTTGAATCACCACCTGCTGTAGCGAGTTGTTTTCCGTCAGGACTGAACGTAACACTATGCACTCCAGAGGCATGCCCCTGCAGAGTCTTGAGCTCTTCCTTTGCCTTGCGATCCCAATAGTACCATTCAAAATCACGACATTGATCAGCATATGTTCCGGGGGCAGTCTTTTCCAGAATTTGTGTCAGCTGAAATAGTCTGGCTTCTTCCCAGGCATGGCGAGCGAAGTTCATGTTGCCGATATAAAGACGACGGCGAGACTCGAGCTCTTTCTCTTCGGCAGTTTTCTTCGCATTGAGGGCGTTGTTCTTGGCAAGCTCTTCTGACCTGGCGTACTTGTCGGTTCGTTTACGCTCAGCGTTGATCCACAGGGTGGAAATCAGAGCCAGAATTGCAATTAAGGAAGCAGAAACCAGTCCAGCCCGGAACCATGCACGATGCTTTCTTTCAAGACGCGATAACTGATCGGACCAGGTGTCCGAATAGGCACTGACTGGCTCATCAGCGAGCCATCGTTCAATGTCATCTGCAATCTGCTGCGGAGAGCTATAGCGTTGCTGAGGATTGTGAGCCATCGCTTTCAGGCAAATAGCAGCCAGGGCGGGAGGAACGCTCGAGGCGATATCTCGGGGATGAACAAGCTCCCCTTTCTGAACCTTATCGATCACTTCATGGATCTTACCATCGAATGGCGACTGGCCTGTCAGAAGATGATATAAGGTAGCCCCCAGACTATAGACGTCTGTTTCCGGGCCAAGTTCATCCAGCTTCCCTGCTGCTTGCTCAGGACTCATATAGGCGGGAGTTCCTAATGCAGATCCCGGGCGAGTCTTTCCGGAACTGCTGATGGACGACGAAGGAACTAAAAGCGATTCTTCAGATTGAATTTCCTGATGCCCGAGAACTTTGGCGAGTCCCCAGTCTACAACCAGAGTCTCGCCATATTTTCCCAGCATAATGTTGCCGGGCTTTAAATCACGATGCAGAACTCCTCGACTATGGGCGTACTGAATCGCCTGGCAGACATCAATGAAGCGTCCCAGTAACTCTCGGAGTTCCAGTCTTTTTTCTGACGGAATTGTTTGTCGCTGTTGATTGGCTTTGTGATGGGAGTCGATGGCATCTTTCAGGCTGTGACCGCGAATAAAACGCATCGCATAAAAAGGACTTCCATCCGGGAAGGTTCCCAGTCCATAAACGGGAACAATACCCGGATGCTGCAATCCACCAGTGATTTCGGCTTCCTGTAAGAATCGCTCACGACTGGCAGGATCACCCAGATACTTTTTCTGAATCTCTTTTAAGGCCACTTCCCGATTCAGTTCTTGATCTAAAGCGACAGATACCTCACCAAGACCACCTTTAGCATGCGGTCGAATGATTTTAAAGCGAAGTTTCGATGAGTCAGAAGTCTCTGATTCTTTGTGAACAGAGAGAGAGGAAGCTGGTTCTAAAGATAAATGCCGCTGAAGGCGAACAGTAAGTTCAGGATCCTGCAATTGATCGAGATCTTCCCTGATCGACGAGATAGAACTTAATGCGTCCAGACATTTGTGCAGGTCGTTTTCATGTTGTTGAAGCAAGGCATTAATGAGAGCTTCGAGCATCTTGTGGTGCTCGACGGTCATTGCGCCAGTTGCGACAAGAATCTCACCTAGTGGTCGCGCATCGTTGGCTGACGACGCTTTCATTGCCGAAAGAAAATGGTCACGTGTCACGAAATTCATCTGAACAGCAATTATCCCAAACAGCAGGTTCCAATCTGTGTTTTGAATCTGGCTGCTTGGTTGATCAACGGTTTTCTCAATTGATCGAGCGGAATCTGTTTGATCGTGAGTCATCGTGTGTTTTACGACATGAAATCATAAGCCAGGCAAGGCGAGCTCTCGGCATAAAGCTCAGGTCGTGATGAGATACCATAAAAATATGGCATCCGATATAAAATTCTTATTTTGGAATAGTGCCCCGAAGGCGTGCCAATTCGACACTTAACCTGGACTTTCTGATTTCCAGAGTCGATCAAATATCACTTGACATTCGATACGGAACAGTTGTGCTGGTAGAGCATTCTGGAATTTCTGAATGGACTTTTAGACGAAAACTCCCGTTGAAAAGTCCTCCAGAATGCCGGCAATTACTCTATGCGCAACTTCTGCAAGGCTCGAAGTTCCTTAGGCAGCGGAAAGGAGACGTGCTCTTCGCGGATGGTGCGTTCATCCACCTTCGCACCGAAGTTGGTTCGCAGGTATTCGATACAATCCTGAACAACAACCTCGGGAGCACTGGCACCAGCCGTGATTAGCACGCATTCGACATTCTCAAACCAGGCGTGATTGAGTTCGTGAGCGCCATCCACCAGATACGAAGGTTTGTTGCCTCCACTGCCAAGTTCCATCAACCGGCGGCTGTTCGAACTGTTCTGGCTTCCCAGCACAATCACCAGATCGGCCTCGGCCGCCAGTTGAGCCACAGCTTCCTGTCGGTTGGTCGTCGCGTAGCAGATATCTTCTTTTGGCGGAGATTTGATGTGCGGATATCGCGCCTTCAGGGCGGCTACCACTCTCCCGGCTTCCTCGACCGAAAGTGTTGTCTGAGTCAGGTAAACCAGCGGATCCTCTGCTGTGAAGGGTAAACTGGCCACATCTTCGTCGGTCTCGACCAGGGTAATACTCTCAGGAGCTTCACCCATCGTGCCGATCACTTCGTCATGACCTTCATGGCCGATGAGAATAATATTGTACTTTTCCCGGGCGTACTTGATGGCTTCCAGATGCACCTTGGTCACCAGCGGGCAGGTGGCATCAATCGTCTGCAGTTTTCGCTCACGGGCTGCCTGCCGAATGACAGGCGAAACACCATGGGCACTGTATAACAGCACTGAACCTTCGGGGACTTCTTCGACCGAGTCCACAAAAGTCACACCCTGACGTGTGAATCGATCGACGACATACTTGTTATGAACAATCTCGTGGTACACGAAGACATGCGGCCCGAACATGCGGATCACTTCGTCCAGGCACTCAATGGCCATGTTCACACCAGCACAAAAGCCACGAGGATTTGCCAGAAGTATCCGCATCCGTCTTTCCCGCCAGGCCATCACTTGGTTCGTTGAGGCCAACTTGGGACACTTTTCATACCCATGGCCTGCAAAACTTTATTACCAATATTCTAGCAGGAAGGGCTCGTTTCCAGCAGAGATCCTGTCAGTCCAGATGAGATTTTCCTGGCCCAGGGATCACAAATCGAAGCCACTCCTGGCTTTTCAAGACTGAAAGGGGCAGTTTCTCACTTGAGAAAGTCAAAACAGGACATTGCTCTCTTGCGTTGCCTCCAGCAGATTGATTCGATGATAATTCAACGCGAAACCGCCCTGTTCGCAGTACGCCTCTCCAATTTGCTGAACGATTGCGGTTGACCAAATCAGACTTGACCCCTCGACGAAACAACCAGCCGGAGTGAACCGTGGCCATTGACGTTTATAAGGAATGGTTGGGAATTCCCGAAGGTGACCGTCCGCCCGATCATTATGCTCTTTTGCGGGTCATTCAATTCGAGGATGACCCTGACAAAATTCGCAAGAACTATAAAAAACTCAACGGCCATGTCCGCAAGTATGCCACCGGTCAGTACGCGACCGAATCGCAGGAACTGCTGAACGAACTGGCCAGAGCCATGCTCTGCCTCACCGATCTCGAACGCAAACTCGATTACGATCGCTCACTGGGAAGGGAGATCGACGACCGCGACCCCAGCACCGGCCGGCGGCCAGTAACAGCCTATCTGGTGGATCAAGGTGTCATCTCGCAGGATCAGGCCAAAGAAGTCAAAGCCTTCGCAGATCGCTCGGGTCTCACACTTAAAGACGCTGTCGTTCAATTGAAACTGGCCGACGGTGAAACCGCGGCCCGGGCGCTGGCCAGCGAATTGGGGCGACCGTTTGTTGACCTCAATGAAATGCTCCCCGACGATTCCATTCTCGATCTTCTCCCCCGGCAGGTGGTTCGCCGGCATACCTGTCTGCCGTTGTTCGAAGACGACGGACAGATTCTCGTGGCCTGTGCTGACGATCCCCCACAAGAACTCGAAGACGAAATTCGCCTCCGCTACGACAAGCCCATGCGGCATGTCATCGCTTCCCAGCTTGGCATCAATCAGGGCATTTCCAAATACTATGCCAACGGCATGCGCAAGGAAGTTGCCGAACCCACCCGCAAAAAGGGGAGTAAGTCATCTGCCAGCAAGCCCGGCGCTGCCGCACCTCGCAAACAGGCTGCTGAAAAGCTCACGGATGATGAATACGTCGAACAGCGGAACATGGGGATTCTGATCATCTGCGGCACATTGATTGCCGGTTTCAACCTCGATACCTGGATCCTTTGGCCTTACGTTTACCAAAACCGTATTCCAGGCTGGGTCTTTTTCCCACTGACATTCCTGGTCGCACCACCTGTGATCTTTTTTGCCTATATGAACTACATCAAACGAAAGTGATCTCGCTCACACAGCATGTTCATCGGGCTGGACAACCACTTTGAGCCGTTTTCCAGCCTGATGCCGCTGTTACTAAAATCACATAAGTGGAATCAAATCGCGTACGGCAAGAGATAAACACCTGCTGCCGCGTGATCGACTCACAAAGCGAGTGGCTGCACAGATCTGCTGAAATTCAAGAGGCTATCTATGACCAATGCACAATCTGACCGTTCGATGGCGACTTTAGCAGGTGGCTGTTTCTGGTGCCTCGAAGCAGTTTTTGAGAATGTCATTGGCGTCGATCGTGTCGTTTCTGGCTACATGGGTGGAGCCACCGTCAATCCGACTTATGAGCAGGTCTGCACAGGACGAACCGGACACGCGGAAGTTGTCCAGATCGAGTTTGATCCTCAGATCATCAGCTACAGCGACCTGCTGGAGATTTTCTTCGCCATCCACGACCCGACCACAAAGGATCGACAGGGAAACGATATTGGCACGCAGTATCGCTCGGCAATTTTTTTCCATGACAGCGAACAGCAGACGGTTGCTCAATCCAGGTTCACTGAACTCGAAGCGGCTGGGATCTGGCCTGGAAGATTTGTGACGCAGATCGTCCCCGCGGTCACTTTTTACCCGGCAGAAGACTACCATCAAGGCTACTTCCGCGCTCACCCGGCTCAGGCCTATTGTGCGGCTGTCGTGGCCCCGAAAGTCGCCAAGTTCCGCCAGAAGTTCAGCCAGCGGCTCAAAAGCCGCTAGGCTGAATGGTTGCAGGCGTTCCATCAATCGAGACGAACGATGTGAGGCGTTTGTTCGATATGGCCATTGATATCCTCAGAGATGGCCGTCAATTCCATGGGGCCGCTAGCTGGAGCTTCCAGCACAATTTCCCATTCGGCAAAACTTCCCCGTAACGAGCGGGCTTTTTGACCATTGACGAGCACGTGTCGAATATCGCTGGTATCTGCGACAGAGCCGCAGACTTTCAATAACTGTCCCTGGCGTACAATGGAAGTGATGACGGTTACGGGCGGTAATTGATCTTTAAAACTTGAAACTGAAGCTGGCTGCAGCCGAGCTTCATAGGCGTATCCTTCGTCATTTTCGCTGGCTGTTGAAGTAGGAACAGCACCCATGCTGATCGGGCCATGAATATCGTTCACACGCATTTCACGGGAAGTCATCCGGCGGAAACCTGACCGATCCATCACTGAACGCCAGATAGCGACATCGCAGCGGTAGGAGTTGAGCCCGTCGATAAAGACACCTGTCGTTCCTAAATGGACGGACCAGTTGGCTTCCCAGGCTTTGAAATCTTTAATCCAAAAAGGTGTTCCATTGGGTGGTAGAGCTTCAGCAGCTTCGCGTGCCAGCGTTTGATTCTGCTCGACAAAGTTCAGGCGGCCACCCTCCGGACGAGCGATTCCCCGCAGATTCAGGCAGAAGAATCGCATGGTGTGGGCTTCGTTACCTTCAAAACGTATAAAGGGCAGAATACGTGTATCAACACTCTTGACCGATCCATCCGGCTGACGGACAGACAGGATCGGATCGAAGTCTGCAGTTTTCTTGTTTTCAAAGCGATAGCCATACTCGGCACATTCTGCAGCAACATTTCGAGTGAACTGATTGTGACAATTCGCCCACCAGAAGCCTGCACCTCGATTCAGATCGAATGGTACCACCTGATCCTTTTGAGTTTTGGCAGGGAATACGAGAGCTGCCAGGTTATGATCCAGGATGTTATTGACCTCTGTGCCATCCTCCAGAAAATACCCATGTCCGACACTCTTGTAGCCCACGCAGTCACGAATCACGAGAGCATTCGTACCGTGAATCGTAATCCAGCGGTTATGGCTGTCCCAGATGGATGCGCCAATCACGGAACTGCCACGCATCGTTTCGCCACAGAGATGGAAATGAATGCTGTATCGACCTAGCTCATCTCGCTTACCGAGATGTCGGAATTCGGCATAGCTGATTGAACCCGCTGAGTGCCTGTGGTACATCGTATGCCCTCGAACTCCATCTGGTTCCGCTGATTCAACGACGACATTTCGAGTGAGATTTGCAACTTCGGCCTGAAAGTTCTCATCAGCGAAATGAGCATGCTGCAATGGTTTATCGAGAGTTAATGGATATCCGCCCGTAAAGTCCTGGCTGCCTGTCCGCACGACCCTGCGAACTTCTGTTTGTGCACTACTGAGAAAATCGCCGTCTTCGCGATCCCGCTGACGATGTGTGCTGGTGACTATAACCTGGTCGCCTTCTTTCCAGCCTTCGACATTCTCCATTAAAGAGAGCGTCGTGGCACCACGTCCGGTCGATTCCACTGGATTCACAGAGCGTTTCAGCTTGACCCAGGTGCGTGCGATTGGCTGACCATGAATTTCCATACGTCCGCCGCAGCACACGAGAGCCGGGCAGGAAAGTTTATTCATACCTTCAAAGTACCGTAGACGGATCTTGGCCGTATATTCAGCCGGTAAAGGAGCGCCGGGTTTGCCGACATAAAGTGCCGGACGCCTGCGACCTTCTCCTACGGGAGGTGGAGTTGCATGACAGTCAAAGCCTTCTTCGGAGGGGTCTTCACTGGAGATAATCGTAATGAGTCCTGCTTCGAGCAAGGTATTCTGATCAGTAGCGAACTCGAGTTCTCCTGCAATCTGAACCAGTCGAAAGCTGGGAGTTCGGCCCTGGTGGCCAATATCATAAATCACATGGTGGCCTGAGCGGATCACAACCCGATCTCCCGTTTCCGGGAGATTCCCTGAACTCCAGGTTTCTTTTGAAGACCACCTTCCCGATTGTGTGGAAAAGATCGTTTTAGAGTCATTGCTGAATGCTGCTTCTTCGGAAAGCATTATGACCAAAAAAGCGAATAGAGCATAAATGGCATATCGATTCGTTATCATTGAAAGATCCTAAAGAGAATATTCTTTTGCTATCGAGAGGAGATGTTGATCGCAGGCGGGTAGTTCTCGCCAGTGGAAACAGTGATGAGAGTCAACGGGTTCAAGGAATCACGGTACTTTCCCCTCAGGCGATCTTCACCCTCAATCGTTTCTTCAGTATTTCGGATAATCTTGGGCCAGAACGCTGTCACAGCATAGCGCCCCGCGACAGGCAGCTTGGCGAGGTAATGTCCCGAATGATCAGTGCGGGCTGTTCCAACGACATTGCTGGAATGCTCTTGATGAAAGAGCAGATAAACTCCATCAACGAGTTGGCTGTCGATGGTCACCTGGCCTGAAACGAGGCATTTCTGATCATGTAGAGAACATCCCGAACTGATCATCACCAGGTTCAATGAGACGAGGGCTGCAAAGAGAGGTCGACATTTCATTCAGAAATCACCTCGCCACCGTCGCGGGTCACCATCCCCATCAGAATCACGTTTGATAGACTCTCGGGCAAAAACCGTACGCTTCCATCACCCATGGCGACAGTGGCGCCGCCGGCATGAAAACCAAAGATCCCCTGTGAGTTGTTACAATTCACAGTACAGCCTGTTCCCGACGGGATGTTAGATAAGTTCGTGGGATAGGTATCGACTGTATAAACTGGATATGTCTGAATCATATAGGCACACCAGCCAAGCCATGTTCCCCATGCGCCGGGCTGATCAAGAGTCAAGTCTGTGGCCGGCATGGGCATGCCTACTCCACGTACATAATGAACATCATAGCCTGCATGCTCACTGACGAGGATTGTGTTCGACAGGCCATCCGTGACGTCACGCATGCGAGGGCTTGTCCCCTTGAGGATCGGGCTGGGAGATATCCCCGTCGAATAGGCAAGTGTATAGCTGGAACTGTTAATCCCATGATTGACCCAATAGTCGTTGGCCCAGCCTGTCATAATCGACGGATCGTTAGGATCAGTCGTGGAGCCTGTGCTGGTGATGAAAGATCCGTAGCTTGTCCCTGTGGAACTGCTGTTCCTCATCTTGATCAGGCCCGGGACAGGATTTGATGGACAGCGAATCATTGAAACCGGTGTATTCGCGACCTTCTGGTTCACAGGGTCTGCGAACCCCCCTGGTGCTGTCACATCGAACAGGCGAGAGAGATTCCCGCCTTCGAGATAGGGGAGCAAGGCCACCATCTGACCATACTTGGGAGTGCTCGAAAGCCGAGCCGCCGGAAAGCAATTATGCACATCATGATAATTGTGCATGGCCAGCGCAATCTGTTTGAGATTGTTCCGGCATTGGGTTCTACGGGCTGCTTCCCGCGCCTGCTGGACCGCCGGCAAGAGCAAGGCAATCAGCACGGCGATAATCGCAATGACGACCAGCAACTCGATCAGTGTGAAACCTGTCTTTTTCTTCATCGAGACGATATCCAATATTCAGGACCTTAATTCAGGAGTTCGAGTGATGGCTCGTGAGCCTTTGTCGAACAAATTGTCGCTCGCAGTGCCTCGCCTGTCGTAAATTCTGACAGGCTGAGCCCCTCAAACACTCGGGAAGTGTTTGAGAGTGAACCCCATACAGACAAAGCAACTTTCAGACCTTGAACCGGAGGTCTGGATGACAATCTCGTGATCCGGGAATGGCGACGAGTGATCGACATGAGCTGGTTGTCGATGAAGCTCATGCAGAGATCGCAGTGGCCATCTCCCATTCTTCCAGGCCTGTGGATGGTTGACTTTGAGAAGTCCTGCTTTCGCACCAGCTCGATGACAATCGTGATTCGTACTGAGAGATCGAGAACCTTCTCACATCGTGACTTATGGATGCGACCTGTCAGGAATAGCCGCAACATCCACAGCGTTGGGGCTTTGCGATCGTTTTCGGCTTGCAGTCAGATCGGGAAACTTCAATACTCTTGCGGTTGCAAAGTTTGGGCGGGCGAAGACTTGTGCTCCCTTTTCCCGCTGATTGAAAGCCGCCTGTCTTCTTGCGGGCTTTTTGATCGTCGATGCAGAGGTTTTGGGTGGGCTGGCTGCTCCAGCCCTGTTGAGTGGGCTCCATCAAGGGGATGTGTCAGTGCTGATTGCGTGCGTGATTGCATACATGGTGGGCACACTGGCTTTAGGCGCGTATGGCGCCCGCATGGTGGGGAGTGCCAAAGACTTTATGGTGGCTGGTCGTTCACTCCCTTTGGGAATGAACTTTGCCTGCGTGTTTGCGACGTGGTTTGGTGCGGAAACCGTGCTTTCGGTTTCTGCTCGTTTTGCTGATCAGGGACTGGGATTTGTCTCGGGTGATCCCTTCGGCGCATCGGTTTGCCTGGTGCTCGTGGCCATCTTCTTTGCCCGCACCTTTTACAGTCTCGAGCTGTTAACAATTGGCGACTATTACCATGTGCGCTACGGCCGATTTGTGGAAGTTCTCACGTCGCTGGGGATCGCTGCATCGTACATGGGCTGGACGACAGCACAGCTCTCGGCCTTCGGGCTGGTGATCAATGTCCTGTTCCCCGAATATGTCACGTTGAATCAGGCCATCATCATTGGTGCGGTGATCGTCACGCTCTACACCTTCTTTGGCGGGATGTGGTCGATCGCTCTCACGGATGTGGTGCAGACTGTCGCCATTGTGATTGGTCTACTGCTAGTCGCATACATTCTGGGTGAAAAAGCGGGTGGATTTCAGCCCGTCGTGGCCGCCGCCGCTCAGGCAGGGAAGCTGAATCTGTTTCCACACGTGACAACTGCCGCCTGGCTGATTTTTATTGGTGAATTTCTCACGATGGCACTGGGTTCGATTCCCCAGCAGGATGTGTTCCAGCGTGTGACCAGTGCCCGTAACGAAGCCACCGCCCGAGCGGGGACACTGTTAGGCGGGCTGTTCTATTTCGGCTTTGCTTTTGTGCCGATGTTCATCGCCTTTTCGGCCACGATGATTGACCCAGCGGCGGCTGGCCATTTCGCGTCCGAAGACGCCCGCGAAGTCCAGAAAGTCCTGCCAGTTCTGATCCTGAATCAGACTCCACTCTGGGTCCAGATTTTGTTCTTTGGAGCCGTCCTTTCGGCCATTCTGTCAACGGCAAGTGGTACCTTGCTGGCACCAGCCAGTATTCTCACAGAAAACGTGCTGCGTCAGTTCACTCTCAAGATGAGCGACAACATGCTGCTGTGGCTGGTGCGTACCATGCTGGTGCTCGTCTCGATTACTGCCACCACCATCGCCGTGAACTCGGAAAGCACCATGTATGAGATGGTCGAGAGTGGCTACAAAGTGACTCTGGTGATCGCCTTCGTGCCCCTGGCCTTTGGCATTTACTGGTCGAAAGCCACCACTCAAGGGGCGGTTTTTTCGATCCTGTTTGCTCTGCCAGTCTGGCTGGGAACCGAGTTCATTCATGATGAAGAAAGTGCCAATCTATGGCAGGTGGTTCCACCACAGATCTATGGCCTTGTGGCATCGATTTTCGGAATGATTATTGGTTCCGCCATGCCCAACTGGATCAAGCACGTTCCTCGACATCCCGCCGATCTGGCACAGGAACGCCGCAGTGTGGTGAGCCACTGATCCTGTCATGACGTCGATCTTCGAACAACTGCACGTTTCAGAGGAGATACCGGAGCGATGTTAGTTGCCAAGACATGCTTGCCCAGAGCTGCAAGCATGGCACGCAGCAGGCATGGCACGCGGCAGGCAAACGTTCGCACGCATCACGTTGTTAATTCATCCAGCCCGAATGTCACAAAGACGATCGACTCGGCGTAGTTGGCTTCACCCGCTTCAAACAGGCAGCCGACTTTTCCATCAGGAAGTAAAGCCAGGTCAGAATAAGCCGCTGGGCCCGTATACAGAACTTTGCTGACAGGCCAGGTCTGGCCGTCATCCCGACTGCCGCGAACTGTCAAATTTGTGCGGCTAGTGGTGCTGGCAGGGTTGCTGAAGAGGATCCAGCCCGGCTCTGACCTGGCAGGCCAACTGGCTCGCAGGATGGCTGCCTGGCAGACAGGCTCGATGAGTGCCGCGTCAGATTTCAATTCACTCCAGGTGAGGCCGCCATCCTCGCTCATACTCGTTTGCCTCTGCCTGCTGGCACTGGCATTACGCATATTGAGCAGCAGTTTTCCCCCAGTCAGTTCGACAACCTCGCATTCATTCACACCGGCGGCTGGCGTGCTTCCGCCAAGTTTCCAGGTCTGCCCATGATCATCCGAGTAGATCACGTGCGAGTAGTACTTTTTCGTTCTGGCTTCAATATGGTCACAGGGTATGACCAATCGACCCGCGTGGGAGCCCTGCTGAATTTGAATTCCGCCACCCGGCCCTGTCGCATACCACGTCCAGTCGGGTTGTTTCACATCTTTGGTGATCTCCACCGGCTGGCTCCAGGTCAAGCCGTCGTCTTTGGATCGCAGAACGTACACACGCCGGGTATCGCGGCTGGTTTGGGCAATGATCTCGCTCTCGTGATCATCACCCAGGTTCCAGGTTGCCAGGAGCAATAATTCTCCGGTCGTTTGATCGACGACCAGGCACGGATTGCCGCAAGTATTCTCGCCATTATCCCAGAGGACGACGGGCTGGCTCCATGTCTTTCCTCCATCGGTCGA
Source organism: Planctopirus limnophila DSM 3776 (assembly GCF_000092105.1). Classification (NCBI taxonomy): domain Bacteria; kingdom Pseudomonadati; phylum Planctomycetota; class Planctomycetia; order Planctomycetales; family Planctomycetaceae; genus Planctopirus; species Planctopirus limnophila. The sequence goes on along the minus strand of NC_014148.1, from coordinate 4,458,751 downwards.
TCGCTTCATGACGAGGTCGATATCGCCGCTATCGCCCGTCGAGTTTTTTCGTCCTTCGCAAAGGGCCAATAACGTTCCCGAGCGCGTGGTTGTCAGAGAAGGGATCCGAAAGGTGTGATAGCCCTCCGTTCCACCTGCAAAGCCACTTGGAAACAAAGGCTCAGGTGGTGCTGGCAACTCGTAAAGATTTCCTTTGATCGAGAAGTCAAACACCGCCATCTCATTGCGCCACGGCCGCAACCCCACTCGACCGACAGAGCCTTTCCAGCCATCTAGTGTGTAGACCGACTGGCCATTGATCAGAAACCGGGTTTGTTCATCCTTTCGAATCACTTCAAGCAAGAACGGAGCACCCGGCTGTACCAAGTCTGCGATTTTGAGCGTCGCAGCTGGTTGATTGCGAAAGAGTGGCCCTTCAACAAACAGCAGGCCCGCTTTGCCATCGAGACCAAAGCGGCTGCTTCCGAAATCGAAGGCGGCAGCCGTTCCATCCAGTTTGGCCAGCTGCAGCCGCACTCGAATCTGAAAATCACCTGCGCCAATCCCGCTTCGAGAGAGCAGCCATCGATTCTGACCACTCGCCAGCAGTGCGCTCGTTGAGCCCTTGGGATCCTCGATCGATGCCCAAGGCTTACCAATCCATTTCAACTCAGCCGCCTTGCCGGAATAGACAACGACCGAAGTTGTGACCTCTGGCTCTGAGGCCATCAAACCAAGCATGTTCATCGAGGTCATGCAGCCCAGTGTGACCGCCAGGCAGATCCTCGTCAGCAGGCATTGCATGCGCTTCCTCTCCGAAGGCAGGTTGGGTGGGGGAGTTCAAGTCAACTCATCGTAATCATCGAGCATTAGCCAACTGTACTGGGCTGACGGTTTTTGAGCGAAAGTGTCCTGAGTGCCAGCCAGGCACAAGCACTCAGTATCATTTGTGCTCCAAAAATCGCCAGCAGCAGGACGAAGACGATGTCCCGGGCTTTGTCATCCGAGTAAATCGCGGGATAGGGCGGCGTGATCCACCTTGCCAGGACCGACCAGATGAAGAGTGTCAGCACGGCTCCACTGATGGTGGAAGCCATCGCTGCCCAGAGCGACTTTCGACCAATCAGATATCCCAGAACAACCATGAGAAAGTGGAAGATCCACAATGGCGCTGTATGGGGCATCAGTTGGCCGAGTTCAACAGTGTGGGTGAATGCCAGGCCCAGCAAAATCGAAATGGGAAAGATCGTAATCCACGCCATAATGGCGAGATTACTCATGATGATAAACGTGGCGGCATCGGCAATTCGCGCGGGATGCCGGGCTGCTCGCCAGAGGCGTGTCTGCCAGTTGGGCCCGGTCGCCAGCACCGATTCATGCGACAGAAATCGCGCCAGATCCTGTGCCAGTTCCTGCGGCGTGGCATAACGATCTTCCGGCAAAAAGCTGAGGGCTTTATCGCAAACTCTGACGAGATCCTGGGGAACATCCCGACGAAACTGGCTGACGTGCGAAATTTCGCCCTCACGGATCGAAGCCAGAATCTCAATGACAGTTTCTCCTTGGTTAGGCGGCTTTCCTGTGAGACATTCAAACAGAATCGTCCCCAGCCCGAACACATCTGTCGCAGGGGTGCAACCGCGAAGCCCTTTTTCGAGTTGCTCCGGCGCCATGTAATGGGGCGTTCCCATAATGACGCTGGAGCAGGTTTCGACCAAAGTTCCTTCGAGCACTTTTGCGAGACCAAAATCAGTCAGTCGCGGAATGAATGGAAACTCTGCTTCGGAATTTGCGAAAGCATCTGTGATCGGGAACAACAGCACATTTGCCGATTTCAAATCGCGATGAAGCACACCCTGCTGATGGCTGTAAGCGACCGCTCGGCTCAATTGCATCACCAGTTCGGCAGCCGCACGCGGGGACAATGGCCCATGGCGATTTAACCAGCGAAACAATGTGGGCCCATGGCAGAGAGCATAAGTAATGTAGGGCAACTCACCGGCTGAACCCGTTTCAAAGGTGGGCACAATGTGCGGATGATCCAGCCTGGCGGCTGCCTGAGCTTCGAGAAGAAATCGCTGCCTCGCATCGGGTGTCAGTTGCCGATACGGCAAAGGCACCTTGATGGCCACTTCACGGTTCAAGTGCGGATCATGCGCTGCATAAACGACTGCAAACCCGCCTCGCCCCAAAACCTTGGTCACTCGATATCGACCGATCGATGGTGGGAGATCGACCACATGCAGTTCTTCGGTCGAAGGAGGTGTCAATCCGGGAGCCAGATTCTGCAGAATCTGCTGCATACGCTGCAAAGTTTCCGGACTGATTTCAGTCGTCAACACTCCAGGCTGTGTCATGAGCAGCGTTTTTTCGATATCGCGACTCAAGGAAGCGATCTGCTCGATGGAAACCAGAATTCCCTGTGCTTCTCCATTTCCCGAAAGCACCTCATGACCTGACTCAACATGTTCCGTGCGGAAATCTTCCGGCATTCAAGTTCCTGGTCAGTTGCAACCGCCGCCACCAAATTCACAACAGTGATCACTCGACGCTTTGAAAGACGACATCCTGATCAATCATCAAGAGGAAGTCCCAGATGTTCAAATGTAAACTGTGAGTGATGGGCAATTCAACCACAATTGGATGAATGCCAAGAGTTCGTAGTGAGTAGGCTTTTGCTGATGACAACCCGTGAGCTGCAGACTGCGGCGCCTGCCTATCGGCAGGAGGAAGATGTTCGGCTTCGATCAAAAATCATAGGTCGTGCGAGATTTGTCGAGAAAATAGAGCCCTAACATCATCGACACAAAGATATTGAACAGCAGCCAGGCGGCAATCACCGGTGCAGTTTCCAGAAATGCAAAGAATGACTGCTGACGAATCAATGGAAAGCAAACGAACCAACCGAGGTGATTCATCAGTGAGATCAGTTGAACGGCCACTCCCCAATTCCGAAAGAAACGTCCTCGAACGGCATACAAGAACCAGTTTCCCCAGACAAAATAGCCGGTGATCGCCAATGGGGCGCCCATGACTGACAATAGGACATCCCGGAGATGGTATTGGTACTCAGGGGAGAATATACCCAGAGGTGCAAAAATCAGCACCCAGGTGAAAGGTGCGAATACAATCCCACCGAGAAACTGGAAGCCCGCAAGCAGTCGCAGTGGCAACCCAAAGCCATTTCCAGGCTGATCATCAGTGACGATCTCTCGAGGTGACATCAGGGCAGGTCCTGCGGTTCATCAGCCAGGAGGTCTTTGGGGACTATTGAAAGATCTCTCTCCTGGAGTGCCTGCTCCAGGTGCTTCAGTGCGTCATCAACTGGTAAACCCATGATTTTCTGCTTGCGGAGAATCTGAATCTCCAGTGGAAGTATATACAAGAAATAAGATTTTGGCTTTGGAATGCCGATTTTCTTCTCTTCACCAAGTAGCCATTTCAGACTTTGAATCTGCATTTCGATATAGCAGAAATGAGAATTCTGCTTTAACCACTGGTCGATTCCCCCAGCATGATCAAAAAGATTGGCACAATCCTGGGGTTGGCGATGAATCTTGCCACCTCGTCCTAATCGAGAATATCCATGCCTTGAGTATTCTTCGGGGAGATCCACCAGTTGAGAATAGATATTCCAATAGCAGGCGTTTCCAACAGTAAACCTGCCTCCCATGGCACCGTAAGGGAAACTGAGTGAACTGCGCTTGTCTTTCAAATGCTGAACCAGCAACGGGAGTGATTGCACCCGATAATCTTTGAGTTTCTGGTAAGCATTCTGCACCTTTTGATATGCGGCATCCGATCCGTCATACGGATATTCTGCAATCAGTTCATCGAATGAATCTGATTCCTCCCCGTCCGAAACAAACTCAAGCAGGTCGATCAGTTTTGTGATCTCTTGTTGTTCTGCGTGTGTGAGTCGGATTTCAAGGTATTGAACCTTCAGAGGATCACTGGCTTCGTCGGCAGATAGAGCAACCAGTATGAATGCTGTGACCACCAGAATCAGCGGGTTAAGGATTGATCGTAGTCGCCAGAAGTAGAAAATTGGTCTCGGGAACTGATGAGAAAACTTAGCAGCCCATATGACACAGCGAAACATGGACTGAACTCCACAGGACGATGGCGATAGTTTCTATTCGCAATCTGTATCATCCAGATTTGCAAATGATTGGACTGCTGCCGGGACAAAGCGGTCTTGCATCTCCGGATCCGTCAAGAATTTCAATCATCGGGAGAGCAGGGCACTCAATGTCAGCGAGAGGGCCACATTGATCCCCAGATAAATACTGGCAGCGATGGCCGCACGCTGGACAGACATGCCACACAAAGCCGATATCGCACAACCGGCGCAGAAGGCACCGACTGCTAAACCGACGAGGAACAATTCGGGCGGCAGGAAGGCATTCAAGATGGCGGCTGGGATAACGGCGGCCAGCACACAAACGATCATTTTCCCCCAGCCGGGAAACTCTCCTTCCTCCATGATCGAGATGATCAGGCCCAGAATGGCAGCACCAAGAAACAGACCCAGCATCAGTGATCCCCTGCCACAAACGACTGTGTTTTTAAAAACTGACTATCGGAAACAAGCTAGTCGGTGAGTGTTTATCGGTCCAGTGTTTATTTTGTGGATTCATGAGAAATCTGTGGACTGGATCAGCCAACGTCAAACGCCGCAATGGGTGGGCAGGGTGCGCTCAAAGATCACGGCGCAAAGGCCAGAAGAAATGCTTGAAGAGAGGTGACTCGAAAAGGAAAAGCCCGAGACCACAATCGAGTGATCTCGGGCTTTTCAAGTGGCGGGGGCAGGATTTGAACCTACGACCTCGAGGTTATGAGCCTCGCGAGCTACCGGGCTGCTCCACCCCGCGTCAATGTTGATGAAACAATTAGATTTCTTAACTGTCCACCGTGTTCGAAGTGTATCGGCATGTCAGAGAGCCGACAAGGAACTCACACACGATTCCCCGGAAAAGTTCGCCGAGAACACCAATTCGAACCGGATTCATCGGTGCGAAGCAGGTTTTGGACGTTCATAAACAAGGCTGCGATGCAGAAGAATGTCGTTGGGTGTTCGTTCTGTCAGGAGAATGGTGTATTCCGCTGCGCTCCAGGAGACCCGACGAGCGTTCAGTGAGTGACCATGGCTAATTGAGAGTCTCTTCCAATGAGAATAGGCGACCTGTCTGGGCACTTCGTGCGACGGCTTCGGTAAACTTCATATACTCCAGTCCGGTCGCAAACGATGTGAGGCGGACAGGCTCTTCCCCCCGAATGGCACCAATGAACTCCGCTTCCACACGCCATTTGCCGAGTCGCTCGGCTGGAATTTCCACCTCGACCAGTTGCGGTTGACCGGGCCTGCCCACCAGCAGTTTCTCAGTGGCCCCGAACTCCACACGGATTGTTCCCGTACTGCCATACAGGTGAATCTGCTTGACGGGGGCATGGAGAGCCATCCCTGAGAATTGATAAACTCCGCGGGCGTGGCCTTCCAATTCTGTCAGTACGTGCACCAGTTCGGGTGTGGTGACAGGGAGATTTTCGTCGGAATGGGGGTTTGGCCGGGTGGGTTCAAAGATTTGAGTTTGTGCAAAGACCTTGTTCGTGGGAGGGATCCAGCGCATGGCGGTTTCATGCAGAATCCCCATCGTCAGTGCGTTCAAACCACTTTTTTCGGAATCCTGACGCCAATGCAGGTTCTGCGAGTAATCATAAAACTGATCGTCGAGACCAATCACGACAACCTGCCGTAAATCTCCAATAAAGTTTCGTTCGAGGAGACTTCGAACTTCGGCATCAACCCGCAAGCCGAAGGGGCTGGGAACCAGCATCGCCACCTGTTGGGGTCGTTCCTGACTGGCATGTAACATCTGACGGGCTTCGGCCACATTGCGAGCCATGCGGGCTTCGCACAGCACATGCTTACCAGCCTTTAGTGCCGCACAGGTGATCTCGGCATGAGTGTCGGGCCATGTCCCGATACAGACAGCGTCGATTTGAGGGTCTGCCAACAACTCTTGCCAGGTGCTGTACGTTGTCGGGATCGCATGCTGCGTGGCAATTTTCTGGGCCGAGGCCAACGTTCGATTGGCGACAGCCGCGATCGTTACGCCGGCAATTGCTCGAAAACCGGGAATGTGCCTGGCGACAGTATTTGCTCCAGCACCGATTAGACCAACGCGAACAGGCAAGGCAGTCATGGAAACATCATCCTTCACAAAGTGATGAGGATTTTAGCTTTGTCGAGCGGCTCTCGCCACGGTGAGTTGCGAGTGCTAGCACCACTCAACGTCATCTCTGAAGTGCAGCGATTGGCTGCTCACTTGGCTCGGGCGGATTTTGTGACGCAAATTATTTCTGCGCAGTGTTTTATGTTCAAACACCCAGTGCAGAAACGAGCTTGGCGACACATCAGATTTGGCAATCGTCGCATCAGGCCGGAAGAGGCCGGGGAATCTTTTCGTTTTGGCCAAAGCGATTGCAGGGTTTCATCTGTTCATGTTTTCTCGGATTGAAGTCCGGCTCCTGCCGCCAGTTCTGCCGATTTTCAACAGTTGGTGGCAATTCTTGCTGAAACCACGCCTGGCACGACTTTCACTTCCGCAAGGTTGGGTTCATTCCTGGCTTTATGCCGGTGGACAGGTCTGGGCAAGAAACCTGAACTCCGATAGAACAGGATTGCTCGACAACCAGCTTTTCCTGTCTTCATCCTCAACATCCTGTCCTCCCTGCCGGCTTCTATCGATCTTCAGCGATTTCAAAATCACTGCGCGGCTTGGTCATTCCCGTCCGAACCTTTTCCACAATCCATTCCCTCCAGATATGTCTCTGCATGGCAAGACCAATGGTGGTCGCTTCTGTAGCCTGCGGCACATCTGCTTTTGACGATGAAACCAGCATAATGGCACACGACTGGTCACAGCGGTTTATTGCCGCCGCCTGTTGCAAGGTAATCCTGGCGGGGCAGATGCGTGCATTCGCAGGTTGCCTGGCCATGATTCCCGCGCTCCTGCTGTTCAGCACAGCGTCGATGGCACTGGCACAAGTGAACGGCCCGCCATTGCCTCGAAATCCGCAAGGGCGCAATTCCGCTCTCCCTGTGGATCCCCGCTTCAAGCGGAGTCCAGTTGCAGAAACAAGTCCGCGTTCAACAGCGATCCCATCGGTCGGTAGCAATGATCCGTTCTCTGGAGAGTATCAGACACTCCCCACCATGGAACTGAATCTCAATGAAGTCGGGCAACGAGAAATTTCGCCAGTTTCCTACCGGCAGATTCCCGGAAATTCAGAGAGTGGAATTCCTGCACCACCAGGTAGCTATGACGAGACGACAGCAGACGACTCCGGATCAATTCTCAATCCGTTGAGTTCTCCGGCACCAGCCTCATCGATGAATGCCGGGCCGTGGGCTCCAGCATCTCCGAATGCCTACCTGCCCGAAGCTGCTCAACCGGTGTGGGATGCTGACGAACCCTGGTCATGGCATATCGTCCCAGAAGGTTTGATGTATAAATCGTATATCGCCGGTGAAAAAGAACCTCGCATGTCGACGTCGTGGCTATTCCCCACCAATGGCGGCCAATCGTACTGGGATTCTGTGCTTGGCGGTCGATTTGGTCTCTTGCGCTATGGTACAGCACGCGGAATCGATCCCGAAGGTTGGCAATGGGATGTCGAAGGTGGTGCCTTCTTGCGAATGCTCCCCGAAACTGAGCGGGATGTCATGGCGACTGACTACCGCATTGGTACACCAATTACCTATCGAGAAGGTCCCTTCCAGTGGAAGTTCGGCTACTACCATATCAGTAGCCACCTGGGTGACGAATTTATTCTGAAAAATCCGACTTTTGTTCGTAGGAACTACAGCCGGGATTGTCTGGTAACAGGCGTGGGATACTTCCCCGTTCCTGAGTTAAGAACCTATTTTGAGGTTGGCTATGGCTTCTACCTGACTGATGGAGCAGGCCCCTGGGAAGTTCAGTTTGGGGCAGAGTATAACCCGCCTGGTCCTACGGGATTTCGCGGAGCACCGTTCGCAGCCTGTAACGTCCATCTCATGGAAGAGAATGACTGGGGCGGGAGTATTAACATTCTCATCGGCTGGCAGTGGCGCGGCGACACGAGTGACCACACCTTTAGAGCTGGCTTCCAGTTTTACAATGGTGCCGATAACCAGCTTTCCTTCCTGGGGAATACGACTCAATTGACTGGCCTGGGAATTCGTTACGACTACTGATTCTGGAAACTGCCCGAACTGACCTCGTGCATACTTGTCGCTCAAGACCATGTGTTGAATCATCGTATTTACAAATGACTCAACTGAATGACTGTGGCGATCTTTCATGAATCGATCTGAATTAGAGCGAAACTATGGGCCTTACGATCACCATCTGCCTGTTGATCGCACTACTGTCAATCGAAGTTGTCATTCGTATTATTTATGTACGAATTGTCCTTTCGACATTTGATATCAAACCGCCATTTAACGTGGCACAGGTTCTTCCTGATCCTGCAGCAGAAAGAATCACATTCAAAACGACTCTCGGTCTGACGTTGCGAGGTGCGGTTCATCGACCGCCAGCTGGTCTGCCTCGGGGAGTGATTTTGTTCTGCACCGAGCTGGATGGCACGCACTGGTTGGCGCGTCATTATTGCGATGGCCTGATCCGAGCTGGTTTTGCTGTGATTTCATTCGACTTCCGCAGTCAGGGAGAGAGCGACTCTTTAGCAGGCTATGAACCCAACCAGTGGATGACTCGCTATGAGATCGACGATACGATTTCAGCACTGGAGTGGATCGAGAGTCATGCGGAATTCAGCAGTTTGCCACTGGGTGTGATGGGGGTCAGTCGAGGTTCCACAGCGGCACTCTGGGTCGCAGCTCGATATCCGCATGTTCTCGTGGCCTGCTGCGATGGTGCCTATTCGCTTTCCATGCTGGCATTTCATTTTGTTTCCCGCTGGGCATCGATTTATATGCCTCAATGGGCCGAATCGTTGATTCCCGATTGGCACTACCGTTCCACAGTGGCGATTGTCCAGTTTTTGAGTGCCCGGCGGAGAAAGGTTCAATATGTCCACATTGAATCTTACTTAAAGCGACTCAAGTCGTGTCCGACGTTGTTTATTGCTGGTGAGAAAGATAATTATGTTCCTTACTACTTGAGTCAGGAACTGATGCGTCGGATCCGTTCGCCTCTGGCAAAAGTCTGGATTGTCCCCAAGGCTAAACATAACAAGGCCCGTCATACAGAACCCGGCCAATATGATCAAATTCTGGTTCAGCACTTCGAACAGATGTTGCCTCAAATAGCAGAAGCACGACTCTCGAATCATGAATCAACTCATGCGTTGAAGCCTCATTTTGCGGATGCGTTGAGAAATGCAGACGCGAAACGTCGAGCGATGTAGCAAACTGGTGGAACTGTGTGCTGGAGTCGATCAGCAGAGGTTTGATCACTCTCAAGAGAAGCTGTCGAAGCAGCCGTCTGGCACGAAAATGACACATCGCGGATTCAGCGAGGTGGTAAACCGGGAATCGTAGCAGGCTTGCCAGTGTTCGTGGATTTCAGTGGGGTTCCTGGCGCGTCAGTTTCTGGTAATTCCAGAGTGACATCACCACGATCGCCGGGTCGAAGTGACAATTCCGGGTTGGGAAGTTCGATCCAGATCCGCACCTGTTGACCGACAGGATCGACTTCGGGATTGATAAAAGTGATCTTCCCTTCCAGTGCTTTCACTTGGGAAGGCTGATTTCCTGTTTCTTTCGACGGATCGATGGGAGATTTTTTACCGGCCACAGGGAGGAATTGAATTGTCTGCCCGATCCGCAACAGTCGGGCCTGGCTGGATGGCAGAAAGGTGTCAATCCGCAAAGGATTTAATCGCACAACTCTCACGACAGGTGTCCCGGCATCCACCCATTCGCCGCGCTGTTTTTTCCAGTTCACCACTGTGCCAGAGAGGGGCGATTTGATTTCACGTCGGGCGACCATTAACTCGGCTCCTGCCAGTTCCTGTGCGCGAATCTCCTGTTGGAGTGCCAGTTGCCGCTGATCAAACTCAGCCTGCTCGACCTCGAGTTCGGCCTTCTGGGCAGCCAGTGCCAATTGGTCGAGTTCGGTCTGCGAAACGCTCTTCGGATAACGCGCAACCGATTCAAGTGATCGCGTCAGTTCGGCTTTCGAGACTTCGGCGTTCTTGCGGGCAAATCGCAGCTTGAGGTCACTCTCTGTCAGTGCCTTGGCTAAGGCCAGTTCGGCACGGGCTTTGGCAGCCGCCAGTCTGGCGACCTGGTCATCAATCTGGCCGATCTTCTGACCTTCTTCGATGACTTCGCCTTCGCGAAAAAGTCGCTCGACGAGTGTGCCTGATTCTAAAGCCGGAATTTCCAGCTGCTCTGCGACTGTGATTTGAGCTGCCCGAATGGTGATGGTTTCTGCCAAAGCTGTTGAAGCATTCATCGCTAAAAACAGACTCAGGCCAAACGTAATGGCTATAGCAATCCGAGGGAGACGGTCGCTCTCAGAGTTCAATAGAAGTTGGTAAGAATTTGGCATGATCGCAGCTCTCGCACCAGACAGTCTGACCCATCGCAATCATAATGAATGCTTTAAGTCTACCGACGGACTGACTCCATCAGAGCGAGAATTAGAAGTTTCGCCCAGAAATTGAACTCATCGATGTGAAAGGGTCGGTTTGTGGAAGCTGGTAGAAGCTGGGAGACTTTTCGGGACAAACTCAGCGGGGCGCGTGGCCATTCGATATCGACGCCATGATAAAGGCGAGTCGCTAGCGGGCGATGGTTTTCGTCTGCAATCGGGCAGCAGTGAGTGTGTTTTTGAGAAGCATCGCAATGGTCATGGGCCCCACACCACCTGGAACGGGTGTGATGGCAGCCGCCTTTTCAGACACTTCAGCGAAATCGACATCGCCGACCAGTTTGCCATCGAGTCGATTGGTTCCCACGTCGATAACGACTGCTCCTTCACGAACCATATCGGCTTTGACAAACAGCGGCTGGCCAATGGCTGCCACCAGAATATCAGCCTGACGGGTGAAGCTCGCAATGTTGCGAGTGCGGCTATGGCAAAGTGTCACTGTCGCGTTACCACCGGGCCCTTTGAGAGCCAGCAGATTGGCGAGTGGTTTCCCCACGATGTCACTACGACCTAAAACGACAACGTGGGCACCATCGGTCGAGACGCCACTCGCTTCAAGAAGAACTTGAACACCGTGAGGTGTGCAGGGAAGATACCTTGGGCGACCTTGAATGAGCAGCCCGACGTTCTCGGCATGGAAGCAATCGACATCCTTCATAGGATGTGTCGCATCGAGAACGGCTTCGGGATCAATATGCGAGGGGAGCGGCAGTTGGACGAGGATGCCGTGGATCGACGGATCGTGGTTGAGGCGATCCACGAGTTCAAGTAACTCGGCCTGAGTGGTCGTGGCTGGTAAACGAAACAGATCAGAGGCCATGCCAACATTGGCACAGGCTTTCTGCTTGCTGGAAACATAGACCTGGCTGGCGGGATCATCGCCCACGAGAACTGCAGCCAATCGAGGGGTCACGCTTGTCGCGGCGGTGAACTCAGCGACCTGAAGAGCCAATGCTTCGCGAGACTGCTGGGCAATCAGTTTTCCATCAATGATACGGGCAGGCATGTCGATTCCAGGGCTGGGGCAGAACTGTCGGCGAATAAGAATCTGCCAGCATGTTCTTGCACCAGCCTGGCGTCGTCAATCGAGGTGCCATTTTCCTGAGGTTCGAAGCGATGAAACGAGCGATTTGCCTTTGGGAAAATGACACAAAGTTCTGACAATGCCACTGTGACTAGGCCACTGTGACTAGGCCACTGTGACCGGGCCGTGATTATCGCAATGGCCTGCGTGCTGATGATGCAGGTGGCCATCGACGAGGTAATCGACATGATCGCCGTGAGGAACGGCTGGGTGGCCACAGTTTTCACCATGGATGTGATCGGCTGCATGGCTGGTACAGGCATGGCCTGATGTGCAAGCTGCGGGATTGGTCGCATTGACTTCAAATTGATGTTCAGTCACTTGGCCTGCTTGTTCCTGATGATGCAGATGGCCGTCGTGGAGGTAATCGACGTGACCATTGTGCTGAACGGCTTTGTGGCCGCAGTTGGGGCCGTGAACATGATCGTGGCTGGTGCATGAATGAGCCATTTGTCTGGTCTTTCTGTTGGGCGTGTTTTCAGGAATGGTCGTGAGGCTCCGTAACGTGCGCGAGCGCATTGGTCACGAGGTCTTTCACATGATGATCCGAGAGGCGGTAGAAGATGTGCTTGCCTTCCCGGCGGGCACCTACGATGCGCTCGCTTTTGAGAAGCTTGAGCCTTTGTGAGACAGCCGAGAGGTTGTCTCCTAAAGCTTCGGCAATCTCAGTGACACAGAGTTCATCGTGGATGAGCAACGAGAGCATCCGCAGACGGCTGGGATCTCCCAGAGCGCGAAAGATATCAGCCGCCATCTGACAGGCTGCCACATCGGCGATGGGCAGCTTGCGTGGAGAATGTGTGTGCTCGTGAAGAACTGGTTCGGCTTCATCCATTCAGGCTACCTCACTCTGTCGATTCATCAATTGAATAATATCTAAAGTGTTCATGTGAGTCAAGGCATGATTTCTCACTATGCGTTGCACTTGCATAGCACATCGTTTTTTGGCTGTGTGTGCCAGACGAACACGGACTTTTCGTGGCAGACTGGCAATTCACAACCCGAGCGAGCAAGCTCAACTGCGAGGATCATCTTACTCTTCCAGAGAAAATTCGTACGTCGGGATGGAAATTTCTATGACGAATCTATCAACGCCGTCAGGTCACCCGGCACTCGTCGTCCAGGATCTCTCGCGTGAATTCTCGAATGGCTCCGAGACGCTGCACATTCTTCAAGGTGTCGGATTCACTGCCAATACAGGAGAGGCGATCGCGATTACCGGCCCTTCAGGATGTGGAAAGAGCACTCTATTGCAGATCCTGGGTGTGCTCGATCATCCGACATCGGGAACAGTCAGTCTTGATGGCGAAGATCCCTTTGCGATGGATGTGACTCAACAGGCTCAATTTCGAAACGAAAAGATTGGCTTCATCTTTCAGGATCATCACCTGTTGCCTCAGCTCACGGTGCTGGAGAACGTCCTGTTACCAGCTTTGCCGCATCGTGGCATCTCGAATGAAGTCCGAGAGCGGGCTTTGATGTTACTGGATCAGGTCGGGCTGACAGCGCGGATGGACCATAAACCGACCCAGCTTTCAGGGGGGGAACGACAACGGACGGCCGTCTGCCGGGCGCTGATCAATCGCCCGCGGCTGCTCCTGGCCGATGAACCGACAGGGAATCTCGATCCTGCGACGGCCGAGACAGTGGGGAAGTTACTGGTCGCTCTGGCGCTGGAGTCACACAGTATTCTGCTCTGCGTCACTCATAGCGAAGCCATGGCTCAATCGTACCCCCGCCGCTGCTATTTGAAAGCAGGTCAACTCGTTGAGAATCAGTGACGCACTCCAAGTTGACTGCAAGCGTGCTGCGATGAAGCTGCTTGTGGATCGATCCCCAAGTACGATCGAACTCGCTCTTGTATCTTGAATAAGTGTGCGTCATCGCCTTAGATGGAGTAGGCCCTGACTTAGCCTGCTTCGCTACACTCAGTAGGCTCCGTCCGGGTGGCAGGGGTCGGATGTCTTCATCCGCCCCCTGGTCAATCGAATTCACGAGCAGGAATGCATCTGCCAAATTCCTCCGCATGAAAAACAGTATGAACAACCAGCGGCAAACACCCTGGGGGCAAACGAAGACGTTTGACCCCAGCCACCCGGCTCGCGATGAAGCTGCTTGTGGATCGATCCCCAAGTACGATCAAGCTCGCCCTCATTCCGGCCTTCTCCTGTCGGAACGGGAGAAGGGGGCATGAAGTCTGGCTGGACATCTTGAAGTCCATGTCTGCTTGCCAGTTGTGTTTCGTAGAAAAGCCAAACACCCGAAGCCTCGCAGATGCGAAACTTCGGGTGCTAAGAGTCTGATGCTCTGTCGGACAAATTGATTACTGAGGAGTGGCGGGGCCTGCACAGCGGATGAGGTGATCATGGTCAATGTAGACCACTTCGATCGATTCATCCTTGTGAGAGAAGGGAACTGGCCAGCCTGAGCGAATGGTCTTGTCGAAGTAGATGGTCGCTTTGTAGTGGCAATGCTTGAGACGAGCAGGGCCTACCATCGGGAAGAACCGGCAATCGTCGATTCGGTCAACAATCGGTTCCACCACGATGCGTACGTTGTTCATGCTGGTCTCAGCCAGGAAGACCCACCCACCCGACGTGATGTTCGGCATGGCCCGCATGACTTCGTCTTGTGAAGGAGGATCCTGACAGAAGATCGGAGCATGCTCGCCTTCGACGGGATCGAGGACGGGCACTTTCTCGTAACGCTCTTCGCGGATGTAAGCATCCTCGATGAGTTCACTGTAATAAGGGCTGACAGGGATCAGCGGGGTGGTATCCCAGAACCCAGCAAACTGGAAGGCAGTCCCCAGGAAGCCATCCCAGAGAAGGAGCTGGCAGCCACTGCTGGATAGCGTCGTCATGCCAACGACGACGACGAGCGCCAGGCGCTTGAGCCATCCGTACTTGGGCATCTTCTCACTCCGAAGGGGCAAACTTGACGATGAATGGTAGATTGAGCGATCTCAAAGCTGTTGGATCGCACCGATTGCACCTTCTGTATCGATCACTCTGCCTGTCAAACTGTGGGGTTTTTTCGGATTTAACGGCTGGGAGGTCGCAACTGCCCTTGACGCAGAGTTTCTTCGGCGGTCATTGCCGGGTGCTGCATTCAAGACGACGGGAAAGAAGATGTCTGCCATCAGTCGTCTCGAAAGTGAATCGTTTTTGGCTGATGGCAGGAGCAATGCTGGACGAGCCAGCAGTGGCACCCGGCTAAGAAGCGAAGAAGGGAAGAAGGGGGAAAGGGACGAAGGGAAGAAGTCGGATGTAAGAAGACGATGTCAGGGCGGTGATGGGAGATGGTGGTTGAGACCTTAGGGAATGCCATGGAGATCCAGGATGCTTTGCTTCCTGTTGATGGGGAAATTCAGCAGGCAGGGAAATTCAGCGGACGGAGATATAGAAGAAGAGAAGAGAGAAGTGAACCTGATGGCCAGCGACGGGGCTTCAAAGCTCGGGCAGCTCACACACGCTTGCTCTCCGCTTCATGACATCGCTCTTCTCGCCGCCAGCGTTTTCCAACAACCCTCCGGCTTCTCCCCTTCTTGACTTCTTTCCTTCTCTCCCGCTCTGCTTTCCAGCTTCTCTCCCGCTCTGCTGCGTGCCAGTATCCCCACGCCGCGCCCGATCTTCTCCGGCACATGCTGCCGTTAACCGGCTCTGGGAGGTGGAGGATGGCTGAACATCGGCGAATCCCGCAGGCGTTACAATGGTTAGCGTCGAAAAAAACGGAATAGTCTGTGCCTGAGGAACCATCCCACCCGATGTAACGTGACAGGTAGAGATTTTGCCCGCAGGGATTGTGAGGCAGGCTCTTCTGAAATCATGACAGAGGCGAACTCGATCGCCTTTCCGCCCGCAGCAGAATTCGACCGAAGGCCATTCTCGGTGTGTTCCGTCTGCACGGAGTTTTGAGATCGAGACATCCCGGCAGTCGGATCATAACCGGTAAGGAGACCAGTTCATGCGTAAGTACGGTCAGTGGGTGTTGACGCTGGGATTGCTGGCAAGCATCCCGAATGTCGGCACTGCCGCCCCCTGGTCGTCGAAGGACGAGCCAGCCGCAACCAAGTCGACAAGCAGCAATCAGAAAATGGCCGAAGATGTGGCCGCCGCTCTGAAGCAGGCTCGTCTGCAGGGTTTCGACATTGAAATTGCCTGTAAAGGTGGTGTGGCCACTTTGAAGGGTAAAGTGACAGACCCCAAGCAGCGCGACAAGGCCTCACAGGTCGTGGAGCGCGTGCCCGGTGTCAAGAGTGTGAACAATGAACTGGTGGTGGTCGATGCCAAGGCTGTGGCCGCCCGCAAGGGGGCACAAGCTGCCGGCCCGTCTGCTGCACCTAAGCAGGCCGTGGCCCGTAATGAAATGCCACCTGAAGATTTCGGTCGTGGTGTGCAGCAGGCCGGTGGTGCCATGAATGCCCCACGTCAGAACATTCAGCAGGTGAACTTCGAAGCTGGTGTTTCGAATCAGCAGATGGCTGAGCAGATTGCACAGTCGCTGACTTCCGCCCAGCTCGATGGATACGATATTGAAATCCGCTATCAGAGTGGTGTGGTGACACTCGATGGTTCTGTGCCAACCATGGCTCAGAAAGCCGCTGCCACCCGTGCCTGTCAGGCGACTTCGGGTGTGGCCCAGGTTCAGAACAATCTGGTCTGTACAGAAGAACGTGCTCCTGCCGGTGGTGCTCAGCCTGTGGGCTATCCACAGATGGCCCCTCAAATGGCCCCTCAAATGGCACCTCAGATGGCGCCACAGATGGGTCGGCCAATGGCCGGTCCTGGAATGCCACCACAAGTTTACGGCGCTGCCTATCAAGGTGCTCCACAGGGTGGCCCTGGAATGGGCGGCCCTGGAATGGGTGCCATGCCCGGCCCCATGGGTGGCCCAGCCGGTATGCCGATGGCCATGGGCCCCGGGATGCCAGGTGGCGGTGCCCCAGGTGCGATGTATAACAACGCTTCGATGCCAGACCATGCCTGGCCAAGCTATGCCCAGTATCCCAACTATGCTGCCGTGACTTACCCACAGCAGTACAGTGCCAGTGCCTTCCCTTACATTGGACCGTTCTATCCATATCCTCAAGTTCCACTGGGATGGCGTAAGGCCAGCCTGGAATGGGATGATGGATACTGGAACTTGAAGTTCCGCTCACGCACCGACAAGTGGTGGTGGTTCCTCAGCCCGAACAACTGGTAATGCATGATTGACTCTCCTCTTGAGGAGAGAAATCCGAGAATGGCCGGCCCGCAACAGTGATTCACTGCTGCGGGCTTTTCTCGTTTTCCAGCCTTTGCATCAGGAAATAGATGCAGATAACTGAAAATACAGCCTGTGGAGTTGGGCCTGTAGCAGTCGTGACAAGATGTTGCTTTTCTGCACAGCGGAAATGGTGCCCTTCGAGGTAAAACTGAAGAAATCGAAAGCTTCCAACTGCATATTCATTGTCAATGTGATCGTCATGAAACTTGATGACTGGCGAAACGTCACCTGACAAGGAATGAAGCATGTCGATAGCGATTGATGCAGTTGCCGACAAACGGAAGAGTTCTTCGGAATGGTGGGATCGGGCTTATTTTGAGCAGGGTCCGACATCGATGGACAAGCTGATCTCGAAGGATGCCTCTTGGAATGAGATCGTCGATTCGGCTGAACATGATCTGGTCGATGCGTTCGCCGTCGGCGGGATGAATCTCGACAACCAGGGCGACGTGCTCGAAATTGGTTGCGGTGTGGGCCGGTTGTCACATGCTCTGGCTCGTCGAACCCGGCATGTGTTCGCTGTCGATATCGCCCAGAAGTTGCTGGAAGAGGCACGCAAGAAACAGACACTGGCAAACATAGACTACTATCTGCTCGATGGTCAGCGACTGGTGACTAATGAACTGAGAAGTGCATTGGCTGTCTCTCGGCAGCAGGGGCATGCTCTGCAAACCGTTTTTTCGTACGAAGTGCTCTACTATGTCCCAGTTCCGCTGTTGAAAACTTATTTTGCAGATGCCTTCGAAGTTCTGGCGCCTGGTGGAGAACTGGTTTTTCAATTGAACTGCGAGCCGATCAGTGCCAGAACCCGAGTGGGGTTCAAACTTCGTGACTGGCTCTATGCCTGCGGGATTACCCAGTGGCGCGGATGGCCGACGCATCCTGATTTTCGCCGACTGGTACACCCTGCTGCCGATGTTTGCCAGTGGCTCAAAGAAATTGGCTTCGAGCAGATCACGTCGTGTGGTACTTTGCGGCAAAAATGGTTCCGCGGTGTGAAGCCTGCGTAGAGTGATGCCGGCACATAGAGTGATGCCTGAAAAAAAGAAAGCCCCCGTCTAATTTCGGGGGCTTGACTTAAATTTTAATGAGCTTATCGGCCGACGAAAACAACTCGACCTCGCTGCCAGCGATTACTGTCTTTCTATGTCATGGTTCATGTGAATTCAGCAGTTGATAAGTGCCACTAGCTTGTGAAACGGAAATCGAGAAGGCGAGAGATGTTGACTGGCAGTATTTTGCCTTTGACAAACTCAACCGTGCACCCGATCCCCAGTACGAACTGAAGTATGGCCAAATGGCCAAAAGTTCCTAACAGCAAGATGGACACAAGTCGTCACTAGACGAGTTCTGGTGTGCGACTATGAGATTCAATTCCCAAGTCACAGCTTCCACTCAAGTGTTCGACCTCTGGCAGATCGAGGACAATTTCTTGCCGTCGAATGCTGACTTCAGCGGGTGCAGTAATCCCGAGCCGCACACGGTTGCCTTGGACAGCGACAACAGTGACCTGAATCCCTTCGCCCAGAAGTCCTTGGCCGATCAGCAGTGACTCGCCAGCTTTTCTTGATAATACGAGCATCTTAACCTCCTTGTCCGACATTCAAACATTGTTACCTGCAAAACATGACCACAGCGGTTGTGTTGCAGGCAGTGGCCAGCACTCCTTTATGCCAGCCGCTCAATAAGTTCACAGTGAATGAAAACAATTCATTAGCCGATCACTTATCCTTGGATCGGTGTACATTCCAGCACCCCGGTCCCAAGCCTCAGGACTCATCGCATTCCATCGATTCATCCTGCATTAGTAAACGTACCCGTTCCCTTGTAAGGTTTACGAGATTTTCCAAGATTTTAGTAGAAAATCCGGAAAAAACTGCCGATTCACGGAAAATTTTTCCTGCGACATTAATCTGAAGTAACCAAGAGGCTTGGATTATACAGGGACTCTGGAGAAGCTGCGTAAGCCGGGTTCTGTCGTGGGCAATCATTTCTCTAGGACGATTGTTGCCAACCGTCTCCTGCAACCGACCCGGACGGTGAGGCCAGATCGGAGAGATCTGGATCAGCGTGAAGCTGAATTCCGTCCTGCTTGGTCTTGCTCCCGGCGGGGTTTGCCCTGCCAGTCTGGTCACCCAGACTGCGGTGCGCTCTTACCGCACCATTTCACCCTTACCCCCAGCGAACTGGAGGCGGTATCTTTTCTGTGGCACTTTCCCGATCCTCACGGATGGTGGACGTTATCCACCGCCGCCTCCTAAGGAGCCCGGACTTTCCTCTCCATCACGAACAAATCACAGAACTGTGTTTTGCCGCATGCAGCGATTGCCTGCCTCTTCTCCAGAGTCAAACTGATAGTAACATATTCTCAAGCGCCATGTGCTCTGGAAGATAAAACCTGGAAAGATCGAGAACCTTCGACAGTATTGACTGCTGAGACAATAATACGAGGAACTCTTTGCGGAGATCAGAGAGGTTGACCTCTACCGTATTCGATGGTCTGTCAAGTTGCTCTGGATCATGCGCCAGCTTCATCGCCAGCACTGGATTTCTTTCTATGTCTTTTTCTTTATTGCCTTTAGCACCTGTTGATGTCGCGCAGATTGCCGAAGTGCAAGCTCTCGTTTATCCCGCGGAATTCTGTGAATCTGGCGATGTCTTTCGCAAAAAACTGGCTCTTTCCGATGCATACGGCCGCGCCCCGATCGCGTTTGGTCATCGAGATGAGGAGTTCGGACTATTGGTCAGCTATGCCATTGCTCATCCCTGGCATGATGCCGCCCCGCCTCCTTTGCACGCTGATGACTGGGAATTGCCTGCGGAATGCAATGTGCTGCATGTGCATGATGTGGCCGTGGCACCCACCTTCCGTGGACAGAAGCTGGCCACTTACCTGGTGAATCGCATCTCGGAAGAAGCTCAACAGGCAGGCTGGCAAAAGTTGACATTGGTGGCTGTTCGCGATTCGTGGCCTTTGTGGGAACGTTTTGGTTTCCGCACCATCAGCCCTCATCAGTATGCCAATGAGCCTGGCTTCTGGATGTCGCGCGAACTCAGCCCCGGCAACGGCTGACGACCGACAGCATTCTGGATTTGTGTCTGTATTAACCGGGAGAAGATTTCGCCTCTCGAGCCTACACCCACTTTGTTTGTGGACACCTGTCCCTCCCCTCCTTTACAGTCAATTTGAGGGTTGAGGGTGGTTTTTGGGGGGGGAGCTGACGATGTTCACAGGAATTCAACGCAAAGATCCATGGTTCGTTCCCTGGAACAGTTTTGCCTGTTTGTTATCGATGATCTTCAGTGTGGTTTTGTCTGGTTGCGGATCGAACGAGTTCCGTGCAACTCAGCCCGAATCTCGATTGACCATCGATCAGCCTTTGGATCTCTCGGCTTCAGCAGTCACGACTCCTCATGGAGCAGATCCGCACACTTCGATGAAGTCCAGGCTCTGGCAAAACGTCGGAGATGCCCTCGTCATCGAGGCCGACATTCCTGAGGATGGCGATTATGCTCTGGTTCTTGATGGAACGGTGGGCAATGCCAAGCTCCAACTGAAGTCCACTTTGGGAGAAACCACTCGAAAAACGCACCCCGAACCCCACAGTGCCTGCACCTATCTGGGCCGCTTTCCTGCCAAAGCCGGTGTGCAGCCTGTACGCATCGTACTGGGTTGGATTGATCCCAATGCCACTTCATCCACAACCCAGGCGGCTCAATCGTCGCACCAAACCCCAGAAGAAACAGGCTCACGGTTCACCGATTTACAGCAACTCCGCCTCGTCAAACTGGCGGGAAGTCAGGTCAGTGGGCCTCTTGCACCATTGGGATTCACCTGTCATATGGGTTATCCCGATCAGATGAAGCGTGCACCAAAATCTGTGGATCGCATCGCCGAAGTGGGGAGTCCAGCTGTCGAATTTGCGATTGGGATTCAATGCGAGCTGGACGAAAACCAGCGGGTGCAGCGCTGGGGTCTGCGATTCCCTCAGCCTCCCGATTGGAAAAAAGACATCCTCAAGCCTCTTGAAGGGCAGACGGCTGCTGACTTTCAAACGTGGATGAAAACAGCCTTTGCCCGTGCGGTCGAAAAGCAGCTCGAAATTGCGATTCTGCTCCACGTGAATACCAGCGGCCCGGTGTACGTCTGGCGGAATGATTTCGATTTCGATCCGCTAATCCCTTGCGAAAATCAGGCATATGTCGATGTCGGGCCGCTGGCGGTCATCCAGGCTTTGAACGAATCAGTCCCTCCCGATTGGCCCGTCCGGTTTTCGATTACTGGTGAGATGGGGACGACGATTACCCGTTATCCCCAAGCGTGGATCACTGTGATCGAACGTCTGCGAGCCGCCTCGAAACTGAACAACCTCCAATTGGGGATTGGCCTCAACCACACCTTTAATCGCGGGAAAGTTCCCTATAGCGAAGCTCAGGGTGCTGAACTCGCCCGGCTGTGGCAAACGTGCGATTTCCTGGGGGTCTCTCTCTATAAAGATCTCGAAATTCCCGCGACTCCTGAGGATTTTCTGGGCCACCTCCTTTATCTGGATTCCGAAATGCAAGCTCTGGGAGCCCCTTTGCCTCGCAATAAACCGCTCGTTGTGACCGAGTTTGGTGTGGGTGGATCGGGCATGCTCGATGGGGGAAAAGTGGTGCACCCCGCCGAAAAAGTCGAGCACATTGCCCGCACTCCCTGGGCGATGACGATGAAGATTTCTGAAAACCCGTGGACAAATTCAGAGTACACCGCGTACCGCCGGCAGGTTCACGACGCATTTTTAAGGTTTCTTGCCGATCAAAAATCTCCCTGGAAAATCCCCGTCGCCTACTTGTGGGCCTTAGGTTCATGTGATCCTGTAGGGATTGAAAATCCGGGTTTTGAAGATCCGGAGATTGCCCGGATGATCCGAGCTCACAATCAGAAAATCGCTGAAAAACCGGCAAAAACAGCAGAATCAAACGGCGCAGATGAGTAGCTCAGCTCTCTCTCAATGACGCTCGTCACGCCGGCGGATTGCAATGCCTTGTGTAAAGCAGGTCGCATCAAGTCATCAGTGACTTTTGATCACCTGTTCGAAAAACCAGGTGTGCGTACACTTGATCCGCAAAGTTTTTGTGGTTTACCGTGTTTGACAGTCGCGTCAGGTCGTCTGACACGAATTGGACTTCTGAGCCTCACTTCCTGGTCACTCATCGATCAAGGTTGTTAAGGATCGGCAGTCTTCTTCCACAGGGAGGGATATCGAATGAAGTACGGAATCGTTTGCGCGGCGCTGGTTTCAGTGGCATGCCTGTTCGGACACACCACCAACGGTGTCGCCAATGACTACAGCTATCTGACTCAGCACCCAACGATTCAGCGACTGGTGCAGCTCACCAACGCTCACCGCGGTCGTATGGGGCGGGCTCCGCTCGCTCTGAATCCAGTCATGTGCGCGCATGCCCAGCAGCATGCTAATTACATGGCGACAACTGGTGTGTTTGCTCACAGCGGTCTGCCATACATGGAAGTCATCTTCCAGGGTGTGACCTCGGCCGATGCCGCAGTTCAGGGGTGGATCTATTCACCTGCTCACCACTCGATTCTTTTGAGTGGTTCTGAATGTGGCTTTGGGTACATGGTCTCTGGCGGGCGTTACTGCTGGGTGGGCGTTGTTCGTTAATCGATTCCGTGCAGTCGGCTCTACGATCACGAAACCAATCCTGGAGAGTTCGCCTCTCGGGTTAACTCTCAATACCCGTTAATGTCCCAAATCGAGTGATCTGGCGAATTTTCGTTCGTCAGATCACTTTTTTTCTTACCTGGATAAGACTCGATAGCGCCAGGCTTTCGTCCTCTCCTGTTGTTCAAACTGGGTGGATTTGAGAGACTTTACCGCCGATCCACGAATCTGGTCTGTTGATGAGAGCCTGCCGAGGAAACGAACATGGTGCGATCTGATGTCGTCATTATTGGAGCCGGAATTGTCGGCCTGGCGACGGCGTATCGCCTGCTCGAACGCTTTCCCAAAGCGGTGATTACAGTCCTCGATAAAGAGCGCGAAATCGCCCAGCATCAAACCGGGCATAACTCGGGCGTCCTGCATACCGGTATCTATTACAAACCCGGCACCATGCGGGCCATCAATGCCCGGGAAGGGAAGTTACTGCTCGAACAATTCTGCGATCAGCACGATATTCCCTACGAGTGTTGCGGCAAGGTGATCGTGGCTACTCAAGAGGCCGAATTGCCACAACTCGACAAACTCTTTGAGCGCGCCATGGCCAATGGTGTCCGGGCGGAAAAGATCACTGCCGAACGACTTCGCGAGATTGAACCTTACGCCAGCGGTGTGGCCGCACTGCATGTGCCGGAAGCGGGCATCATCGATTACCGGCAAGTCTGCGACAAAATGGCCGAAATGATCCGACAGCAAGGAAACACAATTCTGACATCTGCCCGTGTCTACGGCATGTACCGCGACGGGAATTACATGGTCGTCGAAACCACTCGCGGCCCTGTGGAAGGCAAAACCGTGATCAATTGCGGGGGCTTACAAAGTGATCGACTCACATGGCTCTCCGGACAAATGCCACCCGCTCAGATTGTCCCGTTCCGAGGCGAGTACTTTGAGCTGAAACCTTCAGCGCACAAACTCTGCCGGGGCTTGATCTATCCAGTTCCCGACCCGAATTTTCCCTTTCTGGGTGTGCATCTGACCCGCATGATTCACGGCGGAGTCGAGTGCGGCCCAAACGCTGTGCTGGCCTTTTCTCGCGAGGGCTACCATAAAACCAGCTTCAACCCCTACGATCTTTTCGAAACGATCACCTATCGTGGCTTTTTGCTCCTGATGCTCCGTAACTGGGATGAAGGGTTGCGGGAACTCTGGCGTTCACTCAGCAAAAAAGCCTTTGTCACAGCGCTTCAAAAGCTGGTTCCGGATATCAACTCCGACGACCTGATCCCGGCACCAGCCGGGGTGAGGGCACAAGCCTTACTGCCGACGGGCGAACTGGCGGATGATTTTCTGATTCAGGAGCGCGACCTGGTTGTCAACGTCTGCAATGCTCCGTCACCGGCAGCGACGGCTTCGCTCAAAATTGGCGACTTTGTTGTCGATCAGATTGCCAATCGGCTGGCCTCCTGAATATGGCCCGCTCTTCCGTCACCGCTCCCATCACTGGATCGGCCCGGTGAATTTGACGGCTTTTCCACCTGTAGGGTTTGTGTGGGCTTGATAGCCACTTGAGTGGCTTGAATAAAAATCGGTCGAACGGACTTCGCGTCAGGATCGAACAACTTTCCGGTGAGTTTTTCACTTCCCCATTTCCCATCTGGCGAGACGTGTTTTCTATGGGGTATCTTATCGATAAGAGAAAATGTAACGCCTCAGGGACGGGCACCTCCACACCATCCAAATCGCTCCTTTCAGGAGTCTGAAGCGACCCGTTGGTATCGAATAGCTCAGAATGACCGTCACTTCGGCCTTAAAGGGCTGACTGACAGGCATCGTTCTGAGTGAAGTTGTTCCACCAGGACTTGCTCTGATCTCTCTGGAATCGCGCTGGCACCGAGTATTTTTTGTGTAGCTGATTCAGCCCTCAAGCTGCTGAATCAGAGGATTGACCATGGAAAAAAAGTTCTTCACTGCCGACGAAATCATCTCCACGTTTGGACTTTCGCGAGATCAGATTGAATCTCTCGTGCAAGAGGGCCAGCTCAAAGCCCTGGCCGATCGAGGGACATTCAAATACAAGCGTGAGGAAATCGAAGCACTGATTGCGGGGGGATTGACTCCGGCGAATCCCGTTGCGAATTCAGGCAACTCCGATTCGGATGTCATTTCGTTCGATTTTGATGGAGATTTTTCTGCCAGCCCGGATGCCGTCTCGTTCCTGGAACTGGATGAAGATGCTTTGGCGACCGCTCCCGTGAAAGGGAACGATTCTTCGAGCGATGTCTCTGTTGTCGATGACGGAGACGATCTTATGGATTTCCTGTCTCAACTCGAAGATGTACCCGCTGCTGACGAACCCACGATTGCCGATGAACCCGCCCAGGTACAGACGAAAAACAACTCCCTGACAGATCTGTTCAGTGACGATGATTTTGATGAAACTGCCGGCGGTACGGACCTGGATCTCGGTGATGCGGCTGCTCAAATCCAGCCCACCCCAGTTGCAGAAACCTCCAGTGGTTTTGTCCAGAACCTGATGACTGGCAGTGATGATACCTCCAGTGTGCATGGTGACGAACCCGCGCTTCAGGATGAATCGGGCATCGGGCTCGACTTTCCTTCGGAAGCGGCTGCCATGTCCGCCAACAATCTGGATTTTGAAGATTCCAACGAAAGCGAAGAGACTGGCATTCGTCTCGAACTTCCCGAGGAGGCGGGCACAATCATCGATGATGGCTCACTGGCCCTGGGGATGGAAGACAGCGGACTCTCGCTCGATACGGGCGAACCAGCGGCCGACGAAAGCGGTTTCATTCTCGATGCATCGAGCGATAGCAGTTTGCGGATGAGCACAGCCGACAGCGGGCTTTCACTCGATACCGGTGATAGCGGATTGTCTCTCGACACAGGCGACAGCGGTCTCTCGCTTGATACTGGTGACAGCGGCTTATCGCTCGATGTGGGCGACTCCGGCCTTTCGCTCGATATGGGCGATTCGGGTCTGTCTCTCGATCTGGCTGCTGACGATGCGGCTCCCGCACCAGATACCACCGGCACACAGCGTATGACGGTCAGCTCATCAGCCGATGATGATTTTGATCTCAGCGATGAACTTTCGCTGCAGGATGAAGAATCGCTGGTGGAATCTTCCTCGACCCAGCGTCTGGCACGAGAAGAGCAGTTCCAGGAAGAAGACCTCTTTGCCACTCAATTGCAGCAGGACTCTGCTGACGAAGTCTCGGAAGAAGACGTGACTCAGATGTTGATTCTGGGTGAAGACGACGATGCTGAGCCTGTGACAAAAGGGAGCGGCAAAGCGAAAGGCCGCAAGCAGGGCATCTCGGATCAGTTCACTCTGGGCGAAGAAGTCGAAGATCTCGAACTGACAGACGACCTCGAAGAAGCCGTCATTGACAGCTTCGACGATGACGACGAAATCGAATCTTTAGGCGGTGACGATCTCGTCATGGAAGACGATGATGAGGATGCGGTTCTGGCTGATGACGAAGACTTCTCGGAAGAGGCCATGCCGACGCGAGGTTCTGCACGAGCCGAGTCGGCAGCTTATGCACTCCCTTCGTTCGGTGTCCCCACGACCATTGCCTTGTGTCTGGGTGGACTATTCGTCGTCCTTAACGGCTGGCTGGTCTGGGAAGCGACTGCCACCATGTGGACAGGGGCCGAACCATCGGCTGCAGCCGCCTCGATCATTAACTCGCTGGCAGGTCTGATTGGTTAATGAACGCGAGTGCCCGGATGGCCAGCTGATGGGGGGCCTTAGATTCCCATTCACGATCGGGAAATGCACTCGTCAGACAATATCTGGCACAAACTGGCGATTTCGGGTACATCCACATCATTCAGCAGATTCCGTCCTGTTGACGACTGATTCTGCCGGCAGCGAGCAAGGAGGCTCGAACCATGTGTGGGATTTGTGGTTGCGTCGAAACCATTGGTCATGATCAAGCGGGAATCGCCAGCACAAAGGCCAAATCCCGTGTCGAATCGATGCTGCGCCAACTCGCTCATCGCGGCCCGGATGGTTCCGCGACTTTCTCGACGAACTTTGCCAGCCTGGGTCATGCACGTCTTTCGATCATCGATCTCGCGGGTGGTGCCCAGCCACTCTTTAACGAAGACCGCACACTCGCACTTGTTGCGAATGGAGAAATTTACAACCACCAGGAAATCCGCCAGGAACTCCTCTCGCGTGGTCATCACTTCCGCACGGGGAGCGATTGCGAAGTCATTGTCCACCTGTACGAAGAAGTGGGCACTGCCTGTCTCGATGAACTGCAGGGGATGTTCGCCTTCGCGATTCTCGATACCAGGCAGAAAACACTCTTTGCTGCCCGCGACCGCTTTGGTCAGAAACCGTTCTATTACTCGTGGCAGGCTGAACGATTCTCATTCGCCTCAGAAGCTTCAGCACTGCTCCCAGTCGGCGAGGCAGTATCTCAAGAACCCGCTCCCATCGATCCTGTGGCGCTGGATCAATACCTTTACTACCAATTCGTCCCTGCTCCCCGGACGTTGTTTGA
This sequence comes from Planctopirus limnophila DSM 3776, assembly GCF_000092105.1. Classification (NCBI taxonomy): domain Bacteria; kingdom Pseudomonadati; phylum Planctomycetota; class Planctomycetia; order Planctomycetales; family Planctomycetaceae; genus Planctopirus; species Planctopirus limnophila. Next base: position 4,431,549 of record NC_014148.1, on the reverse strand, counting down.
GAATGTCAAAGCACTCCCTGCCGGTCATGCCCTTAATCTCCAGTTCAGCGAACCGGCAGCCGATACAGCCACTTCGGAACTGAGAACCTGGGCGTGGTGGTCGCCTCCTGTCCCGAGGCGTTGTTCTGCGACGTCATCGACCGCAGACTTCTGGCTCAACGATCTTGAAGCAGTCATCGATGAGGCCGTTCGCTCACATCTGCTGGCTGATGTCCCTGTGGGCCTCTACTTGAGTGGTGGCATTGATTCTTCACTTCTGGGAGCGTTGGCCTGCAAGCATATCCATGGCCGGATGCCGGCCTTCTGCATTTCGTTCCCTGGCTCATCGATGGATGAACAGGCCGCGGCTCTCTGTGCCGCCCGGCATCTGGGGTGCGATCTGGAAGTGGTTGAGTTTCACGATGAAGACTTTGTGGAACTCGTCGAAACCAGCGGGCAGCTACTTGATCTTCCCCTGGGAGATGCGGCGTTACTTCCTTTACTCAAATTGAGCCGCGTCGCCAGCCAGACAGTCAAGACAGTGCTGACAGGTGATGGTGGTGATGAACTGTTTGGTGGATACCGCAAGTACCGCGAGTCCGCGCAAGTTCCTCAATGGTGGCAGAATCTGCATAACATCTGGGGAGCTGCGCTCCCTGTTGAGCGACTCCTCTCTGTCGACGGCTCCTTCAGTGTATTCCGTCATTTCGTCCTCTGGAGTGCGCGGAACATTTTCTCCAGTCGGCGAGCTGATCTTCGCAAGCGAGGTTTCGACCCTCGGCAGCGTGCCAGCCTTTATCGATCAAGTTTTAAGGCTTTGCTCGGAGAGACGTTTGAGCTTCCCGAGCGAAGTCGCCATGAGGGCTTGACGTGGCTCGATCGGGCATTGCTCGACGATCAAGGCACGAATCTGGCGGATCGACTCCTCTTCAAGGGAGATCGCGCGACGATGGGCTATGGTGTCGAAGCCCGGGCACCATTTCTGGATCATCACGTGGCCGAATTCGCTGCGACACTTCCGGCGAACTGGATGATTCGCAGCAAAGAAACCAAGTACGCTTTGCGAGCACTGGCCCGCCGCCATTTGCCTGCCGAGATCACCGAGCGACGCAAAAAGGGTTTTTCGTTGCCACTCAAGACGTGGTTTGCCACATCGCTGGCCGATTGGCTGCATGACAAACTGCTGGCTCCTCACTCACTTTGGGATGAACTCTTCGAACCCTCTGCCATTGAGCAGCTTTTGCGCGAGCATCGCTCAGGCCGCGATAACCACGCCGACAGACTCTATAGTCTGCTCGTACTCAAAAACTGGATGTGCCAGAAGGCGACATGTGCAGCCACCGATCAGCACTCGCCGAGCTTCATGCCCGTCGAAAAACAGGCCGCATAGAGCAACTCGCCAGTCATCAAGGCGTCAATTCGCTGGCCTTGCGACCCACTTTGTCGCACAAGAAACGGGTTTTGGCTCGACAGTGACAGTGCAAACTTGCATCATCGTAGATTGATGTGAGTCTGGCAATTTCCCGTTAGCGATTCTCCAGCCCGCATCAATGTGTCTCCCGCTACGAAATTTCATTTGAGATGACGCGTATAGAGGCATGTAACAACATGCTTGCCCCAGGCTGCAAGCATGGCACAAAAAGCAGGATCGACCGGGCGAATGATCGATCTTCATCTTTGAGATCACACTTTTGAGTTCACAGTTGTTGTAGGGCGAGGGTTATGGCCGAGCGTTGTTATCTGGCAATCGATCTGGGTGCCGAGAGTGGTCGTGTCATCGCTGGCCTGCTGGATGGACGTAAAATCCGTCTCGATGAACTCCACCGGTTCGCCAATGGCCCGGTTCATCTGGGCGATACGATGCGCTGGGATGTCGTGCGCCTGTGGTCAGAAATCCAGACGGGTCTGGCCAAAGCCGCCCAGAAGTATGGCGACTCGATTGTTTCTGTCGGCGTTGATACCTGGGGTGTCGATTATGTCCTGCTGTCAAAAAAGGACGAAATCCTCGGCCAGCCTTATCACTATCGCGATCCGCGGACACGCGGCTTGATGGATGCAGCGATCAGCCAGCTCTCCCGCAAAGAGATTTTCGAGAACACAGGTCTCCAGTTCATGGAGATCAACTCGCTTTATCAGTTGCTGGCTTCCCGCCGATCCAGTCCCGAACTCTTCGATGTGGCTGATCGTTTCCTCATGATGCCCGATTTCTTCCATTGGCTGTTGTGTGGCAGCCGCGTTGTGGAATTCACCAATGCCACCACCTCGCAATGCTTTCACCCCACACAAAAGACATGGGCGTTCGACATGCTGCGCAAGCTCGATATTCCCACGCACATCTTCCCGGAAGTGGTGGCCCCCGGGACATCGCTGGGCCAGCTTCGCGAAAGTGTTGCCCGTCGCTCGGGCTTACCAAGGCTGAATGTCGTCGCACCCGCGACACACGATACCGGTGCTGCCATTGCTGCTGTTCCCGCGGCACTCACAGGAAGTACAAAATGGGCCTACATCAGCTCGGGAACGTGGTCACTCATGGGGATCGAATCGGCTCATGCCATTCTCACACCCAAGGCTCTCGAACTGAACATCACCAACGAAGGGGGCATTGATAACACATATCGAGTGCTGAAAAACATCATGGGGATGTGGCTCGTCCAGCAGTGCCGTAAATCGTTCGAAAGGCATGGTGCCAGCTACGATTATGGTCTGCTGACACAGATTGCCCGCGATGCCAAATCGTTCCGGGCCTTTATCAATCCCGATTCTCCCCTCTTCGTCGCCCCGGAGGACATGCCCGCAGCGATTCGGACTTACTGTCAGAAGACCAATCAGGAAGTTCCTGATGACGAAGGAGCTGTCATTCGCTGTGCACTCGAATCGCTGGCACTTAAATACCGGCAAGTCCTCGAAAGGCTGGAAGGACTCTCGGGCGAAAAGACAGAAGTGATTCACATTGTGGGAGGTGGCTCGCAGAATGAACTGCTCAATCAGTTCGCTGCCGACGCCTGTCATCGCCCTGTGATTGCCGGCCCGATCGAAGCGACAGCGTTAGGGAATGTCCTCGTGCAGGCACGCACCTCGGGAGAACTCTCGAATCTGGCCGACTTAAGAGCCGTCGTCCGCGAATCGGCCAGTGTCCGGCATTACGAACCTCAGAACTCAGCGGCCTGGGATGACGCCTATGCCCGGTTTATTAATCTCCCCGCTTTGCCAGCCTGAAAATCACCGATTCGCCTCACTTCAAAACACGACGACTCTCGAGCCTGCATCACGATCAGCACTCCAGCAGAGTTCCTATCGAAAGAGAATTTATGAATACCGTCCGATTTGCCTTAATTCTCAGTCTGGGCTGGCTGGCTCTCTTCTCTCCTGATGTTCAGATCTCACCTGCTATGGCGGCAGAAAAGGCGGCACCGCCCAACATTCTGTTCATCTTCAGCGATGACCTTGCCTATCAGGCCATCAGTGCCTATGGAGACGAGCGAAAGCTCCTCGAAACACCTCATATCGACCGTGTGGCGAAAGAGGGGATCCGCTTTGATCGCTGTGTCGTCACGAACTCGATCTGCGGGCCTTGCCGTGCCACCATTCTGACAGGCAAGTACTCGCATAAAAACGGGTTCTACAACAACACCAACTCACGCTTTGACAGCACCCAAACGACATTCCCTAAGCTGCTCAAATCGCAGGGGTACAGCACGGCACTCATTGGCAAATGGCACCTCATCAGCGAACCCACAGGCTTTGATCATTGGGAGATCCTGCCAGGGCAGGGCATCTATTACAACCCGCCCATGATCGCCAATGGCCAGAAGGTGCAGCGAGAAGGCTACGTCACCGACATCATTACGGATCGATCGATCGACTGGCTGAAAAATCGCGACAAATCCAAGCCCTTTCTGCTGATGGCACAGCATAAGGCTCCGCATCGCGAATGGTCGCCTGCACTCAGGCATCTGGGGTTCAACAAAGACAAACCGTTTGCCGAACCCGCGACGCTCTTTGATCAGCACAAAGATCGCGCTCAGGCAGTCGTTGATCACGATATGGGGATCGACCGCACCTTCACCAAGCTCGATGCCAAACTCGTCCCGCCTCCCGGCATCAACAGCACTCAACTCGAAGAATGGAACAAGTACTACCTGCCGCGTAATAACGCCTTTGAAGCAGCCCATCTTCAAGGTCAGGATCTCGTGCGCTGGCGCTATCAACGGTACATGCACGATTATCTGGCCTGTGTGAAGGCCGTCGATGAAAGTGTGGGCCGATTACTCCAGACGCTCGATGAAGAAGGCCTTGCCGAAAACACACTCGTGGTGGTTTCATCCGATCAGGGCTTTTATCTGGGTGAACATGGCTGGTTCGATAAACGCTGGATCTTTGAAGAATCTCTGCGGACACCTCTGCTCGCGCGCTGGCCAGCCGCTATTCCTGCAGGCCGCACGAATGGACAGATTGTCTCGCTGCTCGATATTGCCCAGACATTCCTCGATGTCGCAAAAATCGACGCACCAAACGACATGCAGGGGGCCAGCCTCCTGCCACTGCTGAAAGGGGATACGCCCGCTGACTGGCGAAAATCGCTCTACTATCGCTACTACGAATACCCTTCACCTCACCGCGTCAAGCCGCATTATGGCGTGGTGACTGATCGTTACAAACTCGTGCATTATGAAGGGACTGGTGAAGGCGAATGGGAACTGCTTGATCGACAGGTTGACCCCCAGGAAGTCAAAAGCTTCCATAACGACCCGGCCTATGCCCAGACCATGACAGAACTCAAAGACGAAATTCGACGTCTCCAGAAAGTGGTTGACGATCAGACGCCACCTCCCGCTAAGGCTTATGGGAATGCTCCGCTCGAATGGTCCCCCTTCGGCCCATTGAAGTAATTCGCATTCCCTTTGAAATAGCGATCTTTGTGTTCTGAGTGCCATGCTTGCAGCTCTGGGCAAGCATGTCTTTGCAATCTTCAACACGCGATTTCATTTTGCGATTCGTATATCTTGCCGGTTGATTAACCGTTTGATGACATTCAGTTCTCACAGAGTCGGAAGTTTTTCTCTACACCATGATCGATTATTCTCACGAGTTATCGCTGGCGCTCACCGCTGTCCGCAATGCAGCGGAAATCTGCCAGCTTGTCCAGCGGCGGATTGGCCATTCTGCCATGGCCAAGTCTGACAAAAGCCCCGTCACGATGGCCGACTTTGCCAGCCAGGCGGTCATTCTCGAAACCATCGGCCGAGCCTTCCCGAACGATTGCCTCGTCGCTGAAGAAACTTCGACCGAACTGCAGCAGGAGCCGGAGCTGCTTGGTGAAGTGACGGCTCTCGTTCAGCGATTTCATCCGCAGGCGACCAGCCAAAATGTCTGTGAGTGGATTGATCGTGGCGACGGCGAGGGAGGTTCTCGCCGCTATTGGACACTCGACCCGATTGATGGCACCAAAGGCTTTCTTCGCAAAGAGCAGTACGCGATTGCTCTGGCCCTGTACGATGATGGGCAGCTCGTTCTCGGTGTGCTGGGTTGCCCCAATCTCCCGGCTGATCCCGCCCGAAATCTCATCAATCCCGAAATCACTCCCATCAATCAGGCTCAGGGAGGATTGTTTTATGCTGTCCGTGGAACAGGGGCCTTTGTGACCTCGCTCGATGGCCATCATCTTCCCCGGCCCATTCATGTTTCCACATCGCACAATCTGCACGAGTACCGCGTGTGTGAATCCGCCGAGGCCACCCACAGTCGGCACGATGCTTCCGCCACGATTGCCCAGTCTTTAGGAGTCGCTGGCGAACCCGTGAGAATGGACAGCCAGGCCAAGTATGCCTGCGTGGCCAGTGGCAGGGCAGAGATCTATCTTCGCCTGCCCACTCGCGCCGGTTACAGGGAATGCATATGGGATCATGCGGCTGGTGTGATGGTCATTGAAGCCGCCGGTGGCAAAGTGACGGATACCACAGGAAAAGAACTCGACTTTTCACAGGGCCGGCATCTTTCCGCCAATATTGGAGTTGTTGCCACAAATGGAATTCACCACGAGAAAATCGTGGCCGCCGTCGTGGCACAGCAGCAGAGTTTGGCAGCTCAGCAATAATCCGTAGTGAGCAGAACGGGCAGTAAACTTCGCATCTGTCGTCTGATTGAGAATTATCCATGTCAACATCGCGTGCTGAAATCCTGAAGGCGATTCGCCGACACCTGCCGGAATCTTCCCCTTTGCCACCTCTCGACGGGCCGTGGATTCAGTACCCCGATCCCAGGGATCAATTCGGCAATGTGCTGCAGATGATTGGCGGCCGAATGGTGCATGTCCCCCATCTGGAAGCTGTCGCGAACGATCTGCAAAACCAGGCACTCTTCGCTCAGTCAAAAAAGGTGCTGTGCGAAGTGGAGGGTTTAACATTCTCTCCAAGTTCAGCGATGAGCCTCGTGGATGTCGACTCCGTGGTGGCTGCCGGCACCATGGCCGATGTTGATTTTGCCATTCTTCCGGGCGAGTTCGCTGTGGCCGAGAATGCCGCTGTCTGGTGTGAAGGGAGCAAAGTGCGCCATCGGGCTGAATACTTCATCTGCGAACATCTGGCTCTCGTGGTGCCAGCAGGAAAAATCGTGAACAACATGTTCGAGGCCTACCAGCACCTGAGCTTTCTCACACGCGGGTTTGGTGCCTTTATTGCCGGGCCATCGAAGACGGCTGATATCGAGCAATCACTGGTCATCGGCGCCCATGGCCCGAGATCGCACACGGTCTATTTTGTCGATCAGCTCTCAGAGAGATAATCGACATTCATGGGACGCTTTGTGCCATGCTTGCAGCACTGGGCAAGCATGGCACAAATAACACCGCGTTATGATTTCCACGAAAACGTGTAATGCAATTAAGGGGCTGTGGTGGCCAGGTTGTTTTGCACGTTTCTCACGCCGGGCTCCAGCCTGACTAACTGTTCGGCCAGACGCCTTTGATCTTCACTGACCACGTTGCCAGTCAGTACCGCGACACCGTCGGCATTCATGGCAATCTGCACACCAGCTAAAGCTGGCTGCTTATAGGCCAGCTTGTTGAATCGGGCTTGCGTGTTCAAAATGATCTGGTTGGCGACAGGCTTGGGGAAATCAAACGCAATTCGCTGCTGAGGGCGAATGACAATCTGCTGGCTCGCGCCACCACCGTTCTGACCGCCAAAATTGTTCTGGCCACCAAAGCCACCACCATTGAGCTGCTGCTGAATCGCGCGATCAACGCCGCCCCGCTGATTATTCTGGTTACCACGCTGGTTCTGACCCTGGCCATTGGCGGCATTGGCCTGGCCCACAAAGTTAGTGGCGCCAAAGTTCTGCCCCACGAAACCACCGGTCCCCGTCCCCTGTTGTCCAAAGGCCGAGAGACCAGCCCCAATTCCTGTCAGTGGAGTGCTCCCAAAACCTGTCCCGGCAGCCGACTGGGTACTGCCGCCACCGCCACCCATTCCGGGCATGGAGCTGCCACCAAAAGCTGAGCCTTGACTTGCGCGCGGTGCGGAAGAACCACCGGTCGTACTACCGCTGGAACGATTCATCTGTTGGGCGTGACAGGTCGTCATGAAGGCTGAGGTCATGGGCAGCAATAAGGCCGCCGCTAATCCGCAGTTCAGGATTCCTCGAACCATTTTGGCATTCCTACAACAATTCGCACTATCCGCGACCAAAATCCCGCACGTCTGACATTCAGCACTACCTTCATCGGATAGTCTCGCGCGCGATCCCGGATTTGAACACCTGAATTCGGCCTCTGTTTCGAGAAATTCCTGTAGTCGCCCCATCACTCACGCAGGTTGATCACCCACGTGTCACACTGTGAGGAAAGTTCTTTTCGACAATTCGTCGGCAGCATTCGTGGAATGGACACTGTTTTGAGAGTTTGCAACATCATGCTTGCCCAAAGCTGCAAACATGGCACAAAGATTGATCCTTGTTTTGTAACATTAGGATTCAATAAAGGTTACGCAGATTCAGATCTACTTGATCTGGTCAATCAGAGCGGCGGTTTTCTCGTCATTCCAGAGGTTGGCCTCAATCTGGAATTTGATGTCGATGTCACCCACTTTTCCCGGGAATCGAGCCGTGATCTGCACATAGCGTGTCCGGGAGGTCATGGCTTCCCCTTCGAGAATTCGAATGGGAACCTCACGATTGCCAATCAGTCGCTTCACGATCTGCTCTTCGGGAGCATTGAGTGGCTCCAGTTGTGGATAATTGCTGTCCACCTGTTCGAGCGCCGCTTCGAAGGGTGTTGGCTTTTTGCCTATATCCGGGCCAATGGCTCGCGGCTGGAACTGGAAGATCCTCAACCAGCCCCGTCCATCCTGCTGGCGGTAGAAGATCGCCCGCATCAGAAAGAGAAAGTTATCCATCGACTGTGCAGAGTCAGGTGTAAACCCTTCTGGCACATTGAGTTCCATCACCTTGGCGAGTTCTTCCTGAACCTGCTCAGGCTGATTGACCAGACTGGGATTCATGACGTTATTGAAGATCAGGCCCATGCCGCAGCAACCCACAATCCCGACGCCCCCCACGATTCCGAGGATCATCAATGTGCGGCTGACTCGGCGTTTGGGCCGTGGTGCCAGAATCACGTCTTCGGTTCCCGTCGCCATGTCGAAATTCCTTCGTAACATTTGATTGACAAATGTTTTATATCGATTTTCAGGTGCTGAATGCTGCTGATTTGTCGCTGCCGGTGACCCTGCTCAGTTCTTTCAGATCACTTTCATGGAGCATATCGCCCCTTGCCAGAGGCTGCCAATCTCGTCCGCGCGGCTGGGAGTCTTCGTTTCGTCACCCGTTCAGCGAACAGGGAAACGTTCAATCTCATCCAGGATTGTAGCCCGCAGGTTTTGTCGAGAACCTGGCACGGGCTCGTGGCGTCTTTTTCTATGGAGGGGAAGGGCTGTCAACGTAGGCCAAATGGCTTCCAGAGACAGAAGTTCCTTGGCGATCTACAATTCTTGCGGTTTCGCAGAGCGGTTTGCCCCCTGCATCAAGAACTGAGACAATGGTAAAGCGACCTTCCGTCCCGAGTTTTTCGAGACAGGGAAAGATGATTCCCTGTTCAAAATCTGAGACGAAGTACAACTTGAAATGAACCTCAAAAAGCCAGCAAAACCCCCAAGCTGCAAGCATGGCACACAGCACTGTTGGCTTGTTTCCCGTTGGAATGCATCGAAGTTTTCACGAGTCTTTGACCTTCAAGGCCTGTTATGAGTCTTTTTCTGCCGCATATTGAACGAATTTCTGGCTATGTCCCGGGCGAGCAGCCTCAGGAAACAGGCTGGATCAAGCTGAACACCAACGAGAATCCATATCCCCCTTCACCCAGAGTGGCAGAAGCCATTCAGGCTGCTGCGACCAGTCGGCTGAATCTCTATCCCGATCCTTTAGCCACCAACTTCCGCCGCATTGCCGCCGAAGTTTATGGCGTTGATCCCGATCAGATTCTCCCCACAAATGGCAGTGATGAAGTCCTGACCATCATCACCCGTTCGTTCACCGGGACGGGTGATCTCATGGCTTATCCCTATCCCAGTTACATTCTTTACGAGACTTTGGCTGATCTGCAGAATGTTTCTCACCAGCGGCTGATTCTCGATAATCAGTGGAACTGGTCGAAAGAGCGTGTCGGGCCGGTCGTTCACCGGGCCAAGGCCGTCTTTGTCCCCAATCCGAACAGTCCTTCCGGGAACTGCTGGACGACTTCTCAGATTGCGGAACTGGTGCCGCCGGAAGGTGTGCTGGTTCTCGATGGGGCCTATGCCGATTTTGCGGATGAAGCTCAAACAACAGAGATCCTCAACGCCGATTTCGGCGACCGGGTGGTCATGACACGCACCTTCAGCAAATCGTACAGCCTCGCGGGGATTCGTTTTGGCTTTGCCATCGCCCGGCATGACATGATTGCCGGCCTGCGCAAGGTGAAAGACAGCTACAACTGCGACAGCATCTCGCTGGCAGCGGCCACCGCAGCCATTGCTGATCAAGCCTGGATGCGGGCCAACGTCGCACGAATCCGCGAAACACGAGCCTGGCTGACAGATCAATTGATTCAACTCGGGTTCACTCCCACGCCCAGCCAGGCCAACTTCGTCTGGACGACACACCCCAGCAGCAAACATCACGACATTTATCTGGCACTGAAAGCTCAAAAAATCCTCGTGAGATACATGAAGTTTCCCGGCGTCGATTGGGCGGCAGATCGCCTGCTCGATGGCCTGAGAATCACCATCGGCACTCGTGAAGAAGTCGCCGCCTGTGTCGAGGCGTTGAAGCAGATCGTCTAGCTGGATCGCGCCAAAGAGAGAAACCACGAACTATTGAATAACATCCCGATGAATCCTCTTTCCTGATGAATCCCACGTCAGGTAGTCTGCCGTGTAGTCCGCAGCTGATTGACCCGGGACGGAAAAATCTCAAATTCCTTCAACGAAAATCGAGTTATGTCTTCTCCACGCCAGGCCACCATTCAACGCAATACGTTCGAAACCAAAATTCGGCTGTCACTCAACCTCGATGGCAGTGGCCAAGCCCAGGTGGCGACTGGCGTTGGTTTTCTCGATCACATGCTGACGTTATTTGCTAAGCATGGTCTCTTTGATCTCGAAGTGACCTGCGATGGCGATACTCACATCGATGACCATCACTCGACCGAAGATATCGGAATCTGCCTCGGCAAAGCTCTCCTTGAGGCTTTAGGCAACAAAGCGGGAATTGTCCGCTATGGCAGCATCACCTTGCCTATGGAAGAAACACTCGTCACTTCGGCACTCGATTTGTCGGGGCGTGTGAAATTCATCTACAAGGTCGAATTCCCCACCGAAAAGATCGGTACGTTCGATACCGAACTTGTGGAAGAGTTCTGGCAGGCTGTGGCGGCCAATGCACTTATGAACCTGCACCTGGTGCTGCATCACGGCACCAACAGCCATCACATCAGCGAGGCCATTTTCAAAGGCACAGCCAGAGCCTTAAGACAAGCGGTGGCAATCGATCCTCGACAAACAGGTGTCCCTTCTTCCAAAGGGACGTTATCAACTTAGGCCTGACTTCAAGACCCTTTCGTGAAGTCTGTTCGCTGACAGCCCGGACGAGTCATGGTCGGGTTTTGTACGAATTGCGCATCGTTCATCAACAAACCGTACTCGCCTCCCCATTCAAAAAACGAGTAGTCTCGTTCTCATTCGCGATATTCGAGTTTGATCGTGAGCTGAGTGAATCCGGGGAGCAATATGGTGATTCGATGGAGCTCTAATACGCTTTCCATGAAAAAATGGCGCTCTGTGTGCCATGCTTGCAGCTCTGGGCAAGCATGTCTTCTCAACCAACACCGCGCAATTATCTCCCGGGAAACATGTAAGCGAGCGATTTACCTCGCTGCTTTCCTGCTCATCCTCGTGTGTCAATCAGATCGATTCACGCAGGCTGACGATGTGACGGTCATCGCGGCTCCCATCCCCGTGGTGACATCGGATCGATCCGGGATCTTCCCAGAATCCTGGCTGAAGCCTTCCATTGCTGCCAGTGGTGGCGCACTCCCGGCAGCAGAATTTGAGCGTGTCCAGCGGATTCTTGTCCCGGCACTGGCGAAGTACCCCGAAGCACTTCTGAAGCAGCACCTCAAAACGATTTATGTGCTCTCGGAATTGAAATACAGCGGGGTCATTACAAGTGGTACAAACTCGCGGAATGCGGTCTATCTCAAGATTGGCGATGTCAATAAAGGCTTCACCGATGCTCATAACGAAGCCGTCTTTCATGCGGAGTTATCGAGCATTCTGTTGAGGAATCAGTCGAAATTCCTGGCTGAAAATGCCTGGAAGTCGGTGAACCCGCCCGACTTCAAATATCTCGGGAGTGGTGTGGATGCTGTCAAGCAGAAGAAGGCCGGCTTGAAGCTCGATGAAAAACTTCACGAGCAGGGGTTTCTCAAGGAGTATGCTCAATCCAACCTGGAGAATGACTTCAACGCCTTTGCAGCAATGATTTTCGCCGGTGACGGATCGATCTGGCCGATTGCCGAGAAGCATGCCGCCATTCGCAAGAAGCTCGATCTGACCATTGGCTTCTACCACCAGCTCGACCCGGTGTTTACCGAAGACTACTTCCGTAAGCTCGGCGCGTCATCTGCTGCTCCATAGCCTTAAATCGCAGATTGGGCCGCTTCTTTCTGGGCCAAAGCCAGATCGGCTTCAACCATCAGTCGTACCAGCTCTTTAAAGTTCGTGGCAGGCTTCCAACCCAGCTCTTTCTCGGCTTTGGAATAGTCGCCTTTGAGGACTGGAACTTCACTAGGTCGAAAGAAAGCCGGGTCAATCTCGACATACTCTGCCGGGTCGAGATCCAGCAGTCGAAAGGTCTCTTCGAGGAATTCCCGCACCGTGTGTGTTTCATTGGTCGCCACCACGTAATCGCCCGGCACAGGTTGCTGCAGCATCAGCCACATCGCTTCGACATAATCTTTCGCAAAGCCCCAATCACGCTGAGCATCCAGATTTCCCAACGCCAGCTTCTTCTGCAGGCCCACTTTAATGCGGGCGGCACCCAGAGTGATTTTGCGCGTCACAAACTGCTCACCACGCCGGGGTGATTCGTGATTAAACAGAATCCCGTTCGCCGCATAGAGCCCATACGCTTCGCGGTGATTGATCGTCTGATGGTAGCCAAACACTTTGGAGCAGGCATACGGGCTGCGGGGATGAAATGGCGTTTCTTCGTTCTGCGGAACGATGGTCGCATGGCCAAACATTTCGCTGGAAGCGGCATTGTAAAACCGCACTTCCTGTGTTTTTGCGAGCTGAATGGCCGATTCCAGAAGCCGCAATGTCCCCAACGCGACGACGTCTGCGGTATAGAGCGGTTGCGTGAAGGAATGATGGACATGGCTTTGTGCCCCGAGGTGATAAATCTCATGGGGCTGAGCTTCTTTGAGCACACGCTGGATCGAGGTGGTGTCGCCCAGGTCACCAGTGTGCAGCACGACTCGGGGTTGATTCCCACAGAGAAGATGCTCGATCCTTTGTGTGCTGATGGAACTTGTCCGGCGCATCAAGCCGTGAACTTCGTAACCTTTTTCCAGCAATAGATCGGCCAGATAAGAACCATCCTGTCCGGTGATTCCAGTGATCAGGGCTCTCTTGGCGGAAGTCATGCTGCAGAATTCCTGTCTCTTGGCAAGATGTCAACTTTATCGATCAGGCTGCGTAAAAGGCAAAGTGTAACACGATGCCCTCAGGATATTCAGTCATTGGCACATGTTCGTCGAACAGAAGTTCGGACCGTTCAACTTCTCGATTTTTGGTGAAGCTAACCCGTGCGACTATGGCTGGCCGGGAATCGCCCACGGATTTTCTGGAGCACCTGCCTTAATGTCGGTGCCCCGGGTAAGAGTTCTTCGAGTTTCGCGCATCCATGCGAGACGGTCGTATGGTTTCGATCACCAAAGAAACGCCCAATTTCCTCGAGTGTGGCAGCGGTCATCTGCCTGGCCAGCAGCATGGCACAATGCCTCGGGAGGACCACCGATTGATGGCGGGACTTACTTTTCAGAGCTTCGATGGTGACGCCGAACTCTTCCGCAACCTGTAAAGCCACCTGATCGATGGTAATTGTGGGAACAAGAAGTTCACCCTGCAGATACCGCTTGATCAAAGAGAGATCGGCTGTCGAATGTTCCCGTCGCGCCATCAGTTCAATCTGCTGGATGGCGATAATCAACTGTGCTGGTGAGCCTGCCAGATTCTCCGCTAGTTCCAGAGCGGCGGCTTCACTCATCGGGAGATGCTTCTGGTGAGCGAAATGGAGAGCCAGTTGCTTGCGGCTGTCAGTGCCAGGCCACTTGAGTAACGCACACAATCCTCCGTGACAACGGTTGACCAATCGAGTGGAAAGCCCGCGCAGCTCACCCGGTGCTTTTTCACTGACGATGAGGATATGTCCGCCGGCATCGGCCATGAGATCAATGACACAGAGCAATTGCTGCTGCAGGTCGGCGCGATCCTGCAATTCATCAAAGCCATCGAGAATCAGAACTTCGAGACTGCGGAGTTTCTCGTGGGCTTCGACGACAGCTTTCTGATCGTGAGCTTCCAGCAGCCACTGGCAGAACTCATGGGCATTAGCCAGGAGGAGTTTGCCACGGGCCAACCGCTTCAAAGTTTCGCGGGCCACATGACGCACCAGATGAGTTTTGCCACCACCCTTGGGGCCGTACACCAGCGTGATGCGTGGCCCTTGCACCGCCATCGAACCCATCGGTTCGACAATTCGCATCGCTGCCGTATAGGCAAAATGATTCTCCGGGAGCACGAGAAACGGCTCCTGAGAGGCGAGTGCAGATTGGCTGCGCGCCAATAGTGCGGCGAGCATGATCCGGGTCCGACATCATTGCGGACTGAAGGTAAGGTCTGGCAACCGTCCTTTTGCCTCGGATCATCCCTGGAGCGAATTCGATTGATCGGCACTTTCACCCATGCCGATCAAAGTTTGCCAAAAGAAAAAAAGCTGTCCTGGCTTTCTCTCAATACAAGCACATCACCGATCAAAGATCGTCCGTCAACAATCTTCTCACAACTCAAAAGCGAATCACAGACTGGCCGCTGAATAAATCGATGCGGCTGCACACGGATTGTAACGATTTCGCAGCCCACCACTTCACTCGAACCTCCCAGAGGCAGCAAAGTGGCTCACTCAATTCCTCAGAAAACCCTGATGATCAGTTCATGTCAGGGTACTTCCCAGGGATTTGAGAAAAGCGAATTTGTGATTCATTTTCGCTTAACGGGCGAAACGGCGACCAGCACGCGGCAGATTGGCGACGACTGGAATTTCTGATTTCTGACCAGTGGGTGCAAAACTTTTGAGCAGTTTGTGATGAGTCTGCATGGCATTATCTCGCAGTTTTCTTGGAAACACATTGCCAAGTGCCAATGATGCAAGCGACATGCCAATTGAGCTGGCAATTGTAATTTGTTTCAATTGTGAAACATCGAGACGACTCGCCGGACATAGCCAACCTTCTCCCGTTAGAACGGGAGAAGGGGTCAGGGCTAGAGCAATCAGTGAGTTACAGATCGAACATCGGTCGTTGAGTGGGTAGCTGGTTGAGCTGCTCGACGAGCTGGCGGATCTTGAGTTCACTCGAAAGTTTTTCCTGCAGCCAGCGCTGCCGCTCATTTTCGCGAATGGCGTCGGCCTCGGCCTGTGCAATCGCTTTGGTCGCGAGTTCACTTTCTCTCAGACGAATCGATTCATCGCGTTCAGTAATCCAGCGCATGAGCTGTTGCCGCTCCTGCTGGAATTCGAGCCTTTGCTGTTCAAACCGCTCGAAGGCAGCCCGCATTTCCATACGCTGTTCTTCGAGTGAGTTCTGCAGCATCTCGTAATGCTGAGCAATCGATAATCTTGAACGTTCAACGCGTTCTTTCGTGCGCTGTTCGCCGAGGCTTTCCGAAAGCTGCATCCAGGTCTCTTCCAGAGCCAGGCGTAATTCGAGTGTCGAGCGATGAGTCACTTCCAGCTCAGCCCTTAACGCCTCCAAACGCACCCGGCGTGTTTCGAGACTTTCTGCATGAACCGTGAGCAACTCCTGCTGACGGCGAACTTCGGCCTGCTGGAGTGAACGCTCTTGTTCCCAGGCCTGCTTCTCCATCAAAAAGCTCTGGCGGTCTTTATGGACGCTGTTTTCGATCGAACCCCGCTGCTGTGCCAGCAGTTCGCGTTCACGAGCCAGTGAACCAGCTTTTTCGTCGAGCGCTTCCCGATAAGCCGCCAGTTGCCTCGAACGCCGTTCGAGCTGCATTGTGTCGTCTTCCAGCCGCTGACGTTCTCGCTGTCGCGTCTCGCGGAACTGGTTCTGTGCAGCTTCCAGTTCCTGTTTGACCTTTTCGAGATGATCCTGCTGAAACTTCAATCGATTGTCGAGCAGTGCCCGCTCGCGATGATAGTTCTGTTCATCCAGCGCGAGCTTTTGCTCCCAGGCGACCTGCTCTTCGCGCAGTCGAGCCGTTTGCTCTTCCCGCAACGCGGCAAATTCCTGCAACTGAGCCTGTCGGGCAGCACTCAGTTCGTTATCGATCTCGCCTAATGCTCGATCGTAAATTTCTTTCTGACGGTCGAGTCGCTCGCGTTCGGCATCCCGTTCGGTACACCATTCGGCCTGCTGCCGTTCGAATTTGATCCGCTGTTCTTCCCATTCATCGGCGAGCTTTTTCCAGAGATCTTCCCGCTCCTTGCGGAAGTCTTTTTCCAGCTTCTCGGCACGTTCAGCCAGTTGCAGCTCGTGAATCTCGATCAACTGGTTAAGTTGCTGCTGACCACGCGCGAGTTTTTCTTCCCCTTGCGCCAGTTCTTTACGCCTTGTTTCCAACTCGGCCTGCATCTGCTGACGCAATTGCGAGCGCTGACGTTCGACCTCTCCGGCAGCAGCTTCCAGTTCCCGGCGTCGCTTCTCGAGCTGGCCGATCTGTGCTTCAAAACTTCCCCAGCGAATTGCCACTTCTCGTTCCCGCTCGCGCAGTTCGAGTTCGCGTTCATGCAGGCTCGCCTGCTGACTGGCCATGAGTAACCGGAAGTGACGCTGATCTTCTTCGAATTGCTGGATCTGCGAGGCCACCAGTTCTTCACGGCGGGCGATATCAGCAATCTGCTGCTGTAACGTTTCGACAAGCTGCCCGGCTTGCCACAAAAGCTGTGAATCTGGTCTCTGGGGAGACTCCGGATATGGGGTGGTCTCGGGATGATGAGATTCGTGGTGTTGACGCGTGGCCAGAGTATCCGCTGAAGATGCACTGGCGTGGCGTGAGCCGCGCATCGAAAAGTGCGGGCCGTCAAAACGCGGGGTCAATTGACCATCCACAGCGCGTGTTCCCACTCGCTGCGAGCCCGCTGGGAAGGCACCTTCCTGGGAAGACGTTGAATCAGAAACAGACATAAGGGAATCCTTTCCCTGAAAAGATCAGTCGGCCTGCCCAAAGCTTTTGCGCTGAGCCTGGCCAAATAGGAATTCGTCAAAATGGGGCGTCGTAGCCTGTAGTATGGCCCAGAGACCTGTGAATCGACAATGAGAGTTTCGCTCAGAGGGAGAGAGATTCTGCCCGGCCTGCAGAATCAAGCCCTCGACCGGCGATTTCTGCCGGATTGCCGTCAGGTTCCCTCGGGAGTCTTCGCATCCACAGGGATGTTCGGCAGCAGTGCTCCATCCTTCTGCAGCACGCTATACCACTTCTGGAGAGCCGCTTCCCGCCGGCTGGGATTGTCGAGTGGACGGTAATCGAGGCGTTTTCCCGTGAGCTTCTGGATGTAATAAAACGCCATCTCGCGGATCTCGACGCGGCCATTCCCCAGGTAATCCACTAATTCCTGAGATGTGAGGCGATTGCGGGCATCGGCAGGAGAATAACCCCACAAGAGCCGGTAGACAGAATTGGCCTCGGCTTCCGCATATTCGCTGGAGAGTTCTTCGCGAATCACGCTTCCTGCCGCTGGCAAATGCCCCAGCCATTCCCGCAGCATGATGAAGGCACTCATGCGGGCTTCTTCATGTTCGGATTTTGCCAGAGCTTCCACCAAGCCATCCATCCGTCCCATGAGCCCTAACGTCTGCACACCAAGTTCAGCCATTTTAGGGCGGGGATCGACGACCAGTGCCAGCATATTCAGATCGATCGCTGCACCTACTGCGAACTCCTTTTCGAACAGTGATGCGAATCGCTTAATCGCGGGAGAAAGAGGTCGCGAATCGACCGTCAGCCATTCGGGCAATGCCGGTGAAATTGGTGGTGTGGCTGAGAGATATTCCGGCTGCTGGCTGATATTCGTCAGCGTGGTGAACATCCCCTGGGAGACTTCTCGAGCTTCACCTTGCCCGACGATCACGTTGGCGCTTCCCCGGGCGATGTACAACCCACCGGTGAGCCGATTCGGCCCCAAATCCTGCTCAAATCGCGTCGGCTCGCGCCATTGAACTTCAACACCCGCAATAAGATCGGCTGATGTGGGGACAATTCGTACGACGGTCGAACCGACCTGAAAGGCCCACTCGATTTTACCCAACGCAGCTTCCTGCCTCGAGATCCCTTTGAGGCTCACACGTCCTCGTTCAACCAACAGCGAAGCGGGAGCATTGCCGACGGCTCCGCCCCACCGAATGACAGAGCCCGGGAGGACATCCAACTGCAAGTCTGCAGCTGGGCGAGCTTCCGGGGAAACAGCCGCCCCTGCACGTGGATTGACTGCCACTTCAAAGCGGGCCTCAAAGGGTTCTGGCACCACGAGCACAGTCCCCACAGTCATCTGTTGTTGAGGAACGACCCGCTTCCAGCTGGCGGTCTCTTCATCACGGGTAATAGCCACGCTCTCGGTCGAGGCATAGGTGATCGTGGTTCCGGGAAGGAACGATTCGCCGGGAATTTCCGGCCTGGCTGTACTCGTAGACTTTATTGAATTCACAGAGTCAGGGGCTGTCGTGGCAGGGAGAACTGCGGCGGGTAAAGCCGCACTCTGCATAGCTGCCGGGAGATTGGCAGATGCTGTCGCTGCATTGCCTGTATTGGCGGCTACCGGAGTGGCATTGGCTGGTGAGTTGACGGTCGATGGTTTTCCGGCCTCCGGGTTGGAAGTCCCGGGAGACATCGCCACGACATTGGCTGGATCTGGGGTTGCCGTCGCAGGATTGGCTGGAGGATTGACCGATGAATTGCCAGCGACAGCCGGTGCTGTGCCACCCTCGACTTGAGGAGTAACCGCTCCTGCTGGCCCATTCCCACTGGCTGCCGCTACTTCAGGGCGATTGATCTCTGGAGCATTCGCTGGAGAAGCCGCATTGGCAGCCAGTTCGCCTCCAGAGCTTGCTGTTGTGGCAGAGCTTGCTGTTGTGGCCTGAGTTCCTGCGGGCTTGCGTCCGGTGACACCTTCTTTAAGTCCCGGATCACGCAACAGGATCGCCAGCCAGGCCACACCGACGGCGGCAACAGCCACCATTGGAAGGACCCGGCGTGACCATCGGGATTCCTCGACTGGACGGGAGAAATCCAGTTCAGCTTGAGCACTCAACTTGTCCCGCTGTGGCTGTTTGCCTTCGCTCCCTGTTGTAGCAGGCGACACTTGCCGCGAAGTGGCAGCGACACCCGCGGAACGACCTGCGTTGGTCCCCAGCTTTTCCAGATCAATCCCTGTCGTTCTGCGGGAATCACCAATTTTGAAGCTATCGCCCGCACCATTTGCTGGAGAATCCGCCTTGGCTTCATCTGCGGCCTCAATTGCCGCCGGACGACCAGCAGTGGAGGCACTGGTTGTGGCAGCATTCTCGACTTCGATGGGTGTCCCATCCATGAGGGCGTACAAACGTTCGCGGGCCGCCGTGGTGAATGTCACCGGTTCGGCCGCAGCAAGTGTGAGAATCTGGTGGCAGGCTGCCACTTCTGCTAGATGGACATCCGATTCCAGGCACAGGCTCTCAATGGCCACAACCTGTTCAGGAGTCAGAAGATCGTTCAGATATTCGGCCACAAAATTTGCATCGACATGATTCTGACCCGAACCATCAGGAAAGATCGCGGGGGCGTTCAGACGCCGCTTGCGGATCACTTCTCGAATGCGGCTGACAAGTTGCTGGACGTCATCACTTTCGCGAATCCGCTCTCCCAGGGCTTTCGCTGCAGCGGGTGGCAACACATCATCCAGATAAGCCAGAAGTGTCCGTAAAGTCAGTCGCATCATTGCGCCCCGCAAAATCGTTGTCATCGACAGAATTTGAACTGGCATGCTCTCCAGCCAGGCTCCACACTATAGAAGTGGGGATCGACCAGCCGATCCGTTCAAAAATCCGTAGAGACAGCACCGATTTTCAGGAAATCCAGCTACGACCGGTTCCACACCCGCAGGAACTCTGCAATTCGAGAGGAGTTGCGACGATCGCGGCTTGACCCCCTCTGGCTGACGTTTCTATATCTAGGAAGATCGTCCACCTTGAAACTGAGTGAGATTGGTTGACTACTCTGCTCAGGTCAGAAGTCAGGTCAATCGGGTTTCGCAGACATTTCCTCGCTATGACTGATTGTGAGACAGCCAGACCCGCACAGGATCTGCTGATCGGAGCTTTGCATGACACGCTTGAATAACGACCAGACAGCAATCTGCCGGGCGAACTCTCTCGTGAACACAATTGTTGGCTCTGCCCCATGGGCTGGAAAAGCTGTGAGAAGCCTGCTGGCTGTGACTGCACTCAGCACAGGCCTGCTTTTCACGCAAGAGGTATCAGCCCAGGTGCTGCTGGGTGGCGAGCAACTCGTCAAAGGTGTTTCGACAGCCGAAGAACGTGTGGCCCAGAGTGATCTGTGGGTCATGGATATCGCTTTCAAACCCATGCGGCAGATCGTGGTCGAAGTGACAGATCCAAAAACGGGTGAAAAGAAGCCCGAATACATCTGGTACATGACGTATCGCGCCTTCAATCGTCCGATCGCTCAACGGGAAGTCGACAACCAGCCTGTCAACGAGTTTGATCCGCCCGTTCTGCCACCCATGTTCGTTCCCGAATTCACATTGGTGACACAATCGGAAACTCCCGAAGTGATCCAGGATACCATTAGCCCCGAAGCACTGGCTGCCATCAACAAACGCGAAAAGTTCACCTTCCAGAATTCTGTGGAAGCGGTCGCTCCGATTCCTCCCGCCGCAGAGCCCAAATCACCCGATGAGCAGGCGATCTCTGGTGTGGCGATTTTTCGCAACGTGAATCCGAAGGCCAAACGCTATACGGTTTATCTCACCGGATTTTCCAATGGGATTCGTACCATTGAGGGGCCCGACGGACAGCCACTGGTGCAGCACAAAACTCTGATGCAGAAGTACTGGCGTCCCGGCGACGAATTTGATCAGAAAGAATTCGAAATCCGCCTCGATGGCGAACCCGAGTGGATCTACCGCTGAACCTGGGCAGATTGATTGTCAGCTGCTCAAAAACATCAGTCATTCCGTCAGCTTTCCTGCTTCGATCCTTCCATCGATGGCATGGAAGAATGCACCTCATTTGCAAACATCCTTGACAAGTGCCGCGAACTCTCGCCAATGTCGCTGAGAATTCGGTCGTGGAGGATTCTCCGACCATCTCTCTTCCGATCACTGCCATTGAGGTTTCGCCCAGATGACACTTCGACAGACGACCACCTGGATTCTGACCATCTGCGCCCTTGCAGTGATGCACGGCAGCGAACCTCTTGTCGCTCAGCAGGCTGTCAAACCCGGGCTCATTGGTCGCTGGGATGTGACTGTGAAATCTGCCGATGGTGCCACGTTCCCTTCGTGGCTGGAGTTCGAGAAATCTGGACGTAAAACCATTGTGGGTCGATATGTCGGGCAGTTTGGCTCGGCTCGTCCGATTTCGGAAGTTGTCGTCGATGGCAACAGTTTCCAGTTCGTCGTTCCTCCTCAGTGGGAAGGGGGTTCGCAGAACATTCAGATCAAAGGTTCGCTGCAAGGAAATCTCCTGCAGGGCGAACTCACAGGGAGCCAGGGCGAAGTCCTGACCTGGAATGCCGAGAGAGCACCGGCCCTCGATAATGCTCCTCCAACCGCCTGGGGCACGCCAATCAATCTCATTCCCAAAGAAGGTCTTGCCGGCTGGAAACCACAGTTTCCCAAGGCCGACAATGGGTGGCAGGTCATTGACGGCATCCTCACCAATGCCAAGCCGGGGAATAACCTGCTGACCGAACAGACGTTTGAAGATTTCCAGCTACTGGCCGAATTTCGTTACCCAAAAGGCAGCAATAGCGGCATCTACCTGCGCGGCCGCTACGAAGTGCAGATTGAAGACCATTCGGGAAAGGCCATCGACAGTCATAACATCGGCGGGGTCTATGGCTTTCTCACACCTTCCGACAATGCAGCTCTCGGGCCTGACCAGTGGCAAAAACTGGAGGTCACACTGGTGGGCCGCCGGGTGACTGTGGTGTTGAATGGCACACGGGTCATCGATCGTCAGCTGATCCCGGGAATTACCGGTGGAGCACTCGACAGCCACGAAAGCGAGCCCGGCCCGCTGATGCTCCAGGGAGATCATGGCCCGGTCGAGTTTCGTCAGCTTCTGATCACGCCAGCTGCCAGATAGCTCTGTGTGATCGGTCTCGGAATGACAGCGACTTTCGAGGTTCAAGACGCATCGCGAAAACATCAATGATTCGTTATGCTTGCCGGGATTTCCTGTGGACTTCTCGAAGAAAACGAACTCTTTGATGTTCAGCGAGTGGCTATGTCTGAAGAACTTGCGGCTTACGATCCTTATGCACTCCCGCCGGAAGATGTGCAGGAACCGCCCAGGTCACTCGGGGCGGCACTCCTTAAGATTGGCCCGGGAATCATTCTCGCTGGAACAATCGTCGGCTCTGGCGAGTTGATTCTCACCACATCTCTCGGCGCAAAAAACGGCTTTGTCTTCTTGTGGTTGATCCTCTTCAGCTGTGTGATCAAGGTCTTTGTGCAGGTTGAATTAGGCCGATATGCCATCTCATCGGGAAAGCCCACACTGGGGGCGCTCAACGAATTGCCGGGGCGCATCTTTCCGACGCATTGGCTGGTCTGGTGGTGGTTCGGGATGATGCTCTGCACGGTCATGCAGTTAGGAGGCATGACGGGCGGTGTGGGGCAGGTTTTACAGCTGGCATTCCCGGGATTTTCCGAACAGATGACAGCGGGTATTGTGCATCTCGTTCCTGCGGCAAAAGGGTTGTTTGCTGCTCGTCCAGAAATGATCTGGGCGATTGTCACCTGCCTGGCAGCCATGCTGCTGATTTATCAGGGCGGTTATCGGCGGATTGAATGGCTCACCACGATCATTGTGGTGAGTGTGACGACAATCACCATGCTGGCTGTCGCAGCTCTGGCGTGGACAGACTACTCGATCTCCTGGAATCAACTGGCGAGCGGCTTTCGATTTCAAACGCCCCCGGCAGGCATGATGACTGCTTTTGCGGTCTTTGGCATTACCGGCGTGGGTGCAACGGAGCTGTTTTATTATCCCTACTGGTGCCTGGAGAAAGGCTATGCCCGCTTTGTGGGCCGGTGTGATGGCTCGCCGGAATGGGAGGCCCGGGCGAAAGGCTGGATCAAAGTCATGCAGCTCGATGCGTGGGTCAGTATGGTGGTCTTCACCATTTCGACTGTGGCGTTTTATCTGCTGGGAGCTGCTGTGCTGCATCCACAGGGCCTGCATCCCGAAGGGAGCCAGCTCATCAATACGCTGGCCGATATGTATGCCGGGCCCTTCGGCCAGTGGACGCGGATTCTGTTTCTCGTGGGAGCAGGGGCCGTCCTCTTCAAAACGCTTTACCTGGCCTGCGCAGCCAATAGTCGGCTGGCGGCTGATTTTGTGATTCTGGCAGGTGCAGCTCCTGCCGGAGTCGCACAAGTGCGGCTCAAGATCATTCAGCGGTTCTGTCTCTTCTTTCCTGTGCTGGCGCTGGTCTTCTACTTCATGCTGCATGATCCGAAGCTGCTGGTGCAACTGGGCGGGATTGCTCAGGCGATTACACTGCCGATGATTGCTGCCGCGACGATTTACTTCCGCTACCAGAAAATCCACCCCGCACTTCAGCCCAGCCGGTTCACCGATGGACTGCTCTGGGTGGCGACGATCGCCATCTTTTTCGTGGCCTCGATGATGATTCCTCAGCAATTCCGTGAGCTCTCGAGGCTCGTCGCCAACCTGTTCTGAGAGATGATCGACTGGTGAAAATGATTGCATCTCGCTTGTGTGTTGATAGTTACGACAATTTTCAGCGATGATTGTGACTGAATGATTTTTGACAACAATCGCTGTTTTTTTTCGTAAAGGTGTTGACGATCCTTCGTGGAACCCCAATACTCAAGGGTGACTTCTGACACTGAGTCTCAATTGCAGTCTCCAGCCTGATTCTCCCGCCTGTGTTGGACTGAATTTGTTCATGACGATTTCTTTCCCCATTGATGATGGTCATGTGCCACTCACCGAGGCTTGCGCTACGGTGAGTCACTGTGATTCTTCACAGAGTTCAGCGACTCTGGATTCATCCTCCGCACCATTCGCCGCGGGACAATCGTCCGAGTGTCCCAGCCCGCAATACTGTGAGATGGAAGGTACCTGCGGAGCCAGCACTCCCTGTGGATCAAGCACACCTTGTGGTGCCAGCACTTCCTGCCTGACAGATTCAACGTACGGGCGAGAGTCGGCTTGCCGGGTTTCTCAGGTGAGCCAGAGGCGGTACCTGTGCCATTGCCTGCGAGTCTCGGAAGATCAGGTGCGCGAATCCGTTCAGATCGGTGAATTGCAGACGGTACGGCAAGTGATTTCGGCATGTGGTGCAGGGGGTGGCTGCATGGCCTGCCACCGGCACATCAAACGAGTCATCTCCGAAGAGTCAGCCAATCGGACCTTGGCCATGGCTGACAGCTATGCGCTGCAAACTTCGTCGCTGTCCATCAGCCAGTAATGGCAAACGCTCGCACTGACCTCGCTGGCCTCAGGTCTTTCGGACGTCGCCCCTCAAGATTGTTTGACAAGTCAACTGCGCCTTGAGTGCCATGCTTGCGGCTCTGAGCTGTCTATTACACATCTTTTGCCGAAAGGCTTTTTGAAGTGTGGCTGGGGTCAAACGTCCTCGTTTGCCCCCAGTTCTTTGGACTTTGATCGTTTTTACGAACAGCATGAAAAGACATGAATCTATGTTTCGGATGCATTTGCGCTGGGGAAATCGATTGACCAGGGGGCGGATGAAGACATCCGACCCCTGCCACCCGGGCAAGAACCACGTCCTTTCGCACTGTTTTTATTTTTGGGGCTCCAGGGTCGTGCTACCCATGGGTGGGTGAAAAGTTACGTGTAATAGACAGCGGCACTGAGCAAGCATGCCTCACAGAACCTGAGCGCACCATGTATCTCTGTCCGAGTCATCTCGATCCGGGTGGCCCGGCCAACTTGTGGCCGGGTTGTCGTGAAAGCCACGACAACAAGAAGCCGCGCCATGCGTGTACCATTTGTCTGGCAACTCCTCAGTGTAGCTGGCGTCAAACATCACGCCGTCTTACCCTGCAAAGGCTGCGCGGAGCATCGCGAGGCTTTGTGGTATGGCTACGGAAGCATTCGCTTTGCCCTCGAATTCCAGCGAGACAAATCCGCGGTATCCTGAGGCCTTGATTAACTGTGCATAGCGGGCGTAATCGAGGTCGAGTGTGTACCAGTTCCCGCCGCCGTAATAAGTCTTGGCCTGTATCAGCACGGCGTGCGGCAACAGTTTTTCGAATTGCGTGTACTGCTCTTCCAGAAAGTTGCCCGTATCGACCGTCGCCTCCAGCCACGGAGATTTGACCGCATCAATCACCCGCAACACCCCTTCGGCCGTGCGGCCCAGCCCCCAGTGATTTTCCAGTCCCATCACCACACCCAGCTTTTCCGCAGCCCGGGCACATTCACCAAACGCATCGATCACCCATTCAAAACCTTGATCAACGGTGTAGCCTTCCAGAACTTCCTCGATCCCTTTGTGAGCCATCAGGTCGTCGAAGTTCTTGCGTGTTCCCCAGGTGCCGGTGTTGACGCGAATGGTGGGAATGCCCAGGTCGTGTGCCAGTTCGAGGCAATGAATCGTGTGCTCGATATTCTTTGTACGCACTTCAGGCTTGGGAGAGACAAATGTCTGATGGGTCGAAAGTCCAATCAGCGGAATGCCTTCTCGCAGGGCCACTTGCTTGATGGAGCGCAAGCCCGCGGATGTTTCGTCAGTCATCTGCCGGTGCAGAATCTCGACACCATCAAAGCCGTAGGCGGAAGATTTCTGAATGCACTCTTCAATCGAAAGTTTCTGATCTGGTTTGAACTGCCAGAAGGAATAGGTCGAAACGCCAATCGGTTGCCTGCGCGCAGCTTTTGGGGGGGCATCTTGCACTTGCCAATCGACTCCGGCGGCATGAGCTGGCTGTGAAGTGAATGCCGCTCCTGCAGTGATAGCAGTCGCTGCCGTGGTGGCGATCCATTCCCGGCGTGAAAGAGGTGCAGGCATTTCGAAAGAGCTTTCTTTGAATTGGAGTGACCTGATCAAAAAAATCTGGCGGCTCCCACTCTGGTAGCCGCCAGGATTTTCTCAGCCAGCGATGAAAACATGTCGATGGCCGGGCCGTTAGAAGTTGTCGCCAACATTCTCGCGGCCATTGCGTGTCTGCAAAGCGCGGAAGATCGTGCTGTCGATGGCTTTTGAGATCGACTTACCAGAACCATCGGCCATTGCAAAGTTAGCAATCTGGCCATGATTGCTGCCAAAGGAGAACAGGTTGATTGTTCCATTGGCGGCATGGAAATCAAACAATTGTTGCTGACCATCCGGGTAAGAAACGCAGCAGCTGTAACCATCCGACCAGAAGCCAAAGAGCGAATCGCCAACGACAATCGTCTGGCCCAGGCCATCTGTCACATCGCGCTTGCCGACGGCACTGTTGCGATAGAGCATGCCATTGTAGCGGGGGCCATTGGAATCCGAGGTACCGGCAGCACCACGGTAGGTGGAGTAACCGTAGTTGTTCGGGCGAGCATTGGGCAATGTCGCACTGGGGCAGATAAAGATATCGATCTTGGTCTGTGCGGCCTGCAGATTCTGGGCGACTGGCGTGCAACTATTATTGGAATCGAGCCGGGGGATGCCAAAGTTGATATTGATGGTCGATTGGTCGAGCTGTGCCAGGACCAGAGCATTCCAGGCCCAGAAATCGGGCATGGTCCAGTTGGTCAAAGTGAGCACCTGATTGCCAGCGAGGGGAATTTGAGCAGGTTCAGGAAAGGAAAGTGCTTCGGTACACACATTGCCAGAATCGAGCCACCCGGAAGGATAGGAACGATGGGCACTTTCGTAGTTCTCGAAGGCCAGAATCAGGTTATGCAGAGCACTCAGGCATTGAGTACGCCGAGCGGCTTCGCGTGCCTGTTGAACGGCAGGTAATAGCAGGGCGATCAGCAGGGCAATAATGGCGATCACCACCAGCAGTTCAATGAGAGTAAATCCACTGCGACTTCGGGACGGGCCACGTTGTGCCAGAGCCGAAGGGAAAAGGGGATGATCCGCAACGGGTGAGCCATTCATAGAAGATTCTCCGCAGTGAAGATGAGCTGGTGACTGTTGAATTTTTGAAGAGCATCGAACGGTCGATGGCGGTTGATAAATCATGTGGACTACTGAATTCTGGTCAAAGTTTAGCGGTAAATCAAAAACAAACCTAATCTGAATTTCATTCTCATCATCCTCTATCTCCTCAGGAAAGTTTTTGTTCGAGGATGAGGCTGGTGAT
The DNA here is from genome assembly GCF_000092105.1 of Planctopirus limnophila DSM 3776. Lineage (NCBI taxonomy): Bacteria > Pseudomonadati > Planctomycetota > Planctomycetia > Planctomycetales > Planctomycetaceae > Planctopirus > Planctopirus limnophila. The sequence continues at coordinate 4,404,237 of NC_014148.1, read as the reverse complement.
CGACTCTAAAAACCGGGATTGGTTTTGGTATTCGACTTCTCTGTGTTGGTAGCGGCGGGCTTCCCTTTCTTGAGCGGGCCAATTTCCTCCAGCGCCTCCATCGTGACACCCAGGGGGAGTTCTCCCTCGCCCGCTTTAGCGGCTTTGGCAGCAGCAGAAAGCTGGAATTGGCTGGCGAGCAACTCTTTCCATTCTCGCGGCTGCGAGGGCCAGTTTTTCGCAAACGTCACGAACCCGGGTGACATGATCAGATTGGTGTTCGAGGGGTTCGTCCACGCTTTTTGCCACGCAGTGGATTCCAGGGGAATCTGTCGTCTGGCTGAGCGAATCAGCAGATCAGGGAGTGGCCCGATCGCTGTTTCACGACTATGCCATTCAGCCCAGCGGGTGAGATCGGCCAGTTCGGGAACTTCGATCAGTGCCGCCGGCTGGCCCGAGCGGCCAAAGCCACTGAGTTTCCCCAGGATACTGGTATCTGTCACGATGCGAACACTGCCCTGGGGCTTTGACTTCCGCTGATCATCCGGTGTGATGACCGGTGGATAGCGAAAATCCTCTGCGGTGCCAAACAGGCGAAAAACACCTTCTCCTGCCAATAACGTCGCATGCCTGAGATCGATCTGATGCCAGTCTGTACCACTCGAAAGACCCGGCTCCACATGAAAATTGGCCACACCACTCACAATGCCAGATTGCAGCAGCAGGGCTGAAGATTGCACACCTTGCAAAGCTGCAAATCGACCGGGAGATTGAGCCACGGATTCGACAAAGCCCAGATTGAGTTCGCCTTTGCCACTGCCGGTCAAATGGAAGATATCTTTCGGTTGCCAGTCTTCGGTCATCCCGCCTTCGATTTTCACATGGCGGCAGATGATGGTGCCACCTCGACTGACGAAAAAGTTCTCGGGTGCCGGTTTTCCACCGCCAACTCCTCTTAGAACTGCATGACGAATTTCCAGCGAGCCTCCCTCGACTTCAAAGAGGCCTTTCTTATCACCAGCAGGTTTGGGTTGGATGACCAGCGGGGCTTTATCCGGCGGAGAGTTAAACGTGAGGATCAGCCGTCGATTCTTGAGAATGACAGGGGTCATCGTCCTGATGCCAAACCCGGTGATTTCCAGATGCCCGTTCTGAGGTATATCCGACCGCGAAAGGAGCTGGCCCAGATCGTTCCCGTAAGTGGCAAGATCGAGTGTGGTCGTCTCTTTAGGATTTGCAGGGTCCAGTTGCTGCCTGAGTTTGAGCAGTGGTGTCGAAACTTTTGACCAACTCTGATCGGTCAAAGCTGGGGTCGAAAGAAGAGTGACATCACAGCCCAGTATGGCTGAGATTTTCGAGAGCGGAGCGTCTGGGATGGCCGATGTATCGACCAGTGCCGGCGACCATTTTTCGATTTCAGCAGGATTCACCGGGAGTGAATTCCCAGGCCACAACTCTGGTCGAGCCTGCCCATCAAAATCAGTGGCAAAGAATCTTCTCCAGGTCAGAGGGTCTGTCACCTGCAGCCCTGTGCTTTCACCCGAGTCGTATAATCTCGATAATCCACAACACAGGTTGCGTTCGCTGGCAATCGAAAAATCGACAAGGCGCGATTCATCGGCCTGACGATTCGGATTCTGCGGCCAACCAGCCGCTCGAATCAGCGATGAAGTCTTCTTACCTGTCGACATCCCAGCAAACACGCTCTCCGACAGACCCAGCCACAAACCATCAACAGGTTGACCATCGGCAGGTGGCTTAATCTCAACGATCGAATCACTCGTCAAAGCGGTGACGTGCTGGAGAAGCAATGCCCGGCGAACTTCGGACCCATTGGTGCCGACATTCGGGCTGCCGTTCGAACCGGCAGGATTCATTCGCACCAGCGGAACAGCACCACCTAAAAACAAGGATTGCCTCAGCACGCTCTGGCTGGCACCGCCAGAAATGGAGACTGCCCCCAGTTGTGCACCACGAGTGAACAACGTATCGATCAGCAATTGTCCGCCACGGTCGAACGTGGCACCGTTCGCTGTGTTCTGCCAGTCAACTGCAGTGAGCAGACTCTCCGGCGCACGCTCTTGATTGGCATTGGATCCGAGGAGGGCCGTCATTGAGGATTCACGGACTGTCAGCCGGGGGGATTCAACACGAACCAGTGCATTCAGGCTCGTTGAGACATCCGCCTCCGCCAGCCAGTGCAATTTTTCCAACTGCACTTGTTTAGAAATGATGGTCAGGCCAGAGACGAGTGGCTTAACGCCATTTCCTGGAGCAGCTTCGCCTGTGGTGTTTTTCTTTCCCGAGGTCTCGGATGAAGCATCAGATTCGGGGAGCAGATGAATTGTGGCAAAGCCTTGATCACCCGTAATCAGCAGCCGTTCGGTGCGAATGGATAAGCCAGCGGGAAGGTCGTGACGCTCTTTCGAGGAGAGCTTCAGGATCGCGCCTGCCGGAGGAATTCGTTTGATCGCTTCAGTGATGGTTTTGGCTGTCCCCGGGCCGGTTGCCGAGGTAGAGACAGTAATCACTGGCAAACCGGTTTGAGAAAAAGGTTCGAGTGTCCAGCGGGGAAGTTCTGTCAGCGAGGGTTTGGGAACTTCCGCAATTCTCGCTTGCTCAGGCACGATGAGCGGAGCCGTCGTGGCCGGAGACATGTTGTTGCTTGCCCCGGCCTGTTGAGCTTGAGCGGAATTCTGACCTGTCGATGGATTCGTACCTGTCGCAGACTGGTTTGCACCGGCTGCAGCTTCAGCCGGTGTCACCTGAGTGGGAGTGGTGACTTCCGTCTCTGATCCATTGTTTTCAAAGAATGAACCCTGTACGGGTGCCGGTACGGGTGTGCTGCCAAGTCCAAAGACATTGCCAAAATCGGCCAATGTCTTTCCGAACCAGATGAGTGCTCCCACACCTGCAATCGCCACCAGTGGGATGACGAGCTTGCGGAAGTCAAAAGAAATCGGGGTGGAAGGATCGCCCCCAGCCGGTGCACGCCGGGGTGGCAAGGTCGAGGGCTTATGACCTTCTTCCCGGCCATCGGCATTTCGGGATTCTCGATGTTCAACGGGTCGCGAGTACCCACCCGACGACGATTGTCCTCCAGCAGTGGCAAGTTTTTGTCGACCGGAACTGGAAACGTTTTCCCTGGCAGGCGTCAGAGCTTCATCAGATTCCAGTTCTCGCGCCACTTCGCGGGCAATTTCATCAGCCGCACTGACTCGCTTCAGTGAAGGGGCATCGAGATCTTTGAGAAGTTCAGCAGGCGTCTGATATCGGTCGGCTGGCTTTTTCGCCATCATCCGCTGCAGAACCGCGACAAAACCTTCAGGAACCTCGGGATTGATATCGCGTGGATCAGGAATGGGTTTGACCGCATGTGCATGCAATTTGTTGGTGACAGCACCTTCGGCATAAGGAGCTGTCCCTGTGAGCATGTGATACCAGGTGCACCCCAGTGAATAGATATCACTGCGGATATCGGCCAGCTTGCTGTTGCGGGCTTGCTCGGGAGACATGTAATCGACCGTGCCGACCGTGGTACCGGCACGCGTGATATTTGTTTCGAGTGTTTCATCAATCGAACGGGCCAGACCCAGATCGGTGATTTTGACAACACCATCCCGCCGGATCATCAGGTTCGAGGGTTTGATATCTCGATGAACAATATTCTTTTCGTAAGCATGCTGCAGCGCCAGTGTGGTCTGGCGGATGATGTCCAACGATCTGCGGGGAGCAATGCGTCCGCGCTTTTGAATCAGGTCAAAGACATCCGGGCCATCGACATATTCCATGGCAATGTAAAGCAACCCATCCTGCTCACCACTGTCATAGACTGTCACAATGTTGTCGTGTCGCAGTTGAGCCGCTGCCTGGGCTTCGGCACGGAAGCGTTTGACAAGAATCGGGTTCTGGGCTTTGTCTTCGGGTAGGATCTTGATCGCAGCCAGACGTTTCAGTTCCGTATCCCTGGCCAAGAAGACAGTTCCCATGCCTCCCTGACCGAGCTTGCGCTCGATTTTGTAGCGGCCGAGTTCTTTGAGAGCATCCAAACGTTCGCGGGCAGAGACAATAGGAATAGAGACAGGCGTCGCATCTTTGGGCGCGCTCTCGGGAGACTTCGGTGATGCCGGTCTATTCTCGGCGGGCATTTCTCGTCCTGACGAGTCGGAAAAGGGGACTGCATTGCTTATTGGGAGTCAATGAACCCCGAAACCAGATTTTCACTTTGAAACAGAAGGCCAAATCGACAGGAACAACCTCAGCATGGACGACAGAAACATGGTCTGAGGAAGCCTTCCGTTGCCAGTCATTGACCAAACTGACAAGTGACTTCCCCACAAATCAGTCTCCAAAACTGCGCACTCCGATACAAGCGCCTGGGTTCACGAAGTTGCTGGAGCTGGAAGAATTGACAGCCTTTGTGGCACTTTTGCTCCGGGGAAGACTCTGTATCGATGAATTTTCGAGGGATTGTCTTTGACGATGGGATCGAACAGTTTTCTGCATCGCGATTAGCATCTGTAGAGACTTGTTGATCAGGCCCTGCTCACTGGAGTTGCTGATCCCACGAGATGGCCCGATCACTTGCTCCTGAAAAAGTTGTCATCGAGACGATATTCGGTGAGAGAACAGCCGTTACAGACGATTTTTCCGGTAAAGTGTCAAGAGAACTGCACAAATCTGTTCAGTCGTGCAGACACAAGACTGTGATAATTGCGCAATTCTGTAAAGATTCGCTGACTTTGACGCCGTGTGGTGTTTTGGCAACATCTCAAAGAAGACGGAGCCTATGATCTTACGCATCGGGCTCCAAACGCCAGAAACCTGTCAGGCGGCCCCAAAAATCCTTTTGAATCAATCTGTGGCACTGCGAGAACAATGTAACAATTTCAGTGGTGTAAAGGTTGTGAGGTGAGATCGGTATTTCCCCGTAGAATGCTCTTCTGCCAATTCAGGAAATGATTTCTGACCAGGCCGGCAGTCGAATCGTTAGCCCGGTGGAATAGCCTGGTGGGAATAGCTAGAAAACTCTGAAAACTGGCACCTCTGATTCGCAGCGAAAACATGCACCCAGCGGAAAACATGCACATCAGGAAAGATATCATGAGACAACTCTGGATCTCCTTGAGTCTGACAATCAGCCTGCTGGGCTTTTCCGGTAGCCGCGAGGCCTTTGCACAACCATTCCCGGCTGATCCGGGCCTGCCGCTGACTATTGAGCAATTGGCAGTCGCACAGGTTCCAGCCGGGCTGGCAGCCAGCGGCCAGTTCTACACACGCGAAATCAAAGACGATTTGGGAACCCACAAGTACACGGTCTTTCTTCCCAAAGGCTACGAATCAACCAAACGATACCCGACTGTCCTCTTCCTCCATGGAGCCGGTGAGATTGGGAAAGATGGTCTGAAGCCACTCTCTGTCGGTCTGGGACCAGCCGTAACGGCCCGACGAGAGACCTTCCCGATGATTGTGGTCTTCCCGCAAAGTGAAGATGAAACCGGTCGATTAACCGGTGGCTGGCTGGCCGGAACACCCAGCGGCGAACGCGCCATCGCCATTCTCGATGCAGCTTCTAAAGACTTTGCTATCGACCCGAAAAAGATCACACTGGCCGGCTGGTCAATGGGTGGCTTTGGGGCCTGGTCGTTGGGCGAAAAGTATGCGGATCGTTTCCAGAGTGTGTTGATCGCTTCCGGCGGTGGAAACCCGGCAGATGTCGGCCCGCTGAAAAATACACCCGTCTGGGCACTGCACGGTGCCAAAGATAAGCTGGTTCCTCTAGCCAGTGGCAAAGCCATGGCCGATGCTCTCGCCGCAGATGGCGGATCTGTGACATTCACCGAGTTCCCGGAATCTGGCCACGATCTGACGAACGAAGTCTTCAATAATGATTCGGTCATTGAGTGGCTGAAGAGCCCCGCTGCCAAACCCGCCTATCAACCCACGACCGCAGCTGCCAAGGCGAAGCTGGCCGCTTCACAAGCTGCTCGTCCCTTTACACCGGCTATCGAAATTCCCCGTGCCATGGCGGTGCGATTAGGCAATCGCGTGCTCGACAGCGTCGCAGCTTCGGCACCACAAATGGTGGGTAACAACGGTGTTATCTATGGACGAATTGCCGATATCTTTGATTCGACAACAGCCTCAGGCCGACAGTTCAGCGTCCAGTTCTCGAATATCAGCTATAGCGCTCGACTGGAACGAGTCGTGGTTCAAGGGGTTGCTCCCGAACGACTGCGGATTCAACTGGGACTGCGGAACGCCACCCTCACCATTGGTGGAACTTACATTAACGGTGCCCGGCATGCCGCCCAGACCAGCGCTATTGGAATCTACATGGGCTTCAACCGACCCGAGTGGCTGACTGTCGATGTGCGGCCTTATCTGGAAAATGGACGCCTGCGATTTCAGACATTGAATGTTTTTTTCAGCATTGCTCCCGATAACTGGTCGATCTCGCAGCCCGGCTATGTTTCCGCCCAGGGATTTGGTCTGACGCAGGAGATGGTGCGAGAAAACCTGATGAGTGGTCTTTACAGCCGCAAAGGACGCATTGAAAGCGAAGTCCGGAATGCCGCACCTACCATTGTGGCTCAACTGGAGAACCAGTTGAATCTCAATGCGTTTGGTGATGCCAGTGCACTGGTCTCAGCCGTCTGGCCATTGCCCACCAGCACTCCGCAAGTGCGATTGATTCCCCAGGAGATTGTGACCGACGCTCAGGGAGTTTCCATGGTGATGGCACTTCAGGCCGCATCGCTGGATCCTTTGGCGAAACCAGCTCGTCCCGAAGTTGTCAAAGGGGGTGAGTTATCCGTCAAGAAGATCGATCCAGGTCTGGATCTGCGTGTGGCCGTTTCTCCAGAGGTTCTGGGGCCACTCACACAGTTGGCGATCGACAGCGGTCTTTCGCGGGTCAACGTGATGGATGCACCGGAACCATCGTTTGCCAAACTGGCTGATCCTGAGTTCCTGAAGACAATCCTTCCAGGGTTACGACAACTCCCCGCAGGTTGGGAAGCGAACACTGTGTTTGTTCTGACGGAACCGATTCAACTGGCCACGGCGAGTGATCTGGCGGGAGCCTTGCCAGCCTCAGAAAAGGTCTCGGCTCCGCTGGTTCTCAAGGTCAACCGGGCTTTACTGAAAGTGGGGACACGCACCGACGCGACCGCTGCTTTCAAGCCCACAGCCGAGTTTGAATTGTCGATTGCCATGCCAGTACAGGTTGTTTTGAAGGACCTGCCGAATGGCACAACGACGCTGCAACTGGTCTACCCCGCGGAGACTCAGGTCACTGCGAATGGCAAGTATGCACCCGACTTCAAAACGGATGAACAGACGATTGAGAATCAGTTGCTGGCTGACCAGCTCTCTTCGTCCTGGACCAAGTGGATTTCCACAGGAGAGGCAGCGGCCTCGGCACTTCCTCCGGTCCAACTGGGGCAGGCGAGTTACCAGATCAGTCAGATTCAGGCCACGAACGAAGAACTGGCAGCGACTCTCGAAACCCCCAGCATTCGCATTACCAACAAGTCCGAGGAAGCCTTTACATACGAAACCAAAGGTCTGGGTGTCGCCTGGGGTGGGCCTTACACACTCAAACCTGGTGAGACACACCGCTATCGCATTGCCTCACCTTTAACCTACCGCCGGCTGGTGGGCTCGACCTACGAAACCTACACCTTGATGCCCGGCTCACGTTCCGAATTCCGCGTTCCGAGAGAAGGTGGTGCTCCCCGGTTATACGAAGCAAAAAAGTGAGCCAGCTTTTCTTGGAAGATTGACTGAGTGCCATGCTTGCGGTTCGGAGCAAGCATGCCTGATCGACTCTCCACGTACCATGGATCTCTTGGGTCGGTGGCATCGTTTGGCGGTACCCCAGACCTCCCCAAGGAACGGCTTTAGGTAAGACGACTCAATCAAGGGGTGCTGGCTCATAGTCTGTGGGATCAACCCAGCCGGTATTCAGCTTCTCGCCCTTGATAAATCGTTCGTAAAAGCCGCGATGGATTTTGTTCGAGTGCGGGTATTCATCAAAAAGATAACCCTTGCCATCCATGCGAGGATCCTGCTCCTCCTTCAACTGGGCAAAGAGACGGTTTTTGAGTGCTTCCATGCGAGCTGTCAGAGTCGGGTCATCAGCCAGATTTTGAATGCAATCGCGGTCCTGCTGGAGATCATAAAACTCTTCCCGTGGCCGCTTGCCAAAACAGAGTGACCAGTAAGGATCGCTTCCAGCTTTCCGCCGGGCTTCCAGAATGACCGTTTTCGTCGCACCCGCATCACAATTGAGATAGCCCGTTTCCGGATTGCACGCGGGCCAGCGATCAGGCTCAAAATTGTGCAGATAGAGCGACTCATGCGTGATGATGCCACGAATGGGATAACCGACATCGAGCGGGCGACCGATATCGTGCCGCTCCATACCAATCAGCACATGATCGCGCGCTGCATCGACCCGGCCTGATTGTTTCGATTCGAAGATGTCTCTGAGTGATCGACCGGTCGCCGGTGCCATCCCGGTTTCATTCCACGGGATTGATGCCACATCAAGAATGGTCGGTGCCAGATCAATAAAGCTCACGAAGTCGTCGATGGAGCGCCCCGGTGCTCGAATTCCTTTGGGCCACATCATGGCCAGCGGGACATGATTGGACGCTTCGTAGGCGCCTCCTTTGCACCTGGGAAACGGCATGCCGTGATCAGAAGTGACGATCACCAGTGTATTTTCCAGCAGCCCCTTCTCTTCAAGAGCCTTCAGCATCCGCCCCAGATGTTGATCGAAGTGTTCCACCTCATAGGCATAATCAAGCAGATCCGTGCGAACCGTTTCATTGTCGGGCCAATAACCCGGCACATGATCGATTTCACTCAGTTTTTTGCCCGCTTTTTTGATCCCCGAACCAAACTCATAATCGCGATGGGGCTCAATGCTCCCATACCAGAAACACCATGGCTTACCAGCAGGTGCACTCGCCAGAAAATCCCCAAAATTCGAGGCATAATCATTAGGCCCAATTCCCTGGGCAGGCGGTGTGAGCTTCTGCTTGTTGAAGGGTTGCCCTGTCATAGCTCGGGGCTTGCCAGTCTCGTCTTTCGCTTCGCCAGGCCCCCAGCCTTTGGTTGTATAGCCCACATGCCAACCCTTCTCGGCCAACGCTTCCCCCCATGTTTTGAACTCCGTGGGGAAGTAGCACAAATGGTTGGCCGCCTCTTTGAGTTGCCACGAGTTTCGGCCGGTGAGAATACAGGCTCTCGAAGGTGCGCACTTGGCATTGGGCGTATATGCCTGCTGAAAGAGTAACCCCTCGCGGGCGACACGATCAAAAGCGGGTGTCTTCACCCACTGGCAGCCATAAGCACTCGCATGCCCATAACCCCAGTCATCCGCAATGGCGAACAGAATATTCGGTGGCGCCGGCTCCGCAGCCATAGCACCCCGGCAAGTCAACAGGAGCAATATCGCCAGAATCAGTCGATGAATTCTCATGTATGTATCTCCAATCCCGTAGGGTCCGCTGTGCGGACCATGTTTACCGCCCCTATGTTTTTTCAATATCGAGCTGTATTTACGCAATGGCGAGTATTAAACAAAAAAATACCTAATATGGTCCGCACAGCGGACCCTACGGTGATCGCTTCGATTATGGTGGGTGGAGTCGATACAGCTCGAAGAGGGCTGTTTCTTCCTTTGATTCATCATCTCTCCGCACAATATCGCTTACTCGAACTGATGATTCGTTTTCTTTGGTGAACAGCATCCCCGACTGCTTCCACGCTTCGAGAAATTGCGAGTTTCTTCGGGCGTGCGGCCCCACGACCAGCCAGACCTCAGCCGGTGAGTCGCGTTCAATAAATCTTAAATCCTGCACCGGGCCTGTGAGTACAAATCCTTGCGCTCGCAATTGCCAGAAAATGGCGGGCTCACCGTAGACGTAAATGATCGCTGGCTTGCCGGAAGGTGTCTGCCTGCGAACCGTCTGCAGGAATGTGCGACTTGTTTCCAGCATCGCAGTCCGATCCTGCCACGCATGGAACGGAAACTCTTGCTTCTTCAAAAGTGGTGAAAAGCTTCCCAGCAGGAGCAGGGGTGCCAGGACCAGAAGCTGCTTAGCGCGAGAGAGCATCTTCCCAATCAGCACTCCTTGATTCAGATAAATATTGGTTCTCGTGGCGATGTAGCGATGGTACCCGTACGAAAACAGGAGAAACGCTGGTGGCAAGATCGGTGTCAGCAGTCGTGGATAGGATCGATACATCGGGATCGAGAGCAATAACCCGGTCATCCAGGTCAGTAAAAACAAGACGGCGATCCTCGTAACTTCGATGGGTGCGACGGCTTGTGTCATGCGAATTTCGGGGATTTCTGATTCCACTGCCGCAAACTTCGGCTGCATCAGTCCCCAGTAAGCACCGATGAAGCCGCCAATCATCCAGATGGTGAGATCACCTGTTCCCAAGGCCAACACGCAAAAAAGTAATAACCAGTTGCAGTGTAAGATTGTGAGCCCGCCAACTCGAAGATAACCCGCAGCGACAATGCACGATGCCAACAGAGCCAGCGAGAAGTAGGTCGAGTAGTGCCGAATCGTCTCCCATTGATTCTGGAATTGCGTGAACCACTGCCCCAGACCCGTCACATATTGGGCATGATTGGCCGAGACGGCTGCATATCCACCAGTGGCTTGCAGTCCCCAGAGCACAGGGAGCCACAGCACGACGGCAATCGCACAAATGCTGACGGTCATCTTCTGCACCCGCGCAGCCGGCAGGACATGGCATTTGAGGATCCAGCCGGCAAACTCAGCCGCCAGGAGAATCGCCAGTGGCAGCCAGCCTGAGTATTTGATGCTCCATCCGAGAGCGGTCCAGCCTCCCGCAGCGAAGATGGATCCCCAGGGGAAGTTTTTCTGTGCCGGAGTAGTGAGCGAGCGGATCATGGCGCGAACCGCCAGCAACATGCAGAGAGTCACGGGAATATCGGTCAAACCTGTGCGTGAGTAACTTGCCAGCAGATCCGAACAGGCGGCCATCAATCCCGCGATCAAACCCACTTGCTCACAGAAAAACTCTTTGCCAAAAGAGTAAATCACTCCACACAGGGCAATACCGCAAAGAATGCCCGGCAGCATGACCAACCAACCGGGATGCCCAAGGCCCAGCATGGCACCGATCAGTTGTGTCCATTCGAGCACCAATGGCCAGAGTGGGGGCGCATAGAAAAACCGGGCCGGATATTCGTAACCCTGGTCAGGCCCGAACCAGATGTTCGAAGCGTAAACTCCTTCATCAAAGTGTTCGACGCTTTGATTCCATATTCCCCAGCATCGAATCACTGTGGCGAGGCCAATCACCAGCCAGAAAGCCGGCGTGAGCTGTGCCAGCTTCGACAACATACCGGGTGCTGGTTTGTCGCCCGCTGAGCGGACGGGGCGTTTTGCAGGCTTGCTCTCTTGACGCGGATTCACAGGTCTCGCCACTCAATCAGTCGTTATCGCACACGCCATCCCGTGAGCTTCATGCTGTCCATGACACATAACCTGGTGCCATCGTACTTTGTACGATGAAAGGAAGCCGCGCCATGCGCATGTCCTGTTAGGTGAACCATGAATTCCAGCTCCCCTTGAGAGAGCTTACCTAACAAAAAAGCCCTCTGCCATTACCTGACAGAGGGCTTGGAGAGTACTTACCATCCGCGTGGTAAGCAGAACTCAGTCTGAACTACTTGGGATCTGCTTCCTTGAGAGTGAATTGCACGCTCAGTGAGCCACTGTCGTCGTTGGTCGAGTAACCTGCGGAAGATCGCAGATACTTGGCCAGTTTTTCGAAAGGTGGCAACTTCTTGAAGTCGAGCCCTTCCGCTTCAGCAGCAATCCCTTCACCGGCTCGGAGTTGCTCGTAAATCGTCTTGAGCTGTGCATCACCCTTCTGGAAGGTGATCGCCGAGACTTTCGCCGGGAAGAACTTCGAGAGCTTGCTGTAAGTTGGCGAGGTCGACAAAGGAGTGCGCGTCCCGCGAACAATCCCTTCGATCACTTTGACGTCGGCTGTGATCACAATCGCGTTCGCAGTGACTGCCAGAGCGGGAGTGATGCCTTCCTGAGGAGTTTCGAATTCGTAAATCTTCTGACCTTCGAAATCACGGGTTTCGTGTGGGGCCAGTCCCAGATCGAGCAGCTTCGCAATCAGCTTGGACGCCGCACTGGTATCTTTGACTTCGATTGCCAGCGTCAGGTCACCAACAGGATTCTCTTCCGAGATCCCGGTTCCTGTGGAAGTGAAGTGCAACTTTCCACTCAGAAGATCAATCACATCCTTCTTCAGGTGGATATTCGGTGGCTGCTGGGCCACCGAATCCATAAAACGGGCGCAGGCACCACCACCAGCAAATGAGTCATACAAGGCTTCGCCAGCAGCATACGCTGCCTGGAAATCCCAGTTCAGACCGGTGTACATCGCGGCATTGGCACCGACCCACTTGGGAGGTGTCATCGCAATCGCAGGGAACTTGAAGAAGTTGATCACGCCGGAGGTTGGCTGTTCCACATGGACATAAGTCTTGACGATCGAATCGAAGTCGTCTTCGTCGATAATCATCGAACCGCCCACACCCTTGAGCTTGTCGAGCCCCAGCACTGGGAGCATACCAATGACTGACTGAGCCTGTGGCTGCTGTTCCTGAACAGCGGTAGCAATCTGCTCGGTCAGCAGAACGGGATTCACGAACCACTTGAAGTCGGGCTCAATGCTGTCATCCTTGCGACCGACCTTATCCATCACCAGAGTGAAGGCTTCGTTCTTCGCAAACACGTCTTCGTTCTCACCATCCCAGCGATCCAGAATGGCCGCAGCGGCATCCTTCGAAGTGGCGAACACAAAGGTTCCTTCGCTGAGGAAGTATGCCAACTGCTTCACAGGGCTGTCTGCCACTTTCTCTTCTGGCAAAGTGACAATCGTCACGCTGACATCATCCATCTTCTCGGCAGAAATCTCGGCACCTTCTTCTTTGAGGGCCGCTTCCATCTTGCCGATGAGCGTCTTGATGGTCTCTTCCGAGTCACCATAATCCGCCATCAAAATCCCCGAGATTTCACCACTTTCCGTGGGAAATACGGCAATCGCCACCTGACCTTGAGGGACTGAAAGAAGCTCTTCCAGCGTCAGTCCCAATTCTTCCTTCAGCTTGCTCGAACCTTCTTCAATTTTGGCCTTCACATCGTTCAGAAATGGCTGAAAATCAGGATCCGCCAGCAGCTTGCCAAAGGTCGAAGCCTTAACACCTTCGACCAGGCCGGGAACATCAGGAAAGGCCACGAAAAATGATGTCTGGGGCGGCACGAGAAACTCGGCGGCCAGATAATCATCCTCTTCTTCGGCTGCAGCGGCGGCAGCACCTTTGGTCGCTGTCCCTTTGGTTGCTGTCCCCTGGGCCATGGCCTCAGGAACACTCCAGAAACCCGTGGCAGCCAGCATCAGGCTAAGTGCAGACATCCAGAACAGTTGTCTCATGAAACCCATTCTTTCGAATCTTCAGGAATCGTGTGGAATTCAAACCATTTGCTGCATGATGGCAAACATCCGCTGCCCAGAGAAAACTCTGCTGGAAGCTCTGTGTCCCCATCAGCGAAATCACCAGTAGCATGGCGTGTTCAGAATGTGAACACAATTGAGAAATTGTTGAGACAATCGATCGTCGCAAAATCTCTCGGTTTGTTCACATTTCGTCCACACACTCCAACAACTCTCGATTTCGCGTGATCAACTCGATCATGCATGCCACAATTTCTGTTTACCCATAAGACTCAGCTTCGGTTTCATGAAATACAATCTCAAGCTGGTTCAGCAACAGAGGACTCTTCCAGTAGCGAAACCGGCTGAATGACATCCATCGGAACGTGCTTATCCGATGTCCGGGTGGGTGTTGAGAATTCCACTCGCGCCCCATGAAGTCAGCTTCCCAACTTCGATCAGAAGTCACTCGGCAACAACCGCCCGTCCTGGCGATCCATCAACATGCGAAACGTCTTCATATCGATGTTTTCGCTTAAGAACCGCACACTCCCGTCACCTAGGGCAAAATGACAACCCCCGGTGTGAAGACTCGAAAAACCACCGGTTGCAGGCCCTATCTTGGCCACAATTCTGTCGATTTGAGCCTGTGTAATCTCCTCAGGTGTCAATGTCTTCTCGGGTTCACCGGCCGATTCCCCGGGTTGAGCCACAGGATCGCTCGTTGCCTCGTCGGGGGTCTCTTCGCTGGTCGTTTCGTCGATCCAGCCCGGAAGCATTTCACCGGCATTCTCTTCGCCTCCCAGTGGATTCATCGGCCCCTGGAACTGATTCGATATTTGTGATCTCCACTCATTGATTCTCAAACCACCATTCCTTAGTGAAGCCCGAGTCCCCGACATCCAACTCAAATTGACCAAGAGAGTCCCAGGGCCATAATCACGCGGGTCTTCATACTCACCCAGAAACAACGTATTCGAACTCCCGTCTTCAATTTCTTCATAGCGGACTGAACTATTTAAAAAGAAAACTCCCAATTGACCGGAGTTGACATACGCCCCGACAGGGTGATGCACTCCCGCATACGATGTACTCCCCCCCCAGCTTTGCGGCAGGCTTTCGTCAGAAAATGTATTTACAGAACTGGGGCACTGCATCACGCTGAACGCTCTCCCCCGCACTGGCTGGTTGGCTTGTGAATAGACTGAGCTGGTAAAGTCAATGTGTCGAAAAGCTGCTGGTTGCTCAATATAGGGCAGAATCTGTGTCATCCAGCCCATGTGATAGCCATCTGGCAGGTTATGCACCGGCCCTGTCGCATTCTGACTCCCGGGCGGCAAAACTTCATGTGCCGCCATATAGTTGTGGATCGCCAGCACCAGTTGCTGAAGATTATTACGACATTGAGTTCTTCGAGCCGCCTCACGAGCCTGCTGCACTGCCGGCAACAGCAACGCAATGAGTATGGCGATAATCGCAATCACCACCAGTAACTCAATCAAGGTAAATCCCGTGCGGATAATCTGCCTCTGCCGAGCTGTCACGGGCGTTCTAAAAAATAAGAGTCCTCTGTGTGCCATGCGTGCAGCCCCGGGCAAGCATGCCTTCGTCAACTTATGCCTGGTAATCATTGACTGCATCCATAATCTGATCATGAGAGACGACCTTGATCTGTAAACTATTATTGAATGTTGATCTGTTTTTTAAATGTCAATCGATTCGCAAATCACTGATTCGGTGATAACCATAAGTAAGATCGCCGCGAAACAATCTTTTTCTCACGAATCATGAGTTCAACCTGGATTTCACAAAGTTGGCTCTCAGGCTTTTCTTGCGGAGTCAGGTGCTCCTCCCGGATCAGGCGGTAAGTAATGCGCGCCCGTTCCTGCTCGCGTCCGGTCGCGAGTTCCAGAACCTGCTGTGGTTGACTCATCACGCCATCTCGCTGCTGGCTCTCCGCAGAGAACATCCCCTGGGGATTTTGCCTGAGTACCTCTTCGGCTCCCCGCTCAAGATAATCCATCTGGAGTGTCCGGCGCGTACTTTCACCCTGCTGTAATAACATTACGGCTGAAATCACCAGAGCAGTGGATGTCAACCCAAAAAGCACCAGTGCAGCGACAACAAACGTCGTCGCCGATCCACGTCGCGACCGCGTATCAATTCGTACTTGACCCTCAGAGAAAGACTTCATGGCTTGACTCCCTGAAGATTCTGCGCTGGTGGAGCCTTTTGGCCCCGGTTCTCGGGAGTCGTGGCGTCGGCTGGCTGCTGAATTAGTTCATCCTCGTGAACCTTCGTTTGATCACCCAGCCATTCTCGCTTGATCGGGGCACGAATCATCTGAGATTGCCCGGCTGTCGCGGAGATTCGGGTCTTCCACAATTTCGGAGTGTCCGCACTGCCGCTCGATCCCGTGCGAGTAGTGACTAAAGGAGGTGGCAAGGAGATTTCCAGACTGACGAAGGCCGATTCAGATCCTTCACCGGCCCGCACCTTTACATCAGAAACAATCCATTCCGCAGTCGCATAGGGAAAAATATAGCGATCAGAAGTTGCCGTACCGCGAGCATCAGCGGGCGAGTTATCATCCGTCTGGCTTCCTGAAACTTCTCGATGAACCACAAGCTCATGGGGCCGTTGTTCAATGCGGTAGGTAATGGGGAGATCGGCTTTTCGCGTCATTTCGGGATGAGTGATGGCCGGAGTCTGGAGCTGAAGGGTCTTGGCTTCAGCCGAGATCTTGACTTGTGAGGCACTCCAGACATCCCGCCGGAAATCTGTCGCCAGCCGACGCAGGCTGATCATGCTCATCATGCGATCTGCCTGCCCTGCCTGGGCCTGCAACATCGTCACCATCATCGTGAAGACGAGTGGAATAATCATCCCGATCACCGAGATCGCCACCAGCATCTCAATCAAGGAATGCCCACGCCGGGGCGAAGTTCGCGTACGACTCACTGCTACATCGGCACACACCAGCTTGCCAGTCACTTTCCGCTGCTGCAAAAGAGTTATCTTCAGCATGCTCATTGAACACCCTCCTCAACAAACTCCTTGCTGGCAGTGGCTGGTGGCTGAGATTTCATCTCTGCCGATGTGGCCGGAATCCAGCCACTCAGTCTGAGTGGAGCATGCCTCTCGTGCGAAGTTTTTGCACCTTGTGTGATCTGCCAGTCAATCGCGACCTCCCATTGTTCAAGTGGCCCTGCATCGAATGGAGCCACCTGAGCATCGTGCTGCCACTGGAACTGACCCGGACTCCGGGTCAACTGCAGCTTTGCGACTGGCAATCTTTCGCCAGCAAGAAGACTGGCGAGCAGCCGCTCGCGAAACGAGTCACTCAATCCGGCCTCAGGTTGGAGAAACTGAGCCGGCAATTCCTCCAGATAACACCCTTTTTCCAATACTTCATACACGGCATCGCGATCTTTTACTGAGGCAGCGATGATGTCATCGAGACAATTCGCTGCGATCTGACAGGCGAGCTGTTCCTGATACGCCAGCCGCCGCGAACGGGCGACAAACGAAAACATCGGCACGAGGCAGCCCACCATCACACTGAATAAGATGATCGCGATGAACAGATCCTGCAGAAACAGACCCGCTCTCGCTCCTCGATCAAGGTTTCGAGAAACCATCACTGACTGACCTGCGCTATGGCAATGAAGCGAACCATGAATTCGCGACTCCCCGTCGTAGTTTTTTATGAGTTGTTGATTCATGACAGGCTGCTCATCATCGTCGTTAAGCTGCTCATAATTCCGTAACCGAGAAACAGTCCACACACACCAATCATGATCACAAAGATTGGACCGACAAACTCCGCATACCAATTCCAGATGCGACTTTGTTGACGCAATTGCATCTCGGCGATTTCCCGCAATGTAAATGCCACCTGCCCAGCTTCCCGTGCCGTCAATATCAGCGGTAACTCATGACTTTTCAGAAATCGATACTTAACCAGTGCCACGGGCCAGTCATATCCCTGGCGGATCGCCTGTGCCACCATTCGCAATCGATTCGCCAATCGCGTAGAAACCTCGACATCGGCCAGACGATCAAGGTCATCTTCAATACTTCGTCCACCCTGAATCGTCGCAGCCAAACCCCGCAAAATTAATGGCCGCTTCAGTTGATAAAAGATCTGCCCAAACACGCCCAGCACCCACGGTTGCTCGCCGGTAAAACCGCGATGCAGAATCCCCAGGACAAGGATTGTCGCCAGTAACGACGAAACCATAGCACCCGCGAACAAGAGGATGTGACCTTTCACAGAGATCAACATCTGCAATGACCACGGGGTCTCGATATCAAAGTCGTTAAAGATCCTGAGTATCTTCGGAATGATAAATACACCAATAAATCCATAAACTCCCGCAGCCACCAGGAGCGTCATCAGAAAAATTTCATAAAGCTTATGAGACGATTGTCGCAATTCACTCTGGAATTCATTGAGACTCTGCTGCACATCCTGCCGGAGCGACTTGGCTAAGGCCTGAGGCGAAGCATTCGCTGCGAGAAACGTATCTGGCGAGTCGAGAATCTCTGTACTGGCCGCCAACGCAGGCACCCATTCAATCCCGTAATCCATATCTCTCGAGATCGCACTCATCTGCCGACGGACTCCCCGTGAAGGGAAATCATCCCAGCCCACAAGTTCATCGCGCACATCCTGCCCACCGCTGAACACGCTGACCAGTGCCCAGCGAGTGCCCAGTTGTTCCACCCGATTCTGGAATCCATACCAGGTGATGACACCCATCAAAACGGTCATCAGCAGAATCCAGAACATAAACGCCCCCAGACCCAGCACGGGAACGATACTCAGGCAGATCACCAGCAGACAGATTTGATTGACCGCCAAAAATCGCAACTTGAGCCGGGCACTTTTCAGAGTGCGGTGGTGGAGTAAATCGTAGCGCAGGGCAGGATCCCGCTCGACGTTCCAGCGGATATAGGCGGCACGCCAGCCAATAATCCCGATGGCGATCCCCGGAATCGATAAAAATACCGCCAGCAACAACTTGAGGAGAAGCCAGACATCGACCAGCATCCAGGGAGTCATGAAAGCCAGCATTCCCAAGATAAAGACAATCGCACTCCCTGCAAACAACAGGATTGAGTTAATGATTGGCCAATGGGATCCCTGGATCGTTAATGATCTGCCTGCCGCAGGGAGACGTAAACCGGCTATCATTAAAAAAGAAATGAGTAATAGCGGCACGTTGAGTAATACCAACATCGCTAGCAGCTCAAACAGATTTCGAGGACTCAGTCCCGTCGAAAAGCTGATCAGGTCCATAATGATTGATCCACAACCTCAGTACTCACGACGACCTCCTCAGTAAAATCCTGCCCGAAAGCCTTAACAGACGTTGCATTATGACAAATCGTTCAGCAGCATAAACAATGGTGAAAACATGGCGAACAACACAATCCCGACGGTCAGTACGCAAGTCAGTACCATCAATTGAGGCATACAGAAGACGCCGATCTTTACATGGGCAATGGCCCGGATGACAAACGAGGCTGCTAATAACTTACAGGCATCCTGCAAACCATGAGGCGAAGTCTTCAGGCGGAATAAACTGGCAATTGAAGCGGGAAGAAAGGTCTTTTCACCAAACGCATCCTGAGGAGCTTTTCCCTGTTCCATCTGTTCAATCCACTCTTCGGTCGACTCTTCAAAAAGCGGCTCTTCGGCGATCAAAGCCGCAAGCCGGGCCACCACGGGGAGCGGTAATGACCAGGGCAAAGTCAGGCTGAAGACTTCTGTATAGGTCGCTGACTTTAAATGATATATCGGGCGGCCTATTAGAGGAACATAGATCATCAACCGGCGGTATAAACGCCCGAAGGTTGTGAATCGCGTCAGGATCACGCAACTGCCGATTGCCAGTGCGACCAGGAAAAGCAGTATCAGCGAATAGCCAGCCAGAAAATCATAAAATCCGATCACCAGGCTGGTAAATATCGGGAGGCGAGTTCCGAAATCATCAAACATCATTTTGAATCGAGGAACAATAATTGTCCCTGCAGCCACCAGAATCATGACGGTGACGATATACCATAAAAACGGGGTTCCAATCTGAAAGAAAATCCGCTGGCGAAACAGTTTTTCTCTGGCCCGTGCCAGCATCAATTCGCGTAAGAGGGCCGTTGTCAGACGACCATCTTGTAAATAGTTAAGGTAGACTCCCAGATCGGCTGGTAATGCCGTACCGGCAAACTGAATCGTGGCCGCGAGATCCTGATCATGTCGATAACGTTTCCAGGCATGCAGCAGTTTTTTGCGGTCTTTGCGGGACGGGCTTTCTTCTGCCAGCAGGCGTAAACAGAGTTCCGGCGGGATCTCCGTCTGTGCCGGATGATCGGTCGTGACTTCAGGGAAAATCGGAAGTACTGCGAGCCCGAACGACTCCAGGCGATCGGCGCGCTCAAAACTGATCAGCTCCAATCCCTCTTCACGCAGCAATTCCCCCAGCAGATTGTCGCTGGCCGCTTTCATCCTCCCGCGGATGATTTCGCGTGTTGCCGTTCTCGACAATGCTCCAGGCGAAGGATCGCTCGCCTTGATCGCTTGATAGAGATATTCAGGCATCTCACATCCTCTGTAAAACCCCACCCGCGAGATCGCCGATGATAATTATTGACTCAACGTTCGATGGGCATCTGCATACATGTCTGTCTACTACATACTTGGCTTTTTTATTGATGACACTGGATTTCCTTGTCACGATTGGAGCGATAACCCTGACCAGAAGACCATGAGTGGCCCGAAGACCGCGACGACATAAAGCACTCCACAACCTCCCCCGATCAGCAAGGTTAACACCAGCGGAATCAATCCCGATAACCATTCGAGGCGGGACTGCAACTGACGAAACATCACACCGGTCGACAGCTCCAGAGCCACTGGGAGCGAATTGGTACGCACGCCAATCTCAATGGCATCGGCCACAAAGGGGGGCAGATCACGAATTCGCAACAACGCTGCCTCCGGGCTGATACCGGCGGAAATGGCCTGCAACGCTTCCCGCGAATCTTGCTGCATACGCCCCGTTCCCAACAGATAATTCGATGATTTTAAACATTCTTCTATGGGCAAGCCTTCTTTCGTCAGCAGGCCGCAGATATGCAGCCATTGCACCCACCGCACTGCATCCGGAAGACCGATCAGCCATGACAGTGCGCCACTCACCACCTGCAAACCAGGCCAGACACTGGCTCTCGTCTCCAATAGACCTGCCCGGACAATCGATGTCCTTCCCGCAGCCCAGAGGACAATCATCGCCAGGATCGGTATCGCAGGCATCCAGTAACTGGCGTAATCATGGATCAGGCGCAAAGCGACCTCGATCCAGCCCCCCTGAATACGAAACATCTCCAACGTCAGGAGCCAGCGGGGTATAAACCAGATTGCCAGTCCGCAGATTAACAGATACGTCAACACGACAACGATTGTCGGGTAGATCGCGACTCTGTGAAACTCTTCACGAACGGCTGACATCTGATCACCCAGATGTGCCATCGATTCGAGCATTTCCGGAAGCCGACCACTGCGAATCCCGAGTTGGACAATCGTGGCGTAGAGCCGAGCTTCCGGCGTGTTTTCTGAAGCAATCGCGAGATCGAGGGCCTGTCCCTGCTGCAATCGCTCGCCAATGCGTTCTGCGAGGCGGGCCAGATCACTCGATGAACCTCGCCCCAGTTGCTGAAACCCGATTTCTAAAGGAATTCCTGCCCGAATCAATAGGGCCAGTTCTTGATTCAGAGCCCTGAGTGCCGCAGAAGAGATAACAACAGCCGGTGTGGCAGACATGATGCGCCCGCAGATTTTCTAATGGGTCACGGTATATCAATAAAATATGTATGTTTAACTTATACAGATGGCAGTGTTCGACTGCGCTCCTTGGCATGGGGTGGCTGGCGCCAAACGTCTTCGCGAACCCCCAGTTCGTGCCGACAATCGCTGGGGGTTCGAAGACTCAACCCCTGCCACCCGCCGCCGTTGTTTATTGGAATCCGTATGATGTGTTTATCTTATCAATATTGAGAGTTGATACCATCAATGCGATTACATATCCATGATCTGAATCTATAATTCCTCAGCAACATCCCGGCGTTCTTCCACTGGTCGAGTCCCGAGAATTCGATAAACTTCGGGCAAGTCGGTCTTCCCGGTACGGACAGCCTCTTCGAGCGCCTCCCGTAAGGGAACGAAACCATGCCGGGCTGCCAGTTCCTCAAGACGCTTGCCATTCACTTTGCGCATAATGGGTCGAGCCAGGTGATGCAATTCCGGCTCCATCAGTTCCGCAGCGACAAAACGCCCCTCATATCGCCGGGTTGATAAGGGAGTCTCTCGATCTTTGACCAGTCGTTTGACGAGTCGCTGGCACAGCACGGCAATCAAGCCGGTGCGGAGGAGAAAAGGTTCAACTCCCAGATCTGTCAGCCGGCAAATCGCATCTCCGGCTGAGCCCGCATGAAACGTGGAAATCACCAGATGACCCGCCAGTGAGGCCTGAAAGGCCGTCTGTGCCGTCTCGGCATCGCGAATTTCCCCCACAAAAATCACATCGGGATCTTGCCGTAAAAGTGACCTTAATCCGAGGGCATAATTGAATTCCGTGCCCCTGCGAACCTGTGTCTGCGAAACTCCCGGAAGAAACGCTTCGACGGGATCCTCCAGCGAGACCAGACTGCATTGCCCTTTCCGATAGGCTTGCAGCCA
The DNA here is from genome assembly GCF_000092105.1 of Planctopirus limnophila DSM 3776. Classification (NCBI taxonomy): domain Bacteria; kingdom Pseudomonadati; phylum Planctomycetota; class Planctomycetia; order Planctomycetales; family Planctomycetaceae; genus Planctopirus; species Planctopirus limnophila. Next base: position 4,382,006 of record NC_014148.1, on the reverse strand, counting down.
CCTCAAACAGGCATAAGCGCTCGTCGTTTTTCCACTCCCGGCTGGCCCGGTCAACAGCAGCATCCCGCTGGTCTGCAATAATGCCTGCTCCAATCCGAGTTGCACCTGAGGTGTATAGCCCAGCTCATCCAGCACTCGATACTGCCCGGAACCAATAAAGAGGCGCACCACTACCTTTTCGCCATGAATGGTCGGGAAAGTACTCGCCCGCAATTCCCCCGGAAACTCGGGAAGCCTGAGGCGGCCTTCCTGAGGCAGATCCGTCCGATAAGTCAGCAGTTGAGCCAGAACTTTGATGCGATTGATGATCAGTGGCGAAACCTCAGGTGGAAAGCTCCCCATCGGCTCCAGCAAACCATCTTGCCGGAAGGCAATCTGCAATCCTGCAGGGGAGGGAACCAGGTGCACATCACTCGCACGCTCATCAATCGCCAGGCGAAGCAATTGTTCGACGGCCCGCACAGCAAAGTCAGCGTCCTGCAGATTCAGGTTCTCCCACGGCAACTGACATCGAGCCAACGAGCCATCAATCTTCAAATCGTTTTTGGTTAATGGATGGAGAGAAATCGACATGCACATACCCAGCAACGGTTCAACGCATCACACGCAAAGACTACGGCCCAACTCTCTAGAGATCTCTGCAGAAATCAAAATTGTTTACCAATCCCTCCAAAACTCATCATTATTGCCAAAATGAATTTTTTCGTTCTTCGTTCAATAACACCCCTCCCTTCTTCCGGGTGGCAGGAAATGTGGTTTTCAGCGAGCATGTTCTGCAGAATTCCAGCAAAGTCTGGCAATTGGTCGTCCCTCTGGACGGTTTCCTCAGATTGAGACGACGCTAAACTCAGAGGCGGCCGATGGACTGCAACGATACGAAGACTGCAACGATACGAATCTGAGAACTCAGACTTCAGGCGAAGGAACAGAGTGACGCACACCACACAGGAGCCAGAAACAACACCTTCACGAACGCATCTTTCACTGGCGGATGGTGTCAATCTCATCGTGGCGATTGTGATTGGCAGTGCGATTTACTTCACCTCGCCCACAGTTCTCTTTTTGAGTGGCAGCCCTCTCATGATGATGGGCCTGTGGGTTGCCGGCGCACTCATCTCACTGATGGGCGCTTTCTGTTATGCCGAGCTGGCCACCACTTATCCGCGAACAGGGGGCGAATACTGGTATCTCACACGCGCCTATGGGCCTGTCGCAGGTTTTCTGTTTGGCTGGTTGCAGCTCACCGTCGTGCAGACGGGCAGCATTGGGGCTCTGGCGTGGATTTTCTCCGAGTTCGCCAATCGAATGTTCTTAACGGATCTCGCTACCACCCCGGCTGCTTCTCAAGTCGCCTGGGGTGCCATGCTGGCAGTCGCCCTCTTGACGGTGATCAACCTCATCGGGATTCAGGCCGGTGCTCTGGTGCAATGGATTCTGGTCTCGCTCAAAATCCTTGGGCTGAGTGCCTTGATTGTCGCAGGTCTTTGTTTCGGCAGTGCCGATCCGGGATTCAGCCAGCCGGTCGTCATCAGTGAGATTCCCAATCTGGGAGTCGCCCTGCTGCTGGTGATGTACGCCTATGGTGGCTGGAACGATGCGGGCTTTGTGGCAGCCGAAATTCATCACCCGGGGAAGAACATTCCTCGCGCGTTGTGGATTGGGCTGGGGCTGGTAGCAATCCTCTACCTGTTAATCAATCTGGCTTATTTACGAGGGCTGGGGGCCGCTGGTTTGGCCGCATCCAAAACACCACCCAGTGATCTCTTTCGACTGATGCTGGGGGATTACGCCGCCCGGGCCATGCATGTCGTTGTGGCGATCTCCGCCTTCAGTGGATTGAACAGCTTGATTCTGGCCGTCGCACGTGTCCATCAGGCGGTTGGTCAGGAACATCGGCTACTCGCGCCGCTGGGTTGGCTTTCACGACACCGGCAATCGCCCTATATCTCGTTGATTGTGCAGGGGATCGTCAGCAGTGGGCTGATTCTGCTCTTCGGCACGAAAACCGGTCAGGAAGCACTCAATCAACTCCTTGAAATGGCTTATCTTCCCACGATCACCTGGAGCAACTTTGACAGTGGTTTTTCGACGCTATTCGCCATGTCGGCCCCACTTTTCTGGCTGTTTCTGGGCCTGACGGGTCTGAGTGTCCTGATCCTCCGGCAAGTCGATCCGCACCGCGAACGTCCCTTCAAAGTGCCTGGCTACCCGATTGTGCCGATCCTCTTCGTCGCGGTCTGCATGGCCATGCATCATCTGGCTGTCAGTTATGCCGATCGACTGCTGCTGATTGTCCTTCCTGCCGTTGCATTGGGACTGATTCTCTCCATTTTCAGTGGCTATCACTCCACAGAAGAAACCACAAATATTCCCTCATGAAAAGACCTGGTGAACCTCACCAGCTTTTGCGCTGTCCACTGAATTCAAATCGGCTGGCTACTATCGACTGATGGATCAATACCAACGGAACATCGACGACAACTTCACAGCATTCCGTGCTTGAGGTGTCTGTTTCACGCTTCTTTTTGCCTAACCATGGGTGGTATGACCTTAGAGACCTCAAAACACAAATGACAGCGGAAGAGGCGGTTCTTGCCCGGGTGGCAGGGGTCGGATGTCTTCATCCGCCCCCTGGTCAATCGAGTTCCCCGTCGCAAATGCATCCGACACATGAATCCTTGACGTTTCACGCTGTTCGTCAAAAACCATCAGAGTCCAATGGCCTGGGGGCAAACGAGGACGTTTGACCCCAGTCACACAGTCTTCAGCCACGAATCCAATCAGCCTCCCGCAAAGTTGTGTGTCACAGACAGCATGCCCGCTGAGGGCCAGTCCAACAGAATTCGGATGATCAAGATGAACACTTCTCAACTGCATAAAATCGGTGTTCCCGATCATGCGATCGTCCCTGCCATTCAGACCATTCAGCAGATCAAGGCCAGCGAACACGGCCGCGAAATCAATGTCAAAACTCTGCTGACCGAAGTCGTGGCCAATCCCGCAGCTTTTGTCGAACACGAGTTCTGTGGCGCTTTGGCCCAACTGCTGATCAGCGAACCTGTTACCAGCAAGCGCGAAGTTCCTGCCGCTTACAAAACCTGGGGTGAGGAGATCGACCCGGCTGCACATGCCCAGATGCGGACGGCCTGCTTGCTGCCCATGGCTCACGGTGCCGCCCTGATGCCAGATGCTCATGTCGGTTACGGGCTGCCCATTGGAGGTGTCCTGGCTCTTGAAAATGCCGTCGCGCCTTATGCCGTGGGTGTGGATATTGCCTGTCGGATGAAGCTTTCCGTACTGGATGTTCCACCATCGGAATTGGCGACGAATTTTGAACGCTTTCGCCATGCGATTGAAGCTGGTACGCGGTTTGGTGTGGGATCTGTGCACGAAAAGCCGCAGGATCATGCCGTGCTGGATGCCGACTGGAACATCACGCGCATTACCCGCGAACATAAAGACAAAGCCCGTCGCCAACTGGGAACCAGCGGCTCAGGCAATCACTTCGTCGAGTTCGGCGAATTGACTCTCGCAGCAGCCAGTCCGGAACTGGGCCTGGAGGCTGGAACTTACACCGCTCTGTTGAGCCACAGTGGCAGCCGTGGCCCGGGAGCAGCGGTGTGCGATACCTACAGCCGGATGGCGCAAGCCCGTTTGCCGCGTGGCTGTGAAGATTTTGGCCGCCTGGCCTGGCTGTCGCTCGATAGTGAAGCTGGCCAGGAGTACTGGGCTGCTATGAATCTGATGGGAGATTTCGCTGCTGCGAATCACGATGTGATTCATCGTCTGGTGAGCAAAAAGCTTGGTGGACGGATTATTGCTGGAGTGGAAAACCACCACAATTTTGCCTGGAAAGAAGTCCATTTTGGTCGCGAGTTGATTGTCCATCGCAAAGGAGCCACTCCTGCAGGTCAAGGTGTTCTCGGAGTGATTCCCGGCTCCATGGCCGACCCGGCGTTCATCGTGAAAGGGAAGGGGGTCGTTGAAAGTTACGAGTCAGCTTCTCATGGGGCTGGCCGGGTGATGAGCCGCACCAAAGCCCGCGATCAATTCAACTTTTCCAAAGTTCGCAAAGAACTCGAAGCGAAGGGCGTTCGCGTGATTTCAGCCGGTTCTGATGAAGTGCCCGGCGTTTACAAGAACATTCTCAGCGTGATGCAGGCACAGTCTGATCTCGTCGAGATTCTCGCTCGCTTTGATCCCAAAATTGTGAAAATGAGCGACGATGGCAAAGCCGAAGATTGATGAAATCCCCATCGACAACTTCGAGCCCACGACCATTCCACTCCGTCAACAATTGGGAAGTCAGCCTTTCACTGGATATACTCCGTGATGAGTTCGATGTGAAAACATACTTCTCGTGGGCCTGCAAACCGCTGGTGCATGAGAAGTGTGTTCCCAGTTTCTCAGTGGAAACGTCCCATGATCCGGCCCACCACCTGCCCGATTTGTCAGCATGTGGCTCCACAAGCCAGTGTGAATACGTATTTCCCGTTTTGCAGCGAACGGTGCAAGCTCGTCGATTTTTCCCGCTGGTGGGATGGCAAGTACCAGATTGTCGATCATCTCGACGAAGACCGCCTTCTCGAACTTCAGGAACGGACAGATTCCAATTCCCAACACGACTCCGGAGATGCCGAAGAGTACTGATCACATCCTCAGGTGTTTTGTGCCAATTGCATCGCATTGAAACACTTTTCCTTGGGGAAACTTGCTCGGGCAGATCGTCGAACCCTCTTGTCTGCCTCTCCTGCTGGTACAATATCTTTAAGAAGCGTTCGCCTGATCCAGGTTGAACACGACTTTGCCTATTTGAATTCACCAGCCAGATTTTTCCATGCCCACCCCGACCCCGAATTGGAGCCAGATTGCGAGATCGTCGTCGGCGCTCCACTTCCATCTATTGGGAATGGTTGACTTCGACTCGGGCCAGAGGCTGCAGGAACAACTCCTCGAAGAACTCTTCGCCCGCGATGACACCAAAGGCTATGCCCTCTTCTGTGAACATCCCGCCACTGTCACGATTGGCAGGCAGGGCAGCCGGGCGGATCTCCTCGCCGAGCCCGTGGATTTCACCGCTCGCGAAATGCCCACACATTGGCTCAATCGACCGGGCGGAACCTGGGTTCACACTCCCGGCCAGCTCGCTGCCTACGTGCTCCTGCCCATCGACCGTAAAGGCTGGTCACTCCTCGAATACCGCACCAGACTCGAGACTGCTCTGGTGGGATTAGCCACCGAATTCAAAGCCCCCGCTCTATCACACCCTGAATCACCTGGACTGGCCGGCCGCTGTGGACAGTTTGCCTTTATTGGCACAGGCTGCCGAAGGGGCATCACTCATCAAGGTATGTTTATTAACGTCTCTATCCCCCCGCCAGCCTTGCGACTGGTGGATTGGGGAACCCATGATGGACGTGTCTCCACGCTGGCTGCTCACCGACGGGCACCGACAGCTCTCTCGAGTGTTCGCGAAGCTTTTGTGCGTCATTTGGCTGCCGCTCTCGATTATCCCCGCTATCATTTGACGACCGGACATCCTTCACTCCGGCGTACTGTCAGGAAAGTTTATGTCTTCACCCAACCTGCTGCCCATTCTGCCTAACGGTTTCGAAGCCAGTGGTTCTTCCGCCAGCAGTTGCGGAAGCAGCGGCTGCGACAGCTCCGCCACTCCGGCTTCAACCGCTCAACCCAGTTCCTGCGGGTCAGCAGCCAGCCCACATCTCGAAGCGGTGACTACGACGCGTCTCAGGCTTCCCAAGTGGCTCAAACGCCCACTGCCGCAAGCCGGCATGCAGTACACCTCGGATGTGATCGCCGACCTCAAACTTGAAACGGTCTGCGAAAGTGCCAAGTGCCCCAACCGCACCGAATGCTGGTCGGCCAAGACCGCCACATTCATGGTGCTGGGGAATGTCTGCACCAGGCCCTGCGGCTTCTGCTCCGTCCCTCGCGGCAAAACCGAAGTCGTCCAGCTCGATGAGCCTGGTCGCGTGGCTGAAGCCGCCGCTCGCCTGGGGCTCAAATACGTCGTCATCACCTCGGTCACCCGTGACGATTTGCCCGATGGTGGTGCCAACCACTTCTATGAATGCATTCTGGCTGTCCGCGAGCGAACGGGGGCTCAGGTCGAAGTTCTCACTCCCGACTTCAAAGGGAACCGCGCTGCGATATCGAGAGTCATCGAAGCCCGGCCCGATGTCTTTAATCATAATACCGAGACTGTCCCCCGGCTGTATCACCGCGTTCGCCGCAATGCGGAGTACCAGCGCACTCTCAATCTGCTGGCACAAATCAAAGAAGAGGCTCCCGATATGCTCACCAAGACGGGCCTGATGCTCGGTCTGGGCGAAACCCGGGACGAACTCCTGGAAGTTCTGGCCGATCTCCGGGCCGTCAATTGCGATATGCTCACGCTGGGCCAATACCTGCAACCAACCCCCGACATGCTGCCGGTCGAGCGGTATGTCCCTCCCGAAGAATTCGACGAACTGGGTGAACTGGCTAGGGGCCTCGGCTTCTCGATGGTCGCCTCCGGCCCCTTCGTCCGCTCCAGCTACCACGCGGGAGAAATGGCCCACGTCGCTGGTCAGGCGTAACTCCGTCCACCCTGCTGACAGCGAAAATGCAAATCCGTCTGGACGGATGTTGAGCAGACTTCGTAAATTCCCGGCTCGCAAGGCCAATTGCACCGGGAAGGAATCGCGATGCCCAATCGTTTCGCTCTGTTGAACGCAACTCCAGTGAACGCAGACCATACTTCGGGCGGAACATTGCCTGACGATATGCGACCTGAAGGCTCAGCCTCACTCCCCCTCTGGACACAGTCTTCACGCCGCTGGACTCCGGCTGCCACCTGGGCCTTGTGGGCGATCCTTGCGATGGTCATTTGCGGCTTTTATCTCAAGCAGCAGTATCGCTCGGTCGCCATTAACTATCGCAATGCCGCCATGGCGTGGCGGGCCAGCGAAGAGATGTACAACACCCACGGCGACGGCTTTCTTTACTTCCCCCAGGCGGCTCTCGTCTTTCTGCCACTCACTTATTTGCCGGTTCCCGTTGGCGATGTCATCTGGCGATTGATCGGCATGGCCTGGCTGGCTCTGGCATTGCGTGGTCTATGCCGGCTGCTCCATCCTGCCGCCAGCGATGCCATGTTCTGGATTGTCTCACTCGTGACGTTGCCTCTCGCCTTCAGCGCTTTGCGCAATGGTCAATCGACTATCCATATGACAGCCGCCATGCTTTCGGCCTCCCTTGCGCTGGCTCAAAAGGAATGGACGAAAGCCGCCTTCTGGCTCTGTCTGGGTATGGCCTTCAAACCACTGATTGTCGTCATGCTCCTCCTGGCGGGTGCCGTCTATCCCGCTTTGAGGCTCCGGCTGGTCGCGGGAATCGTGCTGCTCGCTCTCTCTCCTTTCCTCATGCAATGGCCTGCTTATGTGGTGGATCAATATCAGGATATGCTCGCCATGCTGCGCATTTCGTATCAGGTGGGTGAATCCCAGGCCCTCTATGCCCACTTTTTTGGGGCCTTTGCCGCGTTTGGCTGGAATGCCCCGGCATGGTTACAAACGGCTACCAGGCTCTTCGTGGCAGGTCTTACGCTGGGTGGCTTCTGGCTGACTCATCAGAAGCTCTCTCAAGTCCGTACAGCCGCCTGGCTGTTCCTGATGAGTGCGACATACCTCATGCTGCTCAATCCACGGACGGAACCGAATACCTATGCCTGCATTGCCCCCGCCGTCGGCTGGATGCTTTTTGAAGCGGCACTCCGTGGCTCACGTGGCTTAACGATACTCTATGCGATTCTCGCAGTGCTGATTGTGGGCAATTTTGAAATTGGTCGACTCATCACCGCTCAGGAGCGCGCTGTCTGGCTCGCCCCTCTCGCGACGACCCTGTTCGCCGCTCTGGCCTTTCGGCAATGGCTCCAAGAACTCCGCGAGGCTTCGAGGGTATCCGAAACAGCCACTTCGTTAACCCCAGCCAAAGACCTCGCCGCTTGAGTATGAAAGAACGATAGCCATGCGATAGCAGATCAATACTCAACTCCTGGTAACCTCTGAAGTAGGGTGCATGGAGTCCTCGGAATGCACCATCTTCGCTCTTCCCTCTCACATATTGTGATACCAGTCACGTCAGGCTGTATGAATGATATCCTGATCCGTCCATCGCAAGTCGTACAGGCGAGGATGATTCACTCCGGCAATCTCCTGAAAGAACCACCTCAAAGGCTGGCGGCTTTTCCCTATTGTGCAGCCATCGATGATGTTGAAAGCCAGGAACAGGTTCCAGTCTTCAATCGCCTCGATGAGAGCCTGGAGTCTCTCCCGGTTGTAGGTTCCTTTGGAACTCACCTGCCGCCAGAGGGCAAAGGGTTCATCGTGATACTGCACCATGGCCAGCAGGTCAGCATCGTCACAGAACTCCGCGAGGAACGACCGGGCCAGTGAGGCATGGCTCGCCGCGTGAGTAATTGGCACCCCGCCTTCTGCTTCGGCTTTGAATGAGTCGTGCGTATGGATCAGCAGCCGTAATTTGTCGATCTCGACGGGGCTGAGTTTCGGCGCGAGCCGCTCCAGATGGGGCTCAATCTCGGCAATATGAGCACGAACCGTCCCCTCCGGATGCCCCGCCCGCGGCTTCCCCCAATCCAGATTCCGCTGATAACGCGCATCAGCCTGCACAGCTTCCAGGGCAGCGGCATAGTTCATGGGTGGATGTTGTAGTTGTTCGCTTGAATGGTGGGTGTTCATTGACCACGTGGAGGTATCTCAAGACGAAAGGTTCGCTACTTTTTCGGAAATCGCAAGGTCTAGTCCCGCTGGAGATTTCGAATGCGGTCGGTGTCAAGGAGTTGATGCCGTTGTTGGGCTTCAGCCCAGGTGTAGGGGAAGTCGCAGCATTCGTGCAGCACCGCTGACAATCTGGGAATATGGCCTCCTGGTCGTCAGTACGATATTCTTTTATATCGTAATTGGATTATGAATGGTAGAAGGTGTCTTTTCAGTATTTCACATTTGCTGGAGAACGTCGCGATGACGACCATTCCGCGAAATTTGCAGAAATTTACACGTCCGCTCCGTTCGTTGATCGTGCTGGTGGTTTGTCTGGTGCCGACGACCGTGTCGTCGCAGTTTCGCGTTGCGCCAGCGGCCAAGGACTTCAAGTCGGTCCAGAGGTCGCTGTATGGCTTTGATAAGGATTACGTCGCGACGATCGGAGGCGAAACGCCACTGCTCAAACCCGGCATGACTGTCGATGTGACGCTTCTGAACGGATCGACGCAATCATCGGCACTCATCACGATCATCAAGTTCGGCAAGGAGCCGACGGTGCTGCAGACCCTGACATTCAAGCCGGTGTCGCACCGAGCGAAATTCACAACCCGAGATATTCGCTCACTGACCATCGACGGAAAGTTATACGATATGGTCTTCGATACGAAATCCAAGGGGTGGGCTCTTCTGGATCGTGCGAAACATGATGAAGTGGTGTCAGAACGGTTGAAGTCCCGCAATTACCAGCTTTATCGCCCCGATACTCCGGAAGAGTTGGAGAAAAAACAGTCTGTCTACACCTTGAACATCAAAGCGCTCGAGACACATTGTCCGGGCGTCGACTTTGTATCCTACGAAAGCCGCGACTTTCAGATTTATAGCGACTTACCGGCGAAGGATGTGGAAGTTTTTCAAGATAAAATGCTGGCAAGTTATCAGCTTCTTCAGAAGATGTATGGCATTCCCGAAGATTCAGTCTGTTTTTTGCGGAAAACTCCATGTCTTCATTTTTAAGAGTCGTCAACATTTTATTGACTATGCTAAAAAGCAATGTCATTGGGAAGATCAAAGCGCCGAGGCTACAGATATTGGCTATCCAGGTGGCCAGTTTTTCGTGTTAGCCAGCGGTGAACGGGAAGTCGATTCGATCGTCTGTGACATTGTCTGGTATTTGACCAGTGTGTTTCAATTCCGCATCCGTTCAAACAGTACTCATATACCGAAATGGCTGTTCTATGGGACTAACGATTTTGTCTGGCGCATGGTGCTCTATGAAAAGTATTCACAAGAGTCATCCCTCAAGGATGTCTTGCCTCACATTCGCAACGATAAGAACCTGGGAGGGTTGATTACCGAAAACGAATATGCAATCGACTATCAGCCCGTGTCGGGAATGTTGGTGGAGCTTCTGGTTGATCGTGATGCAAATGCCTTCCGCGAGTTGTTCGTCGCCGTTAAGGAAGGAGTGGATGTCAAGGTCGCTCTCCAGGATATCTACGGATGGAACGACGAAGAGTTGGTCGAGGCCTTCGGTCGAAAGATCAAGGTTCCGAATTTGAAGCCGTAGTCTGATGCGGATTTCTTGTGGGGTGAGCCCAACAACCCACGCCGATTTCCGTTGACCCTCCCTCCGAAACTGTCGGTGACTCATCGAACTCAGGTGAGTCGCAGGTTGCAGACGATGGCGTCATCAAGATCCTGGCCACCAAATCAGCCAGCATTGATAAACCATTTGAAGTTCGGCCCATTGAGGTTTGGACACTCGGGGCATCGTTCTCCCCGGATGGTCGCTGGTTGTTCACTTCAGAAAACAGGTTGTGCTGGTATTGAATGACAAGGAAATCCGGGTATGGAACATCGAGTCGTTACTCAAGTGAGCTTGCGCGTGGCGGGCGTTTGGTCTAGTCCCGCTGGAGATTTCGAATGCGGTCGGTGTAAAGGAGTTGATGCCGTTGTTGGGCTTCAGCCCAGGTGTGGGGGAAGTCGCAGCGTTCGAGGAGCACCTCTTCGATGGCGGCCCGCATCTGATGGGCGCAGGTGTTCGGGCCGACACGACCAATCCCAGTCCCCAATCCCGGAAATGCGACCGTTTGCACGGCTGAGGCCACCGGTTCGCCTGCCAGAATCCCCGTGGGTACAATGCCATGCCGAATGAGGAGTAGCACTGCCCGGGCGGCGAGGTAAGGATTGACCGTCTCGGTAAGAATCATCGGCACCCGCATTGTGGGGGCCGCGATGACGTACGGGATGTGATTGGATTTCGTTTCGACAATCTCGGCAGCACCGACGAGCAGTTCTCCATGATGCCTGGTGCGAATCAACTCCTGCAGCCGTTGCTGAAGCTCCCAACCGAAGCGCTCGGAGTAGCGGAGATCGATCCCGCCATCCATGAACCCGAAGCTGTTGGCCGGACTGACCACGGCATCAACCGCAAGATCAAGGATCGATCCGCGATGAATGGAGACGCCAGGAAGATCGCCACAATGCTGCTCCCAGGCATCGGCGAGATCGTGCTCAATGGCCGCGAGAATGATCTTCAAGGGTCTTTCGTCTTGGGAACTGCTGGCCATTAATCCCTCAGTAGAATCAATACTCAGTGAAATTGAAGATCACAAACGATGATTCGACCATTCACAGCTGTACTCTATCCACTTTAGTTTGGAAAGCTGCTACTTGGTAAGGGTTTGCCGCCGTTCACTACCGACAATTTCTTTTCTGCCCATCTTCCTTTCAATCGGCAGGGAACAAATTTGTCAGGGAGAATCTTGTATCCGCCAGACGACAGCTCACTTGAATGAACGCTGGGCACTCAGGTCGGAGTCACCTTTTTCAGGCGAATGTCAACTTCTCGATCCACAAAACTCCACTCGCGAGTCGAACGCAGCCTTTCCAGCATGCGATCGAATAACGGTTCGTCGCTGGGTGCGAAGTCAAAAAACGTCAGGAAATCAAAGGGCTCTTTGCTTTCAAGATCCCGGCAATGATGCAGCCGGCGGGCAATGGCCGGGAGATAGTCCATACCGATCTTGATGTGATGTGACTCTTCCTCAAACATGGCACGCCGCTCGTCCTGAGTCATCGCCCACCAGGGGGCGGACTTTCGGATGGGAATCAGCGCTGCGTGTGTGGCTGTCGCTCTCCCAAGTGGTGCCTGCTTCGCTAACAGGAGTTCTTTCTCGGGTCGTGTGACATAGCGGTCGTTACTCGTCACCCCGCGAAGACACCACTTTGTGCCTGATGACAGAGCTTCATGGGCGGCACTAACTCCCTGATGAATTTGCACTCTTTCCGCATCGGGCAGCGTTTCACCACAAATTGCCCGGATAGAAGTCACCATCCAGTCACCTGCCAGCCCTCCGCAAAAACTGAACAAACGCGAGTTCACGGCATGCACGACTTCCACCTTGCTCTGGTCAACGCCTGAAATGTTGGTGGTGGCCGACTTTCCCTCAGGGGGTGACGCAGCCACGCTGGCAGAGGTCTGTAAGCCGACCACCAGCCCCGCCACTCCCCCGCCCAGAAAACTTCTTCGCGAGGAGTTCGTGTTTTCAGAGTCCTGTGGTCGTTCAGTCATTTGGCACCCTCCTGCAGGTGAGATGCCGCCAGAAGATGGCCGGTGACAAGAAATGCGGCAGAATCTTTCTGATTTGAAAACACCAATGACGATTCCTCAAACTCTTTTGTATGGAAAGTCATCATGCTTTCGAATTCCAAAGAAGAGCAGCATTGCGATGTCAGAGATTCATGTCGGCGACACGATCTTTCTTCATGGCCGGGAGACCGGTCTGCTGGGTGAGTTTGTGATCAGGGAGGTCAGATCAGGCGTCTGGTGTGGCGACCTCACTCCGGCACCGGGATACTCGCAAGTCCGAGATCTCTTTATGGAGTGGACGCAACTGGTCAATGATCAGTGCTTCAGTCTTTTGGATGAAGTCGATGACAAGATGACCGCGATTGGCATTGTCGCAGTTCGGAATGGCGAACTATTACCAATCACTGATTTGCAGCTGCATGACGAGGGACGTTCCGTCAAGGGAAGCTTCCGATTAGTGATATTGCAGTAAGCTTCGTCAAATTCGACAGTCACCCTCTGCACCCGCGCGCATGCCTTTGACGGTAAAAACTCGCCCTCACCCAAGCCCTCTCAGACGATTGGGCGAGGGTGGGAATGCAGGTGCCCAGCGTTTGGGGCAATATTTCGGTACCTGAATATCGACGGATGTACTCCTTGCGTAGGCTCAAACATCGTCGTCAGAAGGAATAACTTGGACGCATGGATGGTGCTGGGATGGAAGCACTTCAAGTTCAAATGTTACCACACTCACTGCCAAGCGAATGTATATCACCTGAGATTAAATCAAGGCAAATAGCAGTGATTTCGTTGTCGTGGTCTTCGAGCCAATTGTTAAGATCGCGATGCAGTTTGTCGCTTGTTCCTGTTTCTATTTCCATTCCGGAACGGTATCTGTCAGCCAATTCATCCAGGCCATATCTCGTTAGTGCCTCCAATATGTTGATATAATCCTCCTGTGAAAGTGCCTCGTAGTACTGGGATATCCCGTATTCGCTCCAACAACACCATGCGTAAAGGCGTTGTGCCAGCCAAAGCCTTTCGGGAAGTGCACGCAATTTGCTAATGGTGTCGATTATTGAGCAAAGTTCATGCACATCGCCGCTATGGAATAGTCGTTCTATATACGTTTTGCTAAAACGAACTTCCATGTTTAGAAATTACCGCTGGTCAAGATGTGCGTTGATGAGCAGATCTTAGCGGCAGAGCTACAGGTGCCGCCAAGATCTGTTGCCGTTATGTGCGGGATGATTGCTGTTTAGCTGGAGGTCCGAAGGAAATACTGATTGCCTTTTTGGTCACCGCTAAAGCAAATCGGTGGCGAGTTCGGCGAGTTGGGAGCGTTCGCCTTTTTCGAGCGTCACGTGGGCGTAGAGCTTCTGGCCGACCATGCGGTTGATGAGGTACGACAGCCCGTTCGAGAGCGAATCGAGGTAGGGATGGTCGATCTGGTGGATATCGCCCGTCAGGACGATCTTTGTTCCTTCGCCTGCCCGCGTGATAATGGTCTTCACTTCGTGCGGTGTCAGGTTCTGCGCTTCATCGACAATGAAGAAGACCCGCTGCAAACTGCGGCCGCGGATATACGCTAGTGGCGTAATTTCGAGCCGATGATCTTCCTGCATCTGCTGGACGAGTTTCGCCGTATCGCCTTCATGGTTCTGATGCTTGATGACCGAAAGGTTATCAAAGAGTGGCTGCATGTAAGGGTCGAGCTTGGCATGCACATCCCCCGGCAAATAGCCCAGGTCTTTATTCGAAAGTGGCACGACAGGCCGGGCGAGCAGAATCTGGCGGTAGTTGCTCCGGCATTCGAGAGCCGCTGCGAGGGCGAGTAACGTTTTCCCCGAACCGGCTTTGCCGGCAATCGTCACCAGCTTGATGTCATCATCCAGAAGTGCCCGCAAGGCGAAGTGCTGCTCGGCATTGCGAGGCACCACGCCCAGTGCGGTGGTTCGTTCCACACGGTGGAATGCATTTTCTTCTGCGTTGTACATGGCCAAGACCGAGCGCGAACCATTCCGCAGAATGAAGTTCTCGTTAGCGCGAGGTGTGGTTACTTCCGGCAGGCTTTCTGCTGACACGCGGCCACCTTCGGCATAGAAGGCGGAAACACTTTCGCAAGGCATGTTCGTGACGAGCCGCTTTCCGGTGTAGAGCTTGTCGAAGCTTTCGACCTTATCGGTCGAATAATCTTCGGCGGGCAGCCCGAGGGATTTGGCCTTCATCCGCAGGTTGGTGTCTTTTGAAACCAGGATAACGGGCTGGGGAGCTGACGTTTCCTGCAGAGTCAGTGCGGCATCGAGAATGCGATGATCGGGGCCGTCGGAGAGAAAAGTTTCCCGCATGCGGGCGGTAAAGTGGCCACGCAGCACCACACGAATGCGGCCTAAGCCATCGCCTAAGGCTGCGCCATCTGCAGAAAGAACATCGCCCGCGAGTTCGTCCAATCGTCGGAGGAACGCACGGGCCTGAAAGTTGATGTCGTCGTTACCTTTTTTGAATCGATCGAGTTCCTCCAGCACAGTGATCGGTATGGCGATGTCATTCTCTTCGAAGTTAAATAAACACCCCGCATCGTGAAGGATGACGTTGGTGTCGAGAACGAAGAGCTTGCCTTGCGTCGAACTGTGCTCCAGTCGCATGCACTACCCCTGTGTGTGTCGAGCCGCATCATTTCGGCCGGGCCATCCGGCCTGCTTTCTTCAGTATGACTAGAATCGTCAATTCAGCAACAGGGGATTTTCTCCAGGCGTGAATTTCCAGTGAGAAAAGTAAAACTCCATCAGAAGTTCGCGGGAGTTTCATCAAAGAAGATCACACACTCGCGGGAAGTGATCCGCCAGTTCTCAACAAATGCTCCGAAAGCTCAATCAGCGATTCTTCCAGCCCTGCTTCTCGCATCTGCTCCACGGCCCGGCTGATATCGTAGGGGACTGTCCGGAAGGAGACTTTTCCCTGCTCGATAATGGCGTAATGTGCCTCAGGAACTCCATTGCGCGGCTGGCCCACACTGCCGGGGTTGATCACTTGTGTCTGGCCGAGATCCAGCTGCATCGGCTTGTGGGTGTGGCCTACGCACACAAAGTCGGCTTCGATAAAGGAGAGCCGCTGTTGCCAGGCATGAGCATCCTCGGGCAGGTACTCATCCATGGGGTCGCGTGGAGTCGCGTGCACGAGGAAAAACTTCTGGCCGTCGAGTTCGAGACTTCTCGTCAGTGGCATCTGCGAGAGAAACTTGCGGTGTGAAGCGGTGAGCACACGTTCGTTGATCGCTCGTGTGGCGGCTGCCAGCCTTCGTAAAGGAGAGGCCCCTTGTGATTGCACTCTCTGGGCCGTTGAATGATCGTGATTGCCCCGTACGACGGCTGTTGCATGCCCTCTGATCCAATCGAGGCAAGGGGCTGAATCTGTGCCGTATTCGACGGCATCTCCGAGAAACAGGCAGGCGTCGAACGATTCCTGAATGGCGGAAAGGGCCACAAAGTTGGCATGAATATCCGCGATCAGAAGGATTCTCATGTCAATGGGCCATAGGACTCGACGAGGATTTGATGAAGTCGCCAAAAATAAATTAGCAATTCTGCATACAGAGTGATCTAATTTTTACAGAAGTTTGCAGATGATTGAAACACCCAGGCTGCGGGATAGATCTTTGCGGTGCTGAGAACCAGCCGGATGTGAGCAGCGGGAGTGATGCCGATGAACGTTCCACGATCCAGCACTCTTCGATTGGAGGAGATGACTCTGCGGGAAAAACTTCGCGAGGCCGAGCGCCTTTCACGCGACTTTGAAGAGCATCTCAAACAGGGCTTTTCTCCCAAAGTTCACGAACTGCGAAAACTCTGCAAGCCTCAGGAATCTGATCTGGGCGGCATCCCTGATATCTCGATTCGTCATCAGATTCAGCAGGTACTGGCCAGCGAGCGCTACAGCGGTGAACTCTATGCCACGCTGGAGCATGGGCTCGTTCTGATTGCAGAAGATCTTCATACGCTTCTGGAAAGTGACCAGTCGGCCTGACCAGCGGCTGTGGATTCTCTGAATTTGTGGTCTCTGTGCTTTCCCCGGCTCGATTTGCTGTCACCGTACGCAACCGTCGCTGCACAATCTGATCGGCGAGAAGGTCATTACCCTGCCGGATGTTCGATTTTGCAAATTTTGCCATTTTTAAGGCTGCCACCTCGGGCAGAAATCGATGATTCCGCAGTGATTTCATCTTCTGAAGCACTAAGTCTTTGTTTGGCGCAAAGATTGCAGCCTATAATTGTATTGTCCTTTTGTCGGCTGTCTGGCAATCGCCCATCGACGAGTATTTCCCGCTGATGTCCGTCCCTTTCAAAGCAACTTTGCTCACAAAATCAGTTCGACAAATCAACATGCAGTAACGAGTCGATCGTTCCAAATCACCACTCTTGGGAATTTCACCCGTTGAAGAGAACTTTCTGCGGGTCTTTCGCGTCCATTTGTCGTTAAGAATCAGAATTCAGGAGAGCTTCCTCTGCTCTGAGGGGGTTCTTCATCATGCAGAGTCAACTACAATCTTCCGAACGGGCGAAACAGTTCTAATCGACGAAAGGCAACAGGTTCTCGCATGGCGGATCGTGGCTCCAAATCGCAACTCGCCTTCCCTCACCGGGCAGGCGAAGCTGCATCTGGATTTTCACCCACTTCCGCTCCACCGGGCTCAAGTGATCCTCATGCCGAATCTGGTGTTGATCCTCAGGCCGGGCAGTTCCCAGGTCAGTTCCCCTGGCAGCATGACATGGCCCCAGCCGAACCTGAAACTGTCGTGCGGCTTCCTCAGCCCGAACAACTCTCCCGGAGCCACTCAAAAAGTTCTGCTGTGACTTCCCGTTCTGGTTCCAGAGCTTCTGATCCCCGATCAGCCGGTGGGAGATCAGCGGACGGGGAGCCTGTTGAAAACGGTTTGCAGGACGAGCCGGGCGAGCTCTCGGGAACTCGCACTGTCAATGCGGATTCCTATCTGCTCAAGCGGCTCTTCCCCAACTTGGCAGAGAACAACGCCGGTGCTGATCAGCAGCCCTTCGAAGAGATGTCACTGGCTCACTTCCAACTCATCTCGAGGCTGGGTGTCGGCGGGATGGGTTCGGTGTTTCTGGCAGAAGACGAAGTTCTGCGGCGTCAGGTAGCCCTGAAGATTCTATCTCCTGGACAATCGCGCGATGAGTCGAGCGTCGCCCGCTTTCAGAATGAAGCACGCGCTGCTGCCTCACTCGATCATCCCAATGTGGCCCGTGTCTTCTCGAGTGGTGAAGATCGTGGTCTGCATTACATTGCTTACGAGTATGTCGAAGGTAGAAATCTGCGAGATCGTATCCGGCAGACAGGCCGCATCGATCCTGAAGAGGCCGTCTACTACACGATTCAACTGGCCGAAGCGCTGGTTCATCTTTCGGCCATGAATGTCGTGCATCGCGATATCAAACCCTCAAACATCCTGATCAGTCGCAATGGTCGGGTCAAACTGGTTGACCTGGGGTTGGCCCGCTGCCAGCTCAGTGAGGAATCGGTAGAACTCACGGTCGCGGGAACCACACTGGGCACGTTTGATTACATCTCACCGGAGCAGGCCAAAGACCCCCGCACTGTCGATGTCCGCAGTGATATCTATTCACTGGGGTGCACGCTCTATCATATGCTCACGGGTGAGCCACCCTATCCTGAGGGGACCGTGCTGCAGAAGCTGCTGGATCATCAGGGCCGGGAATCTCCTGATCCTGCCGTCAAGAACCGCCTCGTCTCACCGGCACTCTCGATGCTGGTCCGGAAGATGATGGCCAGTGACCGACGCAAGCGCTATTCCTCAGCCGAAGAACTGCTGGGCGATTTGACAATCCTCGCTCGGCAGATGGGTATTCCCACTTCGGGATCGGTGGTCATGGCGCCGCCGCGCAATCGTCTGCAGGATGGAATTCGACAAAACATCGGCTGGCTGGCCACGGTCGCCCTGCTGGTGATGGTCGTTGTACTCCTGGATCGCTTTCCACAGCTCTTCCCCGTGAAGAAAGATGCTCGTAACAACACCTGGCAGTCCGATGGCCAGAGCGATTCTTTAACTCCTGTTCAGGTGGGAGCAACCCCTCTCAACCCGCTGGAGCGACGTCCCCTTCCAGACACGCGAAGTCCTCTGCTGGCAAACACCCCGACGGGTGGTACTGCGCCTCTCGCTCGTGCTCAATCACAAATCGCTGAGGGGCTCAGTTCCCGTAGCAATACTTTCTCGCAAGACAGCAATCTCGGGGCGAGCAACCCGGTTTCTGGCCAGGAGCGCCCGCCAGTTCCGGCACCTGTTGATCTGACAGGGCAGGGTGGAGCAAGCACTGGTCTTGCTCCTCAACTCCCGGCTGATCAAATTCGTTTTCCCGCCGAGATCACATCTGGAGCCGTACGTTTCCCGATCACGTCGCAGCGATCAAACTCAGAGGGGATCACTTCCACTGACTCGACGAATAATCCTGAGGCTGCCATCTCGCAGAATTCCAGTGGCAATTCATCAAGTCGTGTGAACCCGATTTCGCCACTGCTGATCCCATTCGATGATTCATTCGGCACTTCCAGTTGGCTGGAGAACATCTTTTCGACCAAGCCTTCCTCCAGCGCAGGTCCAGCCAATTCAGGGGGATCACTTCCCAGCGTAGCACTACCCAGTGCAGGAACCGGCCAGTCGAGATCACAGACAGAAAATCGAACCGGTCTCCCCGAGAGTTCACTTCCTCGCTCTCTCAATGGGCTGTCGGAAAGCACGAATTCGGGGAAGTCAGTTGCTGCGACAACGGGTTCTTCCAGCACTGCACCCTTAATGGGTAGTTCTGCGGCGACGGATCTGAATGGCAGCCCAGATCGCACTGGCCCAGAGCGCATTGGCCCAGAGCGCATTGGCCCAGAGCGTGCTGGCCCAGAGCGTGCTGGCCCTGATCAAAGTCTGGCGGAACGATCTCTGATCGATCGCTCGACAGCGGCCTCCAGTCTCGTGGCGGCACCAGTGCGGATTGTCGATGGCAAAAGTTTTGACAGTCTGGAAGCAGCCTGTGTCTCTGCCAGATCAGGCGATGTCATCGAATTGCGGTATCAGGGGCGTCTGCTCCCTTCCGAGAAACCGATCCGACTTTCGGGAAAATCACTCACCATTCGGGCAGCGAAAGGGTTCCGCCCCACAGTCCGATTTGCTCCTCAAGACAGTCTCCAACCCAGCATGATCACCATGACGGGCGGGGCTCTGGCGGTTATCAATGTCGATTTGGAATGGGATCTCCCGGAAACGGTCACGGCCGATTTGTGGTCTCTATTCAGTACGCAGCGAATCGACAAACTCTCATTGCAGAATGTCCGGATCACAGTCCGCAATCCTCGTCAATCGGCTGCCACTGTATTGAGGCAATCGGCACCCGCCGGGCAGGCTCCTACGATGATTGCAGGGATGAAGACTGGTCCCGGAGCAGCCAGTACTCCCGAAACCACATTGTCCAGCTGCCTGATTCGTGGCACTTCAAGGTTCTGCACTCTCGATGATCCTGCCCCCGCCCGGTACGTCGTCGAGAATTCGGTGATTGCTGTCGATGATGATATTTTTCGCTCGATGGGTCTTATGGATGTCATGGCGGAAGTGGACCGCGTGGAAATCAATTTCAACCACGTGACCGTCTTGACCCGACAACACTTCCTGAAGCTGGGGAGTGGAGATGATTTCTCTGTGAGCCTGACTCCACTGGCAGTCACGCTGCGCAATTCGATTCTGGCGGTCGGGCATGGAAAGCCACTGATTCTGCAGCAGGGAATGGCTGGTGAAACCGATCTCCGCAGGTTCCTGTCCTGGTCGGGTGAACGAAATTTCTATGATGCCATCGAGCCGATCTGGCAGACTTCCAACGCGGCCTACAAAATGAAATTCGATAAATGGAAGCAATTCTGGAGTGTCGGTGGAGAACTCTCATCCTCACAGAACCTGGCCATTGAATGGCGCGGACGCTGGATGCTCAAACCCTTCGATACGCTCATCCCTGAAGATGTGGAACTCGACGCCACCAGTGATTCCAACCCGCTGCTCAATGCTGCGACCGATGGCACTGATGTCGGTGTCAACTGGCAGACACTGCCACATCACTACCCCATCGAAGCCCCATAAACTTCAACTAGCGAACTCAGGCAATCCATCGCTTCCGGGCTTTTTGTCACGGCTGGATGATGACTCTGCCGCCAATCATCGAGCGCAGTGTTGTCGCATAGCAAAAGTACGCGCATGGCGCTTGCCCTGCCACCACTGTCGACTTTGTCTTGGTTGGCACGACTCTGGAGCCCCTGAAAAATCAAAACCATGTGGCATGGCTTGGTCTTTACCCGGGTGGCAGGGGTCGGATGTCTTCATCCGCCCCCTCGTCAATCGAATTCACCAGCGAAAATGCATCCAAAACATGCCTTACTGACTTTCCACATGTTCGCCATGAGTAATCAAAGTTCCATGACCTGGGGGCAAACGAGGACGTTTGACCCCAGCCACCCCGTCGCAATCACTTTTGTCGGGGTGACGACGACACAAGGATGCGTGTGCATGGACATGCTCGCTCAAAGCCGCGAAGCATGGCACTGGAACGTACCGCAGGGCACAGAGCCGGACCGCAAGGCACGCTGTTGCAAAGCTGCATGAGATGTGGCTGGCTGTCGCGAGGTCGTACTGAATTCTAAGCAACCAGCTCGGAACGATGGGCTCATGGAGCGCAGCGTTTCTTTTGCAGAGCTGACTCTGCCTGTCTGTTGTCGCGTAACTTCTTACCTATGCAGTTTTTGGAGATTTTTCCTGGGATCCAGCGGCAGCACTTTCTGGTGGATTTGGTCCTCACTGACTGATTTGCAACGCAATGGCGCGCGATTCGCGAACTCATTCAGTTCAGATTTATGCAGGATTCGTGGAGTCGAAATTTCACTGGCTCGTGAATTCAAGGATCTGATGTTGAGGTGCCATTATGCGTACTGTGCTGGTGGTCGAAGACACGCCCGCCATGCAAAGATTTCTGGGGGAAGTCTTTGTGCGGAATGGAGATCGTGTCGAACTTGCAGGGAATGGCATTGAGGCAATTGCCAAAATTCGCAGAAAGCCATTTGACGTCGTTATCATGGATCTGCAGATGCCCGTCATGAATGGCTTTCAGGCCGCCATCGCGATTCGACTCATGCCCGATGAGACGCGAGCATCGGTTCCCATCGTGGCGATCTCGGCGCACAGCGAACCAACTCTGGCTGTCTCCTGTATTGATGCCGGTATGGATGATCTCTTGTTGAAGCCACTGACAGCCGAAGTGCTCCTCCAGAGTGTTGAACAAATCGCAGTTCGATCACGTCAGCGGGAACAGTGGAGATTACTGCACCCGGATTATATTCCTCAGGCGAAAGCATTCGCAGAATCTTTAGGCGGCCGAAATCACTCCAGCAAAGAACCCGCAGATCCAACTCGCTTAGTCAAAAAGAAGTCCTTTTTCGACAACAATCATGACTCACTCCGGCAGCAAACGATGAACCAAAGGCCACAGGAATCAAGGCCTTTGCAAAATCGATCGCGCGAAGATTGGTCGGAGAATTCCGAGTCGCATTGTCGAGAATTGCAGGAATTCACACCTCGCTTCTCGTATGAAATGTCGGATCGGCAGTCTCAGTCTGAGACCTTAACGACCAGTCAGCCGCTCTTCGATGCGGAACGTGTGATGAGGAATCTGGGAGTCGACCGCAATCTGCTCATGATGCTGGCGGGTTTCTTTATCGAATCTGTGCCACCTATGCTGCAGGATCTCACATCAGCAAATGAACGGCAAAACGCTGCTGATATGCAACGGAAAGCTCATAGTTTGCGAGGACTTGCGGCCACATTCAGCCCGCCAGAGATTCTGGATCTGGCCCGACAGATCGAACTCGCTGCTCAGAACGGCCATATCGAGGAAGCCGCAGAATTGTTGCCGTACCTTCGTCAGGGATTAGCACAGCTCACAACCGAATTGCAGTCTTATCGACAATCGGAACTCGATGACTCTCAGTCGTGAGTGAACTCAACCTGTGTTGATAGGTTTCTGCAAATCGGGGTTCGGCATGGCACACAGGCCAGTGGACGATCAACTGGGTTCTTGAGCCGGTTCGACCTTTTCTTCGTGTGGCGGAGCAGGGACCACAAACGAGGCTCCAATTCCTAAGCCCAGGAAGACCGCAATCACAAAGAGCGAAACAAAAGGCGAGAAGACGATGTAATGGTGAGCCAGCATTTTGGAGCCGACAAAGAACAGAATGGCAACCAGGCTGTACTTCAGAAACCGGAAGCGATCGAGCAGATCAACGAGAGCAAAGTACAGCGATCTCAATCCCAGAATCGCGAAGACGTTCGAGCTGAAGACCAGAAAAGGATCCTGGGTGATGCCGAAGACCGCAGGAATCGAATCAACAGCAAAGAGCAGGTCAGTGCTTTCCACCATCATTAAAGCGACAAAGAGTGGGGTGACAGCCAGTTTGCCATCGAGTTTTGTGAAGAAATGATCCCCCACAAAACCGGGGTACACGGGGATGATCCGCCGGATGAATTTGACGAGGCGATTCTGCTCAAGATCGAGTTCTTCGTCGTGAGCAAAGAGCATCTTGACGGCAGTGTAGATCAGCAGAGCGCCGAAGATGTAAATGACCCAGTCGAAGCGCTGAATGATGGCTGCTCCCAGGGCAATCATCACTCCACGCATGACCAGTGCACCAATGATTCCCCAGAAGAGGACGCGGTGCTGATAAGCCGCGGGAACCTGGAAGAACGACAGAATCAGCGCAATGACAAAGATGTTGTCCATACTCAGGCTCTGTTCGACCAGATAGCCCGTAAAGTACATGATGGCTGCTTCACTGCCATTTTCTGGCAAACCTGTCGGCTCTTCGTCGCTGTCGCCACTGCTGGCCGAAGGTTCGAAGGGAAACGCAATCTCTAACCGGTGATGTTTCGCACGGCCCGAAGAATTGGAGTGGGCAGGAGAGGACTCGGCAGATGTGGAATGAGCATCCGTGGGATGAGCATCAGTCGATGGCCCTCCAGCCGATTGACTCTCGGTGAGCTGGCCAGATTCCGGTGGAGTGGCGGCAGTTTTTTTGTCTGCTGTGCGGTTCTCGACGGAGGCGGTGGCTTCGGTCGAAGTGGTCGTCAAGGCCTTTTCGCTGGAAGATTCCGGGCTGGCTGCGGCTTCTGCGGTCGAAGTTTCCCAGCGGCCCAATTCAAACCAGTGATTTTCGTACGCGTAGTAAACAAAGACTGTAAACAGGCAGGAAAGTGCGAAATAGACACCTGTGCGGAAGAGGGCTTGCCGGGCACTGATGACTCGATGCGAGCCTCGACTGAAGGCCCCCAGGTCGAAGGCCAGGATCAACAGCACGAGGATGATGAATCCAGCCCAGACCAAAACCGTCATGACAAATCCTGCTTAGAGTATCTTAGGTGTCTCAATGTGTATCAAAATCAGCCATGGAACTGATTCGGGATTCCGACGATCCGCCTTAGGCCGTGGAGCAGGCTGGTCACCAATTTCCAGAGGGCCTGATTCACTCACGGGCCACGCCGGAACAACTGGAATTTCCCAAACTTCTTGTCAGCCACAGCTTTTCTTCCGCGAACGGAAGCTTCCAGATGATAAGCAGACAGCGTCTCAGAATCTTCTGTCAGGCCAGAGAACGGCTGTTTTGCCTGAAAAGATCACTGACAATCCAGGCTGCTCCACGAGTTTTTTCAACCTAACAGTAAGTCTGGCAAAGAGTTCCTGACCTGAACACCACGTGATTGAAAGTGCTGAAATCGAAAAATTCAGATGAAAAAGACAAACGTCATCAACACGAAAATCGGCAGCAGAATCAATCCCGAGTAGGCCATATATCCAAAGAACGAGGGCATGCGGATGTTGTTTTCCTCGGCAATCGCTTTGACCATAAAGTTAGGCCCGTTGCCAATATATGTGTTCGCCCCCATGAGGACGGCTCCACAACTGATGGCCGCCAGAATGGCGTGAGCCTCGGGACCGGTCTCCAGAAATAGCCTCAGGTAAGGCCCCTCCAATGGGACATTGGCAATGCCGGCGGCAGTGGCGGCAAATGTGAGGTAGGTCGGCGCGTTATCCAGAAAGCTGGAAAGAATGCCCGTCGCCCAGAAGTATTGCCACTCGGTCGAGAGCCCCAGGTTCTTGCCTTCAGAGTTCAGAATGGCCAGAGCCGGAATCATCGTGACGAAAATACCCGCAAAGAGCACGGCCACCTCGATAATCGGCCCGAATCCGAAATGATTTTTTGCTCGCAGAGCAGGGCTGGTCATGAAGTAACTACCCAGCAACAGGAGCAGCATCAGCAGTTCCTGAATTCCCCATGGCCAGGCTTTGCCTCCATTCCCCAGGCCCTGGCCGCTGGCATAGATCACGACGACAATTCCCAGCAGAAAGGCCAGATTGTGCCAGCCTTCGAGCCCCAGGGCTTCTTTGGGGGTTTGCGACTCGCTGGACGTGCCTGGCAGATGAGACTCTTTCCGAAAAGCGATCTGATCCCACAGGAAATAGACCACCAGCAGAATGAGATTCACCATGAGCCATTGAGGCCAGAGTCTGAGTGTCCATTCAAAGGGAACACCCTTCAAGAATCCAAGAAACAATGGGGGATCGCCCAAAGGTGTCAGCAGGCCGCCACTATTCGAGACCATGAAGATAAAGAACACCACCGTATGCGTGACGCGTGTGCGGGAACTATTGGCCCTGAGTAGCGGGCGAATCAGCAGCATCGATGCGCCCGTTGTTCCGACAAAACTGGCAATGGCGGTTCCAAAGCCCAGGAGCAGACTGTTCACTACGGGCGTACCGGCCAATGACCCACGCACATAGATGCCCCCACTGATGACAAACAACGAACCCAGCAGCAGCAGGAAGGAGACATATTCTTTACCACTGTGCTCGAGGGTATGCAGACCGGCTTCCCCAAACATGGTGAGATAAATCGCCACGGGGATCGACAGGATCGCGACCACAATCCCTTTGTTCGAATTGTGCTCCCACCAGTGCGGATTGATCAGCGGGAAGGCGGCAATGGAAAGCAGCAACAGGGCAAATGGAACTGTTGAGAACTTCGAAACCAGCTTCCCCAACGGTTCATGCCCGGCATGTGCATCACCCGTATGAGAATCTTTTTCAGAATGGTGTTTATCCGATTTTGTGTGATCTGCCGCATGAGGTACAGATTCCTGAACCGGTGACGTTTCCTGCGCTAAGGCCGAACTTCCTTCACTCAAGAACAACATTCCTGCGAGCAGCAGGCCCATGATTGCAAGGCTCAACAAAGTTCGCGGGAAAACGCGTGTGGCTCCTGCATTGCAATTGGCCAAGGGGTTCATAGATCTTTCAGGCAAAGCCGAATTCAAGGCGATATCCTTAGATTCAGTGGTTTCAAACGAAAACTCCTCAGGGATGATCTACAACACCCCGCCTCTCACAGCAACTCCCTGTAGATGTCATTCTCGTGAATTCGAATAGATAAACCGACACTTATCAAAGAAGCCATATCCGGCCTTGTCGACTTTTTTCAGGTTTCCTAAACTTTATAGATCATAGAAGTTACAGTGTTTTGTCCAATTCCGAATAGGCTGTCCCCAAAGCTGATCAGGCAACTTGGCTTTTCAGCAGATCGTGACCGGAGAAGCCATGGCCTTTTGTCTTCCTGAAGGTTGTACCCATTGATGAAGCAGATTGCCCTGCTGGGTTCAACTGGTTCGATCGGCTTAAGCACACTCGATGTGGTCCGCAGTGACCCAGCATCGTTTCAACTCTTTGCACTTGCCGCTCATCGTCGCGTGCAGGAACTCGCCTCGCAATGCCACGAATTTCATCCGCGCTATGCCGTCATTGCCGATCCATCGCTGGCGGGTGAGATCGATCGATCGCTGTTTCCCCCTGAGACTCAACTGCTGTTTGGCGAAGAAGGGATCGAGCAGGTCGCAACCGATCCTCAGGTCGGGATTGTCGTTTCGGCAATTGTCGGGGCCGCCGGCCTCAAGGGAACCTGGGCCGCCGCACAATCGGGCAAACGGGTCGCTTTGGCCAATAAAGAAAGCCTGGTTGTCGCTGGTGCACTCGTCACCAATGCGGCGAAGGCTTCTGGCGGTGAAATTCTGCCTGTTGACAGTGAACACAGCGCGATCTTTCAGTGCCTCGCTGCCGGGAATCGCCACGAGGTGGCCCGCATTCATTTGACGGCCAGTGGTGGGCCTTTTCGCAAGTCCTCACGTGCCGAACTCGACAAGGTGACAGTTGCTGCTGCCCTCGATCATCCCACCTGGAAGATGGGTCCGAAGATCACCATCGACAGTGCGACAATGATGAACAAGGCCCTCGAAGTGATCGAAGCCCGCTGGCTGTTCGATGCCAGCGTGGACGAGTTAAACGTCGTGGTGCATCCCCAATCGATCATTCACTCGCTGGTGGAATATGTGGATGGCTCGATTTTGGCTCAGCTTTCTCCGCCCGATATGCGCCTGCCCATTCAATATGCGTTATCATGGCCCCAGCGAAAATCTGGTTTTGCTCGTAAGATGAACTGGTTCGAATCTCAGACGATGGAGTTTTTCCCCCCTGATTTCGACCGGTTTCCTGCCTTGAAGCTGGGTTTTGAAGTTGCTGCAGCCGGTGGCGGCAGCGGAGCAGTGCTGAATGCGGCCAACGAAGTCGCTGTCGAACGATTTTTAAATAACGATTTGAAGTTCATGAAGATTCCCCAGGTTTGTGGGGAAGTACTAGCCGCGCACACGCACTCCACCAATCCTTCACTGAGTGAATTGTTGGCACTGGATGCCTGGGCACGCGAGGAGACGCGACGTTGGAAAGCTTAGATTTGATCCTTTTGCTCAATCCCTGCCTGATGGCTCTCACTCTGGGCAGCCTTCAGAATATCTTGTACGTCGCCCTCGGCCTCGGGATGGTGATTTTCTTCCACGAGCTGGGCCACTTTGCCGTCGCCAAGTGGTGCGATGTGCACGTCGAACAATTCAGCATTGGCTTCGGCCCGGCGATTCTGGCCAAAAGATGGGGCGAGACTGTTTATGCACTCAGAGCCATTCCTTTTGGTGGTTATGTGCAGATGCTGGGGCAGGACGATGCCGACCCCAGCCAACTGACCAGCGAAGAAATCGCGGCTGATCCGCGGTCGTTCTCGTCCAAACCCGTCTGGCAACGCATGGCGATTATCTCGGCTGGTGTGATCATGAATCTCATCACGGGGCTGATCTTCTGTGCGATTGCGTTTGCCATGGGTGTGGAATCTGTCCCCGCGATTGTCGGCAGTGTAGAACCTGGTCATCCCGCCTGGGTGGCTGGGCTCGAACGTGGCGACAAGATTGAGAAAATGGGCGGGCGAACCATCCGATCGTTCGAAGAAGTTTCCATCAGTGCTGCTCTTTCGACGGGCCCGATTGATGTCGAAGGTCGCCGACGTGACGACACACCGTTCAAAACTGTTGTCGTCCCCGATACCAGCGGCAACCGTCCATCGATTGGTGTGAGCTTCAGTTCTTCTTTGCGATTGATGAAGTTCTTGAATGGTGATCCCACTGTGATGCCGGGTACGCCCGCCGCAGCTGCCGAGCCACCACTTCAGGGGCTCGACCTGATCACACACGTGGATGATGTTGAAGTGAAATCCTTCCAGGATCTCGAAGATCGACTTGTATCTAAAGGTGGTGAAACGGTCACGCTCACCGTTCGCCGCCCTCCCGTGAATGCCGCCGGCGTTCCCGATCTCGATGCTCCTGGTGAAGAGATCAAATCACGCGTGGGCCCAGGTTTCTTCCGCACTCTGGGGCTCTCGATGGATACCGGCCCAGTTACGGCTGTCCGCCTTGGTTCCCCTGCACAAAAGGCCGGTTTTCTGGCCAAGGATAAGATTGTGAAAGTGGGCGACCGGGCGATTGGCACGGCTCTCAATCCGTTGCGTCTGCCTGACGAATTAAGCCAGATGGCTGGTAAAGAAATCGAAATCACAGTCGCTCGTCAGAAGGATGGCGGCGGTAATCAGGAAGTGGTTCTCAAGGTCACTCCCGAGTCCAGTCCTGGCTGGCTCGATGCGCCTTTGCGTGCCGGCGATGCACTGGCCATTCCTGCGATTGGTGTCGCCATTCAGGTTGTGCCCGTCGTCCTGAGTGTTGATCCCGGTTCTCCTGCGGAAGCTGCGGGGATCAAACCCGGTCAGCGGATCCTCAAGCTGGCTCTGCTTCCTCACCCGGATGAAGGATCAGGCCCGGATGCCAAAACGGTTGAAGTCGATCTGGGGAGCGATAAAGAGAAAAACGTCAACAACTGGGCTTTCGCCTTCGTGCAACTTCAGAGGTATCCACTTCGCAAAGCGACGTTGACCATCAAGGAAGATTCCGAAACTCGAACGATTGATCTCGAACCTGTGGCCGATAAGGAATGGCCTTACCCACGCCGTGGATTTGCGATGTATCCGGCTCGCACGACCCAGCAGGCGAAGTCTTTCAGCGAAGCGTTCAAGATGGGCTATGCCAACATGGAGAAGTCTGTACTGAATATCTACATGACTTTGCGCAGCCTCTTCACCGGGCATTTGAGTGTCTTTGAATTGCACGGCCCCTTAGGGATTGCCCGCGCTGCTTATGAGATTTCCAAACTGGGAATTTCGTCACTGCTGATTTTCCTGGGCTTTTTGAGTGCGAACCTGGCGGTGATTAACTTCCTGCCGATTCCGATGCTCGATGGTGGACACATGGTCTTCCTGGGTTACGAAGCGATCACCCGCAAAAAACCCAATGAAAAGGTGCAGATTGCTGCCACTTATGCCGGCATGGCCTTTGTCCTGGGACTGATGCTCTTTGTCATCTGCCTCGATCTGTTTGTCCACAAGTTCTAAACCTGATTTCAGGTCGGTGTAACGGCTAAGTGCCATGCCTTCTCAGTGCCATGCTTTCTCAGTGCCATGCTTGCGGCTCTGAGCAAGCATGCCGCTAGACTTCCCGTAGGGTGTCATGCAGCGCCAGCGGAATGCACCAGCTCTTTCTACGAGTGGTTCAGCCATCGCTGAATGTCACATTGATAAAGAATCAGATCCGGAACCGGAGCCATGCCACCACTTCTGGATATTCCTGCCGCCTTAGAACTCATCAGTACCTCGGCGCATGCACTCGCCGAAGAGACCGTGCCTCTCCATGAGGCTCTCGGGCGAGTGACGAGCCAGGCGATTCTCAGCCCGGAACCTGCGCCTCTCTTCGATAAAGCTCTGATGGATGGCTATGCCATCCGGGCCGAAGATCTCGCACAGTCTGCCGGGTTATCTACTTCCTCTCTGAGCCCATCACTTCGCGTGACAGGTCTCATCTGTGCTGGCCAGACACCTTCCAAGAGTCTCGCAGCGGGTGAAGCGATCCAGATCATGACGGGGGCACCGCTCCCGTCCGGAACCACTGCAGTTGTCAAAATCGAAGGGACCACACGGAAAGAGGATCTGGTTTTCATTCACGAATCCACAGCCGTCGGTGCTAATCTGATCCGGCGTGGAGCCGTCATGCAACCGGGCCAGCTGGTATTAAGTGCTGGTCAAAGGTTAGCTCCCCAGCATCTGGCAGGTCTGGCCGAACTGGGGATCGTGACCATTCCAGTCAAACAAAAGCCAACACTCGCCATTCTGGCCACGGGGGATGAACTGGTTCCTCCCAGCGAAAAGCCAGGCCCCGGCCAGATTCGAAACTCGAATGAGACTTTGCTCGCCAGCCTCGCGTTGCAAGCCGGCTGTGAAGTGCAGAGACTCGGCATCGCCTCCGACTCGTTGGACGAACTCACGCTCAAGATCCGCCAGGGCTTGGCAGCCGATCTTCTCCTGTTAACCGGGGGTGTCTCCGCAGGTATGCTCGATCTCGTCCCACAGGCACTCACTGCTGAAGGTGTCGAAAAGATCTTTCACAAAGTCGATATCAAGCCTGGTAAGCCCATCTGGTTCGGGATCAAACGGCAGCCAAAAACCTGCCTCGTCTTCGGCCTTCCCGGCAACCCGGTCAGCAGTCTCGTCTGCTTCGAACTGTTTGTGAAAACCGCCTTGCGAAAATTTTCGGGGATCACTCCCACCATTGCTCCAGCCATCGAAGCTCTGGCTGCGGTCGACGAAAAGTACACGAGTGACCGGCCCACGTATCATCCCGCCTTCATCGACTCCACCGGCTCATCCACCACGGCCCGCACCATCCCGTGGCAGGGCTCATCTGATCTGCAGGCCACTCTCTCAGCGAACGGGATGATTTACTTCCCGGCGAATTCCCCGCCACCAAAAAAGGGCGAAACACTCCTCGCTTACCGCTGGTGCTGATCTTCTCCACTCAAAGGCCTAATTGCGGCGAAGATCGCAGAATTCTGCGAAGGCATGATGACAGATTCTCGCCACACCGTTACATCTATTAGTCTTGGGGAATCGCTGTCATCCCCTGGTCATCGGACCAGCCCGTGGGAATAAATGACGTTAAAGACGACAGCTGGGCCGTAGGGATCATTCGGCTCGCCAGAGAAGTTTTCGCAAAACGCTTGCTCGATAAGGCGTTGTTCACCAATACATGGAGGTCGCCTCGAATGTCGGTTCCTGTCCGTCAAATGTGGACGATCGCCAGCTATGTGCTCAAACAGCGAATGCTGGGCAACAAGCGATATCCGCTGGTTCTGATGCTCGAACCTCTTTTTCGCTGCAATCTGGCCTGCGCTGGATGTGGCAAGATCCAGCATCCCGTCGAGATTTTGCGCAAGCACCTTTCTCCCGAAGAATGCTTCGCTGCCGCCGATGAATGCGGTGCGCCGGTCATTTCCATTCCCGGTGGAGAGCCACTCCTGCACCCGCAAATCGGCGAAATCGTTGCCGGGCTGGTGGCTCGCAAAAAGTTTGTTTACCTGTGCACGAATGCCATCCTGCTCGAAAAACATCTTCACAAATTCCAGCCCAGCCCGTACCTGACCTTCTCGATTCATCTCGACGGCCCGCAAGAAGAGCACGACTTTGCCGTATGCCGTGAAGGGGTGTACGACGTCGCCATCAGTGCGATCAAAACAGCCATCGCGCAGGGCTATCGGGTGACGACGAATACGACGGTCTATAACAACGCTCAGCCCGAAGCCCTGCGGGAAATGTTTGATACTCTGGCTGATCTGGGTGTCGAAGGGATGATGCTTTCCCCGGGGTACCAGTACGAGAAAGCCCCGATTCAAACGTTGTTCCTGCAGCGACAGCAGACGGTTTCACTCTTCCGGAAGCTCTTTTCGAATGCCAAAAAGCGGTGGAAATTCAACCTTTCACCACTCTTTATCGAGTTTCTGCAAGGTGCCTGGAATCTGGAATGCACACCGTGGGGGAGCCCCACCTACAACCTCTTTGGCTGGCAGAAGCCCTGCTATCTGATGAATGAAGGCTACACCAGAACCTTTAAAGAGCTGATGGAAACTACTCACTGGCCAGATTATGGCCGCGCCAGTGGCAACCCCAAATGTGCCAACTGTATGGTTCACTGTGGCTACGAACCGACAGCCGTCGCACAGACATTCGGTAGCTGGAACGGCTTGTATCACACAGCCATCCGCACCTTTTTCGGCCCCCGGCAAAAGAATCTGCCGCCACTCGACGAACCCCCTTCGAGTGCTGATTCAGGGTCTGGAACTCGCCAACCTCTGGGAGAGTTCGTTGCCTTATCGCCACTGGGCAATGCGTCATCTTCGGGATCTTCATCGAGATCCAGCGAACTTGCGGGCGTGGCCTCGTGCCAGTTGAATAGCTCGCCAGCAGCGGCCTCTTAAAGCTTTCACACCTGAACTCTCACTCGCCATTCTCTCAGAAGTTGCTCCCATGCCGCTCATTCCGGTGAGTGATCTGCTCGACAAAAACCTGGATGTTTATCGCGATGTGAAAGCTCAGAACGCGATGCGACATGGCAAGTACTTCATTGTCGAGGGTGTGCGTACTGTCGAGAGATTACTGGCCAGTAAGTTTGAGACAGCGTCCATTCTCGTCACTCAGGAAAAAGTCGCCGCCTGGGCAGGGCTGATTCCACCCGAGATTCCCGTCTATATCATGCCGACCGAGATGGCCTCTCAACTGATTGGCTTTCATCTGCATGTGGGTGTCATGGCTTGTGGTCTACGGCGACGGACAGCTTCTCTGGAACAGCTCCTGGGGCTTCCCGAACCTCCCAAAGATCAACGACTGGCCACAACAACCTCTATAGAGAAGTACCACGAGCTAACTGCCTTCCAAAAGCCGCTTCTCATCGTCTGCCCGAATTGCGACAACCCGGAAAATCTGGGTGCCATCATTCGCATTGCCAGTGCTTTTCGAGCGACAGGTCTCTTATTGGGCAAAGCCTGTTGTGACCCGTTTTCCCGGCGGGTCATTCGCGTTTCGATGGGCAATATCTTTGGCCTGACGATTCGCGAAAGCCGCCATCTAGACCACGATCTGCAGCGTCTTAAAACTGAGTTCGGGTTTGAAACGATGGGCGCAATTCTCTCGGAATCGGCTGTCTCCCTGAAGAACGTCCAGCGGCCCCATCGCCTCGCACTGCTGCTCGGGAATGAAGCTGAGGGGTTAACGACTGAGTGGATGGACCACTGCAATCATCTGGTCACGATCCCCATGCCTCCCGATGTGGACAGCCTCAACGTCGCTGTCGCCGCCGGCATCTTCCTCTATCAACTCACCAACTGATACGGCTTCCAGGAAACCATTGCGCGTTATTGGTTGCGAAGACATGCTTGCCCAGAGCTGCAAGCATGGCACACAGCTGCAAGCATGGCACACAGGCCAACTCCCAACTCCCAAACACCAAAACAAAAAAACACGTCCCTCTTTCGAGAGACGTGCTTGATTTCCCATCGTTGCCGTCTGTTAAGAACGACTTCGATTACCGGAGGAGCTGGGCGATGGTGCTGGGCCCCTGATTGGCAATCGACAGCACCGAGATACCAGCCTGTACCAGAACCTGAGCCTTCTGCAGGTTGGCTGTTTCAGCAGCAAAGTCGGTATCGACAATCTCGCTGCGGGCAGCAGAAATGTTTTCCAGTGCCACACCCAAAGTCGAGATGTTGGTATCGATCACGTTCGACTGCACAGCACCAATCTGAGACCGGAGAGTCGTCACTCGTTCCAGCGATTCATCGATGATGCTCACAAGATCATCGTAAGTGATCTTCGGGCCCGAACCATCGAGGCTCTTGCGAACGTCTTCGAGGCTCTTGCCGCCACCGGAACCCAGTTCGGACAGTTTGCCGGTGATACCACCCAGGCGAGAAGTGTTGACCGCTTCAATCCCCAGGCCAATCTGACCGGCGGAAGTGGCCTGTTCACCAATCTGGAAGAGTGCACCACCACCGACGATGTTCAAAGTCGCTGTGGCGTTAGCTTCGTTGGAATCAGTCGCAAAGGTGAGCGAAGCAGCGACGCTGGCAGTGCGGAAGCTGGCCTTGAGACCATCACCACGGGCTGCCTGGCCGTTGATTGTCACGCCGATATCAGCACCGAAATCGCGAGTTGTATAAGTCGTGTCGTTCTTGCCTGTCGTCTGGAAGCTGCCAGACAGGGCGGTCACGTTGACCTTGGCTGAAGAGCCATACTCTGAACTTTCAAGAATGATATCGCCATTGGTCAAGCTCAGAGCTGTGCTCGCCACATCATCACCCAGTGATGTTGAGTCGCCACGTGTCGAAGCCAGCAGCACTTCCGAAGCATCTTCATCATCATTGATCAGAGTCGCGATGTCTGCGAGAGTCGAGGTCACGACACCGTTAGCATCTGTGGCTGCAGTAATCGTGATGACCTGGTTGCCATCGTTATCTGCTGCACCCACGCTGACACCCAGTGTCTGGCTGTTGCCAGTGGCATCGACGACAACACTCAATGTGCCGTTGGTTCCTACCGTGCGGTTATCTCCCAGCCGCAGGATGCCCTGATCAGTACCACCTGTCAGCGTATCAGCGGCTTCAGCGGCCTGAACACCCGAACCGTCGCCACTGGCCACACCCGTAACAAGCGAACTGGCAGTCGTATCACCAGCGACAATGGCAACCACGTCGTCGGCAGTGGCACTGACAGCACCGTTGGCGTCTGTTCCCAGAGTCACAGTTACAGTGCGATTTGTTGTTCCTGTAACAGCCACCGATGTCGCCACGTTGTTACCTGAACCGGCGACGTAAGTCACCGAAACAGTACCACCCAGCGAAGCATTCGTTCCCAGCTCGGCAGTCCTGCGAGCGTCAGTGAAGGTCACCACACCGTTGGCGCCTGAGCCTTTTGTTGCGGTGTTGGCAACAGCATCAACTGTCAGCTCAAAACCACCGACTACTGTAGCCACAACACCTGTGGTGTCCGCAACGTCGTTGATCGCGTCAGCAATGTTGGTGACCGTGCTGCTGCCACCCAGTGAAATCGCCTGGTTGCCGGTAGAACCGCCAATTTCCACTGTGGCAGCTGAAGTCAAAGCCCCGCCGCTGTATCGCAGCGATGCCTTTTCGGCGGCAGTGTTCACTGTCGCATTCAAAGCAATGCTGGTGCGTGAGCCGAAGACAGCCTGGTTCACCTGGAAATCACTGAATTTGTCCAAATCGCCGACTGAAACCGATGTCTGGAAGCCTTTGCTGCCGTCAATCAGTTTGTCACCAGCAAACGTGGTGTTGGACGAGATACGGTTGATTGCAGAAAGAATTTCGTCGATTTCGCCCTGGTTAGCCGTTGTTTCGCTGGAGGAAAGGGCACCAACGTTCAAACCTTCCTGAACCAGCCCGCGCAGCTTATTGAGCTGACCGCTGATTTCGCCCAGAGCGGCATCAGCCGTTGAGAGCACATTGTTGGCTCGATTGCTGTTCGAAATCGATTTCTCAATGGTGGTCGTCTGCAGTTTCAGTCGCTCACCAGCGAACAGACCGGCGGGGTTATCCCGGCCACTGTTGACCTTCACACCGGTCGAAAGTCGGGTCAGCGCCGAGTTCTGCTGACTGGTGGCTTTCTGAAGGTTGCGCAACCCACGGAGCGCATCAATGTTTGTGTTAATTCTCGTCATCGCACTTAGCCTTTCGGGGGGTGAGAGCGCTCCGTCGTATGCTTGGCCCGCCGTGCGCGATGTAAAGCTGCGCCTGCGCGGTTGTCCTTTGAAATACAAAGTCTCATCTCTGGCTTCGTCCGGAAGTTCCTGCCGAATTCACCATTGATTGATCGCCTCTCACAACCCGATTCGTCGAAATCGTCGGGAAGACACGATCGATCGGCATCGTCGTCATAGCCGGAACCTCAGTAGTTCCACCCACGAGAAAAACGCCTTGATAAACTCAGCGAAATCGTTAAAGCCTTGCGTGAGTACGAACAAACCCTAGTTCGCATTTCGCCACACGTCGGTCGGTATTGAAGATTTTTCGCAACATCTTCGTATTTGCGGGTAACGCCGCAAAACCGGTCAAATTGAACAGGCTGCTCTCAAACGATCACTCACGAGCTTGCCCTGTTCGCGCTGACTGCTATACACACCTTCCCAGTGAGCCCATTTGATTGATGGATTCAGGTGGCGTGGCTGGGGTCAAACGTCTTCGTTTGCCCCCAGGTCATCTGAGGTTGGTTAATCATCTCAAAGTTGGCAGGAAGTTCTGAGGAGCGCTACGGATGCATTTGTACTGATGACCTCGATTGACCAAGGGGCGGATGAGGACATCCGACCCTTGCCACCCGAAAGTCAAAACTTCGCATCACTCAATACAAAGAAGTGTGGGCAACCAGCCTGTTGTGGTGGCAAGTGACCTGATGCTGCGAGAATCAGCCCTTCAATAAGGGAGCGAAGTGCCGCACCACTTCCCGGGCACTGCGCAAGCCATCGACGGCTGCACTCACAATCCCGCCCGCGTAGCCGGCTCCTTCACCGACTGGGTACAGCCCGGGCATTCCCGGTGCCACACGCGTCTGCCGGTCTCGATCAATCCGGACAGGTGAACTTCCGCGCATCTCCGGCCCGACCAGCACGGCATTCTTCAAAAAGTTTCCATGCAGCTTGGCATCCATCAAGGGCAGGCTTTTGCGAATCGCCTGAGTAATCACCGGCGGCAACACCAGATCCAGTGCCAACGGCTTGACGCCACGCTCGTACGAACATTCCACGCGATCATCGGCACGCGGGGCTTTGCCATTCACGAAATCAAGTCCCCGCTGAATGGGACACGCGTATGTCCCTCCCAGAAGCTCGAAGGCGGCTGATTCATACTGCCGCTGTAAATAGACTCCCGCCAGAGGATGATTCGATCCGAACTCATTCGTCTCCAAAGTCACCACAATGCCGCTATTGGCAAATGGGGTATCGTGACGACTGTTACTCATTCCGTTCGAACAGAACATGTTCGGCTCGGAAACACTCGGAATGATGATCCCCCCCGCACACATGCAAAACGTAAAGACATCGCGAGTCGAGCGGGCCTGCAGGGTGTAATCAGCTGCTCCGAGCATCTCCAGATACTCGGGCCGGCCATACTTATGCTTGTTCACCTGCTCCTGGGGCTGTTCAATCCGTACACCCAGTTGAAAGGCTTTCTGCTGAATCGGTGCCCCTTGCTCCAGCAGCTTTTCGTAGGTGTCTCGCGCACTGTGGCCGATCCCTAAAATCACCACATTCGAGTACATCGGCCCGCTCGAAGTCTCAACTCCGATCACCTGTCCATCCCGCAGGATCAGACCTTCGAAGCGGCAATCGAACCGATACTCGCCACCCAAAGCTTCAATCTTGCGTCGGAAGTTCCGGCAGATCATCGGCAGCTTGTTACTTCCCAGATGGGGGCGATTCTCATAGACAATCGATTCGCGACCGCCACACTCGACAAAGCGCTCGAGCACCCAGTCAACATCCGGCCCTTCCATGCGGCAGGTGAGCTTGCCGTCACTGAAGCAACCGGCCCCGCCTTCGCCAAAAAGATAATTGTTCTCACGGTCAAACGCACCACCGCGATCAAACTCCCGTACGGCAGGGACACGTTCTTTCACCGCTTTGCCACGCTCGATGACAATCGGGCAATACCCCTTCATCGCCAGATAATGGGCAGCCAGCAATCCTGCCGGTCCCGAACCAATGACCAGTGGCCGACCGTGCAACTCTCCTTCGCCAGGTGCGGGATTATCAAACACCGGCGGCTCAAAAAACATCAGTTCCGGGCCCAGCCGCTTTTGCAAAGCTTTCGACTGCGCTATTTCGGAAGAGATATCGACCGATGTCGTATAAACAAAGTGCAGTTCGTCGCGCTTGCGCGCATCGAGACTCCGCTTTAAGATCCGATACCGGGAAAGATTTTCCTTCGGTAAACCTGTGGCACGAGCCAGATAACCAGGAAGTTCGGCTTCAGGAGTCCCTAAAGGGAGACGAAGGTTGGCAATTTTCAGTGGCATAATGTTTCATAATCAGTGTGCGAACGAGCTATGTCCGGACTAAGCGATAATATCGCACGCCACCCCACGGCGCACAAGTCGCCAGCTCTTCTGCTCACCAATGAGTCGATCACACTACCTTTGACCTCTGTTGATGGTTCGCCAGTATGCCCAGGAAGTCCAAAGCTCAACGGTCGAGTCTCAGCGTCAATCCCTCGCTGGCTGCCAGTAAGCCTGCCCGCCGCCGCTCAGAAGTTTCGCCAGAAACCCTCGCAGCTCTCGAAACGGGAAAGCTCGCCACACGGAATCTTGTCGAGTGGCTTGCTATGGATCAATTGCGATTGTTCACGCACCTGCTTGATGACCTGAAGCTCGAAACCACTCCTGAACTTGAGCAGGAACTCGAATCGCTGCGAAGCGTCGGGGTCATGCAAAAGTCGTGGGGATTGGGATCGTTACTCGCCCGGTTCATCACCCGGCATCCCAGACACCCGGTTATTCTGGAGGAGTTGACGACTCATCCCTCCGATGCCGTCCGCATCTGGACGATGACCGCGATCCAAAGCCCGACAAAGCTCACTCTTTCCCAGCGGCTTACAGCGATCCGCCCTTTTGCGGCGGATGAACATTTTGGTGTTCGCGAATGTGCGTGGATGGTCGTGCGACCAGCACTTGTTAACGACTTGCCCAAATCGATCCATCGCCTGCTCCCCTGGGCAAAACATCAGGATGCCAATCTGCGACGGTTCGCCATCGAATCGATCCGGCCTTGCGGCGTGTGGTGCGCACACGCCCCTGTTCTTAAGGCCGAACCGGAACTCGCACTACCGATTCTGGAGCAACTCCGTAGCGACGAGGCCCGCTACGTCCAGCTTTCCGTCGCCAACTGGCTCAACGACAGCAGCAAGTCACAACCCGAATTCGTCACCAGCCTGTGCCACCGCTGGCTCAAAGAATCTCCGACCAAAGAAACTCAATGGATCACGCACCACGCTCAACGCACTCTCAGGAAGCAGGGAGTGGGGAGTTGATGGTTGGAAGTTGGGAGTTTGGAGTTTGGAGTTGGGAGTTGGGAGTTGATGGTTGGGAGTTGGTTACCAGTGTGCCACTGCTGGCTGGCCAGCAGTGCTCCTGGCACTTGCCCAAAATCATCTCAAGCTAGGGCGGTTGAAACGAAGTCAGCTCGTTGGCGAAAGTTTTATCGTGCTTCACGAGCGCGTATAGGCTTACGGATGACCAGTCCCACAATTCCCCCCAAAAGTGCACCGAATGGAGCGGCGATCCTCGTGATATGCATCGTCGATTGAGAGGCCGCTCCTTTGCCCTGGTGATACGGCCAATCGCCATTCGCGAACGCCGCCGTATGTCCTGCAAGGACGGTAAGTGCCAAACCAATAACCGCTCCCCAGATGAATCCTCGCATGAGATCGGCCTATGCAGCTTCAATAGTCCGCCGATATGCGTCGGCTAGAATGAGAAGACAATTTGACGAGAAGGCTCACCACTCACTCTTTCTTCGGGGCTTTCTCCAGGAGGGCTTTGAATTCGGGGTCGTTTTCTAATGGCTTTAAATCCGGGTCTTTTTTCACCCAGTCGAAGTCATCAAAACCGCGCTCAATACTCGCCTTCAGGTCTTTGAGTGCCAGCCCCTTGTAGCGGTTGATCACCTCTTCTCCCGCCATAGTCTTCATCGTATGCTCCATCGCCCGGCTGTAAACGCAAGCGGCATTGTAGAGGTATTGATCATCCTGCTGATGCTTGGTGCGAATCTTCTCCAGTGTGCTGATTCCCTTGTCTGTCTCACCTGTTGTGACCAGGCAGATGGCATACCCCGTGACTGCCAGCGCATTCGTCGGGTCGAGTGCTACCGACTTCTCAAAATCGCCCCGCGCTTCGGGAATCTTGCCCTCCTGCAACCGCAGGTTTCCACGACCTGCCCACGCCTCTGGCAGATACTCATCGACTTCCAAAGCAATCTCAAAGCACTCCAGGGCCGATTTTTTCTGCTTCTGCTGGAGATAATGCTGGGCCTGATAAATGAACTGGTAGCCGGGCGACCTTTGCCGCAGATTTAATAGTGCGGCATTGGCATAGTCGCGGCGAGTATCGTCTTTGGCTTCATCACGCAGCTTGAGGAGCAATTCGCGTGCAGCCGGTGTTCCCACCTGACCAATCATCTGCATCAGCTGCTGCTGCATGTTATTGCTGTCCTGCTTGCGAACCGCTTTTTCAAGTATCGCCAGCAGATCTGGCGGAGATTCCTGCATCAATCCTTGCAGTGCACTCGAAGCCTGCGAAAAGTCGCCCGATTCAATGCAGCGAATCGCCAGGGGCAAGAACTCGGGTGCCTTGAGTTCTCTCAAGGCCAACATGAGCTGATTGCGTTCTTG
This sequence comes from Planctopirus limnophila DSM 3776, assembly GCF_000092105.1. Classification (NCBI taxonomy): domain Bacteria; kingdom Pseudomonadati; phylum Planctomycetota; class Planctomycetia; order Planctomycetales; family Planctomycetaceae; genus Planctopirus; species Planctopirus limnophila. The sequence continues at coordinate 4,341,846 of NC_014148.1, read as the reverse complement.
TGGCTTGAACGAATCAAATCGATCGGCCAGTTCCTTACCGGCCGAAGCATCCGCAATCGCACCAATGAGTCGAATGGCTCCGGAACGATCGGCAGTTGAGTTTGTACTGGAGTTATCGAGCCGGGCCATCAATTTCGGCAGCACGCGCGGATCGCGCACCTGTCTCAAAAACTGTTCGAGCAGGGGATCGAACTCTCCTCGATCGAGCGAAGCGAGGGCGTAATCCATCGCCAGTTCCCGGCTTTTGCGATCGGATCGGCGAGAGAGGACATCGAAGGCAAACTTCCGTGTGGTCGCATTATCGCTGCGAATGGCTTCTTCCAGAAGTCCTTGTGCCGCTGGATGCCCTAGCACCACCAGAGCCGAAAGGACTTCTGTCCTGATTCCTCCCTGAGGCTGATGCGTATAGTTCGCCAGAACATTGGCCCAGGCAGCCTTCGGTGTTGCCGAGAGGACGGTCAATATGGGATCTCGACGCTCAGGTTGCACATCCTTTAATAGCTGCAACAGGACATCCTGATGCTGGCGATATCGAGACGTGGCTAAAGCCTCGGCAGCATCCGGCACGAGTTCCAGCTTTCCACTGGTGATAATCGCTTTCAGCTCATCAATCGCTGGTTGCTCGCTGAATTCTCCCAAAGCCAGCACTGCCGACTTGGCCAGTGGCTGATCCTCACTGCGTGTCAGTGCAATCACACGCGGTACTTCCGAAGAGGGCAATCGAGCCGCCCCATGCAGCAGGGCGGCTGGTTTCGCCAGAGGATGTCCACTCTCGATCTCACGCAGAATTTCATCGGCAGGTAAAAGTCGATAAGCATCGGCCAGCGCTGCAGAGATCGCATCGGCTGCCGTGGGATGCACGACTTTGGAACTATTCCCACGCTTCGACTGATCACGCTGGTTGGGGATGCTTGCCAGTTGAAGTTCCTGAATGGCGGCAGGAACTTCCGGCAGATAATTGATCTGTGGTCGGTTCCCTGGTGGTTGCTGGGCCGTGGTCATCAGCCAGCTCAGCAGCTGCGAGTTGACCTGCTTCACACTGAGATCCCAACAGGTAACGGCCCGCTCGACCTTCTTCAGCGACAGCTCTTCATAACCCCGGCACAAATCCTGAGCATTGACGGTATTCAGAATCCCCGAAATCGTCATCAGCCCCAGGACAGCACGCGGGCCCACCAGTTCGATCCGGAGCTTCAAAGCCGACCTCATCTGCCGATTGACATCAATCACAACGGGGCCAGCCGACGACTTCATCGTAATGACGCTGGGAGGAACATTGTTGTCTGTTTCCAGTTTGGCGAACACCAGCCAGACATTGCTGGCTGTTCCGGGAGCGATGCTCAACTCTGCAAATGGTTCAGCCCCTTTGAGAGAAATCGATTTCTCTTCGTACTGGAACTGCATGAGCTTCAATCGCTGCGGGAGATTACCAAACGGGTAATCCTTTCCTCCAATATTGGCACTGACATCGTCTTTTCGAATGACAATTGGCTCGGCACCGCCGTTGTAGATCGAAACATTGACTGCCAGATAGCGCATCAGGCCGGTTCCATCGTTCCACCAGCCATAATTGGCCATCTCAACGAGGGGAACAATCTGTTTCTGAAAGGACGTCGCCTCCGCCACTGGTCGTGGTGGATCGAAAAACGATGGGCGATCCCATGCTTCACGCTGTGCCCAGCTCTCCAGCAGTTTGCGGATCTCTTCTTCGGTGTTGATCGATTTGATCTCACTGGCCGGTGCAGCGGGTTGGCTGGGGGTAGCTGCACTGTTGCTACGCTGCGGTATTTCATTCTGAACCAGGATCACGTTCCCAGCTACGGCTCGAGCTTTGCGATTCGCCGGAACCACATCACCAGCGGCACTCACTTCCTGTCGTGCGCTAATCAACGTCAGTAATACAGGCAGCAGCACGACAAGCCTGCGAACTGACAGCAACAGCAGATACCGAGGGTGGTGACACATGTTCGAGTCATCTCGCTGTAAAAAACTTCTGTTCAGAAAACGATCGTTCGGACGGAATCAAGCCGCGATGAACCTGTCGGTCGCTCTGTGTTCCGCGTGATCTTTAGTAGCCGTGGCCAGCTGTTTTGAGGATGGCCATCTTTATTAAAGATTCTCACCATGCCACCGCAAACTTGCCACCAGAATCGCTGGATTCATCCCTGACGGTTTCTTCGTTTTCTTCAACAGGCACTGAACTTGTATACATGTTCTGCTCGCCCCTGTTAGTATTTTTCCCGATTTGGTTCATCAAGATTTGCTCGCACGCTTCGATTTCTGGCCTATGTTTCCACCGCAGGGCGTTCTCGAGAATCGCGGGCCACGAGTTTCGACACCCTCTTATCGACCTGGATTGGAGCAGCGGATGTCGGCTGAAGGTAAACTCTCACCGGCTGAGTATTTGCGTCGTGTCGGCATGGGCGTCGCCAATGCCCTGGGGCAAACTCCAGCCGGACCTCGGAAAGATCCCGTCGCATCTGGTGAAGGGCACCGCCAGCCTCCCGTAAATTCTCCAGCCACCAAATCTTCCCCACCAACTGACAATTCGCAGCGATTTTCCCCGGAGCGTTCTGCTGGCCAAGCCTCCGCTCAAGGGCCACGCACATCATCGCCCGCTTCGGCTGAGACACCAGAAACTTCGATCAACGCACTGCAGGCTGATATTCGCCAACTTCTGAAATCGAATGCTCAAACTGTTCGGCCCAACATCCCGCTCGATCCGATCAGTTCACGCGAGACTGAAGCTCCGCCATTAAGCCCTGCTTCTGGTGATCGAAAGCTCAATTCCCTGTTCGAGAGAGTTGAGAATTTACTCGGGCCACGCAAAACAGCTGGCGAGAACGAATACTTTCCTCCCGAACCCACCACGCTTTACGAAACTCGACTGACCGAAGACGAAGTCGAACGATTAATTCTCAAATTCCTCCTTGCCAAGGGATCCTCAACCGGCAGGCAAGTGGCTGGTCAGCTCAAACTTCCCTTTGCGCTCATCGAACCGATTGTCAAAGGTCTGAAGCAGGACACTCTGCTGGCTTACCGCAATACTGCCGAGATGGGCGATTACGAGTACTGCATTACCGATGTGGGACGCGAGCGCGCCCGCAGGTTTATGGAAGAATGCACCTATTTCGGAGCTGCTCCCGTTTCGTTACGAGATTACCTCCACGCGATGGAGGCTCAGTCGATCACTCGCCATTATGCCACCGAAGAGAGCCTCAAAACCGCTTTCAAAGACCTGCTGATCAATCCTTCGCTGCTGGAACGCCTGGGGCCCGCTATTAACTCAGGCCGCGGGATGTTCCTCTTCGGCGAGCCTGGCAATGGAAAAACCAGCATTGCGGAACGTATCACACGCTGCTTCGGCAGTACCATCTGGATCCCTCGAGCATTGGGGATCGATGGTGATGTCATCCGCCTGTTCGACCCTGGTATGCATGATGAAGTCGAAACGCCGCCTCAGGAACAAGGGCTTTTCAATCTCACGGGGATCGATCAGCGCTGGGTGCGGATTGTCCGCCCGACCATTGTCGCTGGTGGTGAGCTCACCATGGATCAACTGGAAGTCACACAAAACCAGACAACCAAAATCTGCGAAGCCCCACTGCAGCTCAAAAGCAATTGCGGCACATTTGTGATCGACGATTTCGGTCGCCAGCGCATGCCAGTCACCGAACTGCTCAATCGCTGGATTGTCCCGCTCGAAAAGCGCTACGACTTTCTGAATCTTCCCAGTGGTAAGAAGATTCAAGTCCCCTTTGATCAACTCATTATCTTCTCGACCAATCTCGAACCGCGTGATCTCGTCGATGGGGCCTTTCTACGACGAATTCCTTACAAAATTCAGGTTCCTGACCCGACGGAAGCCGAGTTCCGCGGCATTCTTCAGCGGTTAGCTCCTCATCTGGGTTTTCAGTACAACGAACAGGCCGTCTCGTACTTGATTCAGAAACACTACTTCGAGGTCAAACGTCCCTTCCGGTCGTGCCAGCCGCGCGATCTGTTGCTACAAGTTAAAAACTACTGCACCTACAAGAACATTCCCAAGCAGATGACCCCCGAGGCATTTGACTTTGCCGTCGCTAACTATTTCTCGGTCATGTAGTAACGCCCAGTGCATTGATCAGTTTTCTCATATCAGCCTATCGAGAAAGTCTCCACGAGATATGATCGATGAACCTCTGATAATCAACTGCACTTTCTGGCAATTCAATAACATTCGACAGCATCAATCGTCATTGAGTTCTCGATAGTTTTTTACATCAGCAGACTTGACAGTTCAAAATTGAGACATAGGTTTCGTAATGTCCACATGGGGTTAGCAGCATCATATTCTGCAACCTATCACAAGTTTTCTTGAACCAAACTCGGAACCCACTCGGAACCACATAGGGAGCTGCTCAATGTTTGTCGGAACTCGCATCAAGAAGTCGAACCCCCTCACATCATCACGCCGTAAGGGGTTCACACTCGTTGAAGTGCTGATCGTGGTCGTGATTCTTGGGATTCTGGCTGCAACGGTGTTGCCTCAGTTCACAGCAGCCACTGATGACGCCAAAGAAGCGTCGCTGCGTCAAAATCTCTCGCTGATGCGCAGCCAGATTCAAATGTTCCGGTTCCAGCATGATGGCAAGTTCCCTGGCAGTGGCTCGACAGATCCCACAAAGATTGTGGAACAACTCACTCTGGCCTCCAAGGCCGATCTGACCACTGCTGCACCAGGAACAGCCGGTTATCCATTTGGCCCGTATGTGATCGGTCAGTTGCCAGTCAATCCTTATTCCGGCGGACGGGCCGTGAAGATCGTGACCGACGTGGCTGCTGCCACTCCTGATATGGCCGAAACCATTGGCGACGAAAAAGTAGGCTGGATCTACAATCCTGCGACTGGTGAAATCAAGGCCAACGCGACTGGCAACAGTGCTGACGGTAAAGCTCTCGAAAAGATGTAAGACTGACAGCCATCTTCTTATCTGAGCCAATAAATAAGTAAGCCGCATTCGGTTCATAGCTGAATGCGGCTTGGCTATTTCTACCAATAATAATCGTGCGAAATGAGGTCTCTACTTTGCGTAGGGTGCATGAAGTTCCGACGTAATGCACCAATCATTCCTTGAACTTCTCACCTACTCCAGAAACTATGTTGCATAGGGAGTCTTTTAAACATGCTTGCTCCGGGCCGCAAGCATGGCACACAAAATGTAAGTAGATCGTGAAAGCCATATCTATTAAATGCTCATCGCATCATGTTCTTGAGCTTCTGCCACTGCTTCACCAGCTTTCGAGTGGTCACGGGCACGGCCAGCGAATCGAGCGATTCACACCCAAACCACCCGCCATGCGACTTGAGCTGTTCATAGAGTGCTTTGCTTTGTCTGCTGGCCACTCCATCCGAGAGATCGCAGCCAAAGGCATGCAGAGTGATGCGATAGCGAGTCACTCCATGAGTCAGCCGTGAAAATTCAGTGACTTCGCCTGGATGTACCGCCAATTGTTCCTGCACACGAGCCTTGAGTGACAAGGCCAGTGCTGATGTCGAGACGTCTTTTTCTTTCTGAAACTCTTCGCTGGTATTCTCGGGATCAAAAAGCGTATAGCGTGGAAAATCCCATAATCCGGCCCATCGCTCAGGCTTCTCGCGTTGCCGGAGAAATAGCTCCCCCTGATACTCGATCAGCAATGTGGCATCAACCAGCGGTGTAATGACTGGTCTGGCCTGTGCTCGGGGAATCTCGGCTTGCCTTGCTTCCTGAAATGCGCGGCAATGCTGCTGGACCGGGCATTGATCGCACAAGGGGTCGATGGGTTTACAAACAAGTGAGCCCAGTTCCATGAGGGCCTGATTGATCAGATCGGGTTCTTTCCCTGAAACAATCGATTCTGCGAATCCCCATAAGGCTTTTTGTCCTGCTGCATTTTTCAAGTCGCCATCATATCCCAGAATGCGGGCATACAACCGCTGGGTATTGGCTTCGACAATGGGAGCCGGCAGGCGAAAAGCAAAGCTCGAAATGGCGCCAGCCGTATATCGACCAATCCCGGGCAACTCGAGCAATTGCTCGACACTTTGCGGAAAAACCCCTTGGTATCTTTCCATCAACACTCGGGCAGACTGATGCAGATTGCGGGCTCTTGAGTAGTAACCTAACCCCTCCCACAGTTTGAGCACCTCTTCTTCCGGAGCACTGGCCAGCGCCTGCACACTGGGGAATTTCGCCATGAATCGTTCGAAGTAAGGGATCACAGCGGTCACGGTGGTCTGTTGCAGCATGATCTCACTGATCCAGATCGAATAAGGATCATGTGAGGCTCGCCACGGCAACGGGCGACCATGCTTTGCATACCAGGCGAGAAGTTGCTTTTGAAACTTTGTCTTTTGCATCCCGTCTACTGTCTATCGCCATGGGCATCAGCAACGCATCAGGCAACGTGAGCTGGATGCTTCAAGATCCTCGGCTCATCATCGTCGGTCGCAGTTTCGTCCGCGAGTGTCGGTACTGGATGTGTCCCAAAATCGGCGTCATTAACATCGATCGTCATCTCGGGCTCAGCATCGTGCAGAATCGACGGGCTTAAGCGGGCCAGGAGTGCCAGAATCGCGGGTAATGGCACCAGCGAAATGAACAGGCAGCAAGTCACGCCGATCGTCAGGACAGCCCCGAGGCTGAACAACCCCCTGTGCGCAGCAATCATCATTGCGCCAAAGCCCACCATGGTCGTCGTGACTGTCAGCACAATCGCATTCACCAGGCTGGGAGTGACTGTGTATGGGCCAGGTGCGCGATGGCGAAAATCGTGAAGTAGATGCACTCCACTATCGACACCCAGCCCGATAATCAAAGGCAGCACAATGAGATTCGCCGGGTTGAGAGGCATCTTGATAAGTACGAGAATCCCGAAGGTCATGGCGAGGCTCACCACAGGTGGCATCAACGCGAGAAGCGTCAATCCCACGCTTCCTGGTGATCGCCACATGGCGGCCAGCATCGTTATGAGACTGGCGGTTCCTACCATAATCAGTGGTGTATTCTCGAAGAGCCAACGCTTGCTCCAGAGTGGCAACTTTGCAGAGAGTTCAGGGACTGCCTGGCAAAGTACGGCCAGCACACCCACACCTAGTGCGAACAGCATCCCTGGGATCAGGCAACGCCAGATCAACTTCCCAGGCAGGAAATCAATCAGCAGCACCAGCACAATCACTGCCAGTGCATACATGGCAGCAATCTCATAACTGTGCTTGATCTGCAAAGCCGCTTCAAAATTCTGCAGCGGTGTCCCTGTGATATTCGGATCGACTTTTCGCACAGCTGTCACAAACTGCGTCAAAGGTTCCATATCCCAGATCTGCTGGGCGGGATAAACCTGCAAGAGCCACTGGTCTTTCCCATTTTTGGGCTGAGCCACAAATCGGGAAGTCAATTCAGCAGGCAGATCATTCAAAGAGACTGGTGCCGGGTTGGCTGCGGCCCGCAAGGCCTGAAACTGAGCCAGTAAGGCGTAGGACATGCGATACTGGAACTCACTCAAAATCTGCATCTGTTCTGGCAGCTCTTTCTCGGCCAGTTGATTGAGCGTTTGATCGAGCTTCTGTGAAAGTGCCAGAGATTTTTCTTCGGGCCGGCTCTTCAGATGGGCAAAGAGATCATCCAGGGCATGCCCGACTCGACCAGGATTTGAAGTCTTGGGTGCGGGCAGTTTCTCGGGAAGATGTTTCAGATGCGCATGAAACCCTTGAACAAGGAGTCGGGTTTCATCGGCCGAGTGATCGGGAAGTCTGGTCGCGATTTCTTCGACCTTGCGAACTTCTGGTAGCGCTTCAAACTTCGCCTTGAGTTCTCGCACCTGAGCTGGCGAGTCTGCCAGCGAGATCGCGAAGAGTAACGAATGATCGGACGAGGCAAAAATGCGATTCTGCGTCTCGACCGATTCCAATCCTCGCGCCTGCAGGTTGAGCAGATTGTGATCGTATGTCACCAGGCTCGTCAGTTGGCCATCTTTCCAATCCACGACCTGCACGACGAGCAGCAGTATGACCACGGCTGAAAAACTCGCCACGGTTCCGGGTGCATGGAGAATCGCCTTGCGAAGAAGTTCACCTTGAAACGGAGTTGGTAATTGTGCAGCCGATCGATGACGATCAGAGATCACCAGCATGGCCGGCAAGAGTGTAAACGTCGCCACCACACAGAGCAGAATTCCGGCTCCAGCAATCAGCCCCAGTTCAGCAACACCCAAAAAATCGGTGAATGCTGCACAGAAAAACGCCAAAGCTGAAGTGATCGCCCCCGTCAGGATGCTGACACCCACTCGACCGGAAGTATTGACCAGTGCCGAGCGAATCTCCATCCCTTGTTGGCGATGTTGAATGTACCTTGCGAGAAAATGGATCCCAAAATCGACACCCAGCCCGATGAGAATTGTCACAAACGAGATCGAGAGAATATTCAGATGACCAATCGTTAATGTCGTGAAGGCAAACGTCCAGGCGGTTCCGGCTGCCAGCATGATCATCCCGATGATGGGATGCCTGACACCTCGAAAACAAATCAGCATCAGAATCAGCACACCGGCTTCCGAGATCATCGAAGCCCAGCCCATGTCGGCTTGTGACCTTCGCATTTCGTCATTCTCAAGGACCGGGATACCCGTCAGGCTCATCTGCACTTCCGGAAGGTTCGATGTCACATCCGACATCAGTTCCCGCAGTCGATCAATCGATCGCGTGTGTCCTTCAAACGAACCGGCATCTTTCTGAACGGGTGAGGTTTTCAAAAACCCCATCGTTCCCGCGTCATTAATCAGGTAAACCGTCTGGTTCCCCTGGGCCTTCATCTGCGGGTCGAGTGTCAGCAAGTCGGGCCAGGGGTTGGTGAACTCGCCATCTTTCTCGACACCATGTGCCAGGCTGCTGACCAGTCGATCCACATGGTGGAGCAATCCGTGGATCTGCTCTTTCGTCGTCGCACTTTCCAGTTGCGTCTTGAGGATCAGTGCGACAGTTTCCAGCCGTACCAGATCCCAGTTGCCAGCCAGAATGGGACGATACTCGTCCAGTCTCTCGAGGCCCATGGCCAGTTGGGCGGGTGCCAGGTATTGCAGTCCTTTGCTGCGAAGCTCTCCGGGCTCGACCTTGTACAAAATATTACTGAAGAATTCTGGTTCCTGATGGAGCAGGGCCGCCAGTTCATCGAGCGACTGCTTGATCCGTTCGGGAGACTTCCCTTCGACGACGACCACCAGGTCGTTGGCTTCGCCGAAACTCTGCGTATACTTCATCCATCGCTGATGAAAATCTGCCGAAGGATTGATCAGATCGGATCGATCGGTTTTGAACTGGAGAAAGGCGACGCTGATCAGTGCAGAGATCACTACCGAAACGGCAGCAATGCCAATTGTGGCCCATGGTCTTTTGACACATGACCCGGTCACTTTCGAAAGGAAATGACTCAGTCGCGAGTGCTCTGGCTGAACTGACTCATCGGTGCGCATGGGCATCACACCGTTGGGGTTCGATCCCAAAGGTCGTGATGGATCTGTTGGTGGAACATCACTCTTCATCAGGCGATCCGGTGCCTCTGAAGGTGTCTGGTGGTGATGATCATGTCTTCACTGGATCTTGCGGCCACTGGCCAGGCAGACTTTGGTGGAACTTCTGGATGACCAGAAAAGCCGAAAGGGATCAGAACATTCAGGAGCTGACTCAGGTTTATCCTAGAAGAATGTGACGTTCTCTGTCATCACCACTTCTGTCAATGTGGGTGTTTTGTAAGCTCCGTGGCAGCCTTAGCATTTGGTAATATTTTTCGCAGATTCTGGAGCGATTTTCGTCATTAGGGCCCAAGATTTTCCTGCGCATGGCAACCATAAACCTTATTGCCAGCAATGTTTCGATAAATGGCTTGGTTCCGGAACGTCCAGTGGCTTAGTATGAATTGATCCCCGCAATCGCATTTCGAACGGCAAAATCTGCAGATGTCTCAAGGCCCCGCGACAACTCCTGCGCAAGTTCCGCCACTCCCTGCAGCAGCGAGTGCGGATTCTCATCCTGCAGGCAGCCAGGCCCCGGCGTGGCTCAAATCGAAACAACAAAAATTGTCGAATAAGCCGGAGACCTCTCCTGGCATCGATCTTTCCGGGGTTGCACCACCCTTAAACGATCAAACCTGGGCCCGCCGGCTGTTGAATTACTCGTTGACCTCTTATGGCCTGTCACTGCTGATACATCTGGCAGCGTTGTTTGTCCTTTCGTTCTGGTTCTTCAGCACCAATCTGCCTCAAGGGCTGCAGCTTTTTGGGGGATTGGCGAATGCTCCCGAAGATCAATTGATCCTCGATACAGCCCTTTCAACCATCGATAACACACCGGCTGCCCGTATTGATATGGCCCCGATTGATGCCCTCACACAATCAGCCGTCGGATTTGATCCCCTCGATGCCGCAGCCAGCGCCAAAGAAGGGACAGGCGATAACCCCGACGGTGAAGGCGTTGCCATGCCCAGTGTCGGTGTCCCCAGCTTCGCCATTACCAAAGGGAGTTTCAGTGTCTGGACAGAACCGAAAGACCCCAAACCCCGGCAGAATTACTACATCATCGTGCATATCAAACTCCCGCCCAATCAGACAGTCTATCCCAGCTCTGACCTGACGGGCGAAGTCATTGGAACCGACGGCTATCGTCTGATTATCCAAAGGGCAATCAAGGAAGCCGACACCCCGGCTCGTATCAAAGTCAAAAATAATGGCGTTCAACTCAAAATCTTTGTGCCTGGTGCCGAGCGGTTGCTACGCGATGAAATCCGTGTGAACTCGCGGGTTCTCAAAGAAAAACAAACGATTGAAATCGAGTTTTAAGCACCCGCCCTTCTTCGCACGTTCTCGCAAAGCCTTGTTCCATGTCTTCCCCACTTGAAGTTCCACACATCGGCCCCATCGTCTGTTTTGGGGAAGCACTGCTCCGCCTCGATACACCTGGCAACAAACGTTTCATCCAGGCCGATCAATTCCTCGCCTCGTATGCGGGTGGTGAAGCCAACGTGGCTGTGGCTCTTTCCTATTGGGGATTACCTGCCCGGTTGGTCAGTAAAGTTCCGGCACACGAACTTGGTGCCGCCTGCCTCAAGGCCTACCAGGCTTATGGAGTCGATACCAGTCACGTCATTCGCGGCGGGAAGCGGCTGGGCATCTTTTTCGTCGAAAGCAGCACCTCTTTGCGCGGGCCGCAAGTTCTTTACGATCGCGCGGGAAGCAGTTTTGCCGAATCGAAACCCGAGGAGTACCACTGGCCAGATCTTCTGGATGGGGCCCGTTGGTTTCACTTTACTGGGACTGTCCCCGCAGTTGGCGCAGAGACCAAAGCTGCACTTCTGGCAGCTCTCAAGCTGTGCCGCGAGCGAGGCATTGTTGTCAGTTTTGATGTCGGTTATCGCAGTGCGCTGTGGTCGGTCGAAGAGGCGGGGAAAGTCTTTCGAGAACTCATTCCGTGGGTCGATGTCCTCATTGGTAGTGAACAGGATGCGACTCAGTTCTTTGGAATTCCCGCAGCGACGGCCGGCCTTTCGACACCGGAGAGCCGGGAACTGAGCCTGCGTGCTCTGGCAGATCGCACTTCACTTAAGGCGATTCTTTACTCCCATCGCACAGTGAACAATCTGGGCGTCCATCGATACTTCGCTTCGTTACTCACACGCACCAGCTCTGAAGAACCAGCCTCGGTGGTTCATACGGCGAATCAGGAGCTGATGCCCGTCGATCGGATCGGCACTGGCGATGCATTGGCCGCCGGGTTGATCAGGGGCCTGTTGCTGGGCCATGCTCCGCGCGAAGTGCTCGATTTTGCCTTTGCGGCTGCTCTTCTGAAGCATTCGATCGAGGGGGATTTTGCTCTAGTCAATGTGCCAGAAATCCAACGCCTCGCCACCGGCGGCTCCCTTGCTCAAGTCCGCCGCTAAACTTGCAAAACGCGTATGATGTTGCCCTGAACATATCATTGATTGTCAAATGATGTTGGGCGATATGATTGCAACAGTTCGAAGAGTCAGGCTGTAAAAGCTTACTTTCCGCTTCGATTCAGAGTTTTCAACAAGTTCAGTTTGAATTCAGGAAATAATCCTTCAACTGAAGCATCCTCATATCTGTAGAATCACATGTGGATATTCCGATTGAGCATTTCCACAGACGTTCTTGAAAAATGATCTCCTTTCCAAATCTCATCGACACTCTTGGTCGAAATCGGTGATAAGTTTCCCATCAGTCTTTTTCCATGTCTTCACATCTTCGGAAAGGAATGCAATGCGTTTCCCAGCGTCTATTTATCGTCGAGGTTTCACGCTCATTGAGTTGCTGGTGGTCATCGCCATCATCGCCATCCTGATTGCACTGCTTCTCCCCGCCGTTCAACAAGCCCGGGAAGCAGCACGGCGGACACAGTGCCGCAACAACCTCAAGCAGTTAGGTCTTGCCTTCCACAACTACCACGATGTCCACAACCAGTTTGCCTTGTCACAACTGGGGCCTACGACGACTGGTAACGAAGACTGGCGCGGGAACGGCCCACATGTTGGCATCCTGCCCTTCATTGATCAAACTCCGCTCTACAACACCTACAACTTCAATGCCAATGCCTGGTGGAGTACCTCAGCTTCCGGCCAAGCCCACAATGTCTCCGCTGGTAACAGCCCCGGACGTCAGGCCATAGCTGGCTACCGTTGCCCGTCGGATCCCGCCGTTAAGTCCGATGGCACAGGTCGCCGCCCGGGAAACAACTATCCCGTTTGTCAGGGGGCTAACGCCGGCATGTTCAACGATGGTGTCGCTGGTGGCTACAACGCCTCGAAAACCAACGGGATGTTCAACATGCGTGTGCCCGTCACCATGGCGAGTGTCACCGATGGCACATCGAATACCATCCTGGCTGGTGAACAGGCTCTTTCTGGAGGCAGCGGAACGATTGGAACACTGGCGAACCTCCGTCAGGCAATTGCTATTCCTTCGGGATGGGACGGAACATTCCTCACACAGGCTCAGGTCGATGACTGGGGCAGTCGAGCAGCGGCTGCAACAAGCAACATCCGCTCAGAAACGGGAGACTTCTGGAACGCTGGTGTGCATGAACAAGGGACATTCAATACTCTGTTCCCCCCGAACTCTCGTTATCCGAACGTGACGGCACACTGCGCTGGCTGCGCTCCCGATGGCCCCGCCTCGGTCCCAGCTCGCAGCTATCACACAGGTGGCGTGCATGTGCTGCTGGCTGATGGCACTGTTCGATTTGTCAGCGACAACATCGACCTGACCACCTGGCAGCGACTGGGCGCCCGTAATGATGGCCAGCAACTTGGTGAGTTCTAAATCTTCCTGAATCAACTTGTTTTTCTCAACAACTCATACGCTTTCTATGAAGTAACAGCGATCGTTGTGCCATGCTTGCAGCTCTGGGCAAGCATGTCTTCGCAGCCAACTCAGCGCTGTTATCTTCTGAGAAACATATCATCAGGAAGTTCCAGAAATGAATCTTCGATATCAGATCCTCTGCTTGGGTTTGGGACTCTCTTTCTGCGGAGTTGCACTCTCGGGCTGCGGCGGTAGCACCGTCAAAGTCGAAAGTCAGTCTCAACCTGCCGAAACCAGTGGCAAAGAGAACCTCAAGAAACGTCTCCAGGCCATCGCTGAGACCGGCTCCGGGGGAAGTGGTCTTTCGGGTATGCGCGAGTCCATTCTTGAACTCAAAAAGACGGAGCCCGAACTGGCTAATCAACTCCTGACAGAACTCGGCAAACTCGAAAAGACATCCAATGCGGATGTGATCAAGAAAGTGGCTTCTGGCATGATCGAGAAGCTTTAGTCTGTTCTCTAGCTTCCTTGAGTGATCAGCAGCCGGGCTTACTTCAAACATGAGGTAAGCCCGGCTTTGTTTTCATAGACAATTAAGTCCAGACAGGTTCGATTTTGTTGATCATCCCCGCATGGGATCGACATCATCTTCCCAACCATTGATCCCAGATTTCTCTCGGGAAGGTGACTGGGTGTTTGGGAATCTTGTCCCAGGCGAAATCAGCAATCAGCTCTGCAGGAGAAATCGGGGCGTCGTTCTCTCTGAGTCCCAGTGAACAGGCCAACCAGCCCATCACCACGCGAGAGTCCACATCCGCTTCCCGCAAGATTGACAGTCGCGAATCGCCGTGCCGCTTGGCCAGTCTTAAACCATCAGGCCCTTTTACCAGCGGCACATGGGCGAACTCTGGCGCAGACCATCCCAGCACCTGATACAAAGCCAGTTGCCGATAAGTGCTCGGGATCAGGTCATCACCCCGCACCACTTCTCTCACCTCCATGTCGTGATCATCGACTACGACGGCCAGTTGATACGCAGGAGTTCCATCCGCTTTGGCAATTACAAAGTCGCCCAGAGCGTATGGAAGCATGGCACTCTGCTCACCGGCAATTCGATCCTTCCAGCCCATGAGCTCAGTAAAGCCTGCCGTGCGAAATCTCCAGCAGTAGGAACCCTCAGCCAGTTGATCGGCATCAGCCGCTTGGCGATGCCTGCATGTTCCCGGATAAATCGCGGGCTCGTGCCCCTGATGGGGCGCACTGGCGGCCTGGCTCACGTCAGCCCTTCTGCAAGTACAAGGATAAACCCATTCGGCATCCCGCAAGGCGTGGAAAATTTCCGCATATCGAGCCAGTCGCCGCGACTGCACAAAGCCGTTCGAAGCGGGATCATCAAACCAGTTCGATGTCTTGCCGCTGTTCGGATCGCTCGCAGAAAGTTGGGTGTTGGGCCCCTCGTCCCAATCCAGCCCCAGCCACGCCAGATCCTCAACCGCCTGTGTCATGGCCCAGGGCTTGACTCTGGGTGAATCGAGATCCTCAATCCGGAGAATCAACCGCGAACCTGTCGATCGCGCCGCCAGCCACGCCACCAGAAAGGTGCGGGCATTCCCCGGATGTTGTGCCCCGGTGGGTGATGGTGCGAGTCGACCTGTCGCCATATTCTTCCTGAGACCATGCCTCGTTTCACCCGCAAGCTTCAAAAAGCCACGCAAGGTTTAATGCTATGGTTGCAGCTCTGGGAAAGCATGATCAAGCCATCACGCAACGCATCTTGAATGACTGAACGACTGGAAAGTGAAATTCGTGACTCACCTTCTGAACTCTCGATCACAGTCTTTGGCATCTTGCTCGGCTCGAAAGCGATAGAAAACTGTTCACCAGTCCACACCATTTCGGAAACTTCACTTTCGCTAAAGCCAGCAAAAGCGGTAAACTGCGAACAACTGGCAGAAACTGCCGAACTTCCCTTGGACGGAAAGGATTCCGATGACACAGTTCAGGCCCATGCGGTTTCTGCATGCCGCCGGCTTGATGCTGGAGCGGCCACTTCTCGAAACGGGCGAACTGGCCGGAGATCTGGCAAAGACGGCCGCCCATGCCACGCTCTTTGCCTGGGAGCGACTGGTCGATCTGGCCATTGCCAAAGATGTCGATTTCGTCCTCCTCACGGGTGACACCTTCGACTTCCGTGAGGCCTCACTCGCTGCCGAAGTTGCTTTTCGACAGGGCGCCCAGCGATTAGACGCCAAAGAGATCCCTCTCATTATCGCTCCCGGCCAGCTCGATACAGCCAGCGGCTGGGCCGCGATCCCCGCACTTCCGGAAAACGTCACACTCTTCGAACATGCCGAAGACCCGGCCATTGATCTGACTGTCGGCGGACAGACTTACTGTGCCATCGTGCCCATTACAGATTCCACCAGTGTCGATCCGCCTGAACTTGAACGCTTGCGCGCCCGTGTGCCGAAAAAAGGGCAGGTGAATCCTTTTGTCGTCGGGGTTGTCTGTCATCGTCTCCCCAGCCAGAGTATGGCGGAAGCCGGGGCCACGCATGCGGCTCGTCGATATGTATCGGTTCATTATCTCGCGCATGGTGGCCGCCAGTCCCCCGAGTTGTTGCCGATTACCGAAGGGCTCGTGCACTCCCCGCCATTACCAGTTCCGTTTCGACGGCGCGACCTCACCACAGGTGCCACTCTGGTCGATGTCGATTCGACAGGTCGCATTCAACTCACGAATCAACCACTTTCTCCTGTGCGTCGATTCCAGTTCACGATGGATATCAGCCCACTGAAGTCACGGTCACAGCTTGTCGAAAAAATGTTCGCCATTGTGCAGGAGCAGCAGCCTTTACCGCACGAATCTCTGCGGCTGGCTCACTGGTCATTTGTGGGGACCAGCGACGTGCTGCAGGATCTCGCCAGTGATGCGGCCATTGCCAATTTATTGCGACATCTCACCGACTGGACTGATCAGCTCGAGACCGGCAAGTGGCGACACACCTGTCTCCCACGTTATGGCAGTCACTGGTACTGGCTGAATCAGGAGAACTCGCTCGAAGCCAATGCCCGGGAAGTGCTCGATCGAATTGAACCTAAAGATGATGACACCTGGCAGACCTGGATGCTCGATCATCTCCCGGAACAGGATGACTTTTTCGCTGGCCTTCTGGCCAGTGTTGGCCCCCTCGACGAAGAACGAATTGCCGGTCAGGCTCGACAACTCTGTCATGAATGGCTCAGTGACCTTGCCGATCTGACTGCTGCTGGAAGCTCTTCTGCGGACGGACAAACGTCGGGAGATGTAACCCCGTGAAGATCTCGAATATCCATATTGATCGGTTCGGAGTCTGGGAAGATTTCGACCAGACCATCAAGCCCAATGGCCTGACGGTTTTCTACGGAACAAACGGCACTGGTAAAACCACACTGCTCAGGTTCCTCCGTTCCATGCTCTATGGCTTCACCATTGATGACCGGCAGATTGCCGACCGCTGGCGAGACCGCTTCAGCCGGGAAGGTTCGCTGGAAGTCCAGCATCAGGGGCGGACGCATCGACTGCATCGTATGGCGACACTCGAGGGCGATGCCGGTCGTTTAACGATTGATGGCCTCGATACCGCTCATGCAGCGAAGCCGCTTTACGAAGAACTCATCGGCCATCTCGACGCCCGCTTGTTTCAATCGGTCTTTGCACTCGGTCTGCCAGAACTTCAACAACTCGGCACTCTCGAAGACGAAGCGGTCGCCCGGCATATCTACGCCATGACTTTAGGCCCACAGGGTCGTCAGTTACAGGATGCTGTGCCCAAGCTCGAAAGCTATCAGCGAGCCATTCGCAATCCGCAGGCGATGTCGGGAAAACTCCTCGAACTGGCTCAGCAGAGAACACGTTTGCGCGCTCTCAATGAAGCCGAATCGACTCGGCTCAAGCGGCACCGCGAACTTCTCCGCAAGCGGGAGCAACTCGAAACCCGGCAGGAGAATCTCACTTCCCGGCAGACCAATCTGCAGGCCGCGTTGCTCGAAGCCCGCCATCTGCAACGTGTCTGGGAACCGTGGCGACTTGTCGGCCAGTGTCAGCGTGAGCTCAGTGGTTTGCCAGAACTGCAAGCTATTGCTCCGGATACGATCTCGAAGCTCGATCGGATCGAAGCAGCCATTGTGACGCTTGGGCAGGATCGCGACACAGCCAGATCGCGTGCGCTTGCCATCGAAGAGAAGCTCAAATCGGCCCGCAAACTGGCTGATTTCGGACGTTTTGGCCCGAGTCTCCATGCTCTCTGGGAACATCAGCCAGCCTGGCAGAATCAGGATACCCATCGTCTGGCGGCCGAACAGGAACTCAATACCGTCGAGCAGGATCTCACGCGGCGGCTTAAAGAACTGGGCCCCAAATGGACCAGACAGCGGCTCAGTGAAATTGTCGATACTCCCGCGACTCATGCCGAGCTTCTCAGCTCGGCCCGTGGTTATCAGGATATGCGGGCCCGGCAACTGGCCAGGCAGCGTCGCTATCGCAAAAAGTCGAGTGTCTGCCACGACCGCGAGTTGGCGCTGCGTACGACTCTTCTTGAACTGGGCATTCAAAGCGAGACCATCGAAGAGCCTTTGCACTTTGCTCGCCAGAGACTGGCTCATGTCGTCGAACTGGGCCGCTTGCGGATTGCTGCTGGCGAACATCTCGAACGAATTCGCGAAATTGAAAAGCAGCTCGAACGGATTCGCGTTCATTCCAGCATGCCCCCCTGGATTTTTACACTGCTCTTCCTGTTTCTGGCGGCTGGCGTCGGGCTCCTCTTCTGGGGAGCATTAACGTCGATCACCACAGGTGTGCTGGTGGGGACGATCTATGCCCTGGTGGGGGTCATGGCCATCAGCCTCTCGTATGGACTCAAGGTTCAATTCGAGCGTGATGCGGAAGATCAACTGCGTGCCATTCGTGAAAGTCGCCGGGATTATCAGGTGCGTCTGCACGAAGCCCGCGAGCAGATGCGCGATCTCGCCCAGACCCACGACCTGATGGATGCTGCTGAACTCGAGCAGTGGATGCAGGGGGCCAATGATGGCGGTCTGATTGCGCAGGCCGCTGCCCGCCTGGCGGATCTTGAAAAACTGCAGCGGCAATTTCAGGAAATTCGCCGTGTCCGCAAGTCGTTAAGTGCCGCTCGTAAGAAACTTCAGGAAGGCCAGCGCGAACTCGCTCAGGCCCGGCACGACTGGAGCCGCAAACTGGCGGGTATCGGTCTGGATGAAACCACTTCGGTCTCCAATGCCTACTCCAGTTGGGAAAGAGTCCATGGTGCCTTCGAGCAATTGGCACGTTCGCGAGAGCTGAGTCATCGCCTGAACGGGATTCGTGCTGAGCAGCAGGTCTTTCGGCAGAAAGTTGAAACTCTTGCTAAACGGATGGGCCAGAGTCTGCCGGCCAATGCCAATCTCTGGCTGCCACTGGAGAACTGGCGTAAAGATCTCACGACCGCCCTGGAAAAACGGAAGGCCAAACGCAAGCTCGACCGCATGCTCGAAAGTCGGCAGGAACTTCGCTTCCAGCTTGATCGCAAACTTGAGCAGCAGCATCTGGATCGTACGGCGATGCTCAGTGCTGCCGGTGTCCGCGACCGCGAAGGCTTGATTGATCGAATCAAGACTTGGGAAAAGCGTAAAGAATGGGAACTGCGCCTCAAGCAGGCTCAGCATGATCTTGAACAGGCTGTGCAGTCACAACCCACACTGGCCATCACCGAAGATGTGCTGCAGAAATTCAATCGCACACAGAACGATCAAAGGATTGGTGAACTCACCAAAGATCTGGCAATTGTCGAGCAGGATCTCAAGAAGCTTTACGAAGAACTGGGAAGTGTCAAACAGGAGACCAGGACTCTTGAAGCGGATACTTCCGGCATGACGCGCCGGCTCGAACTGGCCACACTTGAGCAGCAGATGCGTACTGGTCTTGAGGACTGGTATGCAGCGGCTCTTGCCGGTCAGAGTATGGAAGAGTTAAGGCAGCGCTTCGAGCGCACCAATCAGCCTCAATTGCTGGCCGAAGCTTCGCCATTCCTCTCGAAGCTCACCTGTGGCCAATACCCGAATATCTGGACACCACTGGGACAGCATGCGCTGTGCGTCGATGATGATCGTCAACAGCCGTGGCCCGTCCAGATGCTTTCTGGCGGCACCCGTGAACAACTCTTCCTCGCCATTCGACTGGCCATGGTGCGAAGGTTTACGGCCCGAAATATCGAATTGCCCATGATTCTTGACGATGTGACTGTCAACTTTGACGAACACCGCTCAGGTGCTGCCGTCGATACGCTCATCGATTTTGCTTCGACTGGGCAGCAGGTCCTGGTCTTTACCAGCCACATGAGTTTTGCCGAGCAGTTCCAGTCTCGCGGGGTTGAACCTGTCTGGCTCTCACGATTGGAAACGCAGGCCCGTCGGGCTGGTTGACCTCATTTTGCAGTTCGTACAGATTCCACAATTCCACTGCGTTTTGCGTGCCATGCTTGCGGCTCGGAGCAAGCATGTTTGATTGCCTTTGTGTATCGAGTCTTCGGAGCAGTTGATACTCAAATCCGTGAGGAGAAAAGAACGACAGGAAACCACACAGGAATCCTCGAAGTTCTTAAAGCCCCTGATCCTGAAAGGCTTTCAAGAGTCCATCCCAGAGTGCAAGGCGGTGCTCAATGGCTCTTCCGGCGGCTACGAGTGCCTGTTGTTGCCATTGAGCATTCCCTTCACAAAGATGCTCCATGGCCAGACGAGCCAGTGGCCCGTGACGATCTCCGTCTAACTCAACATGTCGATGAAGATAATGCAGCAGGCGACCGACAGGAACCTGCTGCGGTTCGAGTACAGGAATCAACCGGCTGAACATCTCGGGAATGATGTCTTCCCGGCTGTAAAAGAAGACCGCGGCAACCTCATGAGGCTGCCCCACCCGGCACAACTGCAACGTAAAGCGGACAAACTCTTTGGTCGCGGAAAGCACGGGCAGCTGCTCAAGGACTCGATAGGTATCGGCACCGTTCCCGATACGGGAAACCAGTTGCTGAATCGGCTTCGGATCCGCACCCAGTTCGGTCATGGCTTCAAGATACAATGCGTAATGGCTGATGTAGCCACCACGACCATCTTCATCACACTCTTCACCGAGCACAATTTCATTGATAAAGCGGCTCAGTTCCGGTCGAGGCGAAGGGACCCACGGAACTGTGGTGCAGGTACAAAGTTGCTGCATCCGTTTGAGTAACGACATGAAATCCCACACAGCAAAAGCATGTTCTCTCATGAACAGGCGAATGCGGCCCAGCGAGTTCACCTCCTGATAGATCGGATGCTGGATCAACCGCTCACGCAAAGCTTCCAGTCGATCGAGAGGATTTTCCTCCGGAGCGGGTTCACTGGCAGCAGCCGATGTTTTCAATGAGCCAATGGCGGTGTTCATCGCGAAATCTTCGAAGATTGTTGGAGATCGAAAAAATGGCTTGCAGGCGAGTGTAAAAATTGGCTTCGCTAAAGGAATTATCGCAGAAAGCGACTCAGCGTCGACTCTGTGGCCGATTTTTCGAGGATTTCCAACCATTGGGAAGTTCTTTGGATCCGCATTCTCCAGTGCTCGCGCAGGGCCGAATCGTGCTGAGCCAGCCGAAGATCCTGAGCAAAGAGTTCGACTTCACTGGCAGGTGAAAATTCTTCGGCACGCGGAATCCCCCGGGCATCATGCACCCAGAAGCGAGGCTTGGCTGCTAAAGAAGGGTCAAGAAAACCATCGACGACTAATGAACCCGCAGGGCCAACTGCTTCACACCAGGCACGCGGCGGCAAGCCTGTGGCCACTTCCAGCGTGATAATTTGTCGAAGCGTTGAGATCGTCCACACAATCAGGTGTTGGTTCGATGCAAGGACCTCGGGCGTCATAGCAGTTTGAATGTTGACGGCAGCGACTTTCTCCAATGGCCCCCAAAAGTGGGCCAGCGTCGCGGCCCCTTGCCACTTCAATCGATCGAGGTGGCCAGGGATTGCTGAAGGACCAGAAAGAGCAATACTCATTCTTCGCAACAACCCCAGCGGTGATGACTGCTCCTCCGAAAGCTGAGGATCCAAATCGGGATTGATCCATGTGGCTAACTGCTTCGCCAATGGATGCGAAAGCCAGGGTGTGACATCGACCACGATCTGATAAGCAGTCGAATGTTCGACAAATCGGGCGGCATCCTTTCGGCCATCCAGTAAATGAATTTGTCCTGCCTTCAACCGCGCTTCATCCCAGAGATCTTCTGGTGCCCACCATGTGATCTCTACAGAATCAAGCATCTGGCTCAAGTCAGACTGGAGTTGGCGACAGGTCATCTCTGGCTCTCCGCTCAAGTGGCTGAAACGACGATCTGCATGATTTTCGAACCACAAGCACTCTCACACAAAGCAAAAACTCCCTGGAGGACTATAGGAGCCTTTCCAGAGAGTTCATGAAATTTATAGAAACACGCAATGAGCGATTAGCCTTGAACGGCAGGCGATGCGGGCATCTTCTCAAGGATTTTATCGATCAGGCCATAGGACTTCGCTTCGTCCGGCATCATGAAATTGTCGCGATCGGTGTCTCTTTCGATCTGGTCATAGGTTTGCCCGGTATGCTTGAGCAGAATCTCATTCATCCGGCGCTTCACGCGGAGAACTTCCTTCGCGTGAATCTCCAGTTCGGTCGCAGTCCCCTGCATCCCCGCCAGAGGCTGGTGAATCATGATGCGGCTGTTGGGTAGAGCATGACGCTTACCTGCAGCACCGGCAGTCAGCAGCAGAGCACCCATACTGGCACACTGGCCAAGGCAATAGGTGGCGACATCACATGAGAGATACTGCATCGTATCGTAGATGGCCATTCCTGCAGTGATCGATCCACCTGGCGAGTTAATGTAGAGGTGGATATCCGCTTTGCTATCTTCAAATTGCAGAAAGAGCAATTGAGCGACGATCGTATTCGCTACGGTATCGTCAATACCACTGCCGAGAATAATGATGCGGTCGCGGAGCAGACGGCTATAGATATCCATCGCCCGTTCGTCGCGACCGTTCTTCTCGATGACGTAAGGAACCAGATTAGTCATGCTGAATTCTCGCACGAGAAAGGGACGGTGATGAAAATACGATCTGAGAGAGTTCTGTTGGTGCCGGGTCACCGATGGACATCGCGCACCACAAATGTTCGCTACGAAACGGTTGTGCCGGGAGCAGATTCACCTTCAACAGGCTTATTAGCTGGGATCGGGATACCGACTGGTGGCTTCTTCGGGTTCGAGAGGACTTCATCGACGATGCCGTAATCTTTGGCCTGATAGGCATTCATGTAGTAATCGCGTTCGGTATCCCGAGCGATGATTTCGATGGGCTGATTGCAGTGGTGGGCCAGAATCTCATTGAGCACGCGGCGTGTATCGAGAATATCGCGTGCCTGAATTTCGATATCAGAAACCTGTCCGCCAACTTCACCGTAAGGCTGGTGAATCATCACTTTGCCGTGAGGGAGGCAATATCTTTTGCCTTTGGTTCCACCGGCCAGCACAATCGCCCCGCCACTGGCCGCCAGGCCAACGCAATAGGTGGCGATATCACATTGCAAAAACTGCATCGTGTCGTAAATCGCCATGGTCGCTGTGACAGAGCCACCAGGGGAATTGACGTAGAAGTGGATATCCTGGTGGCGATTCTCTGCCTGCAGGAAGAGGAGTTTCATCACAATCAGATTGGCACTCGCGTCATGAATCGGGCCATCGAGAAAGATGATCCGATTTTCCAGCAGCAGGTCACCCAGACCCATCTGACGCTGCCGGGAATACCCCCCGGATGCACTTGCTGCCATCCACTCACCCAGACCGGAATCAGGTCGTCCCACGAGAGGCACTCCTTCTGAATGTTGCTGGTTGTCGTGGCCAATACCATCGACTGTCACGAGTTTAAATCATCAAGGCTTCGAGTTTTCAGATTGTCTTTATCAGCATGTCTTCATCGGAATGCAGGTCGAGAGTTATCACCTACTTACTCGACTCATCAGACCGAGCGATTCGAAAAACTCACTCCCGATTTTCGCGATCGCATGGGCTTTCCGTCTGATCATGGCTGCATTCGCCGTTCTCAATTCACTCGTGGAGTTTCGAGAACATTGATCAGCCGGAAAACTTAAACGAATTGTCTCTGATGCCGGTTTGTGAATCGAAAAGTGCCACTTCTTCCGAAGTGGCACTTTTCCAGATCGGCGAAGGATTATTCCTCACTGTCCTCTTCCTGACTATCCTCAATTGTTCCAGCGACTGATGTCCCGGCAACTGAGTAAGGCAAGGCGAAGGAGGTTTCCGTCTCAGAGATCTCCATCGGGATATCTTCAAAAGTGGCATGAGCCAGGATGTGATCCACAGCCTTGCGTTCGCGAATCTGAGCTTCGAGATTCTCAATCATGCCGTTCTTCTGCAGGCGGGCACGCAGCTTACGTGGTGTTTCCATCTGCTGGTAAGCCATGAGGCCAATCTCGGCATCAATTTCGTAAGGCTCGACTTCAATCGATTCCTTCGTAGCCACACGATCGAGAACAAAATGTTCCTTGAGTGCCTGGCGAGTGGTTGTCAGCGACTTCTGACGCAGTTCGTTTTCGCGAGCACGAATTTCATCGAAGGAAAAACCAGCCTGCTGCATTTCGAGCATTTCGCGACGCAGGGCGTTCTCCACCTGACGGCGAACCAGCGATTCGGGCAGTTCCCAATCAGCAGAGGCCGTCATCTGTTCGAGAACCTGACGACGTGTTTCCTGCCGCTGACGATATGTCACCTGGCGTTCCAGCGTCTTACGGACTTCATTGCGAACTTCTTCAGCCGACTCCAGCGCGAATTCCTCGGCAATTTCATCGACTGACTTCAGATCGAACTCAACGACATTCACCACGGTGACGTTGACCTGGATGGTTTCGCCACGCAGTTCCACGTTTTCCGCTTCCGGTGTGACCACGAGGCTGGTGGTCAGGACATCGCCAGCCTTTGCTCCGATGAGCAGCTGGTCAAAACCGGTAATCTCGCCATCACGCAATTTCAGTGAGGGCCGAACGACCACGCGCTGATTGGAAACTGTCGAGAGTTTGTTATCAGCATGTCGGAATTCAAGAGTCACGCGAGCGTAATCGCCGGCAGCGACAGGTCGATCAACGACACGTTCCGTGGCCCGTTCGATCTGGTAATCGCGAATTCGCTTCTCGATTTCGCTTTCTGACACAGTATGCACAGGTCGCTTGATCGACAGGCCCGAGTAAGCCGGAATTTCAAACTCGGGGCGAACTTCGACATCGAATTCATATTCAAAATCGCCAGTGTCAGGGATCTGCAGGCTGGCCACATCGAACTGTGGTTCGTCAATCGGTTCAATCGACTTATCTTCGCCCAGCTGCTCGAGGCTCTCGATGAGGAGCTTTTCGCGAATTCGCTCGGAAATCTCTTTATTGAAGCGGCGTTCAATCAATCCTGCGGGAACTTTGCCGACGCGAAAACCAGGGACAGCAGCAGAAGTTCCAAACTCTTTCACACACTGCTTGCGGGCTTCCTGAATTTCTGCTTCCGCGATTTTCACGCGAACATGACGCCGACAGGGCCCGACCGTCTGAACATCGACTTCGAGTGCCAGCTTCCGCTTGTTGTCCGCATCAGCCACTGCCGCAACAGTTTCAGTCGACATAAATGCCACCTTCAAATCAAGAATTTCATTCGGCAGCAGTCGTCGACTCCTGCCAACATTCCCAGTAATTATTGACTGTACAAAGTCTTTGACGAGCATCCATGCAGACAGCGTTCAATCAGCCGGAAAAATTCCGCCTGAAAACGATAAAGGCGACCCGGACCTTGCTTTCCGCAGCTGACATCACGCCAACATGCGGTCAACTTCGTGCCAAGCCGCCTTCCTGCATCCGTCACGCAACTTACTATGGAAGAATTGCCCTACAACAATTCATTCCATAAATCTCAAAGCGGACGAAGGGACTCGAACCCTCGACATCGACCTTGGCAAGGTCGTGCTCTACCAACTGAGCTACGTCCGCATTCATGAGACTTGTCACAGGCCCTCGCCTGCCAAAGTCCACCACGCATGATACGCACAGGATTTCATCCGTCAAGGCAACGGGCCAGGGAGACTTCACCACCTCGCCAGATTCCACCGAATTGGCTCCCAGGCTCTGAAAGCTCGATCCTCTCGGAATGAACGATGCGTGGCGGATCGACAACATGGTGTCATTCGTAAACATTCGCCGCAAGTCAATACAAAATAACATGTTGTGGAACAACGCTCAGATGCAGGCGAGTTCCTGTTTCCCTTTGGCATCCTTCGTTGACAGAATCATGCACGGCATGCCGAACCACTTCGGCACCATCTGAAGATGTCCTAAAATAATACCCAGAAATAACTTATGGAGAAGTGTTGTGCCTGCCGGAGAGGTTTGTTGTTGATGCCGACAAGAATTGGCATTCAAGCTGCTTTACAGATCATTCACTCTGCGAAACAAAACGTCTCATCGCGAGTCACACACAATTAGCGACGATTGTCGCCAGAAAGGTCACTCTCATGTCTCTGATCATCAACGCTCTCTACCGTGACGAAGCCGGTTTCATTGTCTCTGCCGAACTCGTGCTGGTTTCCACCATTGCAGTGCTCGCCATGATTGTCGGGCTCTCTGAGGTCGCCTTGAACGTCAACAACGAACTCGAAGATGTCGGCAGTGCTTACGGCAAAATGTCTCAAGCTTATCAGTACTATGGTCTCGAAGGTCACAACGCCTGCTTCAGCGGCAGCAGCTGGTACGAAGTCATCGACTTCTGTGACGAAGACAACAACATTGTTCCCAACAACGACTTCCTCGGCGAACGCATCTAAGCGAAAGTTCTGGCAATCGTTGTGATTGGTCGATTCGTGATGTCAAACATCAGGCCGGAGAGTATCTTGTTCACAAGGGACTCTCCGGCCTGCCGCGTTTTTGGTCATTCGTTTCTGCATCAGATCTCACCCGAAAAACACATCGGCAAGGGGGTCGAGAGTGATTCTGAGATCATCTCACGATGGATTTTTGTGGAGTAACGAGTGCCTTCCTCCCGGTTCCGCATGACTCGCACCCATCTGGTGCTCCTGATCGTTTTCGTGAGCTTGAGTCTCGCGTGGCAGTTCGTCGTGGAGCGACAACCTGCCACATCGTCGCCTCCATCAACAATTCAGAATCCTGCACCAGCGACTGAAGCTGAATCCGAAGAGAATCACACCTTGACGGAGGCTTCGAATCCGGCAAATGCCGAGGTCCGACAAGGTGCCTCACAGTCCGTTCAGCAACCAGAGGCATTGAGAAACTCTCCGGCTGATGCATCTCCCGTCATACGACCGAATGCAGGGAATTCACTCGGGAATTCCAAGGTCGCTTCGCCTGAGAAATCGCCCACTCCCTCTGCTGAAAAGCGCTGGATTGTTGCCAAGCAGACGGTCAAGGATTTGCAGGGGAAGGTGGTTTATCGAGGTGATATTGATCTGACCGAAACGATCACCCGGATCGAAGCGGGCGAGAAGCTGCGGTTTCGAAATGATGGTTCTGTGTTTCAAAATCGCGAACGCCGGTTGCCAACTCGAGAAGCAGGTTATTATCGCGAGTGGGTGCATCCCACAGCGGAACTGGATGGGCCTGGCCCTCAGCGAATCATTACGGGAAAATCGGGTGAGATTTATTACACTGCCGATCATTACGGCAGCTTCAAGAAGTTGAAATAGTTCTGCTGCCAACTCGCCTTCCCAAGCCCGAATTACGCGATGGTTCAACGACGTCAACCGGCAGTGAGGACTCATGTCATCTGAAAATCTTCCCTACGCCCGTTGCTTTGAGCCACTCAGCCCGGTACAGCTTGCAGTCGGTGTGTTCATAGTGACCATTCCTGCAAGAATTTCCTCGAAGCAGACACTTCTGGATATTTACAGCCAGCAACTGGGCTGCCCCTGGTTTGGTCACAACTGGGATGCTTTGGCAGATGCCTTGAATGATCTTTCGTGGCTGCACGATCGACCGGTGGTGATTCGTCACGAGGATTTGCCCTTTGGGCCAGGACGACGGAGCAGAAACGTCTATCTGGATGTCCTGGCGGAAGCCGTCTCCCGCTGGCAGGTTGATGATCCCGGGCGATTGCGAGTATTGTTTCCAGAAGCTGATCTGGCAGATCTTTGTGATCTCGCACATCGTTTCGATCAGTCTCAGTGACAGACTGTCAATGAGATTTCTGTACGGGCATTGAGAGATCTCTCGGTCTCGACTGGCACTGCAGAATGGGATCGATCCATCTTTTCAGGTCGACACCCCGCACCGGGTTGGTCTCAAGATGTGCCACTCCCAGTTCGCGAAGCACCCATTCAAGTGGAGCCAGACGTTCATCACCAATCAGTATCAGTCGAGCTTCTGGATGACGATGGCGTAATTCTTCGACCAGTTCGACGCAACGTTCGGGACGCCTGCGCAGATCGACAACGACGCAGGCCGTCGTTTCATGCGGTGGGCCTGCTCTCTCTGCTTGAGAAGCGACATGTCTCTGCCGCTCGTTCCCGGCAGTCATCGAGACGTTCTCACCTCCGTACTGCCTCTGCAATTCCGGAAGAAACCACGGCGACGGCTCATAAACGAGAATGCGGGCCATGAAAAGCGATTTCCTCAAACAACATCGATCTCTGAATGCTGTTCGACCTTTTATCAGGTGAGAATGGCTGATGCGTGGAGTTACAGCCAGAAAACGATGAGTCTGAAGACTCATGCTGATTGGATACTCGATTGCTCTGAATGATAGACCGAAAACGACTACAAGTTTAGGGTCGAAATCATCGGTCTCAGTCGAATCTAAGATTTGAGAACTAGACCCAATAGCAGACCCAGAGAGCTTCGCCTACTTGGTGGCGTTGTTTGCGCCAGCCTTCGCGGTGTCGAGGCCGAGTGGGTAATCGGTTTCGATGACGGCACTGGCGAGCATGGCGTCGAGGATTTTGCGGGGGTTGGGAAAACGGGTCGGCTCGATTTTCTTGTGGATTTCCTGCTGGACCTCTGCAAAGGGTCGCATGCCCGCCGATTCCCGCTCTTCCACAAACACAACCTGATAGGCCCGGCCGATAATCGTCACATCGCTCAGTTCGCCAACTTTGGCTGTGAAGAGGATCTCTTCCAGCTTTTTATCGCTCAGGCTTCCTTTCTGGGTCCAATCCCAGTGCCCACCCTCTTTCGCAGTTACCCCATCGGAGTACTTCCTGGCGACATCCTCAAAGGACTCGCCATTCGCGAGTTCTTCGAGTGCCGATTTCATCTTCACCCGGGCCTGCTCCTGATCGCTCTTCAGGAACGAACATTGAATCTGTTTCCACTTCACGCGGGATTCAAGGCGGAACTCTTCGGGATGCGATTCATAGTACTCCACCAGATCTTTACGATTGATCGGCTCAGGCTTGCCGGCCTTGACTGCCAGATACTCCATCGCAATCCGGTTGTTCTGGAAGGATTGCCGGACATCTTCCAGGCAGGTCCCGCGCTTGTTGAGTTCGTATTCCAGCTCGGGCTTGGTTTGAACTTTCAGCTGCTCTTTCAGCTTGACCATTTCTTTTTCGAAGGCGGCATCAAGATACCCATCCAACTGCTTCAGTTGATCGGGCTTCATGTCCGCTCGCATGCGCTCGACAATTAACTGTCGCTCAACATGTGCTCTCAGATTTTGGGCGATAATGTTTTCGCGCAGCAGATTGAATTTATCGGGCGGGAGTTTTTCGCGGGCCTGAGCCAGAACTTCGCCATACCGCTCGAGGACTTCACTGGCAAAAATTGGGGCGCCATTTACCCTTGCCACCACCTGGGCACCGAAGACCGCATCATCATTCTGGGCCAGAATCGTTTCTTCCCCCGATGTCTGCACGATATCGCTGGCAGCCGCCTGCTTCAGCTTGAGGGAACCTTCGGCCAGCGCTTTATCGGCGGCATTGGCTCGCTCATCATTCAGTGACACTCTCCGGGGAGGAGGAACCATCACGGGATTATCGACTTTTTTGGTCAGCGAATTGCAACCACAGGGAATCACAGTCAAACAGAGGATCGTTCCCAGAATGAGGCTTCTGGTGCAGGGCGGGACGATAGGCAGCATTCGGTCTATCATCGAGGAAGCTGCCTCTGCAAAAGAAGGAATGTTGACAGTAAGTATCTTGGCATTGCCGAATTCGATGAGCCTGCCGGGGGATACAGATCGGCGAACTGTAGATCGATCAAAAGAGTGCTGCAATCCCGAGTTCACGCCCGAATGTCAGGTTTCACCCGCAATTTCTGCCTGTCGCGATTTCTTTCGCCATAACACAGATCAGGTTGTTGATGGAAAGTCGATAGGTGTTCATGCGATAAGTATCTGATGGTTCCAGTGGGGATTCTCGCTGTTTCTCATGAAAGAAAGCCGATTGCCGGTGGAATTTCCTCATAGGGGAACAAGCCTGGCAAAAACTTGCGAATGTTTGGCCAGGAACCGTTTGCCTTTGGCCCGCATGGCTTTTATGCTCGCCAGCGACAATTCATCAACAAGTTTGGATGAATGAGTGGGTGAATCCTGTGGAGAATCCTCAGGTTTTCCCGCGACCGAATTGTCTGATCATCCGTGTACAGGACTTTCGGCGATTCGAATTCAGCTTTAAACTTGTTTAGACAACTGTTTGCATCGCCAGTTCTGACTGTAGAATTTCAGTCTCGACTTTGCCCCACACTTTGTTGCCTGCCTGGAACCAATGCATGTCTTCTTCACCTGCGGGCCTATTGCCACCTCCGCCAGTTCCCATGGATATGACCCGCTGGCTGATTTGCATCATTGCAGCCATTGGCTTTGCGTTCGACATTTATGAACTGCTGATGTTGCCACTGATTGTCCGTCCTGCACTCTTGGAACTGGTGGGTGCACAGCCTGGCAGCCCCGAGTTTTTGATGTGGGTGGGGCGACTTTTCTACATTCCTGCATTTGCCGGAGGAGCATTCGGCCTTCTGGGAGGATACCTGACAGATCGCCTCGGTCGCCGCAGTGTGTTGACCTGGAGTATTCTGCTGTATGCGGGCTCAGCTTTTCTCGCTGGCTTTTCCACGAGTATCTGGATGCTGCTCTTCTTCCGCTGCACCATGTTCATTGGTGTGTGTGTCGAGTTTGTGGCTGCGGTGGCGTGGCTCGCCGAGTTATTCCCGAATCCTCACCAGCGAGAAAAAGTTTTGGGTTATACCCAGGCATTTTCATCGATTGGCGGCTTGCTAGTCGCCATCATGAATGGTCTGGCGATCCGTTTTGCTGCTGATTTGCCACCAACGTTCATTCCCGAATTTGCCGCAGGCTTCTGGGGAACTATTGAACCGGCACATCATCACGAAGCGTGGCGATACACGTTGATGTCGGGGCTGATCCCTGCCATTCCCCTCATTATCATCAGGCCCTTTTTACCAGAATCGCCCGCCTGGAAAGAAAAAGCCACTGCAGGAACTCTCAAGCGGCCCAGCATTGCGCAGCTCTTTTCGCCTCAGTTGCGTAAGACGACCATAGTGACCACGTTAATGTTCGCCATGAGCTATGGGGCAGCTTTCGGTGCTATTCAACAGATTCCACAAATTGTCCCTGGCCTGGCTGATGTGAAGGAAAAAGCGATCGCTGCAGCCGACAAGGCCAAGTTGCCACCTGATCCTGAACTGGCGAAAAAAGCCAAAATGGGTGCCATGCGGCAATACGAGCAGAAGATCGCCAGTGAATACACCAAGGTTCAAGAAATCGGCGGTCTGGTTGGTCGCTTCCTGCTGGCATTACTGGCTGTGCGAATTCTCAGCCGGCGTAAACTCCTCTGGTGCCTGCAGATTCCCGGCTTGATCATTCTCCCGGCCGTCTTTGCCCTGTTTTTGCAGGTGGAAAATCAAACCTTCTTTGAAATCAATCTCGAAGCCATCTTTTTGGGTGTATTGCCCATTACCACCGTCTCACTGGGTGTCTTTATGGCCGGCCTGTTTGTCGTGGGACAATTCAGTTTCTGGGGGAACTATTTGCCTCGCGTCTATCCACTCCATTTGCGTGGTACGGGAGAAAGCTTTGCTGCCAATATTGGTGGCCGGATGATCGGTACCAGCTTTGCCCTGGTCACGACCACGATTGCCGGGTTTTTGACAGCCAATGCTGGTGCCGCCGGTGGTTTCTCGCCGCCGATGGCCTTCTCAATCGCAGCGGCCAGCGTGGCCGGATTTGTCACGTTGGTGGGCTTTGCTTTGAGTTTCTTCCTTCCCGAACCATCTGCAACAGATATGGATTAACTCAGTGATTCAGCGTTCGAATTCGGGATTTTGATAATTCTTCGAGACGCTCAATTCCTGACTTCTAAAATCAGACAATAGTCAAAGTTTTCAAACACAAAACCAACTCTCAGGAACTGTGATGGCTATGGTTGATTCTGCCAAGATTGCTGCTGCCAAAGATCGACTTGATCAGCACACCGTGGAAACGATTCACTGGCATTTCAGCCCGGAGACAGGTTCTCCCTTCTGGCTGGAAAAGGCCAAAACTTTTAACTTTGACCCTGTTAAAGAGGTGAAAAGTTTTGAAGACCTCAAAAAGTTCCCTCACTTTGAAGACGACTGGCTGCGTGGCGGGCCGATCAGCCGCTGGGTTCCCAAAGGCCTGGCCGGTAAACCTGTCTATGTTTTCGAAACAGGCGGAACGACAGGTCTGCCCAAAAGCCGCATGGTCATTGAAGATCATTGGATCGATTATGAAGAGTTTTCCAAAACCTTGGACGACAAATGGTTTCCACCAGGATCCAACTGGCTGATGCTCGGCCCGTCAGGCCCGCGTAGACTGCGGCTGGCCATTGAGCATCTGGCTCAATATCGCGGCGGGATCTGCTTCTGTATTGATCTTGACCCACGGTGGGTCGTTAAGCTGCTCAAGCAGGGACGCATTAAAGAAGCCGAAGATTATAAGAATCACTGCATTGATCAGGTGCTGACAATTCTCAAAGGTGGGCACGATATCAAGTGCGCCTTTATGACTCCTAAACTGCTCGAAGCACTGGCTCTCAAGCTGATTGATAATGGGAGCAGTATTGCCGAAGAGGGGATTACGGGGATTTTTGGCGGCGGGACAGAGTTTTCTCCCCAGTGGTATCGCTACTGCTGTGAAGAACTTCTCGGGCCGGATGTTTTCATGACCCCTACTTACGGCAACACGCTGATGGGCCTGGCCTGTAGTAAGCCGTTCGATCCTGCAGATAACTATAAAATCACCTACCATGCACCCCAGCCGCGGGCAGCCATCGAGGTGGTCGATTTCAAGGATTACAACAAGGTCGTGGATTACGGCCAGACAGGCCGCGTGAAGCTCTACACGATGACAAAGGAACTCTTTGTGCCGGGCTTCATGGAACGCGATGAAGGCGAACGCGAACTTCCTTGCGATAAGTTCCCCTGGGACGGCATCAGCGGCACCCGCCCATTCCATGAAATTGCGAAGAGTACCACTGTGGGGGTTTACTAGGCCATAGAATCATCCATTTTTGCCTGGAGGTTTTACATGTCCTCTGCAACAGACGCGACGGCCGATAAGGCCAACTGGCTTTTCGAGCATCGTATCGCTAGTCAGTTAATTGGCGAAAATCCGGAACTGTTTATCGCTATCGATGTCGAATCTGGTGATTATGAAGTCAACTCCAAAGGGATATTGGCAATACAGCAAGTTCGTGCGAGACATCCGGAAAGTAAGCCATTTCTCAGGAAAATTGGTAGCCCTCTGGCTTTCTCAATGGGCTCGTGGCGTCGTGTTTCGTAGTTGATGGAAGGATCTTGCTTGAAGGGATACATCAACGACCGACTCGAACCAGTACTGCCAGTGTACTTGCTGGGGAATGACGATCGATCTCTTCGGGTGGAAGCGATCATTGATACAGGTTGTACAACCTATCTTGTGCTAGATCATGGCGTCATACAGGAACTGGGGCTAAGTCCAATTGGCACTGGCCAATATCTCACTGCTGATGGAAGTCTGGCTATTGGAGACATCTTTCAAGTTGATGTTGTTACTGAGTTTGGTCGTGCCACTGTCGAGGCCTATGGTGGCGGCACCACTACACTCATTGGTATGGCTTTGCTGGCAGGGTTTTCACTTCGAATGAATATTTTCGCAGGTGGTGAGGTTGTACTGGAAGCTCTTGAAGACATCTGAAGGTTGAGCTGAAATCACTCCCACACGATCATTTTAAAAAATATATTTGCTTACTCTTA
Organism: Planctopirus limnophila DSM 3776; assembly: GCF_000092105.1. Lineage (NCBI taxonomy): Bacteria > Pseudomonadati > Planctomycetota > Planctomycetia > Planctomycetales > Planctomycetaceae > Planctopirus > Planctopirus limnophila. The sequence goes on along the minus strand of NC_014148.1, from coordinate 4,308,207 downwards.
CATATCGAGTACCACCATGTTCGACGTACCCATCCTTCGCTTTGGCAAACCTTACGACAGTATGGAAAAAGTGGATATTAACCACTTTGAAACCGGCGAAACTCTGGCCAGACTGCATCAGGCCACAGGGGCCATGGTGAAGATGGACCTGCGGAAAGCCCAGCAGTCGCGCGAAGCACTCCGCCAGTTTTCGATCGACGATCTGATTGAGAAATGCAAGAAGGCGGCCGACCTTTACCTCAATGCCGAACTTCCCTGCGGCACCGGGAAACTCACTCCTGAGCAGTTCTGCAACATGCAGTCCGCAACGACCGGTATTCCCATTTCGCTTTGTGCCTTCAATATGCGAAAGAATGCGTACGTTCTCTCGCACATGGGCGAAGTGATCGACGCTCTCACACGCGGCCTGCCCCACGAGATTCTCTCGAAGGGCTACGGCATGGAATCGCGGGGAGTCATGGTCAGCTATCAGGCCACAACGCCGATTCTGGGGGCTGTTCTCCCCTCGAATTCGCCGGGAGTTCATACACTCTGGCTCCCAGCGATCCCCATGCAGATTGGTTTGATGCTCAAGCCCGGCTCACAGGAGTTCTGGACACCTTATCGCATCACGGAAGCATTCTTTGCTGCAGGCATTCCTCGCGAGGCCATTTCGCTGTATCCCGGTGGTCATGATGTCGGCGGTGGACTGCTCAGCGACGCTCATCGCTGCATGATCTTCGGCAGCCAGCAGACTGTTCAGCAGCATGCAGGCAATCCCCGCGTCTCTGTTCATGGCCCGGGCTTCAGCAAGATCATTCTGGGCGACGACCTCGTGGATCACTGGGAAGATTACCTCGATACCATGGTCGATAGCGTGGCGGCCAATGGTGGTCGCGGGTGTATCAATTGCTCCAGCATCTATGCCTCCCGGCACACGAAGGAAATCGCCCAGGCAATCGCGAAGAAGATGTCCGAAATTGTGCCTCTTCCCGCAACGGATCCCAAAGCCATTCTCGCAGCATCCACAACAGCGGGTGTGGCTGAAAGTGTCTCGAACCAGATCGATGAAGGTCTGAAGGATGGCTACTCAACCGATGTCAGTGCGGCTTTCCATGGCGGTAACCGCATCGGGAAACTGGGGAAGTCCGAATACCTGCTCCCGACGGTCATTCACTGCTCGTCGCCCGAAGCCAAACTCGCGAATGCCGAGTACATGTTCCCCTTTACTTCGGTTGTCGAATGCCCGCAGAATCAGACGATCAAGGCCATTGGCCCCACACTGGTCTGCACAGCGATCACGGAAGATCCCAAGTTCAGCCAGCAACTGCTCGATGCGTATAACATCGACCGGCTGAACATTGGCCGGGTCAAGACGGTCCAATTGAACTGGCTCCAGCCGCACGAAGGAAACCTGGTCGAGTTTCTCTTCAGAAACCGCGCCTTCCAGAACAGCCCGCCACCAGCCCATTGATACCAACGTATCAAAAGGTAAAACGCCATGTGTCACTTCAGGAATCATCCTGTGATGGCATATGGCGTATTTCCTGGTAGTCAGAGGCATTGTTTGACGTGTATCGTCACTACTTGGTCTTCATCTCAATGTCGAGATTGGGCTATCCAGAAGTTACATAAACAGTGAGATCACTCGCAATTTGCATCGAGGTGCCTTTTAGGCACGATCTGAGCCATTTCGGTATGGCTGGCATATCAGCATCACCCGGCTTACAACCAAAAGCACAACGTTTGTTTTAGAAGAGAAAGTCGCAGTCTTGTTAGAAATTGAGCAATCGACGAATTCTCAAATACACTTAAAGATAATGATGAATTGCTCATACAACTAGGGTATGAGCTTTGCGTCAACAGCCAATGTATAAACACCCTCAACAGCAGGATCAGCTGATAATATTGTATAATTAACACCGATTTGTCCTGTAATGGAAACAGAATCACCATCTTCGAGTACTACGTTCTTGCTCACTACAATTTCAACATCGTCATTGCTGGGGTATGATACAGAAATAACACCATTATTCGAAATCCATTCACCTTCATACTCATCAAAAGTCACTTCAATAACCTCACCCCCTGCCTCTATCTTAATAAAGAAAGAGTCGCCATACTTTATCGAACTACCCGCATAACCAACTTTTGAAGGGAATGCCATCATCTCCATTGTTGACATACCTCCCGTCGCCAACATTGAATGAGAAAGCGATATTTCGCATTGCACTGTGTACTCATGAGAAAAATCGCGAAGCCCACCCTCATCATCTACGACCCACTCAACATCCCATTCTGTTAAAACCCCCACACTTCCATTGACGGTTCCGGTCCCCGAATCCTCAAGTAGAATAACTCCTTGAGATAATAAAGGAGTTGAGATTAATGTTTGACCATCAAGACCTACGCCAATTGCAGAGTCCGCTGTAGAGAATGAAGAAACACCACCTGAATCAATCGCTGCTGTCGCATCCCCAACAGCACTATCAACCCATCCACTATTATATTCAACAGTGTCAAATGGAGTGCCGCCGTAAATGATTCCACCTGCGGTACTTTTGATTCTTGTACGCATTCCGTCGCCTGCTGCCCTGAGAAAACGCGGAAGAGTAGCTTCAGCATCACTAACTACAGTGACAACATGGATGAGTAGCGCCAGACCAATAAATGCATGTTTCATCATCGCGGGCTCCTGAAATTCTTGTGAACACAATTTCTTTTGGTGAGCGTGGGAGTGATCATTTCACAAGTAATTTAAAAGTCAACGACAATTCCTATCTCATTTAAATTTTGTTACTAAACAACAAATGAACAAGAAAACATAAGATTAAAGCATTGACTTTCTAGGCTTTGGTGCTGACCGAATGGGCTTGTGATTGCATGAAGTCGTCAGATCGTGGACGGCTTATCTCACGAGAGATAATTCCGCCCCCATTAAAAACTGCGAAAGAAGCGTGGCTGCTCTCTCGAAGCGATCTCCTCGTGTGTGAGGCGGTTATTGACATTTCGCCTTTTGTTTTGCTAAGGATGCGCGTTGCACTTTTCTTCCCTTAGAATGAGCCCTGCCAGTCGCCTGAGGTTTGCTGTCTGGGTAGACTGGGGGGCTGTTGCTGCCAAGAGCTACGCCTGGATCTATGAACAGACGTGAGCCAGTTTGAAATTCGACTTTTGAATGATCTGACGCCCAGTGTCTCAACGTTCCCCAAGCTCTGCTGATTCCCATGAGAAAATCGCCATTGTCGGCCTGGGAGGGTACTTTCCCGGAGCGGGCGATTTGCGTGGCTTCTGGAGCAATATTCACTCAGGTGTTGATGCCGGGAGAAATGTTCCGCAGGGTCGCTGGAGGTTGGAGAGCCGCTATGCACTGGGGCCGTTTTCTCAGCCGGATAAAGCCCTCTCGACCTGGGGCTGTTATCTCGATGAAGGGGTCTGGAATCTCTTTCCCCACCGGCCGTCCATTTCCCAACATCTGCCCTCCATCACTGAAGCCGAATGGAACGGGCTCGATCCCCTCTTTCGCCTCGGGCTGAAGACGGCCTTCCAGACGATCGAGAGCACACAAAACTCACTGCTGCGGGGGACAGATCAGAACAGGCCAGCCGGCTCGCTGAACCTGCAGACGTTTGACCCGGCCCGCTGTGGTGTGATCCTCGGCAGCATCGCTCTCCCCATCGAATCCATCAACGATCTGTGCTGGGATGTTCTCGGTTCGAGATACCTCTCGAAAGTGCTCGAGGCCTCCACGGGAACAAAATCACCTGGGCCCCACGGCTCGGCAGATTCCCAGCGCTGGTCTGAGCAGAACCGATACGCGCTGAGCTTGCCTGCAGCGATCATTGCTCGCGAACTCGGCTGGCGTGGCCCGGCATTCACACTCGATGCCGCCTGTGCCTCATCGATCTACGCCGTCAAGCTGGCGATGAATGAACTCCGCGCGGGACGGGCCGACGTGATGCTGGCGGGAGGGCTTTCCCGACCCGATTGCCAGTACACACAGATTGGATTTTCACAGCTCAAGGCGCTCTCTCAAGGGCAGAAGTGCCGTCCACTCGATGCCCGCGCCGATGGGTTGGTCGTCGGTGAGGGAGCGGGGATGTTCCTGTTGATGAGGCTCCAGGATGCGATTGCAGCCGGCCTGGAAATTCATGCCGTGCTGGTGGAGGCGGGGCTTTCGAATGATCGGGGTGGCAGCCTGCTTTCACCTCGGGCGGAAGGCCAGTTAAGGGCCATGCGGGCGGCTTATCAGCGGGCGGGATGGTTACCCGAAAGTGTTGATCTCATCGAATGTCATGCCACGGGAACACCAGTCGGAGATCAGGTCGAGATTGCCAGCCTGCATGAACTCTGGCGGCAGGCAGGCTATCGCTCATCCCGGGCTGTGCTGGGAGCAGTGAAATCGAATGTGGGCCATCTGCTGACGGGTGCCGGTGCGGCTGCTCTGATGAAAGTCGTGCTGGCTCTCAAGCATCAGATATTGCCCTGTACTGCCAATTATGAGCAGCCAGCCGGTCTGCTCCAGGAACCACATTCTCCCTTTGCAGTTTTGCGCGAGAGTCAACGCTGGGAAGCCCCAGGTCATGGTCTCCCCCGGCGTGCCGCTGTGAATGGTTTTGGATTTGGCGGCATCAACGGGCATCTGCTGGTGGAAGAGTTTCTCGACGAAGAATCTGGAAAGGAGACAGATTCCCCCTCAACTCATCACCCGGTCCAGGTGAGTGTCGCCACCGAACTGACAACGCCACAGCCGGAACAAGAGCCAGTCGCGATCATCGGTTTCTCGGCAGCACTTGGCGAAGCATCGATCGAGCAACTGTTCGAGCGGTGGCAAAGCCGACATCCCGAACGGGAAGCTGTACCAACGGAAGATCCTCAACTCTCCTGGCCTGTGCAGCGTTTTCGGATCCCTCCCGTCGAGCAGCAGGATATGCTCCCTCAACAGGGTCTGATGCTCGATGTGGCCAGCGAAGCCAAAGCACATGCGGGTCTTGAAGGCTCCTTAGGAGATCGCTGCGGGCTGTTTGTCGGCATTGCCCTCGATATCGAATCGTCGAACTTTCATTTACGCTGGCGACTCGAACAGGAACTGCGCGACTCGGGAATCTCTGCGACCGAAGATCACGCAGCCGTCATCGAATCTTTGGTGAATGGGCTGCATCCTCCGCTCACCCCCAATCGAGTGATGGGAAATCTCGGTGGGATTGTGGCCAGTCGCGTCGCCCGCGAACTCGATTGCGGCGGCCCCTCGTTTGTCCTTTCGAGCGAAGAGGCCAGCAGTTTTGAAGCCCTCCGTCAGGCCAGCGAGGCGCTACGATTAAGAGAAATCGATCTGGCTCTGGCGTGCGCTGTCGATCTGCCGGATGCTGATCAAACCGGGTTGTGGAAGAGTACGCTTCCCGACAACTCGACCTATGGTGCCGGTGCTTTCGTCCTCAAACGGCTCTCGGATGCCCAGCGCGATGGTGATCAGATCTATGCCTTGATCGAGAATATCACGTCTGGTGCCGGTGAGGCTCCATCTCAGGAACTACCACACGTCTTTCCTTCAATCTCGGCTCTTTTGGGGCCTGCGGGTGTGGCTTCCGGGATGATCGACGCGATTGCCGCTGTGGCTTGCCTCGCGACGCGATCACTCCCACCCGGTGCAGCCGATGCCCTCGGGAAAAGCGCCAAGGGCTGGCAATACTGGTTGAGAAATCGAGCTGAAGGTTCGCGCCAAGCCACCATCAGATGTGAATCTCCGACAGGCTTGTGGAGTGTGCTTCGGCTTAAGGAAGCTCCACAGCCGGTGTTATCATCGCTGGAAGCGACCAGGCCACACTTAACCGAATTGCCGCTGGTGATCTGGCCTGAGCCACAAACATTTGGTAACGAGGCAGACAGCATTGCAGAAGCTTCGCCTGCTCACCTGACAACCCAACATCAACTGGCAGAGCGGGCGCGTTCGTTACTGACTGCGTGGGAGAACTCGGCTGTCAATGGTTTGAGTGGGCGGCATGTGGGGCCCAGCCGGTGGCGGCACTTTTGCGAGGTGTATGCAGTCCGCCCGCAAGGAGTAACGCGACCACTCGCCATTCTGATGGTTTCGTCGAATGCATCAGTGGTGAGCTTGCTGGAGCAAATCACGACCGCTTCAGGCCAGGAAGAGTTGAGCCAGGAGGGTGTGCTCTACCTTTCTTCAGCACCTCAGAATCCTCAGCTGGCCTTTGTTTTTCCAGGTTCGGGGAGCCATTTTCTGGGGATGGGACGAGAGCTTGGGCAGGCTTTTCCGGAGATCCTCGAACAGCAGGATCGCGAGAATCTGCGACTGGCCGATCAGTACCGGCCTGACTTGTTGTGGAATGGTGAATCGTCAGCAGCCATAGCGGGCGATCATCGGGCGATGATTTTCGGACAGGTGACGCTGGCCACATTGATGTGCGATCTCCTGGCCCGCTTTGGAGTCGTTCCTCAAGCCGCGATTGGTAACAGTCTCGGGGAATCCTCAGCACTCTTCGGATTAAGAATCTGGACAGCCCGCGATGAAATGCTGTCGCGCATGCTGGCCTCGCGACTGTTTACCGGTCTATTAACACCACCGTTCGATACGGCCCGCCAGGCATGGAACATTCCTCCCGATGAACCTGTCCCCTGGACGAGTGGAGTGGTCGAATGCCCGGCTGATCGACTCTGGCCAGCCATTGCCAGAAAACCAAAGGTGGCATTACTGATTGTACTCGCTCCGCAAAAATGCCTGATTGGCGGCGATGCAGCGCAAGTGACCGAAATGCTGGAAGAGCTTTCGCTCTCGATCACACCTTTGCCGGCGCCCAGTACAGTCCATTTGGGTTTTGTGCAGCAGGTGGAAGATCAGTGGCGGGCACTGCATCTGTTGCCTGTTCAACTGCGACCAGAGATCACGGTCTACAGCACAGCGACATCGAAGGCCTACATCCCTTCCACGACGGCCTGTGCGGAAGCAATCACTTCGCAGGCACTGCATACGATTGATTTCCCGGCAGTCATTGAAGCCGCCCGCCAGGAGGGAACTAATCTGTTTCTGGAGATTGGCCCGGGCAGCACCTGCACGCGTTTGATTGAAACCATTCTCACAAACCGTGATCAACAAGTTTCCGTGCGGAGCGCCTGCCCGCTGACAGCTCATCCCGTGCGACATTTTGTCCGTACACTCGCGTGGCTCGCTGTCCGGGGAGTGGCTGTCGATTTGGCTCCACTCTTCGCACCATGCCAGCTCACGAAGCTCTTTGAAGGAAAACGAAAGACTGCGAGCCTGCCCAACAGCCCGCAGATCGAGATCCCGATCCGACGCTTGAACTGGAAGCAGATCCCCGTTGTGACAAGCGAAGTCGCGGGTGTTCTGCAAGAATTACTGCGGAATGAAAGTTCTCGCTCAGAGTCTCACCCTCACCCTGGCCCTCTCCCTGAGGGAGAGGGAATAAATAATCGGCCTCTCCCTGAGGGAGAGGAGATTGCTGCTGAACAACTGATTGATACCAAGACATCAAGTGCGACGCCCATGACGATGAATTCCCCAGAAACTCTCGATGCTGCTGAAGCGGCCTATCTGGCTTTTGAAGAGCGGTTAGCCCGTTTGCAGGCAGAAGGTGAGTTCGAGCTCGCTCCTCATCAGGAAGTGGTTCTGAGTACGAATTCGGCTGCCTCGAAACGCGATAAATCGACACCGCCGCGGAGTCTCTCGCGCGAGGAGTGTCTGGAGTTCGCGATTGGGAAAATTGGCGAGGCACTGGGGCCACTCTTTGCAGCGGCCGACCAGTACCCCACGCGTGTGCGGCTGCCGGATGAGCCACTCATGTTGGTGGATCGAATCACGAACATCGAAGGCGAACCACTGTCGATGTCGCACGGCTGCGTGGTGACAGAACACGATGTGCACGCAGCGCGGTGGTATCTGGATGGTGGACGAATCCCGACCGCGATTGCGGTAGAATCAGGTCAGGCCGATCTCTTTCTCGCGGGCTGGCTGGGGATAGATCTGCAAACCCGTGGCCTGGCGGTTTATCGTCTTCTCGATGCGATTGTCACATTCCACCGGGGTCTGCCAGTTCCTGGCGAAACGATTGTCTATAACATTCGCATTCTCAAATTCTTCCAGCAGGGTGAGACCTGGCTGTTCAAATTTGAATTCGATGGAACAGTCAATGGCGAGCCACTGATTACGATGCGCGAAGGGTGTGCCGGGTTCTTCACCGAATCGGCGTTGGCAGCAGGGAAAGGGATCATCCACAGCACACTCGATCTCGCACCGCGGCCTGGCAAGCTCCCGGCCGATTGGCTCGAACCCGTTGCCATCACACCAGGGAATCTGAGTGACGCACAGGTCGAACAGCTGAGAGAGGGAGATCTTGTCGGTGCTTTTGGTCAGGCATTTGCCGGGCTGCCACTGCACAAGCCTTACACCATTCCGGGTGGCAAGCTGAGACTCGTGGATCGAGTCCTCGAGATTGAACCCGGTGGTGGGAAGTATGGGCTGGGACGGATTCGTGCCGCACTCGATATCCATCCCGACGACTGGTTCCTCGAATGTCACTTCTGTGATGACCATGTGATGCCGGGGACGTTGATGTATGAGTGCTGCCTGCACACGTTGCGGATTTATCTGCTCCGCATGGGGTGGGTGGGGGAAACGGGTGAGGTGGTATCGGAACCGGTCGTGGGGATCGAAAGTCGGCTCAAGTGCCGGGGGCAGGTGCTGGCCTCAACGAAAGAGGTCTGGTACGAAGTCACGATTCGCGAGCTGGGTTATGGGAGAGAGGGTTCCCATGGAGATGCCTATTGCCTGGCCGATGCGCTGATGTTCGCAGATGGCAAGCCGATTGTGGAAATCAGCAACATGTCGCTGCGGTTCACGGGGCTGACGAAAGCCCGTGTGGAAGCGATCTGGGCGGGAAGGAAGATTGAAGACCCTCACCCTAACCCTCTCCCAGAGGGAGAGGGAATAAGAGAAGTTAAGAAGAGCGGGGCGAGTGGAGGAAACACTCCACTGTACGATGTGCGGCCAGCCATCTATCCTCTCGAAAGGATTACGGCTTATTCGATTGGCAAGCCTTCGGAAGCTTTCGGGCCCGAGTACACAGTCTTCGACCACGATCGCAAGATTGCGCGACTGCCCGGCCCTCCGTTTCAGTTTCTGGATCGGATTGTGGAAGTCGGTGGGCCACCTTTTGTCATGAAGGCTGGCTGTCATTGCGTTGCCCAGTACGATGTCCCTGTCGATGCCTGGTATTTCAGCGCGAATCGACAGCCCGAAATGCCATTTTCAGTGCTGCTGGAAACAGCTTTGCAACCTTGTGGCTGGCTGGCGGCTTATGCCGGCTCAGCACTCACCAGCGAAACCGATCTCAAGTTTCGCAATCTCGGGGGCAAAGCGACTCAACATCGGCCCGTGACTCCCGAGATTGGTACGTTGACCACCACAGCCCGCATGACGCAGGCTTCGATGTCAGGCGGCATGATCATTCAGCACTTCTCGATGGAGATGTTTGCCCGGGATGAACTCGTCTACTCGGGAACGACTTACTTCGGGTTCTTTTCAGCGGCATCACTCGCCAATCAGGTCGGCCTGCGAGATGCCAAGCGTGTGGTGCTGGAAAATTTCGCTGCCTCGGAAAGCTTCTCACAAGCGCCACCTTTTCCTGAAGCGAGTTATTCGTTTGTCGATCAGATCACACATTGTCTGGTCCAGCAGGGCAGTGTTCCCGGACGGCCCGAGCTGGCTGGTTTTGTCCGTGGGGAGGCGCAAGTCAATCCGGCAGCATGGTATTACAAGGCGCACTTCTACGAAGACCCGGTGATGCCTGGATCGCTGGGGCTGGAAGCCTTTTTGCAGGTGATCAAGCACTGGATGGTCAAAGCCGAAATCGTGAGTACGCATGGTGGAGTGAACTTTGAAACACCTGTGTGTGGTACGCCGCAGGCATGGGTCTATCGTGGTCAGGTGATTCCCAAAGACAGCCTGGTGACGATTGATGCCGAGATCGTTTCGATTGATCGAACAACCAATACGGTCATTGCCAATGGCTGGCTGGAAGTCGATGGGCGGGTGATCTACCAGATGACAGGTTGGGCAGTGCGGGGTGTCGGTTGATTGTCGAGTCCCTGCGATGAGTTGTCAGGCGAGGGCACACCTGCGAATCTGTACGCGGTTCGAGCGTTGAATCCTCCCTTGTGGAGATTCGAAACGACCGGCTCCGATTCCTGAAAACGGATCCTTTCATCGATATGCGTTATTCCAAAGTCTTTATTGAAACCATTGGTTACGAACTGGCGCCCGAAGTTGTTTCTTCGGTTGAGCTGGAAGAACGCCTGGCACCGGTTTACGAGAAGCTCAAAGTGAGCCCCGGGCAGTTGGAAGCCTGGACAGGGATTAGCGAACGCCGCTGGTGGCCGGAAGGCTATAAACTCACCAGTGGAGCGACAGCAGCGGCCCGCAGGGCACTCGAACAATCGAACGTTTCGACGCGCGATCTTGGTGTGCTGATTTATGCGGGTGTCTGCCGGGAACAGTTTGAGCCGGCAACCGCCTGTGGCGTGGCAGCGAACCTTCGTCTGACCGATGACGTGGCGGTCTATGATCTCAGCAATGCCTGTCTGGGTGTGCTCAATGGAATCATCGATATTGCCAACCGGATTGAACTGGGGCAGATTCGTGCAGGGATGGTTGTTTCCTGCGAATCGGCTCGCGAGATCATCGAGTTCACGATCCAGCGGTTGCTCGAAGACCCGACGATGGAGAATCTGACACACTCTCTGGCCACGTTAACGGGTGGGAGTGGTGCCGTCGCTGTGATCCTCACCGACGGATCCTTCTCGCGAGCGCGTGGGCACAAACTGCTGGGTGGCAGCTTGTTGGCTGCTCCCGAGCATCACGAACTCTGCCGCTGGGGTTTTGAATCTCTTTTACCTGCGGCTGTGAACAAGGTCGAGCAGGTGCTTCCCAGTGCTGTGACACAAACGAGGCTGGGGTCACTCATGCCGCAACTGGTGCAACAGAAAGTGAGCGGGATCTTGCCCGCCAAGCTTTCGCACGCCTTCCACCAGTTTATGCAGACCGATTCGATTTCCGTCATGAAGTATGGTGTCGAACTGGGAGTCAAAACGTGGGCTTCGATGCTGGCCCGATTTGGGCTGAAGCCACAGGAAATCGACAAAGTCATCTGTCATCAGGTGGGGAAGGGACATCGCGAACAGGTTCTGAAATCGCTGGGAATTCCGCTGGAAAAAGACTTCCCGACCTTTCCCTTTCTCGGGAACATGGGGACAGTCTCTTTGCCAATGACCGCTTCACTGGCGGAAGAGCGTGGTTTTCTGAAGAAGGGCGACCGCGTGGCATTTCTCGGGATTGGGAGCGGTCTCAACTGCCTCATGCTGGCGGTCGACTGGTAGTGGTGGAAATGTCGGCCAGGCCACTCCCGTGATTGGTCTAAAAAACTCTCATGTTTCGTAGAACTCGTTCCAGATAAGTCCAGTTGATATGTCGCGAAACTTCATCAGCGAAAGCCTCTCCCACGATCCGATTCACGGTTATATTCCGTTCATTTCGCGTGGGGGTCTGCCAGCGGGAGAGACAGCTGAGCAGGATATCATTGATCATCCGTGGGTGCAGAGGCTCCGGCATATTCATCAGTTACAGACGGCCTGGTGGGTTTTTCCGGCGGCTGAGCACATGCGGTTTCAGCATGTGATGGGGGCCATGCATCTGGCCTCTGTGGCCATTGACTACTGGTACGATTCACTGTGCGATGCGTGCCGCAATGTCCCTTCGCGGCCTTATGTCGAATCGCTATTGCGCATGGCGGCTCTGCTCCACGACGTAGGGCATGGGCCGTTCGGCCATTTCTTTGATGATCATTACCTGGCACAGTTCGGTGTCACTCACGAAGATGTGGGAGGCGTGATTATCGAGCAGGAACTGGGAGAACTGCTGCGGGGGATCCGGCGGAATCCCAAAGGAGAACTCAAGCCCCTGGAAGAACTCGATCCCCGGCAGATTTCGTGGCTGATCCGCCGGCCCAGGCCAGGTTCCCCCGATGACGAAGGCCATCCCGACTGGCTCAAAAAACTGCGGGCCATGTTCAGCGGTATTTATACTGTAGACAACATGGATTTCGTCTTGCGCGATGCCTACATGACGGGCTATAACGTGCGGGCGTTTGATATCTCCCGGTTGCTCCACTATTCGTTCTTTACTCCTCAGGGCTTAACGATTCATATTCGTGGCTTGCCCACATTGATCAATTTCATCGAAACCCGTGCCAACCTCTTTCGCACCGTCTACTTTCATCGCACTGTGCGGGCCATCGATCTGGCACTGGAAGATCTGTTTCCCGAAACGATGCCTCACCTGTTCCAGGGGAGCCCGATTGGTCAGTTGGAAAACTACCGCCGGTTGACGGAATCGTCATTTCTGGTCGATGTGGATCGCTTCTCGCAATCAACCGATCCTGCGACACGCCAGTTGGGCGAGCGCTGGCAGAAGATTCTTTCGCGCGAAGTCCATTGGAAGATGGCGACAGAGCGCACCATGGGGTACTACACCAGCAGTGCCGAGCGGATGTCGATCTTCTCGGAACCTGACCTCATCGAGCAGCGCTTGCGCGGCCGGTTGCCAGAGGATAAGAAGTCGATTGAAATGCGAATCGATGTGGCCCGGCATTATCATCGGCCCAGTGGCAGGCTCCCAGTGGGTGGTCAAAATCATCTGTTTGATCCAGCGGCGAATGGGATCACAGAACTGTCGGATGATGAACTTTTCCGGCAGTTGCCACTGAGTCTGTCGGTATTCCGCGTGTACAGTCGGGATCACGCGAACGATAAGGCCATTACGATGGCTTTGCAGAGCCTGCTGGGCGATGCCGGCGACGCCAAGACAAATATGTAATGTGTTCACTTCGCGTGGAGAGCTGTCGAATTCTTCAGTCTTCCGCGAAACTCGTCTTGTCGGGTTGGGCATCTTCTGCTATTCCCACCCGTTGATCAATAATTACATGCCTTTCTTTCGACCTTCGATCTCACCTCCATTCACTTTCATCGATCAAAAATGAGCCTGCATACAGGCTCTACTCCCCGGCTTTTGCTCTCCCTACAGTTCTGAACCCTTCCTGATCCCTTGCCCTACATCTCAATGACTGGCAATCAATCGAACCAATGGCTCTCACCAAGAGCGATCGGTCCGAAGTTGTTTGTTTTTGAGTTAGCAATCCTTTTCTCATCTCCTGCCCAGTTGTCCCTTCCTATGAAACTCTGGCAACACCCTGCTTTTGGCATGACGATTCTGACAGTCACTCTTCTCGCGAGTGCACTGGCGGAAGAAGTGCGCAGTGATGCCAGGTTTGTGGTACTCAAATCGGGTAAGGTCATCGAGGGACAGGTGCGGCCTGTGACCGGTGGTTATGCTGTCGAGCGAGGTGGCAGCACAATTTCGCTGCCGGATGAGCAGGTGACCTGCGTGGCCAGTTCCATGGCAGATGCCTATCAGCAGATACGAGCCCAGCGGAAAAAGCCAGGCGAGCGCATTCCGACGGTCGAAGATCATCATCAACTGGCCGAATGGTGTCTCTCGCAAAACTTGTATCGAGAAGCCCGCGATGAGGTTCGACTGGCGTTGAAGCTCGATCCCGAACGGACTGCCTTGCGCCGGTTACTCATGCGCATTGAAGAAATGCTCGATCCTGCTCCTGTGGTTCAACAACCGGCCTTACCCAGAACAGACGCTTTGGGTTATCAGACCCGAAATGTCGAATCGCTGGGTGGCTTAACAAGCGCGACCGCGACCGAGTTTTCACTCAAAGTTCACCCGATTCTGATGAACAAGTGCGGCTTGGGAAGTTGCCACGGAAACTCCTCGAAGTCCGAGTTCCGCCTGAGTACCACACGCGTTTCCGGTGGGAGCCATCGCTTGTACGCCGAGCGCAATCTGGCGGCTGTGGCGAGCCTGATCAATCTGAGTGAACCCGAACAAAGCCAGCTTCTACTGATGACTCGCCAGATGCATGGCGGGATGAATCAGCCTCCACTTCAGGGGTCTGCAGGCCGGCAGCAGATCGAAACACTGGAGCGGTGGGTGCACCGATATGCTGTCGAACGTAATCCGAAACTGAGTGAAATGAATGCTTATGCTCAAGGCGGATTGAATCGCCCGCAGTCCGCCGAAAGCATGGAATCGACCGGGCAGATGCAAGTCAAATCGGGCGTGATCGAGGAGGGAGGCCTGCTTCCCCCTGTTCGCCAGACGCCACCTGATGAGGTTCAGCCGAGCCATCCGGGTCGTGATGCTGATACTGCAAAGAATTCAGTTTCCTCCGAGGAAGAGGCACCCCGCCGACATCGTCCGGATGCTTTTGATCCCGATGCGTTCAACCGCAGGTATCACGGCCGTGAGGTACTGCGAGACCGAGCTTTGCGCGATCGCCAGAGTTCTCAAGCCGCTGGACAAGCCGCGGGTTCAGCCCCGCCTTCCGCTACCAACAACGAATCGTCTGCTTCGAAAGGTCAGCCATGATCACCAAGGTCAACACTCATCCGCTTGTGGTTTGGAGCGTCAAATGGCTGATGCTGGCTGTCGCTTTTGCCTGGCTGGTCGGTTGCTCGACGATGACGAAAAGCATGCAGGATCCATTTCTGAGTTCCACGAACCCTGATGAGTTTTCTTGCGGAGAATCGCACAAAGCTTCCGCTCGAAGTTCGCGCAAAGCCAACGCCTCGCAGCAGGCATCAAAGCAGCCAGGCTATCCACCGATGGGTGCTTATCCGCCCGTTGATGGTGCCTATGCGCGTTCGGCTCAGGCCAATCGTGCGGGAAGTATGCAGTATGGTATGCAGGTTTCGAGTGGTATGAATCCTTCCATGCCCGGGCAGATGTCGGGTGAGTATGGTGCAGCTCGTCCTCCCGCCAAAACAGCCTCGACCAAAAAGAAAGCGAAGGGAGACTTTGAAGACCCCTTCGCCACAGAAGAATTCGCCGCCAGCGAAGAGACCGGCCGGGCCTCTTTATGAACTGAACACGACTTGAGGTACGCATGGCTGAATTCGTGCTCTGCAAAGTGAATTCGCCAGCATGCCGACACAGGACATGCCGACATGAAGTCTGTTCGTTTGCCTGCATTCCATGATCAACCTTCGATTTTCCGCTGGCCATTGACCCGCATTGTCATGGGCTATTGCGTGGCGATGGTCGGGATGAGCCTCTGCCCGGCAGTACTGTTAAAATCTCTCGTAGCGAGTGAGCCTGTACTTTCAGCAGTCACTCCCCTGCAGGATGATGCGACGTTAAGGGCGGTCTGCACTGTAGGCAAAAAACATATTTTCGCGGTGGGTGATCGTGGCGTGGTCTGGATCTCGAATGATGCCGGAGCCACGTGGCGGTTCTCACTGGCTCAGAGTTCATTGGCTCAGAGTTCGCATGCCCAGGGAACGGGTTCACCCAGGCTGATTCATTTGAAGTGTGCCCAATTCGTGACAGACCAGATCGGCTGGGTGGGCGGATATGTGGGTGAACCTTCCGATCATCATCTGCAAGGTGTTCTGCTCTCGACCACAGATGGCGGCATGACCTGGCAGGAACTGGGGGCTGGTCAGCTTCCGCCTGTGCAGCATGTGCAATTTTTTGATATGGATCAGGCCGCAGTGGTCGTCGCTGCCGACGATGATGTCCCCACGGGTGTGATGCGGACTGTCGATGGTGGCACCACCTGGCACCGGTTAGCTGGTCAACGGCAGGGCCACTGGAAAACAGCCGCCTGGTTCAGCCCGGAAATGGGGCTGGTTGCGGGGAGTGACCTGAAGATTTCACTGGTGGGTGATGAGCAGCTGTTGCCTTCCAAGATGCCGGGTGGCAGCTTGCGAACACTCCGCGGAGCTTTCGTAACGAAAGATGAACGCGGCTGGCTGGTGGGTGATGGTGCCACCGTGTTGACAACCACGAATGGTGGGATTGTCTGGGATCTTCCTCAGGGTGAGTTTCCGCCAGCAGCACGCAGGTTAATGGATTTTCGAGGCGTACATGGTCTGGGTGAGCATGTCTGGATTGTGGGTTCTCCCGGCTCTGTGATCTGGCATTCCTCCAATGCAGGTCAAGCTTGGGAGAACATCAGCACGGGCGAGACGGCTCCTTTAGAAGCCGTCCGTTTTGTGCCGACGACGGCCGATCAGTTGGAACATGCCGCCACGGGCTATGCCGTCGGACATCTCGGGTTGATTCTCAAGACGACCGATTCGGGCAAAACCTGGAAGGCCTTGCGGGGCGGTGGTCGCCGAGCCGCACTGACGATCATGCCCGCTCGCACAGAACGCATCTCTTCGTGGGCATTGGCGAAAGCCAGTGGTGAGCAAGGGTATCGATCGAGTGTGATTCTGCTTTCGGCAGGACTTGATGCAAAACTGGAGCATGAAGAGGGGCTGATTCACAGTGCCAGCAATGAAGAACTCCGGCGGGCAGGCGTGCTGCTGGCCGGTGGTAACGCACTGGAAGAAGGCTGGGCCTTCCCACTTTCGACACCAGGCATGCAGCACAATCGCGACGCTCTCTTTCGTGACTGGATGCTCAAGACAGAAAACAAACTGCCCGAGATGTTGCTGGGACAGATTGTGCGTCATCTGCGAACCTGGCGGCCCGACGTGGTGATGCTGGATCAACCGGCGGCTGATGATGCGGTCGCTCAGTTGCTGTTTGCAGCGATGTGCCGGGCCATTCCTTTGGCGGCTGACGCCACGCGATTGTTCGAGCAACAGGAAGTTGTCGGGCTCGCACCGTGGTCTGTCTCGCGGGTTCTTCTGCGATTGCCGGATGGCAGTGTGGGTGATGCTCAACTGGAAGCGTTTGAGTTTTTGCCGCGAACGGGTGTCTCAGTCAAAACAGCAGCGGCGAGAGCCGATGGGCTGTTAGAGATTCAAAGGCAAGGTCTCCTGCAGCGCGAGGCTTATCGGCGACTTGACCCGGCTCAGCTTGTGGGTGGCATTGGTTCGTTGCCAGCCGTCAGTGCACAGGCTTCGCAGGATCTGTTCGCGGGGCTGTCGATATCCCCTGGGACGGCGGCTCGTCGAGGCTTACTCCCTGTCGATGATCAGATTCTGGCTGAGCGCATGAAGGCAGCCGCCAAGCTGCGGAATGTCGAGTCGTTCACTGGCCAGCAACTGGGTGATCCCCGTGTGGCGGGCCAGATGCTGGCACAGGTGGGGCCCATCCTCGCTGGTCTTGATCAGGCTCAGGGAGCCGCATTTCTGGCACAACTGGCCCGCGATTATCGACAGCATGATCAGTACGACCTGCTCGAGCAGACTCAACTCGAATTGATTCGCAGATACCCCACTTCGCCAGAACGGACTTCAGCATTGCGATGGCTGGTCGCTTACTGGACGAGTGGAGAAATGATGTACCAGCTCTCACGAAAAGAAGGTTCTCTGACCAGTGTGGTGACAGCCGATACAAGGCCCACGATTCGCCGGGTGGGTGCCAATGGTGAAGAACTCGCGAATGACGATGGTTCGTATAGTTCGCGGGATCGCTCGCCCATTGTGCAGGCTCGGGCAGAAGGTCGAATCCAGTCGGGTCGGGGAGATTATCAGAACGATCAGCTCAAAGGACGACAAAAGCGTGCTGCAGAACTTCTGGCAATGCTGGAGCTGCAGGAACGGAGGGTGTTTCAATCCAGTGAGGTTCAGTTTCCACTGGCGGCACTGAAAAGACATCGAGGATCCTTTGGAGAAGCCGATAGTATTTATCGCTCGCTGTTGATTCGCCAGCAGGCCCAGAGTGCAGAAGCGTCGGCCACAATCTCGACAGATCCGATTCATCAGATTGCTGCCATGGAGATGTGGATCACGGCGGCGACGGGAGCATCGCCGGGAACAATTGCGACCTCACAGTATGTTTCGCATAAGCCCGTGCTGGATGGACTCCTTTCCGATGATTGCTGGCAAGTGGCCAAGGATCTGTCATTACAGAAGCCCGGGTTATCGAACCTGGAACTGGCGGATCAGCCTCGCGATTTTGTGATGATCGCTCACGATCGGGAATTTCTTTATCTGGCGGGGAAATGTCATCGACATCCCGGGCATCGAGCGAACCCGGTCGAGACGAGTGGCCGGACGTATGATGCTCCTTTAGAAGAACTCGACCGGGTGAGGATTTCGCTCGATATCGACCGCGATTATGTCTCGGCTTATCACTTTGAGATTTCGGAAACAGGTGCGGTGAGTGAGAGTTGCTGGGAGCGGGTGCGCTGGAATCCGGCCTGGTTTGTGGCCGTCGATGGCGATGCTGAAGGCTGGAGATTTGAAGCCGCCATTGCGTGGAGCGAACTGGCTGCGCAGGCTCCGGCGACCAATCATGTCTATGCCGCCAAAGCGATGCGTATTCTCCCAGCCATTGAAACCCGCCACTGGCCCCCCGCGACGACCGATTCCTCGGCCAATGTGCCGATTGGCCTCATTCGATTTGAGTAACGATTCCTGCAGATGCGAAGGGTGACGTTCCTGAGTAGACTGGTGTCAGAGAGAAGTGAGCACCATGACACTCGTCGATTCTTTTGGACGCACGCACAATAACCTGCGCATCAGTGTAACGGATCGTTGCAATATCCGTTGCTTTTACTGCATGCCCGAAGGGCCAGTGCAGTATCTGCCGCGGCAGCATCTGCTGACTTACGAAGAAATCACTGAACTGGTGAAAATCTTCGTTTCCCTCGGGATTGATCGAGTCCGTCTGACAGGTGGCGAGCCACTTGTCAGACAGGATCTTCCTGTATTGATCAAGTCGCTGAAAGCGATTGATGGACTGGTCGATATCGGTCTGACGACGAATGGCATTCTGCTGGCCGATCAGGCTCAGGCCCTCAAAGAAGCTGGGCTTTCACGGATCAATATCAGCCTGGATGCTCTGGATGAAGCCTCTTTTCGCGAGTTTGCCCGCAGGGATGGTTTAGAGGCTGTTTTGCGCGGGATTGAAGCGGCTCAGCGCGTGGGGCTGGATCCCATCAAGATCAATGCGGTCGCTGTTCGCGGACTGACGGAAAAGCAGATCATTCCTTTTGGTGAATTTGCACTGAAGACCGGGATCGATGTCCGTTTTATTGAGTACATGCCACTGGATGCTGAGAATCAGTGGGAGCGGGAGAAGGTACTGTTCGCGAGTGAGATCCGGCAGGCACTGATCGAGCATTTCGGGCCGCTTACCGCAGAATCAACAGGTTCTCGCGAAGCACCAGCCACCGACTACACGTTTGCCAGCGGAAAAGGCCAGATCGGGTTTATTGCCTCAGTCAGTGAGCCTTTCTGCAATCGCTGCAACAGACTCCGGCTGACAGCCGATGGCAAACTGCGCAATTGTCTGTTCAGCCTGGAAGAAACCGATTTGAAATCGCTTCTGCGTTTAGAAGAATCCGTCGATCATCGACAAAGATTGATTGTTGAAGCTATTCGAGAGTCTGTGGCTCACAAGAAGGAAGGCCACGAGATCAATACCGCGCGGTTCATTCAGCCAGCCAGACCCATGCATTCGATTGGTGGCTGAGGCCATTCCGCAGGGAGATCAAATCATGCCGTTTCTGGGCCTGAACTGGGATTGGATACTGGCGTTCAAGTTGGGCATACCCGCTTTGATGGCCTGCGTGGGAGTCATCTCGCTGATTCATCAGTTGTTGAAGCGGATGTCGCAAGTCTCAGTCAATGCGACCGTCGTGCGGCAATTGACTCATCGGGACAACGAAGGCGATCTCATGACGAAAAGTGTCTTCCAGTTCGAGACGGAAGACGGTGTGCATGAAATTGAAGACGTGATGGCTTTCCGGCCACCGGCTCACAAAATCGGGCAATCGATTACAGTACTGTACCCGATTGGCCATCCCGAGCAGGCGACTGTCCGCAGGGATTGGGTGCTGGTCGTTCTGGTGGGGATGATTGTGATCGGTACGGTGATCGTCGTGTTTGTCGTCCAGCAGGAATGGAAGATCATGCGGGCTGCCGATCCACTGCTGGGTCTCGCAGCAAGTGGAACATTCTTACGGGAGGATGCTTTTGATCCGGGTGGTTCAGATCGAGAAAGTGACGGGCTGATGGCAGCAGTCCTCTCAGCATCCAGATCGAATCCTCTTGCCGATCTGGCTGAGGTGCGTCACAACTGCTGATTCGATCTGTGATGAATACGTCGTGATGAACAGCAATACAAATGGCTGTTGAGTGAGATTTTCAGCCGTCACCAACTCTCGAAATGAGCCTCCTGATGAAGCTGGGTTATAACACGAACGGGCTGAGTGATCACCGCTGGGAAGACGCATTGGAACTCATTGCCAAAGCGGGTTATCGCTCCGTGGCGATTACGGTCGATCATCACTGTCTGGATCCTTTTGCTGTCGATTTTCCCCGGCAGCTCGAGCGATATCAGCGGGCACTCAAGAAGCTCGGCCTTTCATGTGTGATTGAAACCGGTGCGCGGTTCCTTCTGGATCCTCTCAAAAAGCATGAGCCGACACTCATCAGCGGTGATGCCAGAGCCCGCCAGCGACGCATTGATTTTTTGAAGCGGGCGATTCACCTCGCCGATGACCTTGAAGCGGATTGCGTCTCGTTCTGGTCGGGAATTCTTCGAGAGCCCTGGCCACGCGAAAAGACGATGGAGATTCTCGCGGAAGGGATTCGCGAAGTCTGCCAGCATGCTGCCCATTACGGGATCAAGCTCGGATTTGAACCTGAACCCGGCATGTTTATCGAAACGATGGCCGACTTTCGCGAACTGGATGAGCGGGTCGGGCAGCCAAATCTCGATTTAACAATCGATGTCGGGCATCTGTACTGCGTGGAGAAGCCTGTGATGAATGCTAAATCCGTGCTTTCAGAATCAACATCGCGATCAGAAGCTGGACAGAAACAGGAGCGTATTACAACTGCCGAGACCTGCTCACTCCGTCGGCGGCAGACCGAACTGCTGGTCATCCCGCATCTATTGGAATGGGGCCCGCGGATCGTGAATGTCCACCTTGAAGACATGCGGCGTGGTGTGCATGAGCACTTGCGTTTTGGAGAAGGTGAAATCGATTTCGCCGCCGTCATGCAGGCCGTTCGCGATATCTCGTATCAGGGCGGCCTGCATGTGGAACTGAGCAGGCACTCTTACATGGCCCCACAGGTGCTGCAGGAATCGTTTGAGTTCCTGAGCCAGTTGTAATCGCATCCTGGAAGTCATACAGCTTCCCAGGAAGCTATTGCGCGTTGCCAGTTGCGAACACAGGCTTGCCCAGAACTGCAAGCATCGCACACAGATCGCTGCCCCCTCAGCGTGGCCCGGCCAACTCGTGCCCAACGAAATGTCACCGGGTTGTCGTGACTTTCCACGACAAAAAGAAGCCGCGCCATGCGTGTGCCCTGCAGAGCATGCACGATGCTTGAGGGTTAACAACTCATCAGGCTCCGGGGATTTTCCAGGTCGCCAGTGGGATGGCCTTCCACAGAATGTAGGCCACTGGTGCGGAGTAAATAATGCTGTCCAGCAAGTCGAGTAAGCCGCCAAATCCGGGGAGCAGTCCTGCGGAATCTTTCTTGCCGACATCCCGTTTGATCAGTGATTCGCAGAGATCTCCAATCAGGCCGACAATCCCGATAATCACACCATAGAGGACTGTCCAGTACCACTCTGGCGGCTGCCATGTCGCATTAAAAAATGGTGTCGCAAAGGTGAGCCATAAGTAAGCCCCCAGTGCTGAGCCCAGGAGTGCACCACCAGCGCCGGCATACGTCTTGCCCGGAGAAAGCAAGGGCACCAGCTTTCTACGTCCAAACAACCGGCCCAGAGTATACGCACCTGCATCGCCGGCTTTCGTCACAATGACCAGCGAGGCCATAACGAGATAACCGGCTTCAGCACCTGCCACCCATCGTAACTGGGCACAGACCCCCAAGAGCACGCCCACATAGCTGACAATCATCAGTTCGGCACCAAGCGTTTCCATACTCTTGCCGGGCTCGCGATACCGATATGCCGAGACAAAGAACATGATCAGAATCGACAGCGAATAGGCCAGCATGACTTGCGCCAGCGTGTTGCCATCATCAGGCACATCGATGGGAAAGATCCTCGATCGACCAAACCAGGCAGCCGATGTCACCAGCATGCTCAGTGCACACACCGTGAATCGATGGGGTGTGAAGTTTCGGGTATGCAGAAGATCGCACAGTTCATCGGCCCCGCGATAAGCCAGCACGCAGCCAAAGACCAGCAGAATAGGTGCTGAGCTCCCGAATGAATGATCGAGTGCGAAGATCCCCGCCAGAAGTGGAATCAGCACGGCAGACATGGCCAGCCGCCATCGAAGCATATTGAGCCCGCAGTTTCCTGAAAGATGGTCCAGCAAAATCGTCTGGCATCATTGTCTCTCAGCCAAACGGCTTCGGATGGCTGATTTCAACAATGATCTTGTGCACGAAAGTTTGCTCCATTCTGCGTCGTTTCGCTACTCTCAACCACTTCGCGAGTCGAAATTGCAGGGAATGTTTCGTCGTCATTTTCTGCATACAACTCTGCCAGGCGTCCGTTTTCACATAGGCCAAAGAGGCTTGCCGTAGCCTGATTTTCTGATCGCGCCGCTTTCGAGGCTGCCTTCTTTCGCCGTCGTCTTGAATTTGGCAAACTTCAGTCACGATTCCGGACAGTACCCATCGCGATTGACTTCCCTGCTGACATGAGGCCCACGATGAAAAACTTAGTTTCCATAAAGCTCGATTTAAAGAACTCTGTTGTTCCTGTGCTGTGGCTGTGTCTCCTGGCGACAGCGGTAGAAAGTGCGGAACCCTTGTCCACAAATTCTCAGGTCGGCACTCAAGAGGCATCCCCAGGTACTCCCGCGATCAACTGGGACGCATATCCCGAATCGACTGCACTCCCTGAACTTTTGAAGCTGAAAAATGGAACGACAGTTAAAACACCTGAGGACTGGATGAAGCGGAGGCGGCCAGAACTCCAGGAACTTATCCAGCGTGAGATGTTCGGGTATTTGCCGGCCGCGCAGCCATTCACAGCTACGGTTACGAAAATGGTTCCCGATGCTCTGGCTGGCAAGGCCACGCTCAAAGAGATCAGCCTCAATTTCACTCAGCTTCCTCCAGAGGCACCCGAGATCCGCCTGGCACTCTGGATTCCCAACCGCCACCCGGCCGGAAAGATCCCGGTCTTCCTGACGCTTAACTATTGCGGTAACGCCAACGTCACAACAGATCCGCAGACGACCATTCATACCGATCGCTATTGCTCGAAGAAAGAATGGATCGGGCAGCGTGGTGGACAGGCCGATTTTTGGTGTGTCGAGCAGGTGATCGACCGAGGTTATGCCTTTGCGACCTACCACGAAAGTGACACGAAAGCCGACAAGAATGAGTGGACCGATGGCCTGTTTCCTTATCTGAAAAGCGACCAGGTTCCCGCAGGCTCACAACCCGCCACAATTGCCCTGTGGGCCTGGGGGCTGCTGCGTTGCGTCGATCAACTGGCTCAGGAACCACAGCTTGATCCGCGGCGTATTTGTCTACTGGGCCATTCCCGCCGAGGGAAAACCGTCCTGTTTGCTGCTGCCATGGATGAACGAATTGCCCTTGTGGTGCCCCATCAATCGGGAACGGGTGGCATGGCTTTGAGCCGGGAGAATAATCAGGAGACTGTCGAACGGATCAATCGAGTGTTCCCCCATTGGTTCTGTGGCGAGTTCAAGAAATTTGGCGGCAACGAGCCACGGATTCCTTTCGATCAGCATGCGGTGGCTTCGCTCGTGGCGCCACGATTACTGCTCGATACGGAAGGTGATCAGGACGCGTGGGCCAACTTCCCGCGATCTCTGGAAACACTTAAGGCAATTGACCCCGTCTGGAAGCTGCTCGGGAAAACCGGCCTGGTCGGATCGGGGCTCATCACTTCAGTCACAGAGATTCAACCTGGCAAAGTGGGCGAACTGCTGCAATTACGGCTGCCAGAAAAGCACACACTCACGAACGAGTTCTGGACCGGCATCCTGAACTATGCGGATCTCATGCTGCCCAAATCGACCACTCCCTGAATTATTCGAGAGGACATCAAGGCCGGCAGCAACCATGATCGCCAGGCGACCGACACGCAGGCTGCCGTCTCAATCGATCTTGTTGAGTGGTTGATCGCCCTTCACTTCTCATGAAGATCTTCTCAGGGAGACTCTTGATGAAGTGCCTGAAGTTCACTTCGCCCAAGATTCTCAAAACTCCAGAAACCAACTCTCAGCGATTGCGAAAATCCCCTTGTTCGTTGCGTTAAACGAAATCATACCAACCGATGGTTCATCCATCAGGCGAGCCATCTCACGTCAAAAGCCCGTCGAATGGCCTCAACCATCACTTCGAGAATGGCTTGCGGCATGTATGTTGCGACATAGACCTCCGCACAATTCGCCTCTCCAGGAGATACCGGATGATTGCTCATGTTGGGTGCATCATCGAGGAGTGGCGATTTTGTTTTGCTTTGATCACTGGAGGTTCAGCATGCACGTTTTCAAGACAATTCTTACGACAGGCTTATCGATTGGCCTCGCAACCACAGCCTTGGCACAGGCCAAGAGCGCTTCAACGCCAGCAAATGTCACTCCTCCGACGAAGAACGTAACCAACGTCGAAACACCGATCGGCAATGTCCAGGTGCAGACTAATACTCCACCGCGGGGTACGACAGCGATTGATCCCAATCAGGTCGATCGGATCCCTGGTAACGTCTACACGCCTGGCGCTCAACTGGTGGCCGGGCAGGAACGACCAGGCGTCAATGCGAGAGCGGTACAACAGCCTGCGATGAATATCGAATCGCATATTCTCAATTGCCTGATTCTCAAAAATCAGGAAGAAGTCGAGTTGAGCAAGTTCATTGAAAACGAACTTCAAAACGAGAAGGTGAAGAAGTTTGCCGAACAGCTTGTGGCCGACCATCAAAAAGCCGTCCAGAAGCTTCAGGCCATGAAAATGACCCAGACCACACAGTCGGAACAACCCCGGCCCGCCACATTTGTGGCGACGGAAGTTGTCACGACTCCCGTTCCTGCGACACCGGCCCAGCGGCGTGTGGAACGCCAGAACGAAAGAACCGAACGTCAGATTGAGCGGACAACGGGAGTCAATGTTGATTTGACACCCAATGGGCCTGCTACCGGACGGCAGGTAGTTGGTTATCGAAATCGAGTTGTGCTTCAGCCGCAGTATGCTGGGAAAACCAGTGAAGGCGACCAGTTTCTGCAGATTCATCAGGAGGCCACTCAGGAATGCCTGAACCTGGCGATCGCCGAGCTGATGGAAGCTAAGGAAAACAAGCAGATCGATGAGGCTTTTCTGGGTATCCAGGCGGGGATGCACATGGGGATGCTGGCACAGCTAACAGTGCTCGAAAAGCATACGACCGGAGAGCTGCAGCAGTTCGTTGTGGAAGCCAAAGCGACCACACAAAAGCATCTGCAGATTGCCAAGAATCTGATGCAGGAAGTGAATCAGAAGTAGCTGCCACAGGGGCTTAAAGGCTCCTGTACTGTTCAGACATTATGATGGGCATCAAGGCTCCCGGTGATTGCAAAATCGCCGGGAGTTATTGTTCGTTGATTATCGAGTCTCAGTGACTTTTCTGCGCTGCCACATGGACCCGCGCCGAATTAAAAGTTGTCGAGGCTGTCGAGCAGGTCGTCGAGATTGTCGCGAGGAGACTGGGCTTTTCCTTCCTGTCGCTTGGGGATGCCCACCTTCATACCGACCGCTTCTCGACCATCGGCCACAAGTTCCTGATCGCGTTCTTTGACAGCCATTTCGAGGGCCGATTCGGCGGAATCGTTCCCTCCGCCAAAGAGCTTCGACAGATCGACCTTGAAAGCTGCAGGGCCGTCACCATCGGCACCGGCGATCGCCGCTGTCTTGTGTTCAGGAAAGATAATCGCATTGGCGGGGCAAACTCTGCTGCAAGCCGGACAACCTTTTTTGCAGCTATCCTGCTGCTCAACGAGAATCCGGTCGAGCGCATCCACGCCATAGACACCAAAGAGGCAAAAGTCGATGCACTCCATGCAGTTGGTACAGCGGCTGTAATCAATCACGGGATACCAGCGCCGCTTTGTCAGCTCTTCGGTTCCTACATGAACGGGTATTGGTAATGAGACGGAACCATTCGCCTCGGAACTGCCGTTGGCCATGGAATGAACTGGCGGATTGATGACAGGCAAATCCACAGAAGCCTTTAGAGGCGTTGCTTTTGAGGGAAACGATAATCCCAATGAAACCACAGGGACGGCCATCTCGGCGGCAATCCGCTGGATTTCTTCGACGTAGGCCGCAGCATCTGACCGGACTCTCAAGTCGATGGACCAGATGGTGCGAGACGACTTTCCATGAGTTTCGGCGGCAGTTTCGGAATGGGCTCCGTTCATTTCTGCCAGAATCTTTGCCGAGTCGTCATCGGCTTCCGATTCGTCGTCGTCTTCATCAACAAGACGGGTATTCCCCAGTCGTCCCTCAATTTTCTGACGATCCAGAACCCAGTGGGCCGCTCGTGGATAGAGCCACGAAAGAATCACAAAGTGGCCCGGGAGCGACCGCAAAAACATCAATCCCGTATGATCGGCAGGGAGATCGTACAGGTGAGGAATGACCGAGACATCGACCTGACCACCCAGCATAAGCTGGACAGCGATGTCTTCTTCCAGGGCTCTTTTGACCGGGTTTTTGCCCGGTGCCTGTGAGATCACGACTGTCAGTTTTCCTGAAGCCATATCACTTCTCCGACATGCGACTGTCTGGCCATCAAGATCGTGTGCACAGCCTGATCGTTAAGCTGCATCACGGTTGAGATCTGCGATGTTTTATGGAAATAGTCGCTCTAAACCTTCGAAATTGAAGCGTTGAGAGTACTCGCCATCTTTGGAAATTCTCGACTCATTGATCATGTCGAACCACTCCACCAATGGCAATTCGACGCTGTATCCTTTTCCGACACTGATTCGTTTCCACCCACAACTCACCAGACGAATTGGTGATCACTGATTCATCTGCCCCTTGATGATGGCCTGCGTTTTTTCCCAACTCGCAGCGAGGACATCCATATATTCGGCAGCACTCAATAAGCTGGCTGTGGTTCGCAGTTCATAGAGCCAGCCTTCGCCATAAGAATCGGCGTTAATGGCACTGGGATCAGCTGCCACGACGGGGTTGATTCGCAGAATCTCGCCCGCTTCTGCCGAGTACATGGTACTCAGAGCTTTGGAACTCTCGATCTCGCCGATCTCGGCTTTTCTACCAACCATCGCCCCATCACTGATGGACCAGTCGAGAAAATAGACATCCTGCAGGAGTCGGACGGCATAAGCTGTAAACCCGACACGATAAACCCTAGGCTCGATTGCCTGCAGCCAGAAATGTGTGGCCACATAGTTGCGGTCGGTCGGTATCCGGGCCGGAAACTGCCCCATCATGAATGTCAATTCGTCCGACATGGCGAGCCTTTGCGAGTCGTGTGCGCTGCTGTGGAATCAAGGCCGGAGAACCGTGTGGGTGGGGAGTTGTTGGTTGTCGGTTGGAATTTCCTGCTGGACAGTGATTCCCAAGTCTTTCCAACCACCAACCCACAACCATCCTCGCGCAGCAAAACGCCTTGAAGGCACGAACCTTCAAGGCGCAGTGATGAATTGCGAAATCCTGTTTCAGCCTACTTGTTGAAGCTGGCCACAGGAACCTTGATCGCACCGAGATCGTTAGCACCTGCCTTGAGAGTCATTTTTGCAGGCTTTTGCACATAGCCAGATCGTTCCTGCCACATCCGGACTTCAATTTCTTCACCGGCTGGGAGGTTTTCAATGGTGAACTTGCCATCAGCCCCGGTCACAGCGAAGTAAGGGTGATCGCAGACCATCCAGTGGCCGAGCATCCAGGGATGGATGTCACAAGTCACTTTGAATGGGACTCGTTCCTGTTCAGTTCCCTTGAGTGGTACGCCGGTCTTGTTCCCTGGCTGAACGAGAAAATTCACAGCAGTATTCTTTGTTGAATAGGTGTGCACGTTATGGGCGACGGCGTCGGTGTTCAGCACCTTAATCGGCTGGCCCGTCTGCACGGCAATCACGCGGGGAACAAACAGACAAGTCTGATTATCAAATTCGACAGTGGCGGTCTTGCCTGCCTTGAGGTCGGGATGGATCGACTTGGGAGCCTTGGTGAGATAGATCACCACATTCGCAATCCCTTTGCTGGCAGGATCCACCACCAGACTCTGATCAAGCAAATCTTCCTTGGCGCAGACGGCAGCATCGCGAACTGTGGAGTCGCCTTTGCGAACCAGCACTTTTGCATCAGGAACAGCACCATCCAGCACAATCTGACCACTCAAAGTTCCCCAGTCGGCTGCAGCAGCCCCCGTGGTCACGGCGAGGCAGGCTGTGGCACTGATTGCAAAACAGGCGAATGATCTGAATAAGGTCTTCATGGCGCAATCCTCGGAAAAAAATCTGGTACGCAGGGCAGGTTGTGGGTGAGAACGATCTTCTCATCGGTGAGAATCTTAGAGTAAACCAGCCACATGGCTTGGGCAAGCGGTTCTGCAGCTTCGAGAGGCTGAACAGATCAAATTTTATCAGAATGATCTTGTCTGAACCACAAATTGAGTTTTTTCACGTCGAAAATGAGAGTGACCCGGCAATCATGGGGGTTGCCGGGTCACTCTCGATGTTCAAAAGCTGGTTCTAGCAATTAAAAGTGAATGGCTCGTCCATCCACGGCCAGCGCCGCTTCTTTGACGATTTCGGCCAGTGTCGGGTGAGCATGTGAAGTCCGGGCGATGTCTTCGCTCGAAGCCCCGAATTCGATCGCCAGAGCCGCTTCAGCAATCAGATCGCCAGCATGTGCCCCAATGATGTGGACACCCAGCACGCGGTCGGTTTCGGCATGTGCCAGAACCTTGGCGCGGCCCTCATTTGCGGCAATCGCTTTGGCACGTCCATTCGCCATGTAAGGGAAGCTTCCCTTCTTGTAGGGCACACCGGCTTCTTTGAGCTGGTCTTCTGTCTTGCCCACGCTGGCAATCTCAGGATGGGTATAGACAATGGCGGGAATGGCATCGTAATTGACGTGGCAATGACCCCAGACAATCCCTTCGGCAACGGCCATCCCTTCCTCTTCGGCTTTGTGAGCCAGCATGGCACCACCAATCACGTCGCCAATCGCGTAAATGCCCGGGATTGTCGTCTGGAAGTGCTGATCGACCTGAATGCGGCCACGGTTGTCGTAAGCCACATGCACTCCATCGAGATTCAGGTTCTCGGTGTTCGGGATGCGGCCCACAGCGAGGAGCACACGATCGGCGGTGATCGGCTCGGCACCTTCACAAGTCACCACGCACTTTTTGCCCGAAACCTTGGCGCCGGTCACTTTCATCCCCAGGCGGAACTCAATCCCTTGCTTGGTGAAGATCTTCTGAGCTTCGGTGGCAATTTCGCTGTCCATGCCGGGAAGAATCCGGTCGAGGTATTCCAGCACAATCACTTTGGCACCCAGCCGGCTCCAGACGCAACCCAGCTCGAGGCCAATCACCCCCGCACCAATGACCACCATAGTTCCAGGAACTTCCGGGAAGGCGAGAGCCTCGGTGCTTGTGCCAATTCGTTCGTTATCGACTTCCACACCTTTGAGCGGGGCGGATTTGCTGCCTGTGGCAATGACGATGTTCTTGCAGACGATCTCTTCGGGTTGAGCCCCTTCGACCAGGACTTTACCTGGGGCGACAATCTTGCCGTGGCCCAGGTAGCGGGTGATTTTGTTCTTGCGGAAGAGGCCGTCAATTCCTTTGGTCAACTGGGAGACAATGCCATCCTTGCGCTTGAGCATGGCAGGCAGGTCGAGCTTTACGGAGTCGGCATTGATGGAAACACCATGCTCAGCCAGATGATTCTTGGCCATCTGGAAGAGTTCGCTCGATTCGAGCATGGCTTTGCTGGGGATACAGCCCACGCGCAGACAGGTGCCCCCTAAAGCTGATTCTTTCTCAATGCAGGCCACATTGAGGCCCAACTGTGCTGCACGAATGGCAGCGACATAACCTCCGGGGCCACCACCAATTACGACCAGATCATGCTCTTTCATTGACGCCGTCTTTCCCGATATCGACATTTTTATGACTTGGTTATCCAGCTCTCTCTCGATTGTGGGGGGGCAACGGACGAATTGCAAACCGGCAGCGTTGATCAAGTGGCCAGAAGCCCTTTTTTCTCGTTTTCAGGGCAAGTTCTGGAGTTTGCAGGCTGGTAAAAGAAAACAGGCTCTGGAGGCGAATCGCTACTTCCAGAGCCTGCAAAAGGGAAGAATCGTCAGTTTCCACTGGGTTTGCCAGCAAACATCGCGTGATCGCGTTGTCCCTTGGAGAGGATATAGGCAATCAGATCGGCAGCTTCTTCGACATTACAGGTGTTGATCAGACCCGCCGGCATCATCGAGATTTTCGACGGGACAATCTCTTCAATATCTGCCCGTTTGACACCCGTCTGGTTGTTCGGCTCCAGCATATTGGTCATCACCTGGAACGACTCTCCATTGTGATTCGCAATGCGACCACTGATGGAGCGTCCGTCGTTGAGGACAATTGTGACCGCTTCATACTGATCGCTGATGGCCTTGCTCGGTTCGATGATGGACTCCAGCAGATCTTTGGCACTGAACCGGCCTCCTGCCATTGTCAGATCCGGGCCATAAGCACCACCCTCACCCTCGAAACGATGGCAGGCGAAGCAGCTGGTGCCAGCAAACAGCTCGCGACCTTTGTCAAAACTGCGTGCGGTGAGTTTTTCGCTGACAAGTGGTGCCAGCTCTGCCACTGACCACTCCTTCACGAAGGCCCGCGGTGGAACTACAGCCGGTGGAGCTTCTGTCGGTGTGGCATCGAGAATCGGCTTCAATTGAGTTCGCTCAGCATCGGTCAATGTGGCTTCGGCATCCTTCCGAATGTTCTCGACAAACTTCGAGAAACTGGCACCACCCCGATACCCGGCCGCTTTGCCAAACCACTTGAAGTAGCTCTCTCGCAATGGTGTCGTCCAACCCTCTTTCAGCACACGCAGAGCGCGGGCATACTCGATCTGTTCTTCCTGAGTGCGGGCTGTCCCCAGAGCGGCCACAATCTTGTTGGCGGCCTGTGGCGACTGCAGATAGACGAGCAGGTTCGCCAACTCGGCATCAAGAGGCTTAAAGCCCGAGGGAAATGCTGGCTCAAGCCGCTTCAAGACCTGTTCTCGAACATTCTCGCTGGGGTAACCATACCTGTTAAAAAGAATCTCATACACCCGGCAGAGATCAACTTTCTGCTCGTTCGAAAGTCGATCCCAGGAGATTCGATCGAGTGCGGCGGCGATCTGCTCGCCCAATGGCTTGTTGACGGGGGCATCGCTTTCTTTGCGATGGAATGGATCAATCCCGCCCGCCCTTGTGAGAGCTAAAAGAGCTGGGATTGCAGAAGATGGTGAATTCTCGGCGAGCGCCAGCTCCTGCCAGCTTTCCAGTGGCTGATGTTCAATCGCAACTCGTGCAGCCCAGCGGATGGCCCGGTCTTCACTGGCCAGATGAGGCCAGGCGGTTTTCACAGTCTCTGCATCGACTTTGCCATGCAGCGCTTCGAGGCTTTTTCGAAGTTGCCGCTGGGCCAGGGCATCATCCTGGACGGTGGCAGTGACGGGAGCCGTTGAATCTTTGCCGACATATGTGACGCGGTACAACCCCGATTGTGTCTTGCGGCCGCCAATGGTGAAGTACATGGCTCCGTCATGTGGATTGATGAGGACATCGGTCAGCGGGAGTGGTGAGCCAGCCACCAGTTCATCGAGCTTACCTGCATAACTGGCACCCTTCGTTGAGAGATGCACTGCATAGAGCTTTCCATAGCTCCAGTCGCAAATGAAGAGTGCTTTCTGGTAGTCAGCCGGGAACTTGGCTCCCTGGCCACTGCAAACACCCGTGGGTGAACCAGGGCCGATATTGACGACAGAGCCAAGGCTATCGGGATAGTAAGCTGGCCATTTTCCCGCACCATTGCGCCATCCGAATTCGGCACCACTGACGGCATGGCAAACTCGTGTGGGGCGATACCATGGGGTGTTCCAGTCCCATTCCATATCGGCATCATAAGTGAAGAGTTCCCCATCCTGGTTGTAAGCGGCATCGTACTGGTTGCGATAACCGGTCGATTGCAATGTCCAGGTCTTTCCATCGGGACTAACTTCATAGATGCTCCCGCCGGGGCCCATCACACCTTTCATGAAGCCGCGACCATCCGGCATGCGGGGCAACAGATGATCTTCACCCCACAGACGAGGAACTTTTGAACTGGCCAGCTCAGGCAAAACCGGCACCTGATTGCCAATCAAAACCGTCAACGATTTGCCATCCGGCGCGAGCAGCACGGCATGCGGGCCATGCTCACCAGCTTTGGGGAAGGTGCGAATCTTCTCAACTGTATCGAGCTTGTCGTCGTGATTGGCGTCGGTCACCCGGTAGAAGCCACTTTCGTATTTGCCCCCTGAGTTCACGACGACATACAGGCTGTCAAACGCCCAGAGCAGCCCCTGTGCTTCGCCCAGCGGAATATCGATCTTTTCGATTTGCACCTTATCGGTAGCGGATGTTTCGTTGCTTTTGGAACCTTCCGAGCTTCCTACCGGCGGGACGGTCACACGGTACAACCCGCCGTACTGATCGCAGACGATCAACCGCCCTTTGGGATCAGTACACATGCTGACCCACGAGCCCAATTGCTCTTTGGGAACCGAATAGAGCAGTTCGACTTTGAAGCCGGGCTTCACCTTGAGCGAGGCGACAGGAGTGGCTCCATCGATGGCGAAAGCAGTGGAATTCGTGGAAGCTGCCAAGAGAGTGAGGCAGGTGGCGGCCAGCCAGAGGGCATTTTGTCTCATCGAGAATGGTAAGCCTGTGCCCCACAATTCTGCGGGAAGATCGGTCGCCGGTGGGCTTTGACCTGGTTCGCGGGAAGATCGCAGAGACTGGCAGAGAATCCCCCAGAATTGAAGAGTTTTTGTCTTCCATGAAGAACCGTCCGCGGGAGTGCCAAGAGGGTTGGCTAACACTTTTTCTGTCATGCTATCGATCTCGAATCTTCTAAAGATGAATGTGAGAAGCCACATCAACATATTCACAGTGGTTTACATGTTATAGCCTGATGTGGAACCGGGAGCGAGTACAAAAGTCGTCGTGCGCGTGCCGATGGTGGGCGCTGGAATTGGCTGACAAATCTCGATTCGACGAACTGGAGAGCTACGGAATTAGGGTAAATCTGGTAGAAAAGATGTTTGTTGTTCACTCGGTCGCGAGGAGCAGCGACAAGACGCGGGCGGTGGGTTTCTGAACAGGAAAGTAATCATGCGATTCGGACGCTCATTTCAGGATGTCACCTGGCTGCAGCGAGGATTTCAGGCGAGACTCTTCCGCTGGGTTGGCGTACTCGTGGTGATCCTGGTGGTCTCCCAGATCATGTGGTCCGCCACGCGCAAGTCTGCCGATCCTGCGGCGACACTCAAATCCACCGCGGAAGACCGGCGTGTGGTGCTCGAAAGCAACGAGCAGTTACCGCCCGAAGTCGTCAAGATTCTTCCGGAAGCCACCACCGCTGCACCTTCGACTCCTAGAAGTTCGATCACTGAGGAAGGGCTGCCCGATGTCTCGTTAGGTTCTCCAACAGATACTGTAAGGTCTGGTACTACGGCAACGTCTGGTGGTGCTGGGCCAGCTGATGGTGCCACCACGCCGAACATGCTCGCAGGCGCTGGCAATCAACAAAGTCCGCCGGCGTCCGTGGATGTTTTTGCCGAAACGGCGATTGATCCGATCATTCTGCGCGACGTGGTGGATAACACACTGGGTGTGAGAATTTCCGAAGCGGATGCATTTTATCGTCTGCTTTCCCATGCGAGGTTGCTCCCGGCGGAATATCTGACGAAAGCTGCCCGTCATGATCTGACTTGGGATAATCTCATGGCTGATCCCAAAGTGCATCGCGGTGAACTGGTCGAGATTCGTGGTGAT
Organism: Planctopirus limnophila DSM 3776; assembly: GCF_000092105.1. NCBI lineage: Bacteria > Pseudomonadati > Planctomycetota > Planctomycetia > Planctomycetales > Planctomycetaceae > Planctopirus > Planctopirus limnophila. The sequence goes on along the minus strand of NC_014148.1, from coordinate 4,274,169 downwards.
TTACGGCGACTTTCCAAGATCCAGGCCTCGCAGAATTCCTATGGGGTGGTCGAATACTACGAAGCCTGGATTTTTACAGCCGACTCCAGCAGTTTTCCCTGGCGAGTTGTGACGGCTCAGATCGATCCCGATTTGAAACTGGGAGATCAACAGATGACTCCTGTGCGAGTAGCGGGCTATTTTTTCAAGCGGGAAGGGTACGATGCCGCTGGTGGTTTGAGAGTGACACCGCTTTTAATTGGCAAACGGCTGGATCTGGTGCGTGCGACATCGGTGCCACCGACGGATATGACATCGTTCTTCTATCTGGCGGCTGTGATTGGTCTGGTGCTGCTGGCGGTTCTGGCAATGCTCGGTTCTATCAGTTACAGCGATATGAAGTACCAGCGCGAAGTGCTGATGACTCGCCATGAATCATCAAGAGAAGCCCTGGAGTCGATCCCGCCAGTGAATCTTCCTTCGGTCTTTGAGCAGCTCGAACAGATTTCGTCACAAGAGATCAAGGAAGATCTTCCCGATCTCGATGAAATGACCTCTTCCCGACGAAATGGTGCAGCCCCTTGAAATTGAGTATATGCCGATCATCGAATGTTCCTGCTGCAATGGCCATACGCTGTCGAATTGTCGATCAGGAATGGCAATAATCTTCGCTCCCCACGCTTGCACTCCAGATCAAAGTTATTGATTTTAAGCAACATGCACTCGGCTGCTGTTCAATTCTGATGTCGCTCCATGAATTGATGATTGATGAGCAGTTCGTTGGATCGACTGAAAATCGCAGGTTTGCTTCTAAGGATGTTTCATGACTCACCCGGCCACCACGGCAACTCGTGGCGGACATGTACCGCCCTTCTCGACGCCTCCCAGTGCTCCTGCGATCTACATGACCACGGCGTTTGATTTGCCGGGACTGGCCGAGTTTGAAGAGGTGCTGGCAGGCCGGGAACCTGGCTACTTCTATACGCGGGTTGAGAATCCCAACCATGAGGCATTTACGCATGATGTCGCCCGGCTGGAAGGCTTTGAACATGGCGTGGCGTGTGCTTCGGGGATGGGGGCTCTTTCCGCAGCAGTTCTCAGCGTTGTGAAAACTGGCGATCACATTGTTTGTGCAAGGGCGATTTACGGCAGTACCCATCAATTCCTGCTGCAACTGCAGGCCAGCTTTCAGGTGAATGTCACCTTTGTGGATCTCAATGATCTGGAATCGGTGCGCAAGGCCATTCGACCCAGCACGAAGATGATGATCTGCGAATCGGTCTCGAACCCGCTGCTCGAAGTGACCGATCTGCAGGCTTTGCGGCAGATCGCAGGCAGCTCGATCACGTTGCTGGTAGATAACACATTCGCCACACCCTGTGGCATCCGCCCGAAAGATTACGGGGCAGATATCGTCTGGCACAGTGCTTCCAAGTATCTCAACGGGCATGGCGATGTCATGCTGGGAGTGATCGTTGGTGGCGAAGAAGCGATGCGCAAAGCCCGCACCTCGATGCTGCTCTACGGGCTGAATGCGAATCCGATGGAATGCTGGCTGGCGACTCGAGGCCTGCGAACTTTACCACTGCGCATGGCCCGGGTAACACAAACGGCCCAGCAGTTGGCCCATTGGCTGGCCACTCATCCCCGCGTGAAAAAGGTCTTCTATCCCGGCCTTACCAGCCACTCCACACATCAGCTCGCTCAAAAGTATCTGCAAGATCGCTTTGGTGGGATGATTTCTATCGAAATTGAAGGGGGTGTCAGCGAGATCGATGCGATCTTCCACAAGCTGGCTCCTGCGATTCCCTTCTCACCCACGCTGGCTGATGCCCGCACCACTGTCTCTTATCCGGCGGGAACATCTCATAAGTTCATGGCTGCCAAAGATCGCGAAGCCTGCGGCGTGACCGCAGGGATCTTCCGCCTCTCGGTGGGTCTCGAAGACTTTGAAGATCTAAAGCAAGAACTCGACCGGGCACTGGCGCCTACCGGGTGATTCTGACTCAGAAAATCTTTAGCGATGGCTTGAACGCGCTTACCGCCGGATGGGCATGGTTTCGTCTGTCCAGTTGACAGAGGTGGGACCGAGTTCTGCAGCGCGTTCGAGGGCTGAGTTGTTCCCTTGGGGGAGTTCGGGCAAAGCTAACTCACCAGCCGAATAATCGGGGCGCTGTGTCTGCTGGGAGTTGGTGAAAGATGCTGGTGTTTCCCGACGGGAACGAGTCGAGGCCAGACCAGCCGCTTCAGAAAATGCATGAGTCGCCGAGATCGTGGTGCCTGCATGATCGGTGTATGAGGCATCAATCAGGATCGATTGCGGATCGATTGCCTGCTGAGAACGGAGAGTGATCTGGTAGCCACTCCCCAGAAATCCGCTGTACCAGTATCGAGCCAGGTGAGGGCCTTCGGCGTACCAGCGGGCGACGACAGCGTTCGTATTCACATCACGGGCAATCACTTCGAGCTGACCATCAACGGTGGTTGGTTGCAGGCTGGCATCGCGAGGAGTGACAAACGCCACAATCGTCTCTGATCCCGCGGTCTGATCGTCATCCTGCAGGGCGGTGAGACGTGTGTGAAACTCGAGCTTCTGGGGCGGGGCGGTGTTTTTGGTCGATTTGGCCATTTGAGCTTCAGTGGCCGCTGAGTTCATGCGGGCAATTTTATCGTTGGCAGATCTTAACTCGTCACGAGCTGCGATGAGATCCGTTTCCAGTCGATGAATCTGCGAATTGGTCTGCCGCAGCTTGGCCGAGAGCAGGTCGGATTGCTGGCGACCGACAGCGCAGCCGCCCAGAGCCAGACACCCCACGAGTGTTGACCAGAAGCCGAGCAGTGTCCATCGCTTGAGAATGTGCACGATTCGCCCATCCTTGGGAGACGATTCAGCCAGGATACTGAATCGATTACAGTGCGAACCTTAGTTGATTTGACGAAAAATCGGCAACGGCAGTTTCGTCTTGTGATGCGTTTCTCAGAAAGTAATTGAGTGCTTTTGATGGCGAAAACATGCTTGCCCAGAGCTGCAAGCATGGCACGCCGAACGATCTGATTTCATAAAAGGTGTATGGAGAGGGAGTTCGGCAGGCGGGAGCCTACCCTACGAAGATTGGTCAGGAAGCGGTAAGCAAGGTGGTTTGCGTAAGCTGTGGAATGTTGAAGCAGGCTTAAGGTTGACTCCGGGGGCATCATCCGGGATACCGGGACTGTAGAAAACTGGCGCTCTCTCTTTATGGTTGCGTCAGTCATGCTGAGATTCTGATGCTCTGTTCAGCAGGTCGACTTGCATCAGTAATGCTTTCAAAAATACAGGGTCACAGGGTGAACTGCTGACGCTTGTCGATATGGACTCGTGGATGAGTCACGGAAGGTTCGAAATGCTCAAGGATGGTCAGCCTGAAGTAATCCCTCACATGTTTGAAACGACTCGCACATCCGCCGTGCGGATCATGGCGATGACTGTGCTCCTTTTATGGAACCAGGGTGTGCTCACCGGGCAGGAGGGCACAAGACCTGCCACAGAAACTCCACCACCTGCGGGATCGACCAACGCTTCCACACCTCCCAGTGCAGCCCCACTTTTAACAGCTGCTGCTGATGAACCGCTCACACCGGCGGTGATCGAACGTCTTTCGAGACAAGCCGCTGATCTCACGGATCTGGATGCTGCCACCAAAAAGTCGATTGCTGATTTCTATCAGCAGGCCATGGATTCCTGGAAACAGGCCGAAGCCAGGCAGGTTCGCCAGAAAGAGTTTGACCGGCTCGTGGGGACAGCCGAAGGGTTGCTCAAAGAGACTCAAGCCAAACTGGTAAAACTCCCCAAGGAAATCACGTTACCACCGGCGGCTGCCAATGCCGATCTCGAAGCTCTCACCAGTGATATCGCCACTCTGAAAGCGCGTATCGAGCATCCTGAAACCGGCCTGACGAAAAGACTGGCGGATCTCAACGGAGAAGCTGCGCGACGATCGAATCGTCTGAAAGAAATCCCCACGCTGATTACGACGGCTCAGGCTCGACTCGAAGAGCTGACCAAACAGCAGGAGCAGGCCCCCGCCGAAGGCGAAGCCTCAGCTCTCACTCAAGCCCGTCGGATCGCCATTTATGCCCAGCGTATGGCCATTCTCCGGGAGATTGGAGCACTCCGGCAGGAGCAGTCGTGGTACGAACTTCCTGCGAGCAGTGCCCTGGCCCGCGAACAGCGAGACTTAGCGGCTCGCGAACTCTCACTTTCGCAGCAGGAGGTCGAGCAGTTGCAAACGATCCTGGCACGCCGCAGGCAGCAGGATGCCGAGATGCGCGTCAAGCAGGCCCAGCGCGAAGCAGCTTTGGCTCATCCCATTCTCAAACCATTAGCAGAAGTTAATGAAAAACTGGCCCAGCAGGATCAGCAACTGGCCCAGAAGACACAGCGGGCTGTGCGTGACCTGGCCGAGATTCGCCAGCAGACTCAGCGATTAAAGGATGATTTTCGCCGGGTCCAGGAAATGGTCAACACCGTCGGATTGACCGAATCGATTGGGCTGCTGCTGAGGAAAAAACGCTCTTCGTTACCAGACCTGGGAGCCATTTCGGAACGTCTGACGGCCGATGCCGATGTCTTTCGTGAACTGCAATTGAAGCTCTTTGAAATCGACGATGAGCTGACCACTCTTCGATCCCCGGAACTGGTGCTGGGGCAGGTGCTTGCCAGCCTCAAACTGACATCGAACGATGTCCCCAAGGAGATTCTGGAAGCCCAGGCCGAGATACTTTTGAAGCAGAAACGCGATCTGCTGACGACACTGGATCGAAGTTACACCACTGCCTTTGAGAATCAGGTGGCACTGGATGCTGCCCGGAGAGAGCTTGTCGAGCAGGTGCAGCAGTTCCGCAGCTATATCGATGAGCGAGTCCTCTGGATTCGCACCAGTGGTCCGATCTCGCTGGAAACTTTCCACGATGCCAGGGCTGCTGTGAAGTGGCTCTTCAGTGTAGAAGACTGGCAACAGGCTTCTCAGGTGCTCATGAAAGATCTCTGGCAAAGTTTTCCTTTGTATCTGCTCGCTGCTTTGGGGCTGTTTCCGCTGTTGTTGTTGAGAAGGCGGATGGGTGTTGAAATCCGCCTGCTGGGTGAGCAGTCGATTCTGCCTTCATGCCGGACATTGACACCGACCATGAGGGCGCTGACATGGACGATTCTGCTGGCCATTGGCTGGCCCGCCTTTGTGGGATTTATGGCGTGGCGGCTGGCTGATTCAGCGAGTTCGTCACTGACGACGGAAGAAATCGCCCGCTGCTTAAAAGTCTCAGCGATTTTTCTGCTGACACTTGAGTTACTGCGGATGATTACCCTTAAAAAAGGACTGGCTTCGCACCATTTTGGCTGGTCTGAAAGCTTTGTGCGTCGTTTATATCGTGGGATGACAACTCTGGCTGTGTGTGGAACTCCACTGGTCTTTGCGATCACATTTCTCAGTGTTCATCAGCAGTCCGACACGACGGACGAAAAGTATCTCGATGCGCTGGGCAGGCCGCTGTTTCTGCTGCTGTTGGCGATGATCTCTGGAGTTTCGTGGGCGACGATGTTCCGTCAGGTTCCCGGGACGCACCTGCTGACTGGCGAGCCTGTCGAAAGTCCATTGATTCAACGGGTGCAGACTCTGGCCAAGTATCTGGCCGTCGTGATTCCTCTGCTCCTCGGTGTGCTGGTGGCGATGGGTTACTTCTATACGGCAGGGCAACTGGCGATTCGTCTGCACTGGACATTCTGGCTCATTGTGGGACTGATCATCCTGCAGGCGATTGTCATGCGCTGGATTACCATTGAGCGTCGCAAGCTGGCCCTCGAACAAGTCAAACAGATGCGTCAGGCGGCTGAAGAAAGTGTGCGGCAGGTTCCAGGAAGTCTGGCGACAAATCTTCAAAGCCTGCTGTTTTCTTCGTTTAAGGTTGATCTGGCGGCCATCGTCAATCAGGTGCGATCACTGCTCAGGACGAGCCTCGTGATTGCCGGGCTGTGCGGAGTCTGGTTCATCTGGGCCGATATTGTGCCCGCATTAGGGATTCTCGATCGTCTCGAACTGTGGGAAACCACGCAAACTGTGGCTGCATCTGCGGCTGCTCCGTCTGCTTCCTCATCAGCCCCAGATGGAGCAGCGGGCAAGCCTGCCAATAATACTTCAAGCAGTTCTGTGAGCGGGTATCGCAAAGTTACGGCACGCGATCTGGCAGTGGCGATTCTGATCTTCGCAGCCGCATTGATTGCGGGGCAGAACATCCCGGGCCTGCTGGAAGTCGCCCTGCTGAGAAGATTGTCGAGTGATCGGGGGCTGCACCTGACGGTCATTACGCTCGTTCGCTATCTGATCTTTACGCTGGGAGTGATTCTGGCCTTCGGTCAGATCGGTGTCAGTTGGTCGAATGTGCAATGGCTCGTGGCGGCTGCCAGTCTGGGACTGGGCTTTGGTCTGCAGGAGATTTTTGCCAATTTTGTCTCGGGTATTATCATCCTGCTCGAACGACCCATTCGTGAAGGGGATGTCGTTACTGTTGGAGATGTTTCCGGAACGGTTTCCAAGATTCGATTTCGAGCCACGACCATTACGGATTGGGATCGTAAAGAGCTTCTGGTTCCGAACAAAGAATTTATCACCAGCCGCGTCTTGAACTGGACGCTCTCCGATAAGGTGAATCGACTCACGATCAAGGTGGGAGTCGCCTACGGCTCAGATCCATTCAAGGTTCAAGAGGTGCTGATGAAGTGTGTCACCAGCATTCCCCAAGTATTGCAGAACCCACCCCCCTCAGTGGTTTTCGACGAATTCGGCGACAACGCCATGCGGTTTACGATCCGCTTCTTCCTGCCGGATCTTGAAAATCGACTCACAGTCACGCATCAATTGCATATCGCGATTTACCGTGAACTGGCTGCTGCAGGGATCGAGATTTCGTTCCCGCAAATGGATCTGCACGTGCGCTCGATTCCCGAAGACTGGAAGATCGCGGCTGCCAACGTCGCTCACGAAGCCCATGCGAATCCGACAAGAGAAGGTCAGCCACGCTCGTCAACACCACTCGACATTGCAGATTCCGACGGCTAACGACCTTGTTAGCCAGGTGAATCAATGAGTCTGCAACAATTGTTCGGCAATACGAACGTTAGCTATTTATAAGCATAAAAGTTGAAGAGGCGAAAACCCGCGCGACAGCCTTGAGTTTTCGTCAGCTTTCGCGAGTCGCTTTCCTGATAAAAAAGCCTTATCGTTTTAGCCTATGCGGCTGGTGATTCACCAGTTCGAAGTTCCACGATCAGTTCAGCGACACTGGAAATCAACATGAGCCTGGTATCGTTTCGAGTCATGGCGAGCAGACTATTCATTGCCTTCGTTGTGTCCGGAGGCTTGGGAATATTCACGCCAGCGCTGGCGCAATCTCAGGAGAGTCCAGCGCCCAAGTCGGCAGTACCCATTGGCTCTCCTGCAGCGACCACGACCATTGATGGCAAGCAGCTTCCTGCACCTGATCCGGCATTCGGGGGTGTGATCAAGAACATCGCTTCCGAATCGAAACCGTGGTGGGCACCTCGAATTGTACCACCAGCTGGTGCACCGAATGTGCTCCTGATTATGACGGATGATTCGGGTTATGGAGTCCCGAGTACATTTGGCGGGGTGATCCCGACGCCTGCATTAGATCGCGTGGCCAAAAATGGCCTGCGATACACACAGATGCACTCGACAGCACTCTGTTCACCCACGCGCGCAGCGATCATTACGGGCCGCAATCATCACTCCGCAGGCTTTGGTGTGATTTCCGAACAATCGACAGGATTCCCGGGTTACAACAGTATCATCGCTAAGGATAAAGCCACGATTGGCCGCATTTTAAGAGACAACGGCTTTGCGACATCATGGTTTGGCAAGAACCACAACACCCCCGCATTCGAAGCCAGCGAGATTGGGCCCTTTGATCAATGGCCTGTCGGCATGGGTTTTGAATACTTCTATGGCTTTGTGGGGGGGGATACCAACCAGTGGCAGCCGAATCTGTTTCGCAATACGACACAGATCTTTCCGTACCGCGGGAAGCCAGACTGGAACCTGACGACAGGCATGGCCGATGATGCGATTGCTCATTTGAATCATCTGAATCAGATCGATCCCTCCAAACCATTCTTCTGCTACTACGTTCCCGGTGGTACGCATGCACCGCACCACCCCACCAAAGAATGGGTCCAAAAGATCCGCGATCTGCACTTGTTTGATCAGGGATGGAACAAACTGCGGGACACGATATTCGCCAATCAGAAAAGGCTAGGCGTCATCCCACCTGAGACCCAGTTGACACCCTGGCCTAGCGAACTCCTTAAGAACTGGGATGACTGCACTCCCGAAGAAAAGAAACTCTTTATTCGACAGGTCGAAATCTTTGCTGCTTATGTCGCCTATACCGACCATGAGATTGGTCGCGTGATTCAGGCGGTCGAAGATATGGGCAAGCTCGATAACACGCTGATTATCTATATCAATGGCGATAATGGAACCAGTGCCGAAGGTGGTCTCCATGGAACACCGAATGAAGTTGCTTTCTTTAATGGCGTGGACGTCCCGGTCAATGTGCAGCTTGAGAAGTATTATGAAGACTGGGGTACTGATAAGACTTATAACCACATGTCCGCCCACTGGGCATGGGCCTTTGATACCCCGTTTAGCTGGTTTAAGCAGATTTCGTCGCATTTAGGAGGCGTCAGGCAAGGGATGGCCGTTTCGTGGCCAGCGCGTATTAAAGACCGTGGAGGAATTCGCCATCAGTTCCATCATGTGATCGATGTCGTCCCGACAATTCTTGAATCCACCCGTATCAACGCGCCTCAAGTGGTGGATGGGATTCCGCAAAGCCCCATTGAAGGGGCCAGCTTTGCCTATACATTCGACGAAAAGAATGCGAAGGCTCCCTCGACACATACCACTCAGTATTTTGAGATGTTCGGTGACCACGCCATTTACCATGAGGGATGGCTCCTGAGCACCAAGGTAACGCGTCCTCCCTGGGAGGCCTTTGGCGTGCCCAATCCCGATCCGCTGAATAACGTGACCTGGGAACTTTATCATCTCGAGAAAGACTATTCTCAGTCGAAAGATCTAGCGGCTCAATATCCCGAGAAGGTGGCCGAACTGAAGCAGAAGTTCCTCGAAGAAGCAAAGAAGTATCAGGTGTTGCCGCTCGATGCCTCTGTTGCCTCACGATTAGTCGCACCGCGACCTAATATCACGGCTGGTCGGACGGAGTTTATCTATACCTTCCCGCAAGTGGGGATTCCGCAAGGGGATTCTCCCGTCCTGCTGAACTCCTCGTTCAATATTACCGCTGAGATTGAAGTCCCAGCCGGTGGTGCCGAAGGGATGCTGCTGACCTCGGGTGGACGTTTTGCGGGCTACGGCTTTTACCTGCTTAAAGGGAAACCCGTGTGGATCTGGAACCTGCTCGATCTCGAACGCGTTCGCTGGGAAGGGACGGAACCACTCACTCCCGGCAAGCACACACTCGAGTTCGATTTTCAGTACGAAGGGAAGGGCGTGGGGACGCTGCTCTTCAATAACTACAGTGGCTTAGGTCAGCCTGCGACAGGCATCCTCAAGGTCGATGGCAAAGTGGTCGCCACGAAGAAAATGCCACGCACATTGCCGATGATTCTCCAGTGGGATGAAAGTTTCGATATCGGTTCAGATACACTCACCGGTGTGAATGATGCCGACTATCAGCCACCATTCCCGTTCACTGGCAAGCTCAAGAAGTTGACCCTCAAAGTTGACCGCCCACAACTTTCTGAAGCCGACATTAAGAAGCTCGAAGCGGCTGGCCGGAACAATCGAGTCAGCGAATAACGATCGCTGGCTGTTTGACTGCAAGTGAGAAGTTCTCTTCAAGATTCACGCGGCTGGCCCCCTGGAGGTGTGCTGGCCGCGTGAATTTTTACATTTTCAGGCTCAATTCGCGGGAATTTACGTCGAGAAGAGTGCGCGATTTCCACGAGAAAGCGTCACTCGATATTCCCGGCGGCCGATTCCTTCTATAATCCCGATTCGCGAAATTGCTGGCAGATTCTGCACCTTGTTTTCACATCGGGTGTCCATCATCTGCCAGAGTGGTATTGGAATGCCCCTGACGGTATTCCATCGCCTTGATCGACTGACGAACTGAATTATCGAAACTGCTTTTATCGAAAGATGGCCCTGTGTACCGGACCAAGACCTGCGGCGAACTGCGTATCGAGCATGTTGGACAAGTTGCCACCCTTTGTGGCTGGGTGGACAGCTACCGCGATCACAAGGGGGTTGTCTTCATCGACCTGCGTGACCGTTACGGCATCACTCAAGTTGTCTTTCAGGCCGACACTCCCACTGACATGCAGACCATCGCCCGTGGCCTTCGCAGTGAAGATGTCATCCAGGTGACAGGCGAAGTCCTCGCTCGTGGTGCCGGTCTCGAAAACCCCAAGCTCGTCACGGGGCAGGTGGAAGTCCGCGGCCGCGAGTTGACGCTGCTCAACAAGAGTAAGACGCCTCCTTTCGAGCCGCGCACGCAGGATCTTCCCAACGAAGAACTGCGGATGCAGTACCGCTATCTCGACCTGCGGCGGCCCGTGGTGCAGCAGGCAATTATTCTGCGGCATAAGCTCGCTAAAGCGACGCGCGATTACTTCGACCGTCACAACTTCCTCGAAATCGAAACGCCCATTCTGGGTCGTTCGACACCTGAAGGGGCGCGGGATTACCTCGTTCCCAGCCGGGTGCACGAGGGGAGCTTTTATGCGCTGCCGCAATCGCCGCAGCTCTACAAGCAGATTCTGATGGTCGCCGGCTACGACCGTTACTTCCAGATTGCCCGCTGCTTCCGCGATGAAGACCTGCGGGCTGATCGCCAGCCCGAGTTCACCCAGATCGACGTGGAAATGGCCTTCGTCAAGCAGGACGACATCCTTTCGACCATCGACGGCCTCATGGCGCACCTGCTCAAGGAGCTGCGCGGCGAGGAACTGCCGCTGCCACTCCCAAGGCTCACGCACCGCGAAGTCATGGAGAAGTACGGCTCCGACAAGCCTGACCTGCGGTTTGGTATGGAACTGATCTGCCTCAAGGAGATCGCTGAAAACTGCGGCTTCAGTGTCTTCAAGAACACCATCGCCAACGGCAACCGCGTGCGGGGGATTGTTGCTCCCGGTGCTGCCGAGAAATACAGCCGCAAGCAGATTGATGAACTGACGGAATTCGTGAAGCAATACGGGGCGCAGGGCCTCGCCTTCTTCCGCGTGAAGGAGGAAGGTCTCGATTCGCCGATTGCCAAGTTCTTCTCGGCGGAGGATCAGCAGAAGCTGATCGCCAAGCTGGGCGCCAGGGCTGGCGACCTGATCTTCTGCGTGGCCGACACTGCCAAGGTTTCCTCGGCGGCTCTGGGTGCACTGCGCAACCGGCTGGCGAAGGAACTGGCCCTTTACGATCCGAAGGAAATGAAGATCGCCTGGGTCGTCGATTTCCCCATGTTCCAGTGGGATGAAGACGAGCAGCGGTGGGTGGCTGAGCACCATCCCTTCTGCCAGCCGCACGAAGAGGATATCGACATTCTGGAAACCGACCCGGGCAAGGTGCGGGCTCAGTCGTACGACCTGGTCTGCAACGGTTATGAGGCAGCCAGTGGCAGCGTCCGTATTCATGATCCCGCGGTCCAGCAGCGCATTTTCAGCATGATGGGGATCCAGCCGGAAGAAGCCGAACTCCGCTTTGGCTTCCTGCTGGAAGCATTGCGATATGGCGCACCTCCTCATGCCGGTGTGGCGCTGGGTCTGGATCGCTGGTCGATGATGTTCTCGGGCACGGACAACATCCGCGACGTCATCGCCTTCCCGAAGAACCAGAAGGCCAGCGACCTCCTCACCGGCGCCCCGGCTCCCGTCGACACCAAACAACTCCGCGACCTGCGGATCAAGGTGGATGTGCCGGTGAAGTAGTTTTGTCTCGCAATATCTGAGCATCCGATTCCCGGCGTTCGCCCTGAACGTCGGGAATCTGTTTTTACTGGGCGTGCCTATTCCTCTTGGATTTCTTCGCGACTTCGCGCGAGCAGATCTTGTCCTGAAAGCGAGATTCAAGAGGGCTCACGCGAAGTCGCGAAGAGCGCGAAGGAAAGTCGACAAAGTTGGAGCGTTTGCAGCGAGAGACTTGCCGGGTTGTTCCAAGCTGCCGGGTGATTCATGTTCCGATGGGCCTATTGACAACGATTGGTCGAAACCGTCTGAGCAAATCAAAGGGGTCGGTGCTTATTGTTTGTTTTTGAGTGCTAGCCTGCGACAATTTCACGAGCACTGCGAGCGGATGGAGCGGGAGGGTTGTATCATGCACCCTATTGTCACGAAGCCGGGGTTTGCAGAGTATTTCTTGTGACTGTCGTCACCCAGACGTTCAAAGCCACGTCTGGGCCACCCCGCCACTCTGAGAAAGTCTTACTGGAAATCTCCAGAAACTCAAACGGCAGGTCTCATGGACAACGAAACCTCCCGTCCTACTGCATACACATCGCCCGCAGACGGACAACTTGTGACATCCTGTAAGTGTCCGATTGGCAAGCATACCCCAAAGCATGTGACGCAGCGCGTGATCGTATCAGGGGTTGTATTACTCCCCAGTAAAAGGAGCACTGCTGGCAAGCCAGCAGTGGCATGCTGGAGTTGGCCCTGAGTTACGAATTTCGGTATCTGCTAGCGTGGCTGATTGTCGAGCTTCATGAGAAAGATTCCCAAACCGGCATCGCTTTCCTGACTTGATTTCTAATTCTGAATGAGTCGATGCAGATCAGGCAGGCGATGGTTATCGGGAATCCGATGGTGTGATCACGGGTGCCAGGCGCATGGTGGTGGCGGCTACTGGCAGGGTGTCTGGCTCGATGGCTTCGAGAATCTCCTGTGTTTCTGCTGACGCGACTGGTTCCAGAATTTTTCCAATGGGTGACAGCATTAAGAGGGGCAACAGAATCAGATCGCCAAGCATGGCGACGGCGACCAGGGCGGCCATCAACCAGCCAAACCGGCTGATCAGCAGCAGTTCCGAGGGCATAAGCACCAGCAGGCCGAGACTCACTGCGACGCTGGTTTGCCAGATGGCGGGGCCGCAATGTTCGAGTGCTCGAATCGCTGCTTCTTTGCGGGTTTGGCCGGCCAGCATCTGCTTCTGGAACCAGGCGATGTAATGGAGTGTGCCATCGACGGCAATCCCCAGTGCGACTGAGGCAGTGATCATGGAGCCGATATCGACCCGCTGTCCAAACCAGGCCATGAGCCCAAAGACGATGGTAATGGGCAGGACATTGGGGATCATCGAAACCAGGCCGGCCATGAAGTTTTTCAGCAAGATCACCATCACAGCCAGAATCAGCACAAAAGCGAGCCCGAAGCTGGAAATGAGACTTTCCAGCACAGCCTGCTGAGTTCTTAAAAACAGCGGAGCAGTGCCCGTCACGACGTGCATGGCACCGGGGTGTAGTTTCAAAATTTCCTGCGTGGTGCCATTGAGAGAATCGACGACCTGCACATAGTCGATGGGTGAGAGAATGGAGACCTGTGCGGTGATGCGCCACAACTCGTCGCCAGGACGATTGAGTTTGTAATCACCGGGAGTGAAGAGATCCTGACCTGATTCGGCCATCGTGTAGAAGGAGGCTGAGCCGGGAATTTCACTATCTCGAATTTTCTGCTCGATCGTATTTGCGCGTTTGTTGTAACGCGCATTTGCCAGGACGGAGGCATTGGCTTCGGGCTTCTCACTCACGGGCAGAAAGTCGGCCAGCCCCACAGCACCGCTGATTTCCGGGTGCCGCTTGATATGGGCCTCAACTTCTCGAACCGCTTCCATGCGTTCCAGAAAGTTGGTCTGCTGCTGGGCGGCATCATCGAAGCGAACAATCACTTCGACCGGCGTGATCCCCGCCAAATGATTTTCAATCGCGCGATAGTCCTGTACGACACGTGATGACTCTGGGAAGTAACGAATGACCTTGGTTTCGGTCCGGAAGAAAATGAGGCCGTAACTTGCGACTAAACTCAGTGCGAGACAGGCAGCTAACTGAAGGTTGGTACCCGTGGCGAGCTTGTTGCCCAGCCAGCGCCAGGCATTCGAGTTTGTCTCGGCTGTGGGAGCCACCTTATCGGGCCAGAGCTGTAACAGCGATGGTACGCCGTAGACAATCATGCCGAGTGAAACGACCATCCCAATTGCAGAATAGATGCCAAAATCCCGCACGGGAGAGAGTGGACTGGTCACGAGGGATAACAGGCCAATGGCGGTTGTCAGAGCTGCTAAAAAGCAGGGCATGGCGGCATGTCGAAAGGCTTCGGAAAGTGCGAGCGAAGGATTGGTTTCTGCGCACTTGTTGTAGTAATTGACAATATGGATCGCACCGGAAAGTGTCAGGACCATCAGCAGAGATGGCATGACGACCAGCACCATGTTCATGCTGCCACCAGTAACAGGAACAATGGCAGTCGTCAGAAAGGGAACGTACATCGACACAAACAGGACAATCAGCGTCTGACTGACGCGTTTGAGCATGACAAACGCGAGGGCTGTTCCTACCAGAGCGGAAAACAGCAGAACTGATTTTCGATGCGGGAATCGCCACGGCTGAGACTCATCCCAGGCAGCGCGGGAGACAGCGCCATTGAGTTCTGTCCCCACGACAGCCGAGCCGCCGATATGCATTTCCTCTTCGCGAACACCTGAAGAAAGGACCGCTTGCCGAATGGCAGCAAGTGTCCCTTTACGATCGGCTGTGCCGGCTTCGGAAAGACTCACAGCCAGAGCGACGGGAGAACCTGGAATGAAGAACGCCTGCTCAACGAGGGGGTGAACCACTTCATTGGGTCGCGTGGGCTTACTCTGGAGGCTGGTGAGCCACTCGGCAATTTCGATGGTTTGTGGATGACCGAGTCGCAGACCATTCCAGGAGATTTGTAAATCGTGGGCGTGAGAGGCATCTTCCAGAAGTTCACCTTGCGGTGAAAGAATCGTCGGAGTTGTGGCTGGTTCGGTTCCGTCTACATCAACGGCTGTCGCGAGGACGTTGGCCGCTTCCTGATCCACAGCTTCCGCTTTGGCCATGGTCACCTGTGAAGGTGTGGAAGCTTCGACGGAAACAGAAGCTAACGTCGCTGCTGAAACCGCATCCGACATCGCAGGCTGGATCGTCACGTCAATGTGGAATTTTTCGCGAATCGCTTCGGCGAGCTGACGTTCCGTTGTCCGCAAGCGATTGCGGCCTTCGGGTGTCAGCCGCAGCTTGAGTGGCCCGGCACCGATGATCGTGCCTTCGAGCCTGCGAACGGCTTCATGAAATTCGACCCCGTTTTCAATCATGGATCGCAAGACTGTTCCGGGCTGGACAACCCGGGAGATGCAGCTCATGCCATCACGACGAATCCCTTCGGCATCAGCCACCCCCTCGAGTTTTTGGGCGAGGCGTGCAATGCGAGGATCGCTGAGGGAACTCGAATCCCAGGTGATGAAGATGCGATCTTCGACTGGGAAACGTGAATGAGCCCACTTAAGGATCTTCAGTTGTGGGTCGTCAGAAGGGAGCCAGTTTTCGACGTCATTCTGCAGGTTTGTCTGTTTGAGACCCCACAAGGCTGGTGGAATCAGAAACAGCATCAGCAGAAAAATGTAAACTCCGTATCCGTGGCCCCAAGGGTCGCGACGGTCGAAGAAATTACTGCTCATGCCCGAATTTCCTGTTGGTCAAATCTCTAAAAGATCTTCCCATCACGAAGTGTTGATGACTGGCGACGCGGCCGGTTGGATAACACTGTCTTAGCTTACTTAAACAACTAGAGGAAGACATGTTCGGCATTTCGACGTCTCGGAAACTGGCATCGCTGTAACCTGGGTAAAACAGACAGTCTATGCGTGCCAGTGAATTGAAGCGCCCCTGTCCCTTTGCGGACCTTCCTGTTGTGGACCTTTCTGCGTTCCCAGAGATTTCCAGTCCATCCGCAGGTCTTTTTACGCTAAGATAGGGACTGCGGGTGTTTTTGTGAAGTTAGATCCTTCATAAATACTTTTCATTTCAGGACTTAAAGCACAAATTGTCTGAGGCAGGACTCGACGAGACAAGTCGATCAAACGCCCTTTGGCTTTTGTCTGGGCCGGATGTTGTCGTGTCGGTAAGGATCATCATGAAATCTGAGTTTCGATTCCAGGGGATGACCTGTTTGTTTTTTGTAACTTGTTTTGTGGTAGGTTTTTGTGGTTTTTTTGAAAGCCTGTCGGCCAATGATCAGCCCGCTGCGGAAAATCCAATTCGGCAGATCTTCACAGCCGGTTTTGCGGAAATCGCCCTGTTCGATCTGAACAAGGTTTCTGTCGATGAAGCTCAGTCGGCACTTCCTCCCCCACTCTGGAGTTGGAAAGCGAGTGGTCGCGAGGAGTTGCCAGTTGTGCGGCAGAAGCAGTTTGGCACAACGGATGAAATCAAGCTGGTGGATGGCGGGAAGCAGTTGCTGGTCACTTCGTCGGGTGGTGGCTGTGCCTTGATTCAAAGGGTGGCGACGCCTCAAGTTCCCACAGGGACTGTCCTGTGGTCAGCCACGGTCGCGAATGCCCATTCGATTGAACCCTTGCCAAGCAATCGAGTGGTAGTGGCGGCCAGTACCGCCAAAGCTGGTAATAAACTGGTGGTTTTCGATCTGGCGAAAGGGGATGAGCCGCTGGCTGAGACCCCGCTGTATTCGGCACATGGCGTGGTCTGGGATCATCAGCGGCAGAGGCTTTATGCCGTCGGTTTTCGCGAATTGAATTGCTACGAGTTAACGACTGATGGCGATGGCAAATGTTCACTGCGTCTCGATGAAACCAATCCGCTTCCCGATGAAGGGGGGCATGATCTGCAACCTGTTCCCGATTCCCGGGATCTGAGTATTACAACTCACGATCATGTCTATCTTTTCGACCGGAACACAAAGTCATTTCGCAAGCATCCCGTTCTGGGTGATTATCAGCACATGAAATGTGTCAGTTTTCGGCGGGAGGGCCAGCAACTGGAAACTTTGTTCGTGCAAGCGAGTGACGAACATTGGTGGAGCCACTCGATGGGTCTGTTCACCCAGCCTGTTTCCATCACGATGACTGAAGCTGGTCAGGAATCGATCCGTATCGAAGCGCAACCCCCGGTGGGCATCACTCAGATTCCATTAGGTAAGCTGGGGGTCTACAAAGTTCGCTGGCTCGGGAAATAGCATTTCTCGGTGAATCACAACGCTTGCAGTTTCTGAGATCTCGATCGATGTCAGCTTTTATGAGACCCCTCTCGACGATCGTGACAAGACACTCTTCATTCAGTTTTTTCGGTTGAATATGGCGAAATCGCTGCTTCAGTACATGCAGATGCTCGATGATCCGTCGCGAAGGTGGCCGGCTCCTCCCAAAATCGAGGAGATCAAAGCGACGCCTGCGATCAAGCCTCTGGTGGGGGTTAAGCTCCTTGCATGGGATCCTTATGGGACGCTGATCCGGATTGCCGATGGCCAGTTGGAACCCATTGTGCCGCAAATGCTGCGTATGGAGATCGCCCTCGATAAAACGCTCAAAGAGTTCAATATGTGGAACAGCATGACGCGCAAACCTGGCGCGCCATGGGAGTATCTCTGGCAGATCTATCAGAAGATTGTCGAAGACTCGAAACTGCAGGCCAAAGTCAAAAAGGGGGAAACACCGGACCCGAATATGGCCAGTTACTGGCGAAAAGTCCTGGGGAAGCTCGAACAGAAGAGTTACAGCTACGACGAATCGATCTATGGCGATCTGGATGAACTGAGTTTGAAAATTGCCTGGTTCTTTCAAGCGTCTTTACAGGGCTGGGAAGTGACGGAAGATATCGCCCGGGCCTTCGAACTGTCACCGATTTCTCAGACTCTGGCAGGAGATGGACAACCTTTTACTGTCGATCAAGTGACTCTGGGCATGTTGAGGAAGTCAGCATCCATTGCCACCCTCAAAGAAAACTGGGGACAGCTTTCCTGGCAAACGGGCATGCGGGCTACAGCTCCGGGTTTCTGGGAGAAATTCGCGAAAAGCCTGCAATCCCATGGACTTGAGTCGGATCGTGTCGCCATGATCAGCTCCCGTATGCCAGTTCTGGCGGCCGCGAAAACCTGTCATTTCAAGACAATTCTGTACGCTGTAGAAAAGTCAGGATTGATCGCTTCCAACGAAGATTTTCGAGATCCCGCGAAGAAACCTGACCGACTCTTGACGAATCCCCGTCAGATTCTGGACATTATGGCTTAGTCGATCGAGTAATTTCTTTAGTCCAGATCTCTTCGCAAGGAAGGGAACTGGATTAATTCTGGCAGATTTTCAACGGATAGTGAGTTTCGCGATGCCCGCACCATCCATCTACAGCATGGACCTGGTTGATTTCGACCGCCCCATTTTTACCCTCGAACAGATTCGGGAGATTAACCCCCAGCGGTTCGAAATGGAGCAGCTCACGTCCATTCTGTATGTCGATACTGAGGGGCACGGCATCATCGGCTACAAGCAAGTGACTGACCAGGAGTTCTGGGTGCGCGGCCACATGCCTGGCTTCCCCCTGATGCCCGGAGTGATTCTTTGCGAATGTGCGGCCCAATTGGCTGGCTTTTATGCCCGAAAATACCGTCTGCTGGATGGTGATTTCCTGGGCTTTGGTGGTATGAACGAAGTTCGTTTCCGTGCGCCAGTCGTGCCCGGAGATCGCCTTCTGATTATGGCGAAGCTGACTCGACTGAGAACTGGCAAGCGGGCCGAATTTGATTTTCAGGGCTTTGTGGGCCAGAAGATGGTCTACAGTGGCCAGATGATTGGTGTCCCCATTGAGAAGGATCCGGCCAAATCCACCAGCGATGCCAGCGAATCGCTGGTCTGATGGTTCGTGGATTGTCAGCGTTTACCGGGATGCAGTGCTTCCACGGAATTCATCACAGCGGAATTCATCACAGCGGCTGACAAGACAAATGGCTGGCAAGACAAAAGAGGGATTTCTCATCGTGCCTGCCGCCCATGCTGATCCGGCGATCACCAGATAACGAAAGTGTTTGCATCCATTCGAAGCATTGATCTCTGCAATACACATCCATGTATTGTCGATTCTCAAGTTCTCTTTTCATTCCACGCTTGTGGATAGTATGCCCACGTTATGAATGTTGACGATGTGATCTTTGATGGCCCGGTCGTCCCTGAACCTCGCCGTCGGCAGCCAGCCGAAGATTTAAGCCCCTGGTTTCAGACCGTGGAAGATGTTGGCCCAGCCATTGACCCGCAGACGTTTTTCACCACGCCGGCCCCGCTCGAAGTCGATATTGGCTGTGGTCGCGGCATGTTCATGTTCAAAGCCTCAACCACCAGGCCCGACACAAACTTTCTTGGTCTCGAAATCGATTTCAAAGAAGCGCGGAGAGCTGCCAGACGCCTGGTCAGGCGTAAACAACCCAATGCCCGCATTGTGGGGGGAGATGCTCGCGAAGTGCTCTCGAAAAAGCTTCCCGAAGCTTCTGTCACCGCTGCACATGTCTACTTCCCCGATCCCTGGTGGAAGAAAAAGCATATGCGCAGGCGTTTGTTCAACGATCAGTTTGTCGATCTTCTGGCCCGCATTGTGATGCCCGGGGGTCATGTCCACTCATGGACTGATGTGGAAGACTACTTTGTGGTCATCAAAGGTTTGATGGACAATCATCCGCTGTTTGTCGCGCTTCCGCCAGCACCTGAGAATGAGGCGGAGCATGATGACGATTATCACACCAGCTTTGAACGCCGCAAAAGGCAGGATGGCTGGGTGATCCATCGGGGCCTGTGGCAACGTCGATAAGGCGTCAACCAGTGTACCTCTAGAGCGAACCAGTTCGCTTAGCGAGGGACGTGGGGTTGAATGTTGACAGGGAGTGGAGGCCAGGCAGCGACCCTAGGTTCCATCGAGGTCGGAGTGGCTGCTGGTACAATTGCGGGTAGCGGACGAGCACTTCCTGGCATCATCGGCATCACTTTTGGAAGCGGAGCAGGGGTTTCGCCCGCAGGTTGTTTGAATGCTCCCGTATCCAGACTTTGGCTCACAGAGGAGTCTCTGAGAATCGGAAGCGCCGCTGGTATCTCCAAAGAAGGCAAGTGAGGCAGCGGAGGCATGGCTTCTTCAGTTGCCCGAGCTTGATTGACAGTCTGAACCTGCCCGACGGGCTGAATCTGTGCGACAGACGGTGTCTGCGGATTGTGGTTGGGCGACGCGATCTCTTCAACACATTCAATCTCACCCAGTTGAATCGACAGCTCTGTTGTTGGCGCGGGCTCGACGCTCAAAGGCATGAGTGGGTTGGTTCGCAAGGCGGCTGGAAGTTCCACCGGGCCAGGAATCATTAAAGGCCCATCATTCGAAAGCTGTGCAGATTCGTACCGTTCTGAATCCACGCTCCCTTTTGTCAAAGCGACAGACTGCGAAGTTGTCAGAATTGTGCTCTCGGCCAGGCCCAGATCTCCCTGGAAGTTTTCCAGTGCGTCCCCTGTCACTTGCTCAATCACTTCCTCGGTCCTGCGATCAGTCGTCTTCGCTACGCGAGATTCCCCAGCGCTTGCCACCGTGGATGGCGGAGATGATCGATACGGAAGGAATCGATCCTTCCATGATCGTTTCTGTGTGGTCGAAGTTGGTTCAGGAATCGGTTTGGGTTTAGGCCATGTCGGTAACCAGTCTTTGGCCTGATCAAGGAGTTTTTTGGGTGCTGAAGGATCAGCTTCCGGCTGCACTTTCGATTTGGCCCCAACTCCCGGCAAAGGTGGGACATCATCTTTGACAGGGGGAAGAGGAGTGGGCGTATTGGCAGGTTCTTCACGCAACATCTCGGGTGAAGGTGGTGTGTGCCCGCCTTGCCAGGGCGATGGAGATAAGTTCGCATCGGGAGGCAGTGGCTGCATGTTGACATCGGGCAAAGGCGATTGCCACGTGGGAGCGACGACTCCATCACTGTTGCAGGAAGCCGATGAACCGGAAGGCAAGGTGCTGTCACAGGCCGGTGTATTGCAAACCTTAGGCCCGACAGAAATCGAGCAGCAGCCTGTGGTTGCCAGCAAAGTTCCAGCGCAGAGAACTGACCAGTTCCGTGTTCGCCAGCCACCTGTACGCCAATTCCAGCTCAGCATGTTGCTCACCTTCCATGAGACCCTTGGGCAGGGCGGAGCAAGGATCAACAATGTCGAGATGTTCAGGCTGGCTGATGCCTTGCCTGGCTCTCGCAACATACGCCATCCGTGCTATTCCAAGCCGCAAGGGGGAACGCGGGTTAAATAAAGACCCGGCTCATGCCTGCGACTTCTTTAGATTCATCGATCGAATCGATTTCCAAAAAGCGGCAATTTTGACCGCGAAAGCAACAACATGACGAGGAGTCGCACATCCTGCCTGATGTAGGTATAGGAACAGTCGTACCGGCCATGCCCACTTGCTGAAGTTTATCGATCAGGTAAAACGTGCGTGCCGGGTGTCAGTGCCATCAGTTCCCTGAACTTCTCAGCCAGACTGGATCAGCAAAGAGATCCATCACCAGCAGATGCAGGTCTGCAAAGTAAGGGTAGCCATGCATCGTTTCGGTCTCTTTGATCATTTTCGGAGGGAGCCCCTCCGAAAACTGATGCACATGCCTGGTCACAGGATCGATGACCCAGACGCCTTGAACTCCTTTTTGCAGATAGCCTTTCACCCGAGCCGACATCGAATCCCGGCGAAGTCTCGATGATGCAATTTCCACAACGAGGACTGGAATCTCTGTGGTCATCAGCTCATCCATCACGGCAAATCCTGTTGCCGGTGGATAAAAACTGATCGCGGGGATGCGAATGGTCAATCGCTCTTCATCGAGCAGGAGTGGCAGTTCAAAACAGGGAATCGACCTGGCGTCACTTTTCAGAGAAGGGCCCAGGGCGGTTGTCAGGTTACGAATGATGTTGCCGTGCATTTCGTCGGGAGGGTCCTGACGTAAGAACGTTCCTTCCTCGATCTCAATCCAGCGTTCCCCATTTTCCAGAGCCGCCAGATATTCGTCGCGCGTTTGAACCGTACGTTGTGAGATTTCTTGGGGCACGACGGGCCGAAAACCATGGCCTGTTCCAAAACCTGTGGGCTTTTCTTGTGACGCGTCATCGGGGCGGTCATTCAGCGACATAGGCAACCTTGCTGACTGCTCATGGGGACAGGCGGAACGATCAGGGCAACCGCAGGGAACGATCTTGCAGGCTGAACCCATTGCCTGGAGTTTTTGCTCTGCAAAGGATTCACATTCTGGTGAAACGAACCACCTGATATTATCGCCAACAGGAGCGATTTGCTTGGTTGCCCATGATGATTTCTACCGCGTGATGAATTCTTGATGTGCCGAGCGAAGTCATGCCTTCCTCACGTTATCGATGGCTTTATCTCCCGAGAGAATTGTTGGATCTCTGTTGAAAGTTTTTGTACCCATGGTGGAATCTGTCGCGATTTTAGGTGGCCAGGGTCAACTGGCTTTCGAACTTCAGTGTCTCCTGGCACCCGACTCAGGCAGATCGCTTTCGATCCTGGGAAGAGAAGATCTTGATGTGACCAACGCTGCCCAGGTCGATGCGGTGCTCTCGGGGATTCATCCGCAGATTGTGATCAACTGTGCTGCTCAGACTCAGGTCGATGTGGCTGAATCGACGAGCGAAAACACGTTTTCCATCAACGCGACCGGTGCGGGCCATATCGGCAGATGGTGCGCTGCAAATCGTGCCAAGCTGGTTTATATCAGCACCGATCATGTGTTTGGCCAGACCATCGATCGGGCTCATGCGAGGCCGTGGCGGGAAACTGATCAACCGCAGCCCGTTTCGGTTTACGCACGCAGCAAACTGGCTGGCGAACAGGCCACTCTCGAAGCCTGCCCGCACAGTGTTGTGGTGCGCACCTGTGGCCTCTATGGGCAGCGCCCAGCAAAGGGCAAGGGAAACTTCGTTCAGACCATGCTCAGACTGGCTCAGCAAAGGCCTGTGCTCAAAGTGGTCGATGACCAGTGGTGTACGCCTTCATCGGCTCAAGACGTCGCGCAAGCCATTCGTTCACTTCTGGTCGATCCCGATGCCTTCAACCCCAAGACCAATCTCACGTCACGCATCTGGCATATCACCAACACCGGGAGTACGACCTGGGCTCAACTGGCGCGTGAGATCTTTTCACTCCAAGGCCTCACGACCGAAGTCATTCCGATCACGACAGCCGAGTTCAATGCCCCGGCCCACCGGCCAGGTTACAGCGTGCTCGATACTTCTCGCTTTCATCAAAGCTATGGAGCGCTGCCGAGTTGGCAAGAAGCACTCGCCACTTATCTGCAAAGGCTTCAGCGTTCGGAATAACCCATCATGGCGAAGTCACGAATACGACATCGTCATGTTTCAGACATTGTCACTGAGATCATCAGCTTGAGGGATGCAGCTTCAGGCCTGACTCAGTAATCGTGTAAGGCACAATCGATTCTTCACAAGGACTGCCGCGATGCTTGGCCACATAGAGCGCTCGCGACATGCGGGTTCCTTCGTGGATCTTCCCCATGAGGATAATCGTATTCGCGTTCGAGAGTTCATCGCCAGTCGCAATTGGACGACGAATCAGATCTTCCAGCATCACTTCGTGCGACGTTGCCAGCAGGAGACATGAGATCTGGCTTTTCTCGTAAGCATGCTGCATCACCAATGGTTCCAGCTCTCGATAGCGGATGCGGAACAGGTCGCGGGCCAGCCAGTCATGATCTTTGCGTAATACCTGATGATAGATGTAGGAGAACATCTCGAACTGCTGGGAATCTGCCGACCGGGCCGCTGGCTCGATACCGTCAATCACACAACGGCGGGTGCCACCCACAAAATTGCGATAGAAAAAGGCAATGGCCCTCTCCAGACGATGATTCCACTCGGCTTTCCAATCCTGCCATTCTTCTGCCGTGGTCGATTCACGAGTCACCCGGCGACCCGTCATCTCCAGCAGATTCAAATACTGGGCACGATCTTCCAGGTTCTCAAAGACCTTCTCCCCGTAGAGCAAGTTCTCACTTGATCCATTTTCTTCAGCACTGTCAGTCGTTTTGAGTTGCCAGTCACGCATGCGGGCTGCATAAGCCAGATGATTCTGGGAGTCGCCGCGCGTGGTGAGATCAGCTATACAGCCGGGTGCTCCTTCCTGATGAATTCCTGCATCTGCGAACTGAATTCCCAGTTGGGTTTTGCCAATCCCGGTCGCACCGAGAATGACTGTCAATGTTCCCGGAATCAGGCCACCACCCAGCAGCTGATCAAGTTCTGGAATCCCGGTTGAATGGCGCGCAGACATTTTGATCCTGAAGACTTATAGGTTCATCGCGACGAAATCGGCCTGTTGGAACTATGACAAATCCACTCGGTGCGCACCATGGGCGAAGATGTTTCAGTACCCTGGTTCACCTGGCTTTCGGGTTCACTTATCGGCCGGAGTCACTCAGATGACGGAATTCGTTGAACCGCAGGTACTCCCAATGGCGGTAAATCGGCGATTCTTTGACCAGCACGCTATGCGGGCCCTGAGCAGCGACGCGGCCTTGCCCCAGCACGATAATCTCATCGACTCGCTTCAGTGTGGCCAGCCGCTGAGGCAGAAAGATCACGGTTCGCCCGGAGGTGATCCGGTCGTACGTATCATCAAGCAAGGCTTTCGTATCGTCATCGAGAGCGGCTTCAGGTTCTTCGATAATCAACAATGCCGGGCGTCGAACCAGTGCTCGCGCCAGAGCCAGTTGAAAGATCTGGCCTTCGCTGAGTTGATGATCGCGCGGATCAAGCACTGTTT
The DNA here is from genome assembly GCF_000092105.1 of Planctopirus limnophila DSM 3776. NCBI lineage: Bacteria > Pseudomonadati > Planctomycetota > Planctomycetia > Planctomycetales > Planctomycetaceae > Planctopirus > Planctopirus limnophila. The sequence continues at coordinate 4,249,308 of NC_014148.1, read as the reverse complement.
CATAACCGTTCATCAACCCGACGATGAACTGATGAGCGTGAGCTTCTTTGGCGGCATCTGTGCATTGCTGGAGTGTGAATTCTCCACCGGCGGCAATGTTATCCAGGATCGTGCCCGGGAAGACCGCTGCGTTCGAAGTCACAAAAATGATTTCTGAACGCAAAGATTCCAAAGTCGCCCAGGCGACATCTTCACCATCAATCAGCACTCGCCCGGATTTCAATTCAATGAATCGAGGAATGGCCATGGCCACAGCCCGGGCATCCAGCTCGTCAATTCCCACGAGGGCATACTTGTGATTGGCATCGATAATCAGATCGAGCTTATCGAGAAGTTCCTGATCGGAATTCGGAACTTTATAGGTCGCCTGATCGATTTGCAGCCGCTTGCTCAGCGGATTCAGGAATCTGGCACCCACAGCCTGGCTGACCTGAGGAATCTGATCCAGGTACTGAAAGATATGCGTCGAGATCTCCGCCGCCTGTCGACGAATCCCCGGGACGCGGGCAAGCTCCCGCGCGGCATACATGAGTGCCGCTGCTGCCGAGAGGAAGACCAGCACATCTGCCAAGGAAAGTAATGGGGAGTCGATGGCCAGTTGTACCAACGTAATGAACAGCAGGAAGACCATCACTGCGACAACCGCCATATAGACGAAAATCCTCAGCCACAGTGCGTCATCCTGAACGCGGGCCTTCAGTTTCATATTCTGAGTGTATCGATCCAGATGGTTGAGAAATGCTTCCTGCTCAGTCTGTTCGAGCCCGTAACTGCGAATGAGTTGAGAACGATTGAGACCATCGGCCATCACCTGCAGCTCATGATTTCCACGATCCGCCGCCAGTCGCCTGGCGGATTGGGCACGAGCATTACCCTGTGAAAGCAGATACCAGCACAATGCCAAAGGTGGTAACCATTCAATCGTCAAGAGTGGATTGATCAGCAGCAATGCGGCCAGCATGACCACGATCTCTACCGGCAGTCGCAAGGTTCGATCGATGTACTCGAACAGCAGATTCTGCAGGCTTTCAATTTCCTGGACGAAGATCCGACGAGCCCTTTGTGTTGTGTGGCCTTCGATATCCTCGACGCCCAATCGCAGGTTAGCGCGGTAGATATTCCTCCGCATCTGAGCACTCATTTCGAGAGCGGCTTTGCGGGCACTGAGTTTCACTTGTCCGATACAACCCATCCGCAGCAGAGTCAGGACAGCACCACTCAGCAACAATGTCACCAGCGCCGGGACTGTCGATTGAAGGGTCATGATCGACTGGTAGCACCAGGCCAGAGCCGGGCCATACCAATAGTTTCGACGATTCCAGACGGTGGGCAGAATTCCGGTGTCATCACGAATAATCGGAATCAGTGGCGGAGGAGAGGCCGAGGGATTGAGCGTCATATCGAAAGGGGGCAGCTCTGAGATGGCCTTGAATTCGGGGGGAATCAGCCGCTCACCAGCCAGCTTTTCCAGTTGTTTGGCAGCCGGGCCATCGAGTTCCAGAAACAGCTTTCCGTGATGAATGCACAAGCCAAGGATTAATCCTGCCACAGCGACCAGCAGGAGCGTGAGTACAGCCGATGCGAGTGACCAGAATAAACCGGATCGAGCCGCACCTCGAAACAGATCTCGGTTCGCAAAAGCACGTTCAAATGGCCCGGGGGCAGCATTACTCAAAATACGTCTCTTGTCTTGAGAGAGTTCATCCAGATCGGCCAATCGATCGACGCGGTCTTCCATTACAGCACGCACATCGGGGCGTCGCCAGACCACACTCGCAAAATCACTCGCCTGTTGACCTTATCCACGCAGCGCAATCGCATCGAGCACTACAACTGAACCCCTTAACGCAGGCAATTCCTCTGGCATAACTCCGCAGGCTTAACTCAGTTTCCTGCGCGACTCGAAGTGTTCGCTCAACGAACAACAACACAACGAAATCGCGACTTACGTCTTTGATCAACCATTAAATGGCTTCCCCAAATTCAAGGCGTCGTGATGTCGCAACTTCTGGATTCCTGAGTCGATTTGCAAATTTTTTTGACACACGCCAACCATGTCCTATGTTTCCCACATGCAAACAACGCCGCAGCAATCAACGAGCTGACGAGGCGATAACCGACTACGAAAGAACGCGGCAAGGAGGAGCTAGGAGCTTCGAGGGGACCTTGCCGCGTTCTCCGTTTTCATGATGTCCAAACGTCATTACCGACGGCCTGCCATCATCCTGCAGATCCATCATTTTCACGCAGTCGCTAACTATGGATTCAGTCAAACCCCCATCACTCAAGCTTCAGATGACCCCACGAAACGGCTTCTCACTGATGGAAGCCCTCGTCTCTGTCACTGTCACGACGATGGCTTGTGCAGCACTTGTGCAGGTGGTGTACGGACTGGGGCAAGCCTCTTCCAGTGCCATCTCGACCACTGTCGCTCGAGGCATCTGTCAACAACTGATGGATGAAATCTCGCTCGCGAGGTTCCCTCTTCTGGCCGACTCCCGGCCCACCGTTCGAACGATGGGAACTGTGCCCAGTCGTCTGGAATTCAACGATCTTGACGACTATGCCGGTTATGTTCAGTCGCCGCCGGCAGATCGACATGGACGACTCTTAGGTCATTTGGCACTGAATCCATCGGCGACATTCATCGATAACGGCTCTTCATCGCCAGATCTTCCAGCAATGAACCGTTTTGTGCAGGAAGTCTTTGTTGAACGAGTCCAACAGGGGACAGGTTCGACGTGGCCAGTGGCAACCAGCGAGACAGGCTTCCGCCGGGTGACAGTTCGTGTGCGAGAACTGACGGCACCACTCGCCATCTCAGAAACTGGCACGACGCAAAGCGGGCCTTTGCCACAAAGTTTAGCGAACGCCCCAATCATAACTCAAAGTGTGAGGATCATGGCTTATGTTCCTCCCGCCCCCTGATCTCACTGCGCTAGGAAATTGTGGCTGGCTTCCGGGAACCCGTTCGTTCTCTACTCAGCGAGTCCGTCGTTTTGGAGGTTTCACTCTTCCCGAACTGCTGGTTTCGATGATGATTTTTTCACTGCTCAGTGCTGTGATTGGATCACTTTCGCTGGCAGTCCATACGGCTTGGACGTTCAGCGAATCGATGGAAAGGGCAAGGCACGAATCCGATGCCTTCCATCAGCGTTTAAACTGGATGATTCGGCAAGCCGCCACCTATCGCGATTCATCGGGCGTGCGACAGCCTGGAATGTTTGTGATCGAGCAATGGGGTACAGCGGGACTATCCACAGACTCTTCAGGCGATCTGCTGATCCTGTGGAGTGGTGGTGCGAATGGCAATCTGGCGGGGGGCGACTTTCCCAATCGAACACCGCTGTTGAGTGAACTGGTGGTCTACACCTGGGATGCGGCTCCCGCTCCAGTCCTCGAATCCCAGTCGGAAAGCTCTCCTTTACAAACCACTGCCCGCCGGTTGGTGGAAGTTACGTTCCCTGAGGATTCTCAGACAGTGTCATTTGATGCTGCCAACTTTGCAGCCACTATTCGTGAAGCTGTCCTGTCACCCGCTGCGCGAAGGCTGCCGATCATCACTCGGCTGGCCATCACTCCTTTGGAGTCGACTGGCAATCCGAGTGCACCCTCTTTTCGTGGAGCGATTCGCTTTCAACTTCGGCAATCTCCCTCGCCCAATGAACTGGCGTCGGCAGTGCGAGGGAGTCAGGCCTGGAAAGAACTTCCGTGGTATGGAGGGTTCTGTTCCAACTCAGCGGGTCAACGTGTCAGCCACATCTCGTGGCAGATCGCGATGGATCCGCATGCGTCCTCCGCGGTTTCGCTGGCATCTGGGGGCGCGAACAGTGCCTCGACCGGACTGTTGTCGGGAAGTCAGGGAGTGAATTTGTTTGTGGGTTCTGCTCTCAAAAGTTGGCTTCATGAAGGGAGTTAACCCGATGAGAGTGAGACAAATTCTTCGATCGATGGGCCGTCATGGGGAGGTGCCGGGCATTCAGCATGCCCGCAAGGGGGCCGCACTTTTGATGGTGGTCGTTGCGCTGGGGTTAACTTGTGCAGTGACATTGGCTTTTCTGGAAACCCAGGCGATCTCGACCCGTGTGACGAATAACTCGATTGGGAACCGACATGCGGAAGATGCTGCAGAGACAGCCGCTCGCCTGACTTTGCGACAAATGCACTCTGCCAGTTGGGCGGGGGTTAATCAGTCACTATCGGGTCAGTTGTGGCAAACAGCCGAAGGAACAGCCAGTTACGAAGCGACCTTTCATCCCATCACGGTCACAGCCTCGACACTCTCACAACTGCTGCGTGTGGAAGTTC